>NZ_CAWPOA010000109.1:141383-169298 GCF_963889365.1 Vibrio sp. OPT20 | reverse complement strand
GAAAATGTACGTCGTTGTCGTTTTGTCATTGAACACCTCATTTATGGTGGAGACTTTACCACCTAATTTGGTGTCCGGGATCATTAGACCACTACATCTCAAGCCTATGGTTTGAGAGGGCTTCTTTCGTTTTAATGCTCTTCAAATTTAACTGCCTACTTTAGTTTCATTTTCTCTAATTTATGTAAGCCGATGACTCTATTCCTGGAGGGTCGGTCGAGATATACACCGATATTTACCTAAAAGTATTCAAATCAATGAATTGAGCTCAAGATCAGAATTTAGAGATCGGTAATCATCTTGTCGAAGACTCTCATTTTATGATGCGCTAAACTCTGCTCTCTAAAAATAGTTAAGGGATAAACTATGAGCAGCGTTGTAGATCAGAAACAATTGATGAATTCGAAACGAACAGCAACCCCAACAAAAGTACTGTGTGTAGGGCGTAACTATGTCGATCACATTGAAGAACTTAACAATGCGATCCCTGACTCTATGGTGGTTTTCAATAAGCCAAGCACCAGCGTTACTTCCTCTCTGTCTTCTTTTCATCAAGAAGCGCTGCACTACGAAGCAGAGATCTGTTTTATTGTTGAAAAAGGTGAATACTCTGCTGTGGGATTCGGCTTAGACCTTACCAAGCGTGAGTTGCAAAGCAGTTTAAAAGCCAAAGGTTTACCTTGGGAGCGTGCCAAAGCCTTTGATGGTTCTGCTGTCTTTAGTCGCTTTGTTCCCGTTGATAATTTTGATCTCTCTGACTTAAACCTAGAATTATTTATTAACTGTGTCCGCGTTCAAAAGGGCCACGTTGAGCAGATGCTGTATTCTCCACAAACTATCCTAGAAGAGCTCTCTTCTTACACGACTTTGCTTGATGGCGATGTTGTAATGACAGGTACCCCCAAAGGTGTTGGTGAAGTGCATCGAGGTGATATTTTCCTTGGTCGCCTAAAGTGTGGTGAAACGACATTAATTGAGATCGAGTGGGTAGCAAGTTAAGTAGTCTTTTCTATTTGGTTAATAAATTTGCTTTATTGTTCATTGATGGTATTTAATTCGAATATTTTACTATCTTACAACTAATTGCATCTGGAAGGGTGTTGGTAATTGATATAAAATCCGCCTCCGTTTTTATCAATACTGAAACCCATGATCGACTTAGCCATCCTACCTGTTTACCTGACTGCCGTTGTTGCACTTCTCCTTTTGCCTGGCCCTGATATGTTACTCATCGCGAGCTCAAGTATGAGCTATGGCCGCAAGGTTGGTGTGTTTGCAAGTTTGGGTAACGCGACTTCTGGAATTATCCTGACAGTA
This sequence comes from Vibrio sp. OPT20, assembly GCF_963889365.1. Lineage (NCBI taxonomy): Bacteria > Pseudomonadati > Pseudomonadota > Gammaproteobacteria > Vibrionales > Vibrionaceae > Vibrio > Vibrio sp. OPT20. Next base: position 167,981 of record NZ_CAWPOA010000109.1, on the reverse strand, counting down.
TTGGCAGCAATGGGTGTTTCAGCATTGATTGCGATGAGTCCAGTGGCTTTAAAAGCCCTTCATCTGTTAGGCGGTACCTACTTATTAAAAATGGGGGGGGATTGTCTTCGAACAGAGCAGGGCAATGCGCCTGAGTTAAGCGACAACTTTGCTGCAAAAGCCTACTATCAACGAGCACTGATTAGTAACCTGCTTAACCCTAAAGCGTTGGTTTTCTTTGTGATGTTCTTACCACAGTTTGTGTCGACGAATATTGAAGCGACTTCTGGTGAGCAGATGCTCGTTCTGGGTTTATTGTTGAATGTTCTCGGTTTAACGTTCAACTTTTTGCTGGTGGCTTTAGTGGGTACGATTGGTAAGTCTCTCGTAGAGAATGCTAAGTTTCGTACCTATCAACAGAAAGTCATGGGCGGAGTCTTCATCGTGTTGGCTATCTGGATGTTGTCTTCTTTCTTTACTTCGTAGACGAATCAAACCAGACATCTTCTTGCGGTTAGCCGCTGAGACAAAAATGGACGCTTCGAGCGTCCATTTTTTATATTTAACCGTTACATGCTGAACATGTTAACTGCTATGAGTTCAACTCTTGTTGATGCTGTTCAATCAGCTTACTCATGTCTTCTTCACCGCGCAGGCGAGTGTCTTCATAGGTTTCTGTTCCTTCGAACTTTGTCACCGTCTCATAATAGACTTTCACTTTTGGTTCTGTGCCTGAAGGTCGGACGATAATGCGTGTGCCATCTTCTAGGTGATAGATGAGAACATCACTTGAAGGCAGGTTAATCGCTTCAGTATTGCCACCAATGACGAAGCGTAAAGAAGACTGAAGATCTTCAATCACAGAGATAGCAACACCGTTTATTGCTTTAGGTTGTGCCGCTCTGAGTTTAGAACCAATCGATGGTGAGTCTGGGTCAAGAGCAATACTTCGCTGCGCGTTGGTATGAACACCATGTTCAAATGAAATTTGAGCGAGAAGATCCCAAACCGTTCGGCCTTGAGATTTCAACTCCTCAACTAATTGAGCAAACACAACGATAGCAGACAACCCATCTTTATCTCGCACCTGAGTGCCGATTGTGTAGCCAAGGGCTTCTTCATAGGCGAACAAGAACTCATTCTGTTCATCCTCCAACTGCATGCCAATATTCGCTAACCATTTAAAACCTGTCAGCGTTTGGAAATAAGTCGCGCCATGGGATTGAGCCACTTTTTCAAGCAGAGTTGAAGATACGATACTGTTACCAACTAACTGGTTTTTGGTATGCGGCTTTGAGAGTAAATAATGAGCGAATAGCACGCCGACTTGATCGCCCGTTAGCATTTTATAGGAAGCATCATCAGTTCTAGCTGTATCGTCAGTTCTAACCGCAACGGCAAATCGGTCTGCATCTGGATCATTGGCACAAGCGATGTCGGCATCGACACTTTTTGCTAAGTTAACCACGAGATCCATTGCCCCTTTTTCTTCTGGATTCGGGAAGTTCACGGTTGGGAAGTTGCCATCAGGCTCTCTTTGTTCGGCCACACTGAAGACTTTGTGGAATCCAGCATCGTGAAGAAGATCTTCCGCCATTTTTGCTCCCACCCCATGCATTGCTGTGTAGGTGATGGTGGTATTCGCCGATTCAAGAGCGTTATTCACGTACGGACTTTGATTAATAGCAGCACGGTACGTTTGATAATAACCCTCAGTTAACCACACTAGTTTACCTTGTGTTTCGGCATCACTTAGGCTCATTAAAGGGATCGGCTTGGTCGATGCGATATCGATTTCGCCGGCAATACCTGCATCGTGAGGGGGAATGATTTGAGCGCCATTCTCCCAATAGACTTTGAACCCATTGTATTCCGGCGGGTTGTGGCTCGCCGTAACAACAACAGCGGCAGCCGCATTGAAATGCTCAATACCAAAAGCAACGATAGGTGTTGCAGCGACATCGGAGGTTAGGTACACCTTAATGCCCAAAGCGGTGAGCACAGAAGCCGTATCAATTGCGAATTGCTTTGAATCTAAACGCCCGTCATAACCCACAACGACGCCACGAATCGAGGCATTGGCGACATGTTCAATCAAGTAATGGCCAAGGCCTGTTGCCGTTTCTTGTATCACCAAGCGATTCATTCTATTTGGACCGCATCCTACTTTGCCTCTTAACCCTGCGGTTCCGAATTCTAATCGTTGAGTAAAGCGGTCTTCTAGTTCGTCGTGCATTCCCCCATCAATGAGGTGTTGAAGCTCTTCACGAGTTCTTGGGTCTGGGTCTCTCGCTAACCAGTTCATTGCATCTTGCATAATCACTAAACCTTTTAATGTCGGTATGACTTACTGTTGATTTAATTTAAGTGATATTGATTATCATTTCCATGAAAGCAATCGTAAAACTCAATATAAAATAATTTATAACGGCGAGGGCGCGTGGATTAAGCCACTCTCAATAATTGACTGTTTAATAAGTAAACTTACCTTGAACAATTGGATATCACTAACTAGCCTTTTACATAAATATAACAAAATTTAACAAATTCGCCGTTTTTGAATCTTTCATGGAAACTTCCAACGCTTATGAGTCGTATTAGCTCTTAGGTTGAGATGAGGTCAGCAGCCCGTTTACAGTCTAGTTCCATGTGAGTTGTAGATTGAGATTCAGCCTTTCATGTGCAGCTGGAATAACAATGAATGTTGTTCAGCTCGCAATGACATATAGCTCGTAATGAAACATAGCTCGCAACGACATTTAGGTCGCAAGTATCCAATTAGGAAGGATAAGGAGAGATCTTTTGAAAAGATTACTGGTTAGGTTAGGGCGGCTTTTGAAAAGTTTTGTTGTGGTTTTGGTATCGCCTTTGGTGCATGCCAGCACTGAATACAACATGACTCAAGGTGTCACTGAGATCAGCGGTAAGGTATACGAACTTCATATGCTGATCTTCTACATCTGCTGTGCGATTGCTTTTGTTGTTTTTGGTGTGATGTTTTATTCAATTCTGAGACACCGAAAGTCGAAGGGGGCGGTTGCTGCTCATTTTCACGAAAGTACGAAAGTCGAAATCCTTTGGACCATCATTCCTATTATTATCCTCATCGCTATGGCCATACCCGCGACCAAGACCTTGATTGCGATGGAAGACACCTCTCAATCAGAACTCACAATCAAAATTACAGGCTCGCAATGGAAGTGGCACTACAGCTACTTTGGCGAAGATGTTGAGTTTTTCAGCCTTTTAGCGACCAGCGATAAAGAGATTGAAGGCATTGAAGTGAAAGGCGCGCATTACCTGTTAGAGGTTGATAAGCCGCTGGTACTGCCTATCAATCGTAAAGTCCGATTTTTGATGACTTCCGATGATGTTATTCATTCATGGTGGGTCCCAGCATTTGCCGTTAAGAAAGATACCATTCCGGGCTTTATCAATGAGGCTTGGACAAAGATAGATGAGCCCGGTGTTTATCGAGGTCAGTGTGCTGAGTTATGTGGTCGCGCACATGGCTTCATGCCGATAGTGGTTCAGGCTATGGAGGAAAACGAGTTTGATGCATGGTTAGCGGACCAGAAAGAATTGGTGATAGCCGCACAACAAGCCGCGCAAGATGCATTAGATGCGTCACTTTCTTTGGCAGAGCTCAATACCATTGGTGAAGAGGTATATAAAACTCGTTGTGCAGTTTGTCACCAAGTGAATGGCGAAGGTATTCCCGGAGCATTTCCTGCCATCAAAGGAAGCCCTATTGCGCTTGGCGATGTGAGTGTTCATATCGACACCATTGTTTATGGTCGTGGCGGAACGGCGATGCAGGCGTTTGATAATCAGTTAACCGAGAAAGAGATCGCAGCGGTAGTGACTTACCAGCGAAACGCTTGGGGTAATGATACGGGTGACATTGTTCAGGCTTCAGATGTAAACGCTTATAAAGCCAAGCAAGAAGACGGAGGGCAAGCAGCTGACGAACAAGGTTCAATGGACGAAACGCAAGGCTCAACGGATGGAACGCAAGGTTCAACGGATCAAGCACAAAACGATGCTAAGGAGCAGTTATGAGTTCACCAATCAATAAGCCGGTGAAATCGGCTCCAGCAGAAGACCAAGCACTGAGCCATTCTGCGGAAGGTACGCTGGGCAATGATGATTTGCCTGTTGACGATCACGACTCACATGCGGCACCTAAAGGCTGGGCTCGTTGGCTTTACTCAACCAATCATAAAGACATCGGTACACTTTATCTGTGGTTCAGTTTTGCGATGTTCTTAACGGGTGGTGCCATGGCAATGGTGATCCGTGCTGAGCTATTCCAACCCGGGTTACAACTTGTTGAGCCCGATTTCTTCAATCAGATGACTACAGTCCATGGTTTAATCATGGTATTCGGTGCCGTGATGCCAGCATTTACGGGCTTGGCTAACTGGATGATCCCGATGATGATCGGTGCTCCAGATATGGCGTTGCCGAGAATGAACAACCTCAGTTTCTGGATCTTGCCTTTTGCGTTTCTAATCTTAATCGGATCTTTGTTTACAGAAGGGGGCGGTCCGAGTTTTGGTTGGACATTTTATGCTCCGCTCTCGACAACTTATGGCCCAGACAGCACGGCATTGTTTGTGTTCTCAGTCCATATTATGGGGATCAGTTCGATCATGGGGGCGATTAACGTGATCGTAACCATAGTGAACATGCGCGCGCCCGGTATGACTTGGTTTAAGCTGCCGATGTTCGTATGGACTTGGTTAATTACTGCTTTCTTGCTGATAGCCGTGATGCCCGTTCTCGCGGGTGCGGTGACCATGGTGCTGACAGACAAATACTTTGGGACGAGCTTCTTTGATGCCGCAGGTGGTGGGGACCCGGTGATGTTCCAGCACATATTCTGGTTCTTTGGACACCCCGAAGTGTACATCATGATCTTGCCGTCTTTTGGTATTGTCTCAGCCATCATCCCTGCATTCAGTGGTAAGCGTCTGTTTGGTTATCACTCTATGGTTTATGCGACCTGTAGTATCGCATTGCTGTCATTCTTGGTTTGGGCGCACCACATGTTCACCACGGGTATGCCAGTATTTGCAGAATTGTTCTTCATGTATTGCACCATGTTGATCGCTGTGCCGACCGGTGTGAAAGTCTTCAACTGGGTCGCGACCATGTGGCGAGGGGCTTTGACTTTTGAAACTCCAATGCTGTTTGCGATTGCCTTTATAGTTCTGTTTACGATTGGTGGGTTATCCGGATTGATGCTCGCTATCGTGCCAGCTGATTTCCAATACCACGATACCTACTTTGTTGTGGCTCATTTCCACTATGTTCTGGTGACAGGTGCTGTGTTCTCAATTATGGCCGCCGCCTATTACTGGCTGCCGAAATGGACTGGGCATATGTACGACCACAAGCTCAGTCTGTGGCATTTCTGGACGTCGGTAATTTCAGTCAATGTACTGTTCTTCCCAATGCACTTTTTGGGGTTAGCGGGTATGCCGCGTCGTATTCCAGATTACGCCATTCAGTTTGCTGATGTTAACCAAGTGGTGTCGATTGGAGGTTTTGCCTTTGGGTTGTCTCAGCTGATCTTCTTATGGCTGGCTATCAAGTGCGTAAGAGGCGGAGAGCCTGCACCAAGCAAGCCTTGGGACAGAGCTGAAGGACTTGAGTGGACCGTACCAAGCCCTGCGCCTCACCACACCTTTACTCATCCACCGAAAGTGGATTAGAGGACAGAACCATGAGTGATAAGCAAAGCGATCCCAATCAAGATAAAAAACAACCAAAGCACCTGTCTAATAAGCGTTCGACTAAAAAGCTGACGGGCTACTTGGTGTTGAGTGTAGTTGCGATGTTTGGCTTCGGTTTCGCTTTGGTGCCACTCTACGATGTGATGTGTGAGGCTTTAGGGATCAATGGCAAAACCAATACCGTTTCAGCGGTGCAACCTCAGGGAATGCAGCCCGACTACTCTCGTAGGGTTCGAGTTGAATTCATGTCCCACATTAAGCCAGATATGCCGTGGCAGTTCTCGCCTGAAGTTCGAGTGTTAGAGGTTCACCCTGGTGAAGTGGTTCAAACTAACTACATAGCTAAAAACCTATCAGGAGCCTCATTGGTTGGCCAAGCCGTACCATCGGTTTCTCCAGGTATGGGGGCAACTTACTTCAATAAGATGGAATGCTTTTGTTTTAATCAGCAGCCATTGGGTGGGTACAAGACCGCTGAAATGGGTTTGATATTTTACATTGAGCCAGATATTCCAGAATCGATACATACGCTTACGCTCTCTTATACGCTGTTTAACATCACGAGTCAGGTGAGTGTAGAGGCAAGTAAGCCTGAAGTGAGCACATCAACATTGAACACACTACAATCTGGCTCACCAAAAGCGAGCACACTCGCAAGTAACTAGGGATTTACAGAACCAGTATCAACATAAGGAGTTGAGCGATGAGTTCTAAAAAGGAAGTTTATTTCGTTCCACATCAAAGCCACTGGCCATTGGTGGGTGCCGTCGCACTATTTTTGGTCGCGGTTGGCGCTGGCTTGACGGTGCAAAATATGGGCACCGACGCTGCTGGCGGCGTCTTTGGAAAAGCAGTTCTGTTAGTCGGATTTTGTGTGTTGCTTTACATGCTCGCAGGTTGGTTTAGTAATGTGATCACGGAATCATTAAGTGGCGTTTATTCTGAGCAAATATCCCGATCCTTTAGGCAAGGCATGAGTTGGTTCATCTTTTCCGAAATCATGTTCTTTGGCGCTTTCTTTGGCGCGCTTTTCTATGCTCGTATGATTTCTGTCCCTTGGATTGGTGGGGCGGGCAACAATGCTATGACCCATGAAGTGTTGTGGCCGATGTTTCAATCAATGTGGCCGTTAACGACGACACCTGATGGCGTGACGACAGAAGCGATGTCTTGGCAAGGTATCCCGCTTAAGAACACCATTATTCTGCTGCTTTCTTCTGTGACTCTGCACATGGCACATATCAGTCTTGAACAAAATAAGCGCATGGCTTTGATCGTCTGGTTGGAGATAACCATCGTTCTGGCTGGCTTCTTCCTGTTCTTCCAGGTTGAAGAGTATCTTCACGCTTATCAAGAGATGGGGCTGACACTTCAGTCTGGCATCTACGGCAACACCTTCTTCTTGTTGACTGGGTTCCATGGTTTGCATGTCTGTTTAGGAACGATCTTTTTGATCGTGTTGCTGGCAAGGGTTGCGAAAGACCACTTCACTCCGAAAGACCACTTTGCGTTCCAAGCGGGCAGTTGGTATTGGCACTTTGTTGATGTGGTTTGGTTAGGGCTGTTTGTGTTTGTTTATGTGCTTTAACGGTTGAGCCTATAGGAGATTAATAGGGGCGAGGGTTGGGAGTTATCACTCCGGAACCTAAAGCCAGTAACAACAGTAGCACGACAACGGCTGACCACATGACTCGACGACCTAAGAAGTGACTCAGTCTTTTACCATTGTGTTTACCTGAGGCGATTTGGATTAGACCTTTCATCAAATTGAAAGCGATGAAGAACAGCAAAGCGACCAACACAATTTTAAACAACAACACAAAGGTAGATGACGCCATAGTGATAACTCCAAACCGATTGATTGATGATGAACACAAGTTCCGCAGTAAAGGTTTTTGGATAGCGGTTGTTTTAACTGTGGTTTCAGTCGGCATTTTAATCAAGTTGGGTTTGTGGCAGTTAGATCGAGGTAACGAGAAATTACGCTATGAACAGCAACTATCAGAAAGAGCGCAGCAATCGTTTAGGTCATTGGACACGGTTATCTCTGAATGGAAGGGCTCGCGTACACAAGCGCAAGGTGCATCTGAACAGCAGTTTTTAAATGGTTTTAAGGTTGATGTGGAATTGGAAACACCAAGTGGTTTGGTGGTCTTGTTAGACAATCAGATTAACCAAGGAACGGTGGGGTATGTGATTTACATGTTGGGAAAGGTTCGTCTTGAAGATGAAAACAATTCCTTAGTGGCTGAAAAACAGTTGTTGATCGATCTGGGGTTTGTTGCGGCAAGTAATGACAGAAGAGAACTACCGCAATTAGGAAACACAACACTACCAAACAAAATGTCAGGGCGTTTGTACACTCGTTCAGTGAATCCTTTAAGTCATGAGTTGGGTTTAGAAAGTACGACACCGAATAGAATCCAAAACCTAAACATAGCAGCGTTATCACTGTACACAGGACAAGCCGTTTTACCCTTTGTCTTCCAACCGCAAAGCTTAGAATCGTGGCCTTATGAGTTGTTATGGCGACCTACGGCAATGAAATCTGAGAAGCACTTCGGTTACTCATTTCAATGGTTTGTAATGGCAGCGGTACTTTTGTTTTTGATGTTGTTAATTGGCTATCGGTACCTAAAAGCGACACCTATCACGGAGAACAACGATGGATAAGTCTCAAGCACAAGTGAACAGGGAAAGTACCGAGGCAAACATGGCTGAGCTCAGAAGCCGTCGTACTAAGGGACGTTTGGTATTAATCGGACTCGTTTTAATTTTCGCTTTGCCTGCGATTATCGCCAAAACAGTGTTGGATCAGAATTGGTATACATCAGGTGTCACTAACTCAGGCGAATTGGTAGAACCAAGAATTACACTAGAGGATTTCGGCGTAACGGTACCCATGGCTGGAGAGGGTTGGGTTGTGGGTTATATCGCTCCCACAGAGTGTGAAAGCTTATGCGAACAACAACTCCATTATTTGAATCAAAGTTACTTGGCGCTAGGGAAAAACAAAGAGCGAGTGACCGCCGTTGTTTTCGTCTCAGAAGGTAACTCGTTGTCGGGTTCGCTCAACAAGCCTGATTTATCTTTGTTAGCAGGTGGTGATCAATTAAGTACTGAGTTTGCACCAGCTTCCATTGTCATAATTGACCCACTCGGGCAATTGGTTATGGAATACAAAAGTGTTTCTGATCCTTCGCAGCTAGTCAGCCAATCTAAAGGCATGATTCATGATCTAAGAAAGCTGCTTAAGCTGTCACGAGTTGGGTAGTTAATCAGCTTAAGTTGATGATCTTTAGCATATTGCGTTAATGCTGAGTGTTGTTAGCGAAAAGGGAATAAGTATAGGGAGATAAACGATGCAGAATAAAGCCCCTGATTTACTCATGCACATGATGAGATTAACTATCTTGTTAACCCTTACCGTGATTGTGCTCGGCGCTTATACCCGTTTGTCTGATGCTGGCCTTGGCTGTCCTGACTGGCCTGGGTGCTATGGAAAGATTACCGTTCCCTCGAATACCCAAGCCGTTAATCAAGCCAATCTACAATTTCCAGAACGAGCTCTCGAAGCAGACAAAGCTTGGATAGAGATGATCCATCGCTACTTTGCAGGAACATTAGGGCTGCTTATCTTTGTCGTTGTTGCTTGGTGTATTAAAAAGAATATAACAACTGCTGGTCTTCCGTTACTTATCTCTGCAACCGTGATATTTCAGGCTTTGCTTGGAATGTGGACGGTGACTCTCAAGTTGATGCCCGTTGTGGTTATGGCGCATTTGATGGGGGGCTTCACGTTGCTGTCACTGTTGTGTCTGCTCTACTGTCGTTTGTCTCAATTCCAAAGCCGTTTTGGTGAGGCTGCCTATTCTTCACCACTTAAAGTCTCGGCACTATTCGGATTACTCATTGTGGTTGGGCAGATACTGCTTGGTGGCTGGACATCGTCTAATTATGCCGCTCTGGTGTGTACCCAATTACCTATCTGTGAAGGAAACTGGACAAGCTATTTAGATTTCAAGAATGCCTTCGATTTTGCTCAACACGGTCATGATAACTATGAGTTTGGAGTGTTGGAATATCCCGCAAGACTTACCATCCATGTCATGCACAGGTTCGGGGCTATTGTGGCTACGTTAACGGTGCTGATGATCGTGTACCAGTTATGGAAGTTTGGCCAAGCGCCTCACCAAAAGCTGAGCGTGATTGTCGTAATAGTCTTGTTTGCCCAAATCAGCCTTGGGATCAGTAATGTATGGTTTCATCTGCCAATCTCAGTCGCGGTTTTGCATAACCTAGTCGCAGCGATGTTGCTCATCAGCATGGTTGTAACCAATTTTGTCGTGTGGCAACACAAACCGAGTGAGAGCTTGGTGAAACACAGTGTATTACAAGGAGGTAATCATGGTCAGTAGAACGTCAACACAGTATGAAGTGGTGGCTCAAGACGCAGCCTTAACTCATAAGATAGCAGCCAACAATGACATAGCTTTAAGTAACGAAATTGCTATAAAAAACAAAGCCACTTGGAAAATTTATTTAACGCTGACCAAGCCTAAAGTGGTGGCTTTGATGTTGCTAACGGCATTGGTTGGAATGTGTTTGGCTGTGCCTAATGGATTACCTTTACAGCAAACTGTGTTCGGGGTGATTGGGATAGGGTTAATGGCAGGTTCAGCGGCTGCGTTTAACCACTTGATCGATAAAAAGATCGATGGGCAGATGACTCGAACAAACCGACGTCCTTTACCATCCGGTGAACTGAGTAGTGTGCGTGTGTTCAGCTTTGCCGCGGGTATCGGCTTACTTGGGTTTGCCACGTTAGTGGTGTGGGTCAATCAACTGACCGCTTGGTTAACTTTTGCAAGCTTATTAGGCTATGCGGTGATTTATACCATGTACTTAAAGCGAGCGACGCCGCAAAACATCGTGATAGCAGGGATCGCTGGCGCTATGCCTCCGCTATTGGGCTGGACGGCGGTTACTAACGAACTGCATTCAAACGCTTGGTTGTTGGTGATGATCATCTTTATTTGGACACCTCCGCACTTCTGGGCGTTGGCAATTCATCGTCGTGATGAGTATGCCAAAGTGAATATCCCCATGCTGCCTGTGACCCACGGAATCGAATACACCAAGACTTCTATTTTGCTCTATACCTTGCTGCTAAGCATCGTATGTATATTGCCGGTATTGGTCGGCATGAGTAGCTGGATATATTTGAGCGCTTCTTTGGTTCTCAACGGCGGTTTTATTTATCACGCTTGGGTACTTAAATATCGTGATGAACCTAATATGGCGATGAAGACCTTTAAGTTCTCCATCTATCATCTCATGATCTTGTTTGTCGCTCTGTTGGCGGACCACTATCTACTTTGATAACTGATGCTTCAGCTGTTACAGAATAAGAAAACGGATGCTCTGGGCATCCGTTTTTGTTTGGTTGATCACTAAAACGCACTTAATACAAAGTAAGTATCTAGCGAGTACTTAGTCCACTTTGTTCCAAGCACTTTGCCAGTGTGAACCGACACCTGGTTCGTACTGAGTTGCTGTTGGAGCCCATTGAACACAGTAGCCAGAGTATGGGAACTCTTTACACTGATAAATGCCACCATCGCTGCTCAGAACCTTTGTTCCTGCAGTGTAAGATTCAATGCTTTCTGGGAACACGAAGTCGTAGTCGCCCGCTGGTGGCGGTGTTTGCTCGTCCATTAGGTGGAAATCAAGCGTGTTCTGATCCACTAAGTTACCTTGGTCATCTTTCGTCACAACCACAAGCATGTGGTGGCCAGCTTCAGACTTAGAAAGAGTCAGCTGAACACCTTCAACTTGTCCGTCTGCTAATTCAGATTTCTGAGAGGCAAGTGCTTCACGGTGATGGTTGTACACAGTCAATTCAGCTTGAATATCGCCTGTTGCTGCAAGAGTAAGATCAAGCTGTGTCGGCTGGTTTTCATCAATAATGTACTCAGACTCTAAGCCTGTTACTTCTAGCTCATGGTCTGGTTCTAGAGTATCGATCTTGTAACCGATCTCTACACTGTTAAAGCCAGATCCTGCTTTTAGATAAACAGGGTTCGTGCCGTATACTGGCGCGAAATCGCCTTGGTCGTTCAATTGACCTGCTTTGATTTGCGTCTGCTCTTGATTGATTTTAGAAGAAAGAGCGTAAGACCAATTATTGGCTTTACCTTGCTCAGAACTTTCAATCACAAGCTCAGTGCTGTATGAAGCGTTCTCACCGGATTGATCGAATACGCGAGTGTAAACAGCATCACCAACATTCAGGTCTTGTGTTGGGTTGATTTGACCGCCTTGATCCCAATCCGGGATGATAGGGCCGTCGCCATCAAACTTCACATCGATAACGTTGTAGAAAGCCATTGCAGTATCACCCACATCCCATACCGCAAGGATCACTTGATAACCTTCGCGTTCTGGCACATTGCACAAGTGGCTGACTTGCATCGGTGGTTGTTCTCCATTTCCTTCAACAACACAGAATGGCGTTAAGTCAAAAGAGCTGCGTGCCAAAGGCTGGTTTGGGTTCCAGTCTGGTTGAGTAATGTAGTATTTCCAGTCGTGAGTCTTGTGATTAGCAGTGAACGTCCACTCGAAGTATTGAGAACCAGACTTGATCGGGCGTTTAACCCAGCGATCGGCTGTCTGCTCGTCCAGCGCTGCCGCTAAAGATGATTGCGCGCTGGCGATTTTCCCATCTGCAGGGCCGACTTCAGGGAAGCCTTCAGGGCCTTCCACACTCTGTGGCTCATATTGGATACCACCACAGTTGGTGTTTTTTTGTTGTGTATCACTCGCTGGGAACTTACATAGGGCGACACGACTCTCAGCAACGCCATTATTGTATGCCGAAACATAACCGTGACCGAAGCTTGCTCCACTTACGCTAAGTAGCGATAGTGCGATGAGCGATTTTTTTGGGAGTTGTTTCATTATTTGTCCTTACTGTATTTGGCCGACAAAAAAGAGAACACTCCAGCATGCATTGACACTTAAATTCTATTAAGTGGCGGCCCCGCTATCATAGACAGAATATTTGTCGACAGACCGGTGGCTTTGCGTCCTATTCTTTCAAATAGTTTGCCAGAAGTGCGTTTGAGCAAGCGAAATGTAGCCAACCAGTTTTATAAATGCGAATCAATAGATAGAAATGTGGAATGCCAATCTCGAACTTTTAATTCTTAATACAAATTAACTTGCTATATGTTTAGTTCGCTAACGTATAAATTATTGATATAAATGAAGAAAGTATTTACTCTAATCGCTTTTGTGAATGCTTTTCGATTGTGATGTTTTGTTCTGCACGACAATTGCGCGCATATCAAAACCAAACCTTTGGTTTCCACTAACCAAACCCTGACATGCTATGTATGAAAAGCCGGACAATTGATTGGTATGAATTATGTAAAGGAGTCGGTATGGAATTCACAGAACTAGATAGAGACGCGTTATATCAAACGTGGATGTCACAAAAATCGAGAATGCGTATTACGCAGATGGAGTTTTCAAAAAAGCTTGGAATGAACCAGCTTGATTTCTCTAGAGTGCTAAGAGGCGAGACGCCATTAACGATGTCTTTCGTTAGTCACTTTTGTCGTTTACTTCATTTAGAGCCTAGGAATGTGTTTCCTTCACTTAAAGAAGGTAATGAGTCAGGGCCAAAAGTGGTCTACCTGAAAAGTAGAATGAGCGTTGATGGTGAGATCCAAAATGCTTATATCGAAGGAAATCAGGTAATCGTAGAGTATGCACACACCGTTCAGCATGATTAATTTTAAAGCTAGCTCTGAGTTTTAACTCCCCTTTCTACAAACTTTTCATATAAGGTATGACTTACTCAATTAAATTCCTTAATTTTAACTAAGTGCGTCATGAAACCTTTAAAAGTCTTTTTGCTTGTTGCAACCAGCATTTTCTTGTTTGGTTGTGCAGGCGGCCCAATTAAAACCGCAACTAAATTCACCAGTTATAAAGATTTTCAGCCAGTCCCTGATGGAGGCGTTGACCTAGTTTGGGCAAGGATTGGGCTACGTGATGCGCAGCGACTGAGCTCCAAGTTAGACGACTATGATTCTGTGGTGATCGACCGTGAAGCGTGTAATAAAGACTTTTCAACCATGATTGACTCGCTTGATGATGCCAAAGATGCGATCAACTATTGGGTTGAACGTTTAGGTGATACTCTACAGAATATCGATGACGCTTAGAAAGAGCCTGTAATGCTAGAGAAAGAGAACCTGATTAAACTTGCTAGAATGCAAATGCCATTTGGTAAATACGCTGGTCGTGCGTTGATTGACTTGCCTGAAGAATATTTGCTGTGGTTCGCCAATAAAAAACAGTTTCCTTCTGGTGAGTTGGGTGATTTAATGCAGCTCTGTTTAGCATTGAAAATTGAAGGCTTAGATAGTGTCGTTAAACCACTCAAGTTCAAAAACCCCGAAGATCTATAGTTACAGTCGTGTATCGACTCTTGAGCAAATGAAAGGTTCTGGAGTCTCAATGCAGATAAAAGACGAAGTGTTTAAGTCACTTTCTAACGAGCACAATCTACAGATAGCACAAGAGACGTATCAAGACTTAGGAAAATCAGCCTACAAAGGTGAACATCTAGAAAATGAGTTAGGTTTGTTTTTGTCGGCAGTAAAAAGTGGTGTTGTTGCCAAAGGCAGTATCCTTGTCGTCTACTCTCTCGACCGTTTGAGCCGACTTGAAATTGGTTACGCTAAACAAACTTACTATGACCTCACCAACAATGGAGTGAGTGTCTATTCAATGGCTGATAATCATCTTTACAGAGCGCATAACGCTGCCGATGACATCGTCTCTACAATTACCTTTGAACGTGCACACAATGAATCGAAAATTAAATCTCGGCGAGTAATTGATTCCCATAAAGAAGGGCACAAGCGCTGGAAGGAAACTGGTGAGTCACAAGGCAACCTTGGGCGCACGCCACTTTGGATCGATCAAAGTACCAACACGTTTAACATCAATGCTGAAGGTGTCAAAAAAGCGGTTGAAATGAAGATTGCTGGTTATGGTGACTTAAAAATCAAGCAATATCTTGATGCGAACTTCGAATACAAGCCTACAAGGAAAAAGGGGCGCGTCAAACAATCAAACACTTGGGATTACACATCCATTTACCAACTATGGGAGAGACGAACACTGATAGGTGAGAAGGCTTTTAAGATAGAGGGGGTGGAACATGTCATGGAAAACTATTATCCAGCATTGATTGATGAAGATACATTCCGAAAGTTGCAAGCTTTAAAGAAAAGAAAGAAAGGTAGAGACACTGGAAGCGGCAAAATCCCATTATTAAAAAGCCTTGTCCGTTGCGGTATTTGCGGTGGTGCTATGGTCTTTATGGATAAAGGTGGCGACAGGGTTAGTTATGTCTGTAATTTGGCAATTAAGGGCGAGCATGAACGTGAGTTATACAATGCCAACATGCTTGACCTGCTGACGATAAAGATTTGTAAAGATGCTTATCTCATTGAATCTGACAAAGCAAATAACGCTACCGAAGAAAATAACAAATTGAAGATAGAAGCTGAGTTGGTTGCGGAAAAAGATAACCGAGCCAAGTTATTAGAGTATTGCAGAAGAACACCGAAAGAATCATTCTTTGAGCTTCTTGAAGAAAGTGAGAATAAAATTGACGAGCTTGAAGGCAAACTGGATGCCCTTAACAACACTGATGTTGTTTTTAGTGCAGATGAGTTAGCCAGCTTACCTGACGTTTTTACTGACGATGTTCGTACGGACTACTTACACTCTGAAAGGTATAAAATACGCAATAACCTCTATCGTTTTATCTCTTCAATTACATTAAATCGAAGGTTTGAACCTTGCTGCGATGCAAAGACCAAGTTTGCTAACTGTGTTGACATCACTTGGCACTTCAAAAATGGTCAAAAACGAAGATTGGCAATGTTGCCGTATGAATTCCCGAAAGTGGAAGGTGGTGGCAAAGGGCTTTATCTGCCTTTTGTTTACATGTACGGCAGTAAAAACTATATCAATGTAGATGATGGCGATCAGCTTTTGTCAGATATCTTTAAGAAACTTCACAAACTCGATCTGACAAGGTACTTGTACCCAAGTAAAGGGCGTTATCAATGGAGTCAACGAACCCTCGAATGCGGTAAGACTCACTGGGTGCCGCTTGATAAGGCTGTCTTTCTCGAAAAGGGAATGGAAATTGTCGCAACGAGTGTCAACGATGCTGAAAAGGAAGGCAAAGATCTTAAGGCAGAAGAAAATCACCTTTCCCTTATGTTCAATGACCCATCAACGGATGATATCGTTTACGACTATCCAGACTCTACATTCATTGAATTAGTCTGTAAGTTTGGCTTCGCTGAAACGCGTGATTTTACAGAGTTTTTACGGGATAATCACTTCAATAGAGAACTCTACTCATCACTCGACTTTTTGATGTCATAAGAGTTGTTCGTTTTATTGTTGATAACGCTTCTAGAATGCCGATGAAAGGTGATTTAGAGGCGTTATTTTTTATGGTGCTTGGCATCGTATACCACTGATACTAAAGTAAGAAATTTTTAAAATATATAGGCTAGGAAAACATGCCCCTTTCTATTAACGAGATAGCTCCAATCAGCCAAGATCCTCTTTACCAAGATCAAGTCAACAAAGCCGTCTGGTCGGCGTGCGATACGTTCCGTGGCACCGTCGATCCCTCCATCTACAAAGACTTCATCTTGACCATGCTGTTCTTAAAATACATCTCAGATGTACGCCAAGACAAAGTGGAAGAACTTACTAAACAGTTCGGTGACAACCAAGAGATGATTGAAGCCATGCTTGCCAGTCAATCATTCAAAATTCCAGCAGGTTCAACCTTCTGGGATCTGTATGATGCACGTAATACCGCAGGTAATGGTACTCGTATTGACCAAGCCCTACATGCGATTGAAGAAGCCAACGGCACCAAGCTAAAAGGCGTGTTCCAAGACATCAGCTTTAACACCGATAAACTGGGTGATGAGAAGCAAAAGAACGACATTCTACGCCACCTATTGGAAGACTTTGGAAAGCCAACCCTAAACTTACGTCCTAGCCGTGTTGGCTCGCTGGATGTGATTGGTAACGCCTACGAATACCTGATCAAACACTTTGCCGCAGGCAGTGGTAAATCGGCAGGTGAATTCTATACCCCGCCAGAGGTATCGGATCTGCTTTCTATCATCCTAGAACCACAACAAGGCGACAGCATTTGTGACCCTGCATGTGGCTCTGGCTCACTATTGATGAAGTGTGGTAAGCAAGTTCAAAAGAACTTTGGCGGCTCTAAGCAGTATGCTCTGTTTGGTCAAGAAGCGATTGGATCAACATGGTCATTGGCGAAAATGAACATGTTCCTGCATGGCGAAGACAACCACCGCATTGAATGGGGCGACACCATTCGTAACCCTAAGCTGCAAGACAGCGATGGTGGTTTACTGCACTTTGACGTAGTAACCGCAAACCCGCCATTCTCATTAGATAAATGGGGTCATGAAGATGCCGAAAGCGATCACTTTGGTCGTTTCCGTCGTGGCGTGCCACCAAAAACCAAAGGCGACTACGCATTCATCTCACATATGATTGAAACCCTGAAACCAGAGGCAGGTCGTATGGGTGTGGTTGTGCCTCATGGTGTACTATTCCGCGCATCTTCTGAGGGTAAAATCCGTAAACAACTGATTGAAGAAAACCTGTTAGATGCAGTAATCGGTTTACCAGAAAAACTGTTCTTCGGTACAGGTATTCCAGCGGCAATCTTGATCTTTAAGAAGAAAAAAGACACCAATGATGTGATGTTTATTGATGCCTCGCGTGAGTTTAAGTCTGGCAAAAACCAAAACGTACTGACACAACAGAACATCGACAAGATCGTGAAGACTTACCACAGCGGTGACAACGTCGATAAGTACGCGTATGTGGCAACCCTTGATGAGATCCGTGAGAACGATTACAACCTCAACATTCCTCGTTACGTAGATACGTTTGAAGAAGAAGCAGAAATTGATTTGATGGCTGTGCGTAGTGAGCGTTTGGTACTACAAACTGAACTAGCTGACCTAGAAGCAGAAATGGCGGGCTACCTAGAGGAGTTGGGTTATGGTGCCTAATGGTTGGCTTAAAACTGATCTCAATCCCTTTATAGATATCAAACATGGCTTTGCCTTTAAGAGTGAATACTTTAGAGAGGAAGGTGAGTATGTGCTTTTAACTCCTGGTAGTTTCTATGAACCAGGTGGCTTTCGCGACCAAAAGAGCAAAACAAAGTATTATGTGGGCGACATTCCCAAAGGATATTTACTATCAAAAGGCGAGTTACTTGTTGCTATGACCGAACAAGCTGCTGGGCTTTTGGGTAGTACGTTGTTTGTCCCTAGTCATGATCGCTATTTGCATAATCAACGGCTTGGTCTGATTCAAATAAAAGACAAAAATGGTATTTGTCCTGAGTTTCTATACCTAACTTACAATTCACCATATGTTAGAAAACAAATAGCAGAGCAATCTACAGGAACCAAAGTAAAGCACACATCGCCAGATAAGCTTAAATCTGTGATTTGTTTGCTTCCCCCACTCCCAGAACAACGCAAAATCGCCCAAACCCTATCAACATGGGATCGCGGTATTGCAACGACTGAAAAGCTGATTGATGCCAGCAAGCAGCAGAAAAAAGCCTTAATGCAGCAGTTGTTGACGGGTAAAAAGCGGTTGGTTGATCCTGAGACGGGTAAAGCGTTTGAGGGGGATTGGGAATCTAAATCACCGATTAGTTTGTTTAAGCTTTTTAGCGGTTTTGCGTTTAAAAGTGCTGATGCGACAGACTCCGGTACGAAATGGTTAAAAATTGCAAATGTTGGGATTGGAGAAATTAAATGGGACGCAGATAGCTTTCTACCGAGACACTTTTTATCTGAACACAAAAAGTTTTTACTAACTAAAGGGGATATAGTTGTTGCCCTTACTCGACCAACTCTTGGCAACAAATTAAAGGTCGCAAGGCTAACAAAAGAAAGTGATACATCTTTGCTAAATCAAAGGGTAGCAAAAATAGTATGTAAAAATAATGTTAGTTCAGAGTTTATCTTTCAAGTGCTTCGTAGTGATCAATTTGCTCACAGAATCAATATTGGACTACTTGGTACTGATCCACCTAATTTAAGTGTCAAAGTTCTTGACGATTTTGTAATTGCAGTTCCTCCATATCAAGAACAACAAAAAATCGCGTCAGTGCTTACTGCTGCCGATAAAGATATCGAGTTATTAGAAACCAAACTTGCACACTTCAAGCAAGAGAAAAAGGCGTTGATGCAGCAGTTGTTGACGGGTAAGCGTCGCGTCTCCCTGTCATCTTAGTGCCTGTCGCCTAGTGATAAATGCTAAGAATACATTAACGTAGCTTTGGTTACTGCATAAAAATAACACTATTTGGGCTGCTAATGTGGCCCAATTTGTCATTCAGTTGGTGCCAGCATTGTCTGGTTAGGTTAGGTAACATTGACAACTTTACACCTTGGTAAAGTGAAATGGTTTGGTGGTCATAACAGTAAAACAGACCGCGAAAACGACTTTGGCTTCATTTCTATGGATAATGGAGAGAGCGCTTTTGTTCACAAATCATCACTAGAAAACTGCTCATCTCTAGAAGAGGGCGATTCGGTTCTATTTACTCAAGTTGCTGGAAAAAAGGGAATTCAAGCAGAAAGCGTAACGAGACTGTTTCCATTTAACGAAGATATTCTTAATATTTTTGTTTTTGGTTTCACTGATGAAGAGCTAAAAAAAGGCCGAGAGGGATCGATAGCCCCGCTATTGGCATACCTGTTACAACAGCCATCGCTGATCAATCTTAAAAATAATTCAGAGCTAAAGGATTGCTTAAAAAGCTTATGTGAAAGTGAGTACGGACATAAATTTATCTGTACTCTATCTTTGGAGAGTTCACATAAACAATTGATTGCAGAATTGATCTGTGATTGCAAAAATTGGAGTGTGCTTTTTGATAACGCAGGGTTTAGCAAGCTCGGTTTCTCCAACAGCATTGCTACTCTTGGTTACGCGCTTTTGTCACCCAACTATATAACGTCAAACCTTGCTACTCTTAGTGAGCATTTATTGGCGTTATCAGAAGTCGAACGTATCAATGCTTTAACACAGTTGAATAACGCCCTTTCATTAAGCGCGGTGTTGTACTTAATTTTTAGTGGTGCAGCACCACATCCTAAACATTGGGAGAAAGAGAAAGGGCAATTTGGTAACCAAGTACCTTTTTCTACTTTGTTGAACCTGTTTGTTGAAGGAACTGTGAGTCGCGAAAATCAGGTTGAGGTAGATGATTTTGTTCGTGATATTTACAGAGAACGATTTGATTCATTTTCTGATTATTGCCAGCATCCTGTAATAGCGCCAATCATTAAGCCCTGTTTGATTAAACGGAAAATGTTTTTTAAAGATATGAGCTTTATCGGTGACGTTCAAAATGATAAAGCGTTGTGGCACGACCCTGAAATGTGGTTCTTGAGTGAGAGTTTACCTTTGATTTTCGCAGGCAACGGCCATGATGATATTGAAAAAGTGATTCTTCATAAACTTTGGCAAGCTATATTAACGAAACACATTGATATTGATCACTCAGCGTTGTTTAAGCTTTTTCCTCAATGTAATACGTTAAAATACCGTTACTCCCACATGCACCTTTCCTGTGAGGCATTCCACTGGACTCCAAAAGAGGGGGCGGCGCGTTTTTTGTGTCGCTCAAAAGAGTGTCATGATCCCCAAGTGATGCCTGACCTCACAAAGCCCTATTTTGACTTTTCGGTATTTGATTGGCTAGCACATTATGGTATCAACTATGCGGTAGAGAGTGCCCCTTCAAAGCGTGACTTCTCGATCAAACTAGCGGGTTATGTGAATAGAATTCGTGAGTTACATTCTAGATTGAACTGCCGTAGTTGTGGCAATTTAATGATACCTGATATGAAGTACGCGAGAGTGGAAGTTAAGTCTATCGACCCTAACACCAAACAATTAATAACAACTCCTGTGAACGCGGCCTATCGATTAACAGTCTTTAGTTGTAATACAGAAGGATGCGGTGAATTTGGGCACAAATATTATATAAACCATTGCCTGCATTACAAATGTCATGAGCTTATTGATAGCCGAGACATTATAGAGAAGTGTAGCGAGGGACGTTATATATGCACATGTGGTGCCTGTTGCAACAAGCATGCTGACAGAGAACAGAGCGTGGACATATTAGCAAATTCGGCTGTTAAACATCGTGAGTTATATAAAGACTCGCCTTCAATACGAAATGTTCGGAACTGGGATGAGAGATAGAAAATGAATCAGTTGGCAAATTTTAAAGAAGAATTCAGTTCAAAAATCCCCGCACTAACCTTGCTTACTAACCTTGGTTATCAGTTCATTTCGCCGAGTGAATGCATGGCAATGCGTGGCAACAAAACTACTGTGATCTTGCCGCAAATCTTACGCAAGGTATTAAGCTTTAAAACCTATTCATTCATGGGTAAAGAGCGCCATTTATCACAAGCTGCGATTGACAAAATCGTGCAAGAGCTTGCCAATCCTGCCATGAATGAAGGGCTTAAAGCGGCCAATGAGAAGCTCTATAACGCGTTAACCTACGGTATTGGCGTCACCGAGTTTGTTGATGGCAAAAAAGCGAACCCAACCATTCAAATCATTGATTGGGACACACCTGAAAACAACCAATTTCATTTCACCGAAGAGATGGATGTAGACAATACTCAAGGTACAACCTACTACACGCCTGATATCATTTGTTTTGTTAATGGATTACCGTGGGTAGTGATCGAAGCAAAACGACCTAATTCGTCAACGACAGGGAAACCGACGATTGATGAAGGCATCTCTCAAACGATTCGAAATCAGAAGCAAGAGCATATTCCAACCCTGTTTGCTTACAATCAGTTGGTGATGTCCGTCAATGGGCATGATGGACGCTACGCTACATGCGGTACACCGAGTAAGTTTTGGGCGAAATGGAAAGAAGAAGAAATTAGTGAAAGCACCTTTGAACGCCTCAAAAACACGCCGTTGAATGGCGCTCAACTGAATGCAATTTTCAGCCATCGCACGCCAGCAATCAAAGATGAATACCTGTCACTGATTGCAGGCGGTGATTTAGTGGTGACCGATCAAGATCGCTTATTGGTCTCCTTGCTGCGCCATGACCGCTTACTAGAGCTAACCCGTTTATTTACCCTGTTTGATAAAAAAGCAGGCAAGATTGTTGCGCGTTATCAGCAAGTTTTTGGTATCAAAGCCTTAGTGGAGCGCATCACTTCTTTTGATGATAAAGGCGCACGTAACGGCGGTGTGATCTGGCATACCACTGGTTCAGGCAAATCATTCACTATGGTGTTCTTGTCAAAAGCACTGATTTGGTTAAAAGAGTTAGCCAAATGCCGCGTTGTGGTTGTGACTGACCGTGTGGATTTAGAAGATCAGCTTGCTCGCACCTTTGCCTCTGGCGGCGCTTTGTCAGATAAAGACAAAAAAGATGCGATGGCAACTACTGGCAAACGCCTTGCAGAGCAAATTGGGAAAGGCAATGAGCGCATTATTTTCTCAATCATCAACAAGTTTGGCACGGCTATTAACCTACCTGAATGCTACAATGATAGCCCTGATATTATCGTGCTAGTGGATGAGGGTCACCGTAGCCAAAACGGTGAGAACAACATCCGAATGCAGCAAGCCTTGCCGAAAGCTGCTTATATAGGTTTTACAGGTACGCCACTGCTTCAAGACGATAAAACCGAGAATAAGTTCGGTAAGATCATTCACTCTTACACCATGCAGCAAGCCGTCGAAGATGGCACTGTTACGCCGCTGTTGTACGAAGAACGTAAGCCTGATCTGAGCACCAACGACAAAGCCATTGATGCATGGTTTGACCGTATCACCGATACCCTATCGGAAAAGCAACGCGCTGACTTAAAGCGTAAGTTCGCGCAAAAAGGTCAGATCTACCAAACTGAAGGGCGTTTAGAGTTAATCGCGCACGATATTTCTGATCACTTCCAGAACTTCAAGCAGCAAGGTTTGAAAGGACAACTGGCGTGTGATTCTAAAACCTCTGCAATCCGCTATAAGAAGCTTCTCGACCAAATCGGTAAAGTCACTTCAGTGGTTGCGATGTCGCCACCCGATACCCGTGAGGGACACGATAACGTCGATAATGAAAGTACCGATCTGGTGCAAAATTGGTGGAAAGAGAACGTCACACAAAAAGGCTGGATCGATGAAAAAGCCTACACCAAGCACATCATCCAAGAATTTGAAAAGGATGAAGGACCCGACATTATGATCGTGGTCGATAAACTGCTAACGGGCTTTGATGAGCCTAAAAACACGGTATTGTATATCGACAAGCCGTTAAAGCAGCACAACCTTATTCAAGCCATTGCGCGTGTTAACCGCCTGCACAGCAAAAAGCAGTTCGGTTATTTGATTGATTACCGTGGCATCCTCAAAGAGCTGGATATCACCATTGAGAAGTACCAAGACTTAGCTGAACGTACCCAAGGCGGCTTTGATATCGATGATCTCAAAGGTTTATATAACCGCATGGATACTGAGTACAAAAAGTTGCCAGGTTTGTATGATGACCTTTGGGCAATTTTTTCTTGTGTGAAGAACAAGCAAGATGGACAAGCACTTCGTCAGGCTTTGGCACCTAAAATTGATACCATTGATGGTCAGCTAATTGATACCATTGATGGTCAGCTAACTGATACCAACTTAAAGCTGCGTAATGATTTTTATGATGCGCTGACCGCGTTTGCTAACTGCCTAAAAGTAGCACTTCAATCAGCAACGTACTTTGAAGATAAAAGCTTCGACAATAAGCGAGATTTATACAAGAGCACGCTGAAATCCATGAGCCAACTGCGCCAACAAGTACGTGCAGATGCAGAGGAAACAGTGGACTACGACGAATATTTGGAAAATATTCGCGCCATGTTAGACAAGCACATTGCAGGCGTGTCGATTGAAGAACCTGAGGGTGCTTATCTGGTTGGCAACATGGGTAAAGATGCCAAACCAGATCAAATGACCGGTGATGAAGCCAAAAACAAAAAGGATGTCATCACAGGTCGTGTAACCAAGATGATTGAGCAAGATTTGGCGGATGATCCGTATGCCCAAGAGTATTTCTCAAACTTGTTAAAGCAAGCTATCGAGAAAACCAAGGAGATGTTTGATAGCCCCGTTAAACAGTATCTTCTATTTGCGGATTTCGAGCAGCAGGTCAGAGACCGCGATGTGGCAGGATTACCAACGGATCGCTTTGTAGAGCTTGACCCTAAAATCAAACGCCATGTTCAAGCCTACTATGGTCTGTTCCTAAAAGTGCTAGGTGAACCATCACCGCTAACGGAAGATCAATACTTTAAGTATGTCTTAGACATTGATGGCATTGTGCGTAAAGCGGTTGCCGAGTTTTCAATTAACCCATCAGAGATTGAAAACCAAATTCGTTTAGGACTGCTGCCTCTTTTGTTCAATGATGTTGGTATCGACAAAGCACAAGCCATTATTACAGATGTCATTCAGATCACCCGTCTTGGCCTGTCTGGTAACAATAAGTCAGGTCACTAAGCATGACTTCTGTTAACCATCAAGAAGGCAATACCGAGGAATACAGCTTCATCTATGGTGATGAAGCTGTTACCTATGAGGTGATCCGCAAGGTATTTGCCGAAGGCAAGAAAAAGAAAATCACCATCCGAGTACATCCAGATTGTCGAGTGGCTGTCACTGCGCCTCAAGATGCTGATAAATCGGCAATCCATGAGGCGGTCATGCAACGCGCTCAATGGATTTGGAATGCACTGGTCGAGTTCCGATCTCACTTAGAATATGTGCAAACCAAACACTATGTGAGTGGTGAGATGCAATTCTATCTAGGCCGTCGCTATGTGTTAAAGGTGGTTGAAGACCAAGAAGCAATTTCCAACGTGAAAATGGGACGAGGCAAGCTGTTAGTCACGCTCAACCGCTTCAATGAAGATAAACCAAAGCTAGTTAAAGCGTTGGTATCTGGTTGGTATGGCGTTCGTGCAGAGCGCATATTCCATGAACGCTTAGCAGAGCTTTTACCGCAGGCAACATGGGTAGAAGGTATTCCTTCATTTCGCATTATGCCGATGCAAAAACAATGGGGAAGCTGTTCAGCCAAGGGGACGTTGATGCTCAACCCTCACCTGATCAAAGCCCCTAAAGAGTGCATTGATTACGTGATCTTACATGAGCTTTGCCACATCGCAGAGTACAACCACAGTGAGCGCTTTTGGCGCTTGTTAACTAGCGTAATGCCGAACTGGAAAGAAGTGAAAAGCAAGCTCGATGGTATGGCTGAGCTGTATTTGAATGAGTGAGAGAATGGTTAATACGTACCTATTTCAGGGCAACCCCAAATATTACGATATGGATACCTACTTGGCGACACATCCATACATTTACTGGCGCTGTCCAAACTACAAAGATAAGATTCAAATCGGAGACAAAGCCATATTGTGGCGAGCTGGTAAAGATGCAGGCATGATTGCTATTGGGGAAATTGTTGAAGCCCCAACTCCTGCATCAAGTATCAAGTTTCCTGAATTGCTGGGGCAGCGTTTCTGGACTTCGGACGAAATGGATGTCAACGATATAAAGGTTGGCATTGCTATCAGTGAAGTTAGATTGTCTTGTGGCGAGTATTCAACAACACGTGAGCACTTCAAGTTAGATTCAGTTGCCAGCAAACATCGAATTATTACTAATCCCACTGGTACAGTATTTCAAGTCGAAGACACAATAGCTCATGCAATGCTCTCAGCTTGGAATAATAGCGATGATTCAGATGAAGATATCGATGAAATCACGCCTAGTAAAGTTACGGATTCCGAGGGTAAGTATCGTTATGTGCTGCACAAGAGAAGAGAGCGTTCAAGTGCTTTGCGCAAGGCGAAAGTTAAGCATTTTCTGACAACCAATGATTTCATCCATTGCGAACTATGCCGTGTAAATCTCAACGAGAAATACCCAAGTTCTCTTTCTGAAGGATATATTGAAGTTCATCATATCAAACCAATATCAACACTGTTGGAGCACACACCGACTCACATCTATGAGCTGATACTTCTATGCCCGAATTGTCACCGGATGGTGCATAGAACAAAAGATGCGGAGAAAAACTTGGAAGAGTTGAGGTCGTGGTTTTTTAGATAAGTTCGATCTCGCTAGCCTTTTGCTTTTTCGCCAAGACTTCTGCCAATTTGCGTGGATTGTTAATGTTGATGGCTTCTGATTTATTCTTTTTGCTTTTGTTCTTCATGTTGGTGTTCCTTGTAAGTCACTAACCCACACAATAGCCCAAATCAATATCCATTTAGTATCTATTTCTGCTGTTACTCGCCCCAACCCTCTGGTTGGCGTTATGTGCGCCTTTAGGTGGTGTTTTTGAGGTTGAAGGGCCTTTTCTGATTAAGGGTTAACCTACCTTTTGATTGGATTGGTGCTCTTTACTCGATTAGTTATAACCACTACGTATTCCTTTGTTTCTTACACTGTGGTTCTTGATTTTTGTAAAGAGCATGGCTGTAAGCCAACATATAGGATTGGAACAATCCTCCAAAAACAAACTAACGTAGCTAGTCTGGGTCTTGTATCTCAGTTCGTTTTTGCTGTGGTTCTTTCTCTTATAAAAATGAGAGAGTGAGCTTTATAAGTTTTATTCTTTCATTAATTTAAGATTTAGGGGGAGGTAAAACGTTTATGTTCA
>NZ_CAWPOA010000109.1:70708-141306 GCF_963889365.1 Vibrio sp. OPT20 | reverse complement strand
CCCAGTGGGAGAGGGATACCCCCCCAGTGGGAGAGGGATGCCCCCCCAGTGGGAGAGGGATGCCCCCCCAGTGGGAGAGGGATGCCCCCCTAGTGGTAGACAGGTGTTGACTCATCTCCCAAATGTTTTTACTTTTAAGAAAAAAGAGAACCATGAAAAATGCCACTTACCCTGATCGATGATTCGCGCACTGCGAATTTTAGCAACCACCTTGTATCGCACGATGCTTCTATCACACAACAGTGTCTACTTATCTCTGCGGTGGCGGCGTTTGCACCTACTAGCAAAGTTATGATAGCAAATATTAACGAATTTGTTGCTGGAATTGAGGCAGATCTTATTGCTCTTGAGGATACTAAGAAGGTATCTGAACGATTGAAAGCATCCAATGATCTGCCACGCATTACTAATAATATTAAATTTGAAGGTGAGGTGGGTAGTGAAGAGCGAAAGGTGATCTGGTCTGCGACTGCTGCCCTTGAATGTACGCATATGTTTTTTGCAAACAATGCTCAATATCGCATATTCAACTTCGATGCTCGCGACTTTATTAACTACTGGACGCCGGGTTTGCTAGCGCGAGAGGGCGCTAAGATGTCGGCAATCACAAAAGCAATGAATAAAAGCTTAAAGAAACTCTCAGGCGCTATATACGAAGCTTATCTCACCGAAAATGGAGAGGAAGTTCATCGACATATTCCTGTTTTTGGTGAGATCGCGGTGACATCAAAAGCGGTTCAAGTAAGATTGAACTCTGCATTTATGCCGTACCTTGTGTTTTACTCAAGGGAATTGCTGAAATTGGGTTTTACTCAACTTCCAATTTATTTCGTGCGTCACGCAACCAGCGAGCATACCATGAAGCTGCTGATGGCTCTACTTCGCCGCATTAACCTAAAAGGGGCAGTAGGTGTACGTGAGATCACAATTGATATGGATGAGTTTCGCGACGAAATGGGCGTTAAAGAGCAGTATAAGAAGCGCCTAGATCTATCTCGGTATGTAATTGATAAAGCTGTTAGTGATATCTTGGCTATTACCGCCAACGTCGATGCCACAAATAAAGCGATTGATGATGGTACCGCTGAATTGGATGCGCGTAAAAAAGCAAGCTTCAAGCTACTGAAGGTTAGTGGCAATTCTGATGAGCCGAATAAGTACTATGAGTTTAACGAGCGCGGTAGAAAAACTTACTCAATCACATTCAAAGTTGATCCGACTGAGTTAGTGACGAAGAAGCGAGAAACAGCTAATTCTAACGATGGTTGGAAGGTTGCCCACGAGGACGCGCTAAAGGCTGAGACAAAGTTACCTAAATCGGCAAAGAAAAAAAAGAAGAATGACAAACTCAGAAATCCGCCGCCAGTCGTACTCCATGATTTCTTAGCTAATCCGTCAGCACTGGGTGTATTTGATTCAGATTATGACTCAGTTGAGCCTGGCTTGACGGAATTGCTTGGAGTTAAGGAGTTGATAGGCAAGGGTGGCGGCAAGTATGAGATCTTAAATGCAGTGAAAGACAGCAAGCCTTTTTAAGCACTAACAAATAATTAACGCAGAGACCTTCGGGTCTCTTTTTGTGGGGTTGAATTATTAAATGGTTTAATTATTTTTGATAAAGCACCACAGTGTTCGTGGGATTGGCGCACGCGCCCACCAGATAAGAATAGCTTAACAAACAATTCCCTTATGGTTGATGAGTACCACCGCTCTGTAATGGTCAACTCAATTTCAGACAGTTAGGTTCTCTATCCAAATTACGCATCATAGCCGTTCAGGTTTGTAAGATTTGGTTTGGAAAAAGAATTCGTAGGTCGCCAAACTTAGAAAAATTTTCCGTCTGTTGAAAATGTACTCTTTACCCCTTTTACGATCAACCAATTGCGCCTGTACCTATGGCCTTGGTGGTGATGGTGACCTAATCCCTTCAGGCTTGGGTCTTACCATTTCTTTAAACTTGTTATGGATGTCTGTGTGAATGGCCTTGCCCTCAGGCTTAATGTTCGGCATGGATTGCAGTTGGGCCTGGTTGCGATCGACCTGATCAAACAACGCATTTCTCGCATCCTCGGTGGTGCTGCGAAATATTGTCAGAACTTGATTCGCGTTGATAAATGCACTTCTGTTGTTCAATATGTTCTCAAACATGGCGATGTATGCCGCCATAAAACGCTCTACATGGTCTGCAAGCTTTTGTTTGATGCTATTCAGGAGGGTTTCTTCTTGAGCCTTTAAATTAGCGACACGAACCTCACTTTGTTTAACTTGCTCATAAATTTCAGTGGCTAGCTTATATTTGTCTTTAAGCGTGGCATCAGTGCTGTTAATCATGCTTTTACGGTGATTCAGTCTTTTGTCGAGAGCAGCCAGTTCATTAGTTATTTGAGTGATTGAGGCTTGATGTGACTTGGATTCCTCGGCGAGCTTGGCTTGGTGCGCCTTGGTTTCATCAATGAGCTTGTCACGATGCTGCTCCACCTCCTTTTTCATCTTCATGCGCAGGGCATTATTTTTGTTACTTAGTAACGCATTGAGGTTGTATTCTCGATCGGCTTTTGGTTTTTTTGCGTCCTCGAATTGCTCATGGAATGCCTTGATTTTTCTGGTTCTTTTATCAGTAAAGGCAATGCTTAGAGCAGGGAAGTGCTTTCGCACATGCGCCATGAACATGTCTTGAATAACGATGCCTGTTAACTTTGATGCTGCATAGCCGCTTACGGTTGCATCGATGTTCGTTACACGGTGGTTTTCATGCTCCTGTTTTTCAGCGTTCCATAGCTGCACGTTAGTAGGGTTGGCTGCTAGGTATGCGTTGGCTGCGTTACGTAAAGTTGTACTCAAGTTACGCTCCCCTGTCACACTATCTTTTGTAGATAAGAAGATGTGTGGGTGTGTGCCAGTGCATGAGTTCTTTGTGCGTTCGTCGTCGTGGACGACAACCAATTTGGGTTTGTGGTTCGGGGCGATCTCAGCGTAGAAGCTACGAATACAATCAGCCATCTGTTTAGGATCAGCTTTGACACCGTGCTTGTGTGGGAATTTGAAAAAGGCTTCGTGAACACGGGCTTGGCGTTGGTCGGTCGTCCCCTCCACTTTTGATGCGAAATCCATGTATTTATCGAGCATCCTCAACAACTGATTTTTGCGCTTAACTCCCTCAATATTATCAATGATCTCTCGGTAGTTTTTCGACTTTTTAACCGCTATATGCTTTAGTGCTTTGGCAACATAAAGATCACCACTCGCAGTTGATTTTGCGATCTTTTGTTTCAGCTTGTACTCGTACCTTTTGAAGTTTGCTTTGTCTTCTTTGGTAGCGTTCGTAGAATCAAATTCGCTCGATAAAACGCTATCGATATACGCCATGCGTTTAGCTAGTGAAATGGAATTCAGACGCAATCCATCGGGGTACTTTTCATTAAAAATGACGTTGCGATCTTGGAGTTCTTCAATCCATTCATTCGGTTTAAATTTGGATGTTTTTACACGCAAAGAATGCGCCAAGGTCTTGGCAAATTTGGCACGCTTAGAGTAGTTAGCGTGACGATAAATTACAGTTGTAAAAGCCATAAAGCATTGAATGTTATTTGTGCGCAGTGGCGCTCTTAGGTCGAGGGTGGTAGCCCCGCCAGCAGTATCTACTCATCTTTTGCGCAGCAAAAGTGTGTAGATACATAGCTGGTTACTAACTCCCACATATAAAATATGTAGTGTTATAGTTAAAGGTTACAAATTTGCCTTCTTTCAATCAAGGTGGGTACGAGTAACCGACCAGATCGTAAGTTATTGGTTTAGTTCCATCGATTTACGCAACAAAGCCAAATCGAATGATAAACCACTTATTACGTGATCTGGTTATCATTTTATGAAAACTATTAGACGATATTATTTTATCAACGGTAGATGCAAATTAGATAAAAACTCTGAACTAGCTGAATTAGACCAAAATTTAACGTCTTGTTTTTGAAAGAGTGTCCTTGTGCCACATCGCTGAAGTCGCAAGGGAGGGTTTCATATTAATTCACTATATTACCACTTAAAAACCTGCATTTCACTATGTTACCACAGGTGTCGTGCTGTAAATTGTTAATTTTTAGCATTTAATTCTGTTCAGGGTATTCAGTGCGTGGTTGGGGAGGCTATTGATTTAGTAGCAAGCAAGGAGCATAGTTGCCGCATCGAAATACACGATTGGAGTTACCATGGAAGTGTCTGAAAATTTAAAAGTCTATATGGCTAATGTTTTAACAACAAAGGAGCGATGCGTTTCCCCTCATTCACCTTTGCTACTTAAAAGTATTAATTCTATTCTTCGTGAGTGTCACGATGTAAATATTGATCTGGATTTTATTGATTGGGAAGAAAAGGTTAGAAAGCATTATAATAGAACCGTTACGTTTATCGATTAAATCAGGAAAGTCAGTAGCATTAATAATTGTTCGGTTTTCCATAAATAGTATTTATCACATAAGTCATTAGACCTAAGTTTATGGGAATATTAAGATAAATAAATTTTAGATATTATCATCACTAGTTTGAGTATCGTTCACAGAACCGGATTAAGATTCTATAATATCTATAATATCTATAATATCTATAATATCTATAATATCTATAATATCTATAATATCTATAATATCTATAATATCTATAATATCTATAATATCTATAAGTAGGTTGGCGTTGCCCCATTGTATTAATTAATTTCCACCTTATTAACTTAATTTGTTAGGCGTAGAAATATAAATAAAGGATTTTCGTTATGGGAGTTACTGTTGTGGTACTAGATTGTGACTGTGTCAATATCAAAGACATCAGTTGGATAGAAAAAAGGTTACGCCATAAAGTTATCGCTGTGGCTAACTCATCAAATAGACTACCAAAATTTAAAGGGAAGATTTTTGGAGAAACTGTACCTATGTTTAAGAATGCTACTGATTTTATTATTGTTTCGAGGGTGTCAACTCTTTTGGCTCGTAATGTGAACAAAATAGACTCAATTAGAATAGTTACACGAGATAATAGTCTTATTTTAGCGATAGAATTGATTACCAATCAATATGGAATACCATTTGCTGCATATGATAAGCAGTGTGACTTGGCAGCATCCTATAATATATCTGAACAAAAATATATAAACGATCTTGAGGTGATTTAGAAACTATTGAATATAATATGATGTCGTCGATAACTTCGGGTTATGTGAGATGATTATTTATTGGTATTGTTGTGAGTTACCTTCTGTGCGAAGAAAAATCACAGCATCTAAATATTCATATAGGTTAATGCTGACTAGTTCTTGTAATTGTACCTTCTTTCATACTTGTCAGTTAATAGTTTTAAGGATAAGGTTATGTATTCAACAAGACTTGTAGATATTGATTTTAGTTATGATACGTATCAGGAAGGCCTTGAGCGATATATTAGGTGTACTTGGGCTTTGCATATGTATCGACATCATGTATTTGGTACAAAACTGTCAGATATGTTTATGAAAAAGGCCAATCGAATCAATGAATCTTTGGGCATCACTGTAGTGACTATTGACTTGAATACGTACAGGAATAATTTTAGGTCATCAGAAGAGTTAATTAAATATCTCGAAGAAAATGAATATCCTAAATGGATATGGTTCTACGGTATTGAGGCGCTTAAGGATTCAAACTTTGCTGGTTGGTTGCGAAATCGGTTAACAGTCCGTTCGATAGAGAACTTGAGAGTGATCTTTGTTGCTCAATCTCGAGCCGATTATCGAGAAGTCTTTTGTGATCGCGGAACACCTTTCTATCAATCTACGATGTTGCTCCAAACTGATATTGAGCAAAACTAGGGTTCGTAGTTTTGCTCTGTGCGGATGGCATCACTAAACTGATAAGGAGATGCGGTTCTTCATGTAGTTTGGAGCCTGATACTCATAGCACTAAAAACCCATACTTAATCGAGGAATACACAATGGAAACTCAAAGAAAGTTGTTTTCTTGGCTCGATAAGAAGGGCTACTCAGAAGGGGAGTTAGGGGATTTAATGTAACTGTGTTTGTCATCGAAATTTGAAGGTTTGGATAGTGTCGTTAAACTTCTTAAGTACGAATACCCCGAAGATTTATAGTTATAGTCGTGTATCGACGCTTGAGCTGGAGTTTGGCACGATCTACACCGTTCAAACTTTTCGACAGAACCTTCTTGGCTACTAAGATAATTCTTCTTCCAACTCTATGCGCAATAGATCGAGTGTCATAATCTCTTTATCTAGTTGCTCAATGCGATTAACGCCAGATTTTGTTTTAGCTTTTGGCTTAGGCCTCTGGTGAGACTTAGGATTCGTACTTAGATAAGCGACACTGGTGCAACTAGTGCTGCTTAAACTGGTGTATGAGTCCTTGAATAAGCTATTTTCGATACTAACTTGCTTAGCAACTTGCTCCTCGTTAATAGTTGCATTCGGAACCGTAGGTGTCTCAACCAGTGTTAATGGATCGGCAACAGTCGCATACTCCGCCCAACTAATCCCCATTTGTTTTAGTTTTTGTCTAGCTAATGCTACTCGTGGGTCACCATTACGTGGTTTACCAGTTTTAGTCGGTTTATTATGGTTTTTTAATTTGGCACTCTCCAAATTAGAGATCTCTTGCTTAACCCAAGCTAACCGCTCTTCTGTATCTTGTTTTGGTTCATCGATATCTAATTCATCTTGGTCAAATAGGAACGTTGAGTAAGCCTTTGATGCTAAGTCATCGCAGTTATCTAAGATCCAGTCATTTAATTCACTCAGTGACAATAATCCAAAGCGGCCACTTGGATGCGTGCCAATTACAGTGTAATCATTGCCAATAATCGTTTGGTATCGATTAATTTGGGCAGTGATTTCCGCCTGCTTCCAAGCTAGGCCTACTTTAACCTCAGCAAATAGGTTTAGGCCCGGCACATACATATCTACACGTGATGACTTGTCGATTGACACTTCAAACTGCACATGATTGCCATGATATAGGAATAAAGCGCCAACGATGGCTTGGTATAACTTTTCATTTTGCTGAATATTCCCGCCAAGGAAGTCTGTAATCGTTGAAAAGTCTGCCGGCAGTTCTGCAGTGTCCAGAAGGTTATAAATCATATCGCAGAACTCGTCATCTTCGAATTCGTTAAGCGCTGAGCGTAAATCACTGCTTTGTATTAGATATTGTGTGAAAGTTGGCAATAGTTTTCCTTATTACTCCGAAATGTTTCTGGTGTAAAACACAGCAACAAACATTCGATATGACCACTCACATTGCGAGAAAGTGTTGTATTAGTGAAATGAAGATTGCATTTTAAGCATCTTTCTGGGTTTTGTCACAAAGTTTGAACGGTGCATGATCGTAGCAAACTCCAGGTACAATTATGCAGTGAACGCGTAAAAGCGATCCCAAACTGGCAAGCTTAAATCGCCGACTTGTCCAAGCTTTATTTGTGTCCAGATTTATTGCCCTGACATTGTCGCTATAGCCCCTTCCACTAATTACCAACCCCAACGTCTGAATCATCTTTTTTATCGGTTGGTGACTCTGCTCAAGAATGTTATTGAGATATTTCACGTCAAGGATTCCTATTAAGTTCAGAATGAAAACAACGTTGAGTCACAAGTTAATGTTCATGTTATGTAAGGCGAGAGCATTAGCACTACTCTTGTCTATGACCACTTTGGTAAGCCATTAGTGTAGGTGATTCATGTAGTTTGTAGTCTCATACTCATAGCATTAAAAAACCACACTTAATGAGAACGGTTACGAGGAATACGCAATGGAAGCTAAAAGAAATTGTTTTCTTTTAGCTTGTTGTTCGAGGTGACTCAATGCAGGCAGCAAGGTCTAAATCTTATATTATTATATAAGGGGCACAGACCTCTTGTATGAGTACGAGGTTATTCCCTCTCAAATGTTGTTGATGTGATTCTTTGATCTTCTCTTATATTCATCCCTGTTTCAGGTACTACTAAGTTGTCGGTATTCTCTAGTTCTTCGTTTTCCGTTTGGATAAGTAAAGGTTGGTCAGCAGTAGGAACTAAAAGTCGTGTTGCCTCAACCGATATTTTGGGAGTGCCAGAAATTGTTGTTACGTTTTTTAATGGGTTTGCAATCTCAATCAGATCATATTCGTCACCCCAGTAATTTAATACGACAGGGCCAAAAGATTTATGTTGTTCCTGAGTGTTGTTGAACGTATATGCTGTACCACCATTTACTACAATTGAATTTATATCAATGTTCATGTCAGCCTTTCTTGCTTCTTTGATTGTGAGTCTAGCGTTATTTAAAACATAGTAGCTATTGATATAGTATATCTTGGAGTTTGGATAGCGTTTTAGGGTTGATTTTATTTGGCTTAAGTAATTCTGATCCAGCTCGTTGAACATTTTTGCGGGATTTTTGGTTGGGTCTTCAATTTTTTTCATAACACCGAACCCAGATAGAAACCATTTTAATCGATATACACTGTCTGATTTAAATCCGGTGTCAAATCCAGCAAGAGCAGTATATTGTACAGAGGCTGTACTAGCGCCCGAGCCTGATATCTCTGTTTCACTTATTTCCTCAGTAGGGATTTTTGGAACATCCTCAAGTGTTAACTGTTTGACTCCGAATACGTTGGGAGGAATGGTCAAGTATATTTTTCCCGGAGCACTATCACTGCCTCTTTCAGCTACTACTAGTGAGCCTATAGTAGTTTTGAGTGCAGTATTTAATGGGAGAGGGTAAGCGCCTAAATCGGTTCCCAACTTTTTGAATGATTGAGAGATTGTTTCAAGTGAAGTTGAGTCATCAAGCACTTTGGCTGCCGGTAGGAGAGTTACTGATTTCTGGAATGGGTCTGGTTTAGACAACACTGTAATTGACTCAGAGGTGGCTATTTTCGCATTAGTAAAACCAGCAACTTCAAATGTACTATTTGGCTTTGCTTCAAATGTGATGCTAGCCAGCTCATCAGCGTTTAGTACGCCTAGAGATAATCCATTCTGTGAACGAGTACCATTTTCGTCTTTCAAAATGATCTTTGGGGTTATTGGCTGATTTGTACCATTTTTTACAGTTAGCTCTACAGTGTTGGTACATCCTACTGAAATCACCAACATCAAAAGAGATATTACGTTCCGATGTAAAGAAAGCATTTTGTTCCCTGCCTATGTTTGACGTAAGGCTAACAGCG
Organism: Vibrio sp. OPT20; assembly: GCF_963889365.1. Taxonomy (NCBI): domain Bacteria; kingdom Pseudomonadati; phylum Pseudomonadota; class Gammaproteobacteria; order Vibrionales; family Vibrionaceae; genus Vibrio; species Vibrio sp. OPT20. The sequence goes on along the minus strand of NZ_CAWPOA010000109.1, from coordinate 132,124 downwards.
CATTGGAGCAATCAAAATGTTATATCACTTTGAGGCTTTCCGCCCAAGAAACTAACATTCGCTACCTTCTAGCCTAATTAATTGACATATAATAGTTTCATATCTACTTTTTGCATATCTTATGATTATAGCACAAACACTACTTGGTGTTTACCTGACTTCCATTCAATGCAATTTTCAATAGTTACGATTAATTGAGTATTTTTCTTTAAATCAATAGATTACGAACTAACCCACAACTAGTTTCAGCTAACCGTAGATAGAGCGAAGGTCTTAAGAGCGGTTTTCATCTACGAAGGCATCGGAGTGGTATGTGAAGCCAAGAGATTGGGCTAGCTCATACGTCACAAGCTCAGGAGAAAGATTAGCTTAGGGTTTTGGGGAAGCTAACGAATACAGTCGATTTTTAATCCACTCTAATTACATGCGATCTATCCTACACTTTCCTGAAGAATATTGTTATTTAGTAGCTCACAAAAAAGGGTTCCCCTCTGGTGAGCTAGGTGACTTATTAAAACTGTGCCTTGCTCTGAAAATTGAAGGGCTTGATAGCGTTGTCAAACCATTGAAAAGAATGTAATTGAATAGAGAGCTTGCGTTAATCACGTGAGCTTTTTTGTTTTCAAGTGCTACACAATGCTACATGTATGCTGAAGCTTGAAGAATAGCTGCTCTCTTGTCTTCCTTGAAATTACGCAATCGATAGCGTGTAAATAATGCTATACAGGGTGTTTCTAATATAAAACACAAAAAAAATTGCGTTTATTTTCAATTAGTGATTGAAACTAGAGTTTTTACTAGTTAAGTTACAAGGAACAAGAAGATTAGTGCTGAAAGAAAGTTACGTGAGACAACGTACATTCAGCTCAAGGATAGAAAAAAGGAAGAAGTAAGCAATGTTCCAGACTGATGATGTAAGAATTAACAAAGTAAAAGAGTTATTACCACCTGTTGCTGTTTTAGAAAAGTTTCCAGCGACAGAAGTTGCTTCTTCTACAACCTTTGAAAGCCGCAAAGCGATCCACAATATTTTAGAAGAAAGCGACGACCGCTTGCTTGTTATTGTTGGCCCATGTTCTATTCATGATACAGAAGCCGCTCTTGAGTACGGCAAGCGTTTGAAAGTGTTGCGCGACGAACTTGGCGATAACCTTGAAATCGTAATGCGTGTTTACTTTGAAAAGCCACGTACAACTGTTGGTTGGAAAGGTCTAATCAATGACCCGTACATGAACGACACGTTCAAGCTAAATGATGGTCTTCGTCTTGGACGTAAGCTACTGCTTGACCTAACTGATATGGGAATGCCGACGGCAAGTGAATTCCTAGATATGATCACGCCTCAATACGTTGCTGACTTAATCAGCTGGGGTGCAATCGGCGCACGTACTACGGAATCTCAAGTTCACCGTGAACTGGCTTCTGGCCTATCTTGCCCAGTTGGCTTTAAGAATGGTACTGATGGCAACATCAAGATCGCAACAGACGCTATTCGTTCGGCAAGCGCTTCGCACCACTTCTTATCTGTGACTAAGTACGGACACTCAGCAATTATTGAAACAGTGGGTAACCCTGACTGTCATATCATTTTACGTGGCGGTAAAGAGCCAAACTACAGCGCTGAGCATGTAGGTAAAATCAAAGAAGAACTAGCTGCGTCAGGCCTTCCACAAAAGGTCATGATTGACTTCAGCCACGCAAACAGCTCTAAGCAGTTTAAGCGTCAAATGAATGTATCTGATGACGTTAGTGCTCAAATCTCAGGCGGTGACAAAGCTATCTTTGGTGTGATGATTGAATCTCACCTTGTTGAAGGTCGCCAAGATCTTGTTGATGGTAAAGCCGCAACTTATGGCCAATCTGTTACTGATGCATGCATTGGTTGGGCAGATACTGAAACAGTACTTCGCCAGTTGGCAGACGCTGTTGAAGCTCGCCGCAACAAGTAATCTAATTATTACGGCCAGTCACTAAACGACTGAAAATTCAAAGCCCTTATTAGCCGTTGCTAGTAAGGGCTTTTTTGTGGTTCTTAACTACTAGCTAGAAGTCATTGGTATTGCTTCTTAATGACCTTGACCTTCAGGGTTGGAAATGACCATATCTTGCGTTTCGCCAAAGTCTTGAGGGTCAATCTTGAGTGTCTGTGTTGGGAACGCGATGTCTGCATTGTGTTTATGAATAATCGCCAGAACCTGTAACAGAACGTCTTGCTTCACTTTGTGGTACCTGATCCAGTTGACCGTTTTTGTGAAGGTGTAGATAAAGAAGTTCAGTGTTGATGGCCCAAATTTGTCAAAGTTAACGATCAACGTCTGTTTGGCATCAATATCTGGGTGGGTCTCGAGCATGGTTCTTACATCATCAACAATGAGCGCCAATTTGTCTGCATCTTGATAACGAAGACCAAAGGTTTCATTGATTCTACGATTCAACATTCTCGATGGGTTCTCTACCACAATACTACTGAACACCGAATTTGGAACGTACAAAGGACGCTTATCAAAAGTGCGGATAATCGTCATGCGCCAGCCAATGCGTTCGACAGTACCTTCGATTTGACGATCGGGAGAGCGTATCCAATCTCCGACTTTAAAAGGGCGGTCGAAGTAAATCATCATGCCACCGAAGAAATTCGAAAGTAGATCTTTAGCGGCTAAACCGACGATTAAACCACCGACACCACCAAAGGTAAGCAAGCCCGATAGGCTCAGCCCAAACGCCTGCATGATGGTTAAGCCACCCATCACCATAAAGAACAGTCGAGCTACCTTTGCGATAGCTTGTACTGTGGTTTCGTCTCTGGTTTTTTGCTCTAAGACATACTCTTCAGAGTTACTGATCATTCGCAGCGTAAACCAAACAAACGTAGATATGATCAGTATGTGTTTAAGTGTTCTTAGCCAGTTGATTTCATTGCCAAACTGGTCTTGAAGAATCAAGCCAACAGACACGGTAGCAGGCCAGCACCAAAGTAATGTACTGACAGGTGTTTTTAAGGCCTCTAGCAGTAGGTCATCCCAATGGAATTGGGTTTTTTTGACCAAGATTTCCAGGCGATTATGGACAATTCGCCAAGCGACCCAAGCGAAAAAGCTCGCAATAGTGATGAATAGGACGCTATTTGCCCAATCGCTATGGCTCTGGTTGATGTAGGTTTGTACTTGGGTTATGAATTCATTCATTGTGTGTACTGCCGCAGAAATTATGGGTTAGAAATTAGCAGAAATCACTTTTGTTCTCTACCTTTATAAATCAATCGATTAGCTGACAATTGTATCTCTATATGGATATATAGTCGTTTTTTTGTATGAAGACAATTTTGTTATTTGTTTTCGATGCTACGTAGCTTTGTAAGTGGAGTAATAAATGAGTGACAAACAATATGCAGTTATCGGCTTAGGGCGTTTTGGGTTATCTGTATGCAAAGAGCTACAAAGTTCAGGTGCACAGGTGCTCGCTGTCGATATTGATGAAGAGCGAGTGAAAGAAGCGGCCAATTTTGTTTCACAAGCGATTGTTGCGAACTGTACGAGCGAAGAGACAGTTAAAGAACTAAGGCTGGACGATTACGATATGGTGATGGTGTCGATTGGCTCCGATGTTAACTCCAGTATTCTAACGACGCTAGTGGTAAAAGAATCAGGCGCAAAAGCCGTTTGGGTGAAGGCGAACGATAAGTTTCACGGCAAGATCCTTTCTAAGATTGGTGCCGATCATATCATCATGCCCGAGCGAGACATGGGTATTCGCGTTGCGCGTAAAATGTTGGATAGACGCGTTCTTGAGTTTATCGACCTTGGCAGCGGTTTAGCGATGACGGAAATTGTTATTGGTTCTAATTTTTTGGGTAAGAAACTTGGTGACCTTAAGCTGTGCAAAGAAAATGGTGTTGAGGTACTTGGTTTCAAGCGAGGCCCGAACCTAACTAAAGCACCTGAACTGGATGTGAGTTTAGAAATTGGGGATGTGGTGATCATCGCTGGGCCGAAAGAGACCTTATCTAGAAAGCTACGCAATTGGTAACTGGCAATCGGAAATAAGGTAACAGTATGAATTCGTTAAAACGAAAAGGTACTTTCTACACACTTAAGAGTGATAAAAAGCCACGTAAAGGCTCTGAGCCTAAGATTATCCTTACGAGTTTCCTAGGCGTACTTATCCCTTCTGCAATATTGTTGACGCTACCCGTGTTCTCTGTGACAGGTCTAAGCTTTACGGATGCACTGTTTACTGCCACGTCGGCGATCAGTGTGACAGGCTTAGGTGTTGTTGATACCGGTCAGCATTTCACCTTGGCAGGCAAAATCTTACTGATGTTCTTGATGCAAGTCGGCGGGTTAGGGCAGATGACCCTTTCTGCGGTGCTGCTCTATATGTTTGGTGTTCGTCTAAGTTTGAAACAGCAAGCATTAGCGAAAGAAGCATTGGGGCAAGATCGTAAGATTAACCTCAGAAAGTTAGTGAAGAAGATCATCATTTTTGCATTGGTGGCGGAATTTATAGGTTTCGTATTGCTCTGTTTTCGTTGGGTTCCTGAAATGGGATGGGCAACAGGGAGCTTTTACGCGTTATTTCACGCGATTTCCGCATTCAATAACGCAGGGTTTGCGTTGTTCTCAGACAGTATGGTGAGCTTTGTTGACGATCCACTGGTGATCTTTACCTTAGCTGGCTTGTTCATTTTCGGCGGATTAGGCTTTACTGTTGTGGGCGACCTATCGACTAACTGGCGGAAAGGCTTCCAACATCTGCATTTACACACCAAGATTATGCTAACGGCGACACCGACGTTATTGGCGGTGGGCACGGTGATGTTTTGGTTATTGGAGAGAAATAACTCAGCGACGATGGAGGGCTTGTCGACACAAGGGCAGTGGCTGGCGGCATTTTTCCAGTCAGCGAGTGCTCGTACTGCTGGTTTTAATAGTGTGGATTTGTCTCAGTACACTCAGCCTGCATTGTTGGTGATGATAGTACTGATGTTGATTGGTGCCGGTTCAACTTCCACTGGTGGTGGGATTAAAGTATCGACCTTTGCGGTTGCATTTGTTGCGACTTGGACATTCCTACGTCAGAAAAAGCATGTCGTGATGTTTAAACGTACTGTGACCTGGCAAGCGGTAACAAAGTCATTGGCTATTATTGTGGTAAGTGGGGCGTTATTAACCACTGCAATGTTTTTGTTAATGCTTACTGAGCAGGCCGCGTTTGACCGAGTGATGTTTGAGGTGATTTCAGCCTTTGCAACGGTTGGCTTAACAGCTGGCTTAACCGCAAACTTAACTGAACCGGGGAAATACATCATGATTGTGGTAATGGTGATTGGACGAATCGGACCTTTGACTTTGGCTTACATGTTAGCTCGCCCTGAGCCTTCGTTGTTGAAATACCCTGAAGATACGGTGCTAACGGGTTAATAAGGTTAACAGGCTAAGGTTAACCCTTCTTGTTAGTGCGTTAGAAAAACAAAGCCAGCGAATATGCTGGCTTTGTTTTTTAGAGGTTCAGAGGTTTATAGTAAGTTTCTGAATTCTTAGCCTTCGAACATTTCAATATATTCTTCGTAGCCTTCGTCTGCCAGTTTATCCGCTGGAATAAAGCGCATTGCGGCTGAGTTCATGCAGTAACGTAAACCTGTTGGCTTTGGACCATCTTTAAATACATGTCCTAGGTGAGAGTCGCCAAATTTACTGCGAACCTCTGTTCTCGGGTAAAGCAGCTTGTAGTCTGTAGTCGTTACGACATAAGCCTCGCTGATTGGCTGTGTAAAGCTTGGCCAACCTGTACCTGATTTGTATTTGTCTTTTGAAGAGAACAATGGCTCACCAGTCACGATATCGACGTAAATACCTTCTTGCTTGTTATCCCAGTATTTGTTGTCAAACGGGCGCTCTGTTGCGTCGTCTTGTGTGACATCGTATTGCAGTGAGGTTAGAGAAGCTTTGATCTCTGCATCAGACGGCTTGCTATATGTCTTAGCATTGGCTGTTGTATTCTTACCATCGATGATCTGACGGATAGTTTGCGGGTTTTCTTTTCTATCATCGCCGAAGACTTTATCTAGGTACTGATCACGACCAGAAGCGTAGCGGTAGTAGTTATAGCGAACCTTGCTCTTCTTGTAATAATCTTGGTGGTAATCTTCTGCTGGCCAGAATTTCTCAAACTTAATCAGTTCTGTTTTTAGTGGTTCACCAAAGATCTGAGCTTTGTCGATCTCCATCATGAAGTTTTGAGCGACGTCTTTCTGTTCTTGGTTATGATAGAAAATAGCAGGTCGATATTGTGGACCTCTATCTACGAAAGAGCCTTTGTCGTCGGTTGGGTCGATGTGTTGGAAGAATTGGTCAAGCACCTGTTCATAGCTGACCACATCAGGGTTATAGGTCACATTGATTACTTCGATGTGGCCAGATTTACCCGATGAAACTTGTTTGTAGGTTGGGTTTTCTGATTCACCACCAGAATACCCAGAGATAACGTCTGTCACGCCTGTCAGTTTTTCTAGATCGGATTCTGTACACCAAAAACAACCACCAGCCAGTGTCGCGATTTCAGTTTTACCTGAATTAGCCGTTTTATCCATTGTATTGGCAGTGCCAGTCTGGCTTACAAACAGCGAAATCAGTGGTAGTGCAACCACGAGTGATACCAATATTTTAGATAATTTATTCATAGATACCTCATCTTGACGTTTTTCTCATTCGATTTTGAATGTACGAATAGAGACAGGTTTTAGATGGAAAAAATTACACTATTCATGAAAAAAATATCTCAAATAGAAAATCTTGCTCATAAATGCTGCCAGTAGTAGGGTGTAGGCATTGATATAAAATACCAAATAATGATGACGTTTTCGTACATCTAAGGAACAACATGCAAGCAGAAGTTAAATGGGTCGAAGGCTTTAAATTCCTAGGTCAATCTCAATCAGGTCACTCTGTCGTTATGGATGGAAGTGGTGGTGCTACTGCGCCAAGCCCGATGGAAATGGTGCTAATGGCCGCTGGTGGTTGTAGCTCTGTTGATGTAGTGGACGGTTTGAAATCTGTGGGTCAAAGCATCACTGGTTGTAATGCAAAGCTTGAAACCAAACGTCGTGAAACAGCGCCGAAAATCTTTACTGTGATTAATATTCATTTTGAAGTGTCTGGTGACAACCTTGATCCAGAGCAGGTCGCTAAGGTGTGTGCGGATTCATTAGAAAAGTACTGTTCTGTATGTCTAATGTTGGGTGCTGGCGTAGAGATGACTCATAGTTGGGAAATCGTCTAGTCTCTGATTGTACAGCTTGGCGTTAGGCTAATCTTTACGGCTTACGGCTTACGGCTTTTAGGCATAGCCAGATAAAGAAAAGGGCGGAGCACTTTAAAGTGCTCCGCCCTTATTATTTTAGCTAAGGTAGAGTGCTATTATTCAGCAGCTTCTACGATAACTTCTTCAACTTTGACTTCTTCTTGGTATTCAAAACCAGGGATCGTTGCGTCAACACGACGGTTTTGAGCACGACCTTCAGCTGTATCGTTTGATGCAATTGGATTCTCTTCGCCTTCACCTGAAGCTGTAATACGGTCTGCTTCAATGCCTTGCTCTTCGATGTATGCCGCTACAGCTGCTGCACGCTTCTTAGAGATCATCATGTTGTATTCAGCTGCGCCTGTTGAGTCTGTGTGACCAACAACATCAACTGTTGATTGAGGGTGAGCTTTAAGTACTTCAACTAATGGCATTAATGCAATTTTGCCATCTGTAGACAGTTCAGTACTGTTAGTCGCGAACATTTCTTGAGAGTAGCTCTCTGTTTGCGCTTTAGTTACAACGACTGTCGTTTTCTCTTCAACAACAACTGCAGGCTCTGTGATTGGCTCAGATGGCGCTTGAGTCACTGCTACTGCAGAAGCTGTTGCAGCCGCCGCTGATGCTGTTGTGTTGCCAGTACCGAAGTTGTAGCTAACACCAACTGATAGTAGGTTCGAGTTCAGGTCTCGAACGTAGTTGTCGTCGAAATCATCAAAATATTGGTATTCAACACGCAATGCCCAATCAGAAGAAAGCTGCTTCTCTAGACCGATGCCAGCAGAAAGAACAACGTCATCTTCGCCACCGTGTGAAATGTAAGCAGGACCTGCTTTAAAGAATACGTCGAATTCTTGTTGTACTGCTAGGCGGTACATTGGAGTCAATGAGATGGCAATGATTGGGTCGCTGAATTGGCTTGTAGTACCATTTTTTGTAAAACTAGTTTTGTAGTCTCCAAGGAAATCAGAGCTTAATTCAATACCAAACTTGTCTGAGAAGTTATAGCCAGAGTAAATACCTGCGCCGATTGCATCATCATCACACTTCGTACCGTCAACACACGCACTGTCTAACCAGCCCATGCCCACTTTTGCGCCAACGTATGTCGTGGCAGCGATAGATGGAGCCGAAGCTAATCCCGAAGCAGCGATGACAGCACACATGATTTTTGACAGTCTTTTCATAATCTTATCCTTGGGTTTATTTTTTATTTTTGTCTGAACCTGCTTATAAAAGATAACTTACTGGTTTACGACACTGCTAAAGTAAGCAAATCAAGGCGTTGGCTCAGGTTGAAACGATTTAGAATTCATTGACGTATTGTTAATCTGATTGCGTATTGGAGTCAATGAAATTGTTAAAAATTATATATTTAAGGTGCTATTTACTGATTTGTTTGTCAATTAAATGTTGTCTTAAATGTTGGAAAACAAAGAAACCTCGTATCACGGTTAGTTGATACGAGGTTTTAAGTTTTATTCTGACGAATTATTAGGTTACATAATTGGATTTGCTTGAATTATGGACGATCACCCTCAAGCAATCGCTTTTCGATATCTGCAATCACTCCAGGTAGGTCTGCAATGGTATCGATCAGGTAGTGCGGTTTTGATTTGTTTAGCTTCACGCTTGCTTTTTCTCGCGCGGCAGCAAGTGTCGCTTCGTCGGCATCCACATATTCTTGGTAGGTTAAGCCTGCTTCGTTGCCTGATAGTACAAGGCCTACTGTCCACATACCTGCGTTGTGACCTTCATCGATCCCAGGTGCTGCATCATCCACTTTCACACATGCTGAAACGCTGGTTACGCCAAGGTCGATTACGTTTTTCAGTGCCATAAATGGAGCAGGGCGACCGCCTTGCGGTAAGTCATCAGTCGCTACTACGTTGTCAGGAAGATAACCGTAATCTGCTGCAGCTGGGATCAGTACATCCATTACTTCACGTGGGTAACCAGAACAAGAGCCTATTTTTACGTTCTTTTCTTTTAGGTTATTTACCACTTCAATAGCGTTTAAAATTGGTGCTGCGTGGTCTGCTACTTTTGCTTTCTGAAGAGGCATGAATGCCGCGTAGATCGCATCAACGTCTTCACTGGTCATCGAGCGTCCGAATTGAGCATTCCAACGAGCGTCAACAGCTGGAATTCGACCAACCGCTTGGATGTGGTCCCATTTGCCGATACCCATAGGTTCACGTGCTTCTGCTAGGTCGATATCAAAGTTAAAACCTTGTCTGAATGCTTCTACAAAAATACTGGTTGGAGCAAATGATCCAAAATCAACGATAGTGCCAGCCCAGTCAAAGATAACCGCTTGGATAGGTGATGTTGTGTTCATAATAATGTCCTATTTTTGTGTCACTGCCAGTTCAAGAGTACTGGGGGACGAATGATTGTTTTAGGTTATTGGTTGCTTGAAATTATTGCTTCAAGACATGCTTTAAAAGGTGGTTTAAAGGTATTCAAAGTCTTTGCAGACTTTGGCTATCGCTTTTTCGAATACAGACAGAGCGACTTCTAGTTCGCTGCGGCTGATGATCAATGGTGGACTCAACTGGATCACGTTACCTTGTGACACCTTGAAACTCAGGCCATCGTTTAGACACTGGTAAAGTACTGCTTCTGCTTCATCAAAAGCTCGGGTTTTGGTGATATGATCTGTGACCAATTCCACCCCCCAGAGCAGGCCGATGCCGCGAACGTCACCAATGACTGGGTACTTCTCTTTCATTTGAAGCAGCTGTTCACGCACGAATGCGCTGTCCGCTTGTACTTTTTCAAGTAGGTTTTCTTGCTCAATCACTTCCATGGTGGCGAGTGCTGCCGCGCAACCAATTGGGCTTTTTTCGTGGGTGTAGTGACCAAGAGATACTTGCGCTGCCGTGTTGTATTTGTCTTTTGTGATTATGGCTGCGATTGGTACTAAGCCGCCGCCAAAACCTTTACCGATACATAGGATGTCAGGTTCGATATCAAAAGCTTGGTGAGTGAACCATTCGCCACTGCGACCCATGCCATTAGGGATGTCATCGATGATCAACATGACGTTATGCTTATCGCAGATCTCACGGATGCGTTTCCAATAAGCTTTGCTTGGAACTTGAACATCGGTGTTACGAACCGCTTCGGCGATGAAGGCTCCAATACCGCCTTCTTTTTCAATCACGTACTCAAGGTAATCAGCATAATGCACATCACATGCGGCCTCACTTTCACCGCCTGAGTTTTGCCCGCGAAGCGAAAAAGAGTCATTGAGCGGGAAAGCACCACGATAAGAGACCGCTGGTGGAATACGTTCTACGCCTGCCATTAACGGCCCCATACCTTCACGAAAACAAGCTTCGCCACCCACTGAAATTGCATCCAGTGACGCGCCGTGGAATGAATCCCATAGCGACACTACTTTGAAGTTGTTGGTGACATGTCGAGCCAGTTTGAGTGCCATGCCGATCACCGATGTACCACCCGGAGCAAACAACACGCGATTCAAATCACCACCGCAGATCTGTGTCAGCTTTTCAGCGCACTGAACGGCTGTTTCATTGGTAAAGCGACGCGGTGAAAACGGCAATGACGCCATTTGTTGAGTCACCTTATTGATGATGTGTGGGTGACCATAACCTAGCTGGTGAACATTATTGCCGTGAAAGTCCATGTACTTCTTGCCCGTCGCATCTTGAATGTAGATGCCTTCGGCTGCTTCAAGTGTGTCTAGGCAAGGCGTTGACATCGCTTGATGAAGAAACACGTCAGCATCACGCTTTAACATCACTTGAATCGCATCATCGTTTAGCGATTCGTTCCATTTTTCGCGTGCTGGCGTGGTGTTCACATCGCCTTCGCTTCGAAAGTGTGTGGCCTTTAGAACTGGCTCTTGATTGGTCGTTGTCATTATTTGATGTCCCAGTACATAGCGTTTTTCACCGCGCCAATGAGAGCTTCAATGTCTGACGGATACACTTCACCGATGTTACCGATTCGGAAGCAGTCTGCGTTTGAAACCTTACCGGGGTAAATCACAAAACCTTGTTCTTTCAAACGATCATAGAATTCCTTGAATTGGTAATCGCTATGAGTTGGAGAATAGAAAGAGGTAATGATCGGTGAATGAAGATCATCATTAAGCAGTGGCTCAAAGCCAAGAGAGCGCATACCTGCAACCAATGTGGTTTGGTTGGTTTGGTAGCGATTATGACGAGCTTCGATGCCACCTTCTTGCTCCAATTCAAGTAGAGCTTGGTAGAAAGCACGCACTGTATGAGTTGGAGAGGTGAAGCGCCATTTACCATGGTTGCTTTCCATGCAGTGCCATTGGTCAAACAGGTCAAGGCTTAATGAACGAGCTTGGCCTTTGCATTTTTCCAGTTCCGATTGCTTCGCAATAACAAAGCCGAATCCAGGTACACCTTGAATACACTTGTTTGCCGAGCTGATCATGTAATCGATACCTAACTCAGCTATATCCATAGGGATGCCACCAAAACTCGACATCGCATCTAGAATGACGGTTTTGTTGTGCTGTTTTGCCAATTTGGCGATGTCTTCGATTGGATTCAACATACCCGTAGTGGTCTCACAGTGCACAATCGCAACGTGAGTAATGTCTGAATCCATAGCCAATGCCGTCTCCATTTCGTTCAAGTCAGGCTGTGATGTTTCACCTGGGGAAACGACATGGCATGGAATGTTTAAGTATTCTGAGATTTGAGCAATACGAGCACCATACGCACCGTTGTCAACAACAAGAAGCTTGCCGCTTTTTGAGATAACGCTACCGATTGCTGCTTCAACTGAAGCGGTGCCGCTACCTTGCATTAGTACGCTTGTATAACCCGTTTGCTTAGTCGCTAAAGTCACTAGCTTGCTACGAATCACTTCAACAACGTCTTTGTTGTATTCATCATCCCAAGTACACCAATCTTTTAGCATCGCTTGGCGAACGGTTTCAGAAGTAGATAGAGGACCCGGTGTCAGTAGTAGGTATTCGTTTCTCATGTTCAATTCTCGTTATCTGCGTTTTGGACTATACCAATATTTACGGTTACTTTAACAACCAATTTAAACGGTCGTAAATAGCCCAAACGTTATTTTCACAAAAGCTTCATATTCAAATTTGTCACTTTTGTTGAGAAATTTTCCGATCTTTAAATTGCCATTTTTTGTTCATTTAATCGTCATAAAAGCCAGTTAGCTTAATACTTGAAATCTGGTACATACCAATGAAAGGTGTGTGTTAACAACCTAAATGAATTTATGGATATAGAAGCCTCTAGATGGAGCTTCTAGCCTTAACAACTTTAACCTTGGCAATTCCTAACCTTGGCATCGGGCCTGACTGGAGAAAATGATGAAAAACCGTTTTATGAAAGGATCACTTGCAGCATTAGTTACTCTATTAGCTGGTAATGCTTATGCAGCACAGGAAGTGACGGTTTACACCGCTTTTGAAACTGACATTTTAGCGAAATACAAGAACGCATTTGAAAGTGAAAACCCAGACATCAACATCAAGTGGGTACGTGATTCCACTGGGATCATGACGGCAAAATTATTGGCCGAAAAAAACAACCCGCGTGCAGAGGTAGTTTGGGGACTTGCTGGTTCTTCAATGGCACTGCTTAAAGAAGAGGGCATCCTGAAACCTTATACGCCTCAAGGTGTAGAAGCATTACGCGCTAACCTTAACGACCCACAGTCTACTCAAGCTTGGTACGGTAATGATGCATTCTTCAATGCAGTTTGCTTTAACGAAGTGGTGGCTAAGCAATTGAACCTACCGGCACCTAAGTCTTGGGATGACCTAACGAAGCCTATCTACAAGGGCCATATTGCTATGCCAAACCCTGCGTCTTCTGGTACGGGCTACATGCAGGTTTCGGCTTGGTTACAAAACATGGGTGAAGACCAAGGTTGGAACTACATGCAGAAGCTAGACCAAAATATTGCTCACTACACGCACTCAGGTTCGAAGCCATGTGTTCAAGCCGGTATGGGTGAAGTCGCTATCGGTATTTCTATGGCGAGCCGTGGCGCTAAGCTGAAAACTCAAGGCGCTCCACTTTCAGTTATTACGCCTGAAGGCATCGGCTGGGAATCTGAAGCGGTAGGCCTTGTTAAGCCTTCTGATGCAGCAAAACGTGTTATCGATTGGTCTATTTCTAAAGCGGCAAACGAGCTTTACATCGAAATGTACCCAGTTGTTGGTCACGAAGATGTGACAGGCAAAGCAGAGAACTTCCCTAATGTAGAAAAGAACATGGCAAAAATGGACTTCGCTCGCATGGGCAGTGAACGTGCCGAGGTTCTTAAAACATGGTCTGACAAGTTTGACGCTAAATCAGAGCCAAAATCTTAATCTGACGACCTATTCAGTTACTTAACTATTTAGTTCATTAGAAGTTAGAGATCAGTAAAGGAAGGCTTCGGTCTTCCTTTTTTAGTTTTACGCCTTTAGGTTTTAAGTAAGGTACAACAAATGACAAAGCACTACTCATATTGGTTCAAGCAAGCGTTGGAACAAGAGTTTGGCAACATCAATGCGGGGTTAGATTCGGCTAAGCCGCTCCAAAAAGACGTCAACTGTGATATCGCCATTGTTGGCGGTGGCTATACGGGTTTATGGACGGCGATTTTAATCAAACAACAGCAACCCGAAAAACATGTTGTCGTGATTGAAAAAGGCCTATGTGGGAGCGGTGCTTCTGGTGCGAACGGCGGTTGCATGCTGACGTGGTCAACTAAGTATCTGACGCTGAAAAAGCTCTATGGAAAAGAACAAGCGAAATGGTTGGTTAAGGAATCGGAAAAGGTTATATACGAGATCGAAGCCTTCTGTAACGAACACAAGATTGACGCGCATCTATATCGAAGCGGTACTTACTACACGGCGACCAATGAAGCTCAAAAGGGTGGAATGGAGCCTATCGTTAATGAGCTGGTTAAGCAGGGTATCAATAGCTGGAAGAAGTGCGACAATTCTTTGGCTGATAAAGCGGGATCTGATCGCCACATTGAGGGTTACTACTCAGAAGCTGCGGGTAGTGTGCAGCCAGCGTTATTGGCGAGAGGCTTACGCCGAGTTGCGATCGAATTGGGTGTCGAAATTTACGAAAATACAGAGATGACTTCTCTTGATTACGGCTCACCAGTTCGCGTCCAAACTGAGGGTGGGACGATAACTTCCGATAAAGTGATCTTAGCGCTCAATGCGTGGATGCTCGATCACTTTAAAGAGTTCAAACGCAGCATTGTGGTTGTCTCTTCCGATATGGTGGTGACCAAGCCTATTCCTGAAAAGCTCAAGCAATTTGGCCCAGAGAAAGGGGCGGCGGTGGTGGATTCGCGTATCTTTGTCCACTACTACCGAGATACCCAGGACGGACGACTCATGTTGGGTAAAGGCGGTAATAAGTTCTCGTTTGCCAATCAAGTTGAAAGCATGTTTAACCAAACCACTAACTACCTGCCGATTCTCAATCAATCGTTCCAAAAACTGTTCCCTAAATTGGAACAAAGTGAATTCGATTACAACTGGTCTGGCGGCTCAGATCGTTCGGTCACCGGTCTGCCATTTTTCGGTAATCTAAAAGGCCAAGGCAACATCTATTATGGGCTTGGTTATTCAGGCAATGGCGTTGCTCAAACCCGTATGGGCGGAAAAATTTTGTCAGCAATGGTACTCGATATCGACAATGCATGGACACGAAGTGGTTTAACCAAAGGCCCATTAGGACACTTCCCGCCAGAGCCATTTTGTTGGGTAGGTGCGATGATGGTGCGTGATGCGGTACGAAGAAAAGAGAACGCAGAAGATTCTGGTAACACGCCATTGTGGCTAGATAAACAGTTATCCAAACTCGCAGGTGCGGCGGGCAAAGCCGACAAGGTTGAATCATAGATTAATCTAGCGTTTAAATTAGAAGTTTACATTTAGGCTCTCAGTGATTTATGGGCAAGTCACTGAGGGCTGTCAACGTTGAACTAACTGTTAATGCTGAACAAATAACAATCTTTAATGCTTATTATATCTGCAATATAACTGTCATTTAGCTACTATAAATTTGTCACTCAACTGCAATATTCTCAGTTTAAATTTGGTATATACCATATAGAGAGTGCTGTAGTATGAGCAACCAAACTTATTTGAATATTGAAAACGTTGTAAAGCAATTTGGCCAATTTACAGCGTTAAAAGACATCTCCCTATCGATAGATAAAGGCGAGTTCGTCTGCTTTCTTGGCCCGTCCGGCTGTGGAAAAACCACCTTATTACGTGCGATTGCAGGTCTAGACTTGCCAACTTCAGGTTCTATTGAGCAGAACGGTAATGATACGACCTTCTTGCCACCAGAAAAGCGCGACTTTGGCATCGTGTTCCAATCTTACGCTTTGTTTCCAAATCTCACTGTAGAAGAAAACATTGCGATTGGTCTGAAAAACCAAGGCATGTCGACCAAAGAAGCCCTTGAGACGGTTGAGTCTTGGTTAGAGACCATCGGCTTACCAACGTCTGGTCAGAAATACCCAAATCAGCTATCTGGTGGACAACAGCAGCGTGTTGCTCTGGCTCGCGCATTAGCGTTGTCTCCAGGCTTGTTGTTACTCGATGAACCGCTGTCTGCGTTGGATGCGAAGGTAAGAACACATCTGCGTGACGAGATCTGCCAACTGCAACGCAAGTTGGGTATCACCACTATCATGGTGACGCACGACCAAGATGAAGCCTTAACGATGGCAGACCGAATTGTGGTGATGAACCATGGTGTCATTGAGCAAGTAGGTGCCCCACAAGAGATCTACCAAAAACCCGTCAGTCGTTTTGTGGCTGAGTTTGTTGGCAGCATGAACTTCATTCAAGCTTCTGTCGCAGCGCAAGGCAAGATACGTATTGCTGAGTCGATGTTACCGTTGCCGGGTTTAGATAACCTCACGCCAAATCTGGGTGATGTTTTCGATATTGCCGTTCGTCCAGAGCAAATCCAGTTTGTGGATCGTTTTAGTGAGTCATTACCCGTGAGAATCGTATCAAGCGAATTCTTAGGGGCGTTTTATCGTGTTGAGTGTCAATTGCAACATGACTCCACGGCGAAAGAGATCATCGTTGATGTATCAGTCAAAGAGTTCAATCGATTGAAGCTGCGTCGCAGTGATATTCGTTATGTGGCGTTTGACCAAGAAGGCCTGAGAGCTTACCCATCGAAAAGCCTGCAAGTGATGAAAGACGAGGCGGCGTAAATAATCATGGAATCGACTCAAATGATGCAATCTAAGCTGCTAATTCAACGACGAGTACAGCCTTTTCTTGCTCGATTAAGTAAAGACAACGTAATCCTATTTGGGCTGTTGGCCTTTTTGTCTGTGTTCATGACGCTGTTTATCCTGATGCCACTGTGGGCAATGTTGAAAAAAAGCGTTCAGAATGCAGACGGAGAATTTGTAGGATTACAGAATTTCGCAACGTATTTTGCTTCTCAAAGCCTGTGGCAGTCGGTAGGCAATACGTTCACGCTTGGGTTGTTAGTGACCGTTGTCGTGGGAGTATTAGCGTTTGGCTATGCCTATGCTTTGACTCGTTCATGCATGCCTTTTAAGGGGCTTTTTCAAGTGCTAGGTTCAGCGCCTATTCTGGCTCCTTCATTGCTTCCAGCGATCAGTTTGATCTTCTTATTTGGTAATCAAGGTATCGCTAAAGAAGTCTTAGGTGGTAACTCGGTATACGGCTTGATTGGTATCTCACTGGGCCTGATATTCTGGACGTTTCCACACGCCTTAATGATTCTGACTACTTCATTGAGAACCTCTGACGCTCGTCTTTATGAGGCGGCACGTGCACTCAATACTTCATCGCTAAAAACCTTCTTCATGGTGACGTTACCTGCGGCAAAATACGGCTTGATAAGTACCTTGATCGTTGTGTTTACGCTGGTGGTTTGTGATTTTGGTGTGCCAAAGGTGATTGGTGGTAGCTACAACGTTCTGTCTACCGATATCTTTAAACAGGTAGTAGGGCAACAGAATTTCTCTATGGGCGCGGTGACTAGCATCCTATTGCTATTGCCTGCGTTGCTTGCATTTACCGTTGACCGCTGGGTTCAAAAGAAACAAAAGAGCTTGTTTGATACTCGCTCCGTCGCTTACCAACCAGAGCCAAACACTCTACGTGATGGCGTGTGTTTACTCTATTGCACCGTAATTTCAGTGGCTGTTGTTATCGTGCTAGGCATGGCGATATACGGATCTATGGTCACTTTCTGGCCTTGGAATAAAACGCTAACGCTAAATAACTATAACTTCGCAGAGATGAGTACTTATGGTTGGACGCCATTTTTCAACTCTTTAACCCTCGGCGCTTGGACTGCGATCATCGGTACCGTATTGATTTTCTTAGGCGCGTACTGCATTGAGAAGGGCAGAGCATTTGGTCCTGTTCGTCAAGCAATGCAAATGCTCAGTGTGGTACCGATGGCCGTTCCGGGTATGGTGTTGGGTTTGGGGTATATCTTCTACTTTAATGATTTGAGTAACCCACTCAACTTCTTGTATGGCACGATGGCGTTCTTGGTGATTAATACGGTGGTTCACTACTACACAGTCGGCCACATGACAGCGTTAACCGCATTAAAACAGCTGCCTGAGGAAATAGAAGCGACGGCGGCTTCGGTTAACCTACCGCAATACAAGCTGTTCTTTAAGGTGACGGTACCCGTTTGTCTGCCTGCGATTTTAGATATTGCGACATACCTGTTTATTAATGCACTTACCACGACATCTGCGGTAGTATTCTTGTATTCTACCGATACGATACCTGCGTCAGTTTCAGTACTGAATATGGATGATGCGGGACAAACGGGTGCAGCAGCTGCCATGGCGGTGATGATCATGATATCGGCAGCGAGCGCGAAGTTGATTCATATGTTAATCAACAAGTTATTCGAGAAGCGCACCCAAGCTTGGCGCAAACGCTAGCGAACCATTTTATATTGCAGTTGGCCAAGGAATGGCTGACGACAAGAACAAGAATAAAAGGAAATGAAGTGCAGTACGTAAAAATCAAAGACGTCATCGTAGAGCAGATAGAGTCGGGGATGTTAACACCACGACAGAAGCTGCCTGCGGAGCGCAAACTGGCTGAATCGTTTGATACAACACGAGTTACGTTACGTGAAGCCTTGTCTTCACTTGAAGCGGAAGGACGAATTTATCGAGAAGACCGACGTGGTTGGTTTATCTCTCCAGCGCCACTGCGCTACGATCCAACACAAACGCTGAACTTCACGAATATGGCTTTGTCGCAGAATCGTAAGCCGAAAACAGAGTTGGTGGCGGCGAAAGGCATTTTAGCGACCAAGGAAGCAACTAGGCTTCTTGAGCTGCAACCTTTTTCGGACGTTTATCGAGTAGACAGAGTTCGTTATCTTGAAGACAGGCCCGTTGTGTATGTGACCAACTACATTCGACCAGAGTTGTTCCCTAATTTGCTTGATTATGACTTGTCTAAATCGTTGACGGACATCTACCGTGAGCACTTTGGTGTGGTGTATCAGAAGATCCGTTACCGAGTGAGCACAACGTCTTTGCTTGGCGAAACCGCGCAAGCTCTGCGTGCGACTTCTGGTTCTCCTGCTATGGTGGTTGAGCGTGTTAATTACAATCAAGACGGTGATTTGATTGATTGTGATATTGAATATTGGCGTCATGACGCGATCAGCATTGAGTCGATCGCACAGCTAGAGCGCTAGTCATACGTTAGAACGCGTATATATCTGGAACTTTTTGGGCTTGCCCAATTGAATCGACCAAAGGTCTCTTACCAAGAGGCCTTTTTTATCACCCGTTTTCAGCGACGGCTTTTATAAGTCAGTTAATAAATTAGGAATGAAATGGAATTTTCTGCCATCGTCATCGTGATAATTTCGGCTCTGCTTCATGCGGGTTGGAACGTTCTAGGTAAATCTAATCAAGGCTCGGGCTCGTCTTTCTTCTTAGCCTCTGGCTTTGCCGCTGCCGCGATATTGACGCCTTACTTGATCTGGTATGTTCACAGTGTTGGACTGTCAAATATCTTACTTCCATTCTGGCAACTGGTTTTCTTGAGTGGGATCTGTCAAATCATCTATTTGATTGGGTTAGGCGCGGCCTATAAACAAGCTGATATCGGTGTGATTTACCCAATGGCACGGGCACTGCCTGTGTTGATGGTGGGTTTAGGCACGGTGTTGATAGGCTATGAGCTGTCACCTAATCAATGGTTTGGCTTCACCTTGATTACCTTGGGTTGTTTGTTTGTACCACTTAAGAAGTTTTCAGATCTTAGGTTAAAAGCGTATCTCAACCTTGGCGTACTGTGGGCGTTAATCGCGGCCATTGGTACCACGGGCTATTCCATCATTGATAAAGAAGCGCTTTTGTTACTCGATCCTTTGAGCACACCAGTTATAACTAACAAGCACACCGCGATTTTCTATCTAGGCATTCAGTTTTGGGCGATTGTGATTCCATTGAGCCTGTGGTTACTCGTGTCGAATCAAAAAATCGAATTTCATAATGCTTGGTTATTGCGTAAAAGAGCAACACTTGCTGGCATCATGATGGCTTCGACTTATGGCTTGGTGCTGTTTGCGATGACCATGACTGAAAATGTCAGCTTGGTTGTCGCTCTAAGGCAAGTAAGCATCATCTTCGGCGTAGTGATGGGGATCTACTTTTTAAAGGAAAAGTGGCACGCCACTCGCGGTGTAGGCGTCGTTTTTATCATTGCAGGTTTAGTTATCTCACTGACTTAAAAAGAAATTAAATCCTACCTCCAACCTATAATGTGACTTTTTAGTCACATTTTTCTTATTGATAGCAAACGTTTTACTAATGTTAAAGATGTGATCCTTCTCATAGACAAGGCTGTAAAGTTACCGGTAACATCCACTCCAACGTTACCGGTAACATATAATAACAAGCCGGACTCTGTGAAACTCATAAGGATACCCAAATGAAAGCTCTGACTAAAACGCTGATTGCTGCCTCCCTCACTGGTCTATTTGCTACTTCAGCAATGGCTGCAGACTTTAAACTTAAAATTCAATCTTCAGATCCTTCTGGTGACTTGAACTTCAAGGTTCAGCAGAAGTGGGCTGAGCGCGTAGAGACGATGTCTAACGGACGTATTGATATCGATCTTCTGCCTGTAGGCGCTGTGGTTAAGCACACAGAAACGCTAGGCGCGATCAAAATGGGCATCCTAGATGGTCACATCACAGCAACAGGTTACTTCTCTGGTAAAGATCCAGCATTTGGTCTTATCGGTAACATGGTTGGCGCATGGTCAGACACAACACAACTGCTTCAGTACATGAACTACGGTGGTGGTAACGAACTAATGACTGAACTGTATAAGCCTTACGGTGTTCAGTTCGTTGGTGCTTCTACTACGGGTGTTGAGTCTTTCATCTCTAAAAAGCCAATCGACGGCGTCGCGGATCTTAAAGGTCTTAAACTGCGTGCACCTGAAGGCCTAGTACAACAAGTGTTTGCAGCTGCGGGTGCGACTCCGGTAAACCTGCCGGGTTCTGAAGTATTTACTGGCCTAAGCAAAGGCGTAATTGATGCAGCGGACTACACGGTATTCTCTACCAACCAAAAAGCGGGCATGAACGACATTGCAACACATCCAGTTCAACCGGGTTTCCATTCACTACCGCTTATCGATATCTCTATTTCTCAGAAGAAATGGGACAAGATGCCAGCTGATCTACAAACAATGCTGCAAACATCAGTGCGTGACTTCTCTTACGACATGACGACTCAGCTGAAAATGGCTGACCAAGCGGCACTTAAAGAAGCTCAAGCGAACCCAGAAATCACTATCCACGACTGGTCTCAAGAAGAACGTAAAAAGTTCCGTGAAATCGCGAAAGGTCAATGGAAAGTATTTGCAGAGCGTTCTGATAACGCAGGAAAAGTTTACACCTCAGTGACTGTGTTCCTAGAAGAAAACGGCTTACTGTAATTCAAACTTAGTTTACTGACGGGGGAGGGCACTGCTCTCCCGTATTCTCCCAGGAAATTTGGCTCATGACCGATCAAATCCCCCACGCCCCAGCTGAAAACGACGAGCAACCAAGAAATGCGCTTGATCGTTTTGTTATAAAGTTCAGTAATCTCGTTAGCTGGTTGTTTATTTTTACTGTATTGATTTCATTTTATGAAGTTGTGATGCGTTACGCATTTGATGCCCCGACCACATGGGTACATGAAACAGCTTCTTTCATCGGTGGTTCTTTATTCATTATTGGTGGTATCTACGCGTTTGCTGCGAATAAGCATGTACGTGTGGTTCTTATCTACGATTCAGTGTCTAACCAAGCACGTAAGTATCTTAATCTTGTTCACCACATTGTTGGTTTGGCCTTTGCAGGCATGCTGGCTTACGCGGCTTACTTTACTGCGGAAGAAGCGTGGTTTGCACCTTGGGGTGAATTCCGTCTTGAGACATCAGGCTCAGTGTTAAACGCGCCTTATCCTGCGTTGTTGAAAGGCCTGATCTTTGTCGTTTTGTGTGTTCTTGTTGTCCAGTTTGTATTACACCTAATCCAAGAGTTGATGGGTCTAAGGAAGAATGACGATGTTTGATTTATCTTCTATTGGTATCGCATGGGGCAGCTTGCTCATGCTGGTTATGATGATTGGCTTGCTACTGACCGGTATGCAGCTAGCGTTCGTAACAGGCTTTGTCGCGATTTTCTTCACTCTATGTTGGTTTGGTCCTGATGCCCTGCCTTTGATCGCAAGCCGTACCTACAGCTTTGCTTCTGGTTATGTGTTCCTCGCAGTACCGATGTTTGTATTGATGGCCGCTTTACTAGACCGTTCGGGCATTGCTCGAGATTTGTTTGATGCAATGAAATCTGTCGGCCGTAAGGTTCGTGGTGGTGTGGCAGTTCAAACGCTATTAGTAGCGGTTCTATTGGCTTCAATGTCAGGCGTTATCGGTGGTGAAACCGTTCTTCTGGGTATTCTTGCACTGCCACAAATGCTTCGTTTAGGTTATGACCGTAAGCTTGCTATTGGTACAACCTGTGCAGGTGGCGCACTTGGTACCATGCTTCCGCCAAGTATCGTACTGATCATCTACGGTATGACAGCCAGCGTATCGATTGGCGACCTGTTCAAAGCGTCTTTCTTGCCAGCGTTTATCCTTGCGGGCTGTTACATTGGCTACGTATTGATTCGCTGTAAGCTAAACCCTTCTCTTGCACCTATTCCAAGTGATGATGAGACAGAAGAAGATATCGCCAATCAGCCAAGCTACTTCAAAGCTCTGTTCTTCCCATTGCTTTCTGTCGCAACGGTTTTGGGCAGTATCTACACAGGTATCGCATCAGTAACAGAAGCGTCTGCTTTGGGTGTGGTTGGTATCATGATCAGTGCGTTAATCCGTGGTGAACTGAACTTCAGCATGTTGAAAGAGAGTGCCATCGCAACCATGCGTACCTGCGGCATGATCATGTGGATTGGTATCGGTGCAAGCGCATTGGTTGGGATCTACAACCTGATGGGCGGCATTGATTTTGTTGAAGAAACTATTCTTGCGCTCAGTGGCGGTAACGCGACAGTAACGCTATTAATCATGATGGCTATCTTGTTGGTACTAGGCATGTTCCTTGACTGGGTAGGTGTAGCACTTCTAACAATGCCAATCTTCGTTCCAATCATCACTGGCCTTGGTTTTGACCCAGTATGGTTCGGCGTTGTGTTCTGCCTAAACATGCAGGTGTCGTTCTTGTCACCACCATTTGGTCCAGCGGCTTTCTACCTGAAATCGGTAGCACCAAAAGACATCAGCTTAGGTGAGATTTTCTCTTCACTACTGCCGTTCATTGCACTTCAAGTATTGGTGCTGGCACTGGTTATTATCTTCCCTCAGCTCGCGCTTTGGTGGCAATAACAGCAAAGGTTCCAGAGCGAATCTAATGTTCAGGAACCGATCATCAGCAACACAAGTTTAACTATTAGATTAGATTCGATTGTCAGCCCCTGTTTTGGTTGGGGCTTAGGGAAGGCTTGCCTTATGAAAAGCAAAAAAATACTCGTGATGGGCGTATCTGGATGCGGAAAAAGCCTAATTGGTAGCCGTATCGCACAGGCTTTAGAGCTTCAATTCTTTGATGGCGATGACTTCCATCCGCAAAGCAACGTAGAAAAAATGCGTCAAGGTATTCCGCTGACTGACGAAGATCGTCAAGGGTGGCTAGAAACACTCAACAAGCAATACATTGAGCAGCCAAGTGCTGTGATTGCATGCTCAGCATTGAAACCTCAATATCGCGACATTCTACGAAAGAACAATGAAGGTTTAGTTATCGTGTACCTACAAGGTAGCTTCGACACCATTTGGAACCGCCACAAAGCGCGCGAGAACCATTACTTCAATGGTCAAGAAATGTTGAAAAGCCAGTTCGCAACCTTGGTTGAACCGAATGAAGCCGATGCGTTGTTTGTTGATATCTCACAAGATGTCGAACAGGTAGTACAAAGTGCACTCAAACAAATTAAGAAGATAGGCTAAACCATGACTCAGTTAAAAAACGACATCGCGATGATTGGTTTAGGAGTGATGGGCAAAAGCTTAGCGCTCAACCTATTGGATAACGGCTTTAACGTTGCTGGCTTTGATTTGAATACAGACAACATTGAACGTGCCAGTACAGAAGCAAAGCTGCTTAATGAATCGTTTACTGGTAAAGGCCAGTTCACAAAAGGGACTAGCCTTGAGCATGTGTTGCAAGGGCTAGCTAAGCCGCGTGTAATCGCTTTGTCGGTTCCTGCTGGAAAACCTGTCGATATCGTCGTGAATAGCTTGCTTGATGCTGGCTTAGAAAATGACGACATTGTTATCGATACAGGTAACAGCTTATGGACAGATACCGAGGCACGCGAAGTGAGCTACAAAGGCAAGCTTCGTTTCTTCAGCACTGCTATTTCTGGTGGGGAAGAAGGCGCTCGCGTTGGCCCGGCGCTCATGGCGAGTGGCGACCAATCGGCTTGGCAATATGTGAAACCGATGTGGGAAGCGATTGCTGCAAAAGTGGATGCTAATGGGCTACCGGTTGCTCAGTTTGAAGCGGGTGAAGCGTGCGCGGCGTATGTTGGTCCTTCAGGCTCTGGGCATTACGTTAAGATGGTTCACAATGGCATTGAATACGCCGACATGCAGCTTATCTGCGAAGTGTATCAGTTCATGCGTGATGTACTTGAAATGCCAGCTCAAGAGATTGGCCAAGTTTTCGAGCAATGGAATACAGGCGTACTTAATAGTTACCTGATGGAAATCAGTGCCGACATTCTTCAACAAGAAGATGTGGTGACGGGTAAGCCATTCGTTGATGTTGTGCTTGATAAAGCAGGGCAGAAAGGCACGGGATTGTGGACAGCAGTTAACAGCCTTCAAGAAGGGTGTCCAACCCCAACCATTACTCAAGCGGTTTATGCACGTGCGATGAGCGGTCAGAAATCACAACGCGTTCAAGGCAGCAAGCTTCTTAAAGGCAATGTTGCCGATGCGAGTCAGTTGGATAAAACAGAAGTTATTTCTGAGCTTCATGATGCTCTATATTGCGCCAAGTTGTCTGTTTATGCACAAGGCTTTGATTTATTAAAGACAGCGTCAGACAAAGAGGGTTGGAATCTCGATTTCACTCAAATAGCTAAGATCTGGCGAGCAGGTTGTATTATTCGTGCAGCATTCTTACAAGGTATTACATCGGCTTATCAACAAAATGGTGAGCTGGCGAACCTGTTGTTTGACGAGGTTTTCATCAAACAAGTGGAAGAGCGTGAGCTTGCTTGGCGTATCGCCGTTGCTAACTCAGCTTTGTATGGTGTGCCGATGCCGGGGATCAGTTCAGCATTAAGCTACTTTGATTCTCTGCGCTGTGAAGTGTTACCAGCGAATCTATTGCAAGCGCAACGTGACTATTTTGGCTCACATACCTATTCACGAGTCGATAGAGATGAAGCTGAAAAGTTTCACGTGACTTGGAGTCAGTCTCCGAGAACTGAAGTAAAAGTAAACGCTTAAACAATCAATAACGCCCTCAACAAGAGGGCGTTTGTAATTTTGACGCTGTATCAACATTTTACTAAATTAGGCTTCAAATTCCACGTCAGTCGGATACACTGTTACCAGTAACATAACTCAAAAATAATAATTACTAATTATGTCGAATAAGAAAAAACGTCCAACATTACAAGATGTTGCCAACTTAGTTGGTGTCACCAAAATGACCGTCAGTCGCTGCCTGAGAGACTCTTCTCAAGTATCAGAAGCACTGCGAGATAAGATCAGCGCTGCAGTAGACGAGTTAGGTTATATCCCTAACCGCGCACCAGACATTCTTTCCAACGCAAAAAGCAATGCGATTGGTGTTTTGGTCCCCTCGTTAACTAACCAAGTTTTTGCTGAAGTTATTCGTGGTATTGAGCAAGTCACTGCGCCTGCGGGTTACCAAACCATGATTGCCCACTATGGCTATAGCGCTGAACTGGAAGAGCAAAGCATCGCTTCGCTGCTTTCTTACAACGTTGACGCGATTATCCTTTCAGAAAATGTGCACACTGATAGAGCGCGTAAGATGCTGCAGACTGTTTCTATCCCAGTGATTGAGATTATGGATTCGGTATCGCCAAGAATTGAACAAGCCGTCGGCTTTGATAACTTCGAAGCGGCAAGAGCGATGACCAAAACCATGCTCGACCGAGGGCGTACCAATATCGCTTACTTAGCGGCACGTATGGATGAACGTACTCGCTTAAAAATGGCAGGCTATGAGCATGCGATGCAAGAAGCCGACAAAACGCCAGTAACGCTGCAAACGGAAGACGCTTCCTCGTTTACTCTTGGTGCAAAGCTGATTGGTGAATTACTTGAGAAGCACCCTGAAGTGAATGGCATTTTTTGTACTAACGATGATTTGGCCATTGGTGCTTTTTACGAGTGTGTACGACGTGGTATTCAGGTACCAGAGCAGATGGCGATTGCAGGCTTCCACGGACACGACATCACAGTGGCGATGACGCCGCGTTTAGCGACTGTCGTAACACCTAGGGAGCAGATCGGTAAAGTCGCTGCAGAGCAAGTTGTAGCGCGTTTGCAAGGCAACAATGAATGGGTGGCGAAGTTAGATCTCGGTTACGAGATTGAAGTGGGGGAGAGTATTTAATTTTACACTTCGACTTTGATTTTCATCGGATTCAAACTAAGACGCCCTTAACGAGATGAACTTCGCTAAGGGCGTTTTCTATTTATCTAGCAAAAAGATGTATGTCGTAACAGGTTTAACCTGCTAAAGCTTGAGCATCTTGTTGCTTCAATACTTTGTGGCCATCTTCAGTGACGCCACGTTTCCAATAACTACTGATGTAGATGTTCTCTTTCGCGACTTCTTTTTCGTTGCGGAAGTACTGTCTTAGTTCGCGCATACTTTCAAATTCACACGCCGTCCAAATCGAAACCTGCCCCTCTAACCATTCTGTGTTGCGAACTGTTTGTGAAAGTGTTTCTTCAGTTGCATCTTCAATTAACCAAGTGACTTTTATACCTTGAGGTACTTCAAGTGTTTGCTTGTCTGCTGCTGAATTGATCTGAATGACAGCGTGGCCTGCTGCGTGTTCCGGAAGCGTTTTTACTTTTGCAGAGAGCGCAGGTAGCGAAGTCATATCTGCCACCAAGAAGAACCAATCCGATTCTAGATTCAGCCCTTGAATTAATCCAGGGCCTGCTACTGAAACCGTGTCACCTACTTCTGCGTTCATTGCCCATCTTGCAGCAAAGCCACATTGCAGATCTGTGGTGATGTGGCGTACGAAATCAACCTCAATCCACTTTTCGACAGGGTTGTACTGACGAATGGTGTAAGTGCGCATGGTTGGGCGCTCACCTTCGTTCAGTTGACTTAAATCTGTGGTGCCGAGTGGCGAGAACAAAAGCTTGATGTAGCCGCCGGCACATTCGGTTGGGTACTTACTTAATCCTTCACCGCTAAGCGTTATACGCTGCATATTCGGTGTAATTGTTGAGGTTTGAGTAACGGTTAATGTGATAGGGCTAGGCTTGCTCATATAAGGCTCTCTTAGATTTTGATTTCCACATCATAATCCTGAACAAGAAAACACTCAATACTAATAATTATCATTTACTTTTGTTTACACAAGCGCAACGTAACTTGAACCCGATATCAATAGAAACAAAAATATCGACAAAAAAAGCCCTTTAGAAAACTAAAGGGCTTGAAGTGTTAGAGCTATTTAACGTGGCAGAACTAGCTGTTTGCTTGCTCTAGTTCAATCGTTTCATCAGCGGCTTTCGCAGCGTCTAGCATCTTACGAATAATGAACGATGCTGCCATTGCGATACCAACCATTACTACCGCTAGGATAGTTAGTAGTTGGAAGTAATCACCGTAAACCGTTTGAACGATCTCTTGTGTGATCTCTTGGCCTTTCTCAAGTGCAATAGACGTTGAGAATACAGCACCAACAATGCCTGATAGTGCGATTGCGACAGAGAATAAGCTTACTGAGAAGTTCTCGATTTGCTTAGGTGCAACAGACAGAATGAATGCTACAACCATAGAACCAACAATAACCTCACCAAATGCTAGGAAGAAGTGGATTGCTAAGAACACTTCAGGGCGAATCAGAATATCTTCACCAACGGTTGTTACTGCCATCGTTAAGATACCGAAAGCGATCGCCGTCAGAATGAAAGAGAAACCTACTTTGGTTGCGGTAGAGAAATGAATGTTTTTCTTTTCTAGTTTAGAGAAGATGCCCGTAATGATAGGGCCTGCAACCATACACCAAAGTGGGTTCATTGCCATTGACGCTTCAGGGGCTACTGGGATGAAGCCGAATAGATCGCCACGCATTGTGTTGATTGCAACCATTGTCATCGACGTCATCATTTGGCCGTAGTACACGAAGAAACATGTCGTCAGGAATGTGATGATTAAGATCGTACCCATCTTCAGCATGTCTGACTTCTTCGATTTCATCATCAAAGAGACAAAGTAGATGATCGCTGCACCACCAATTGCGTATACGATGTTCTGGCCGATATCCATGTTAGAAAACATGAAGAATACCAAGCCAATCATTGCAGCAGAAAGGCTAAGGAATGCAGCCCAATGTTTAGTACTTACTGGTTTTTGGTCGATTTCAGCACTTGCTCCAACAAGGCCTTTGCGAACAAAGAGCATCATCAGAAGTGCAGCACCTGCTAGAGCAGCCGAAAGAAGGAAGCCACCGTGGAAACCAACAACCAGCACTAGCATCGGGAACAAGTACTGGCCTAAAAGCGCACCAATATTGTTGACTGAGTAGTTGATAGGATAGCAGTTTTCGAAATCTTCCTGAGTTTTGAACGTGCGTTTGTAAAGACTTGGGTAAGAAGGGGACATCAAACCACGCGCATAACTCGCTAAAGCAATACCACATAATGCCATTGGAACATTGGTCGCCGCGGCACCGAGTACCAGTAGAGCATAACCACTTGCGAACCCTAGAAAGGCAATGGTCAACGATCGGTATGCGCCTAAAAATTT
The DNA here is from genome assembly GCF_963889365.1 of Vibrio sp. OPT20. Classification (NCBI taxonomy): domain Bacteria; kingdom Pseudomonadati; phylum Pseudomonadota; class Gammaproteobacteria; order Vibrionales; family Vibrionaceae; genus Vibrio; species Vibrio sp. OPT20. Next base: position 103,229 of record NZ_CAWPOA010000109.1, on the reverse strand, counting down.
GTCGGCGATGAAGCCACCTGCAATAGCAAATAGCGGTCCGATTGCAGAGAAAGCACCAACAACCATCATTGTGTCGGCTTCATTGTAGTTAAGATCTTCAAGGAAGAAACGAGTCAAGATCACCATGACGCCATAGAACGAAAGTCCAAACATCATTTGGCAGAACATCATTGATTTGTTTAATCTATTCCACATTATTTTATTCTCACATTAGTATTAAGATGTAGTGTAATAACCTAATTATAATACCATCACTAGCAATACATAAAATGAAACATGCATCCCAAACAGAACTTTACTCGATATACCTTTTCTTATGAGTGCATTGATATTTCTCATGAATGAAATTTGCAATGTTAGATTTTGATAATGGATGCATAACTGTGAGAAATTTAGCTACCTTCATTTGTGGCTAAGTAATGAACGGATAAAGGAAAAGTTAACATTGGTCATCTTATAAAATGTTCAAGTGAGTATCACTTTCAATTGGCTGTTGGATTTTAGCCAATAAAAAGGCCAGCTTGGTGGCTGGCCTTTGTTTGGATATCGAAAACTAAGTTTACAATAACGGTTCTGAGTGAGGTGATGCCTCGTCATGCGTGTCAGCGATGTATTGCGTTTCAACTATTCTCTGTATCTCGACTATTCATCGCATCTAGCTAGTCACCGCATCTAACTGGTCACCGCAACTAGCTATTCACACGGTGGCGCCATGTGGATCACCGCTAAACCACCTAAAGACGTTTCACGGTACTTCTTGTTCATGTCTTTACCTGTTTGGTACATGGTTGCGATAACCTTGTCTAACGAGATAAGACACTTGCTGGTGCGTTTTAGAGCCATACGTGATGCGTTGATGGCTTTCATTGCACCCATTGCGTTACGCTCGATACATGGCACCTGAACAAGCCCGCCGATCGGATCGCATGTCATGCCTAGAGAGTGCTCCATTGCGATTTCAGCTGCGATACAGATTTGCTCGTTGCTGCCACCGCGCAAAGCGGTTAAGCCAGCAGCAGCCATTGATGAAGATACGCCAACCTCACCCTGACAACCTACTTCTGCTCCAGAAATTGAAGCATTGGTTTTGTATAGGATGCCGATAGCGCCAGAGACTGCCAAGAAGTCTTTCAGCTGCTTAGTGTCGAGCTCTTTAATGAAACGGTGGTAGTACATTAATACCGCAGGAATAACGCCAGCCGCACCATTGGTTGGAGATGTTACCACTTGGCCACCCGCTGCGTTTTCTTCACTTACAGCAAAGGCAAACAGGTTAATCCAATCCATGATCTCCATTGGATCATTTTCAATCGAAGCATTCGCTTCCAATTTTTTCAAAAGAGCTGGCGCTCGACGAGTGACTTCTAGTCCACCATCAAGAATACCTTCAGTATCAAAGCCACGCTGCATACACAGAGACATCACCTTCCAGATTTGGTCGGCTTTTTGGTCAATCATGTCCATGCCTTGAAAAGACACTTCATTGCGAAGGATTAAGCCACCAAGGCTAAGCCCTTGCTGTTCTGACAATTCAAGTAATTGGTCGGCAGAAGAAAAAGGGAACTCAACTTGTGTTTCTGCTTCTTGCTTGCCGTTTTGTAGCTCATCAGCGGTTGCGATAAAGCCACCACCAATTGAGTAGTACGTTTCCATATCTAGAAGACTACCGCTTGCGTCAAAGGCTGAGATTGTCATGCCATTTTCATGAAGCGGAAGATTAGTTTTATGGAAGAGTAAGTCGCTTTCTACATCGAAGTGAATTTCATGGTTACCGCTAACCAGTAGAGATTTATCTTCAATCGCTTTACGCATTGCTTGGTTAGCACTGGTAATCTTAATAGTGTCGGGGCGATTACCGAGCAAACCTAACAAAGTTGCTCTGTCTGTGTGGTGACCAATACCCGTCAATGATAACGAGCCATATAAGTCGATTTGAATACGCTTCACTTGCTTAAGCTGAGCATCAATTTTTTGGGTAAAGTTAAACCCAGCGATCATTGGTCCATTTGTGTGGGAGCTGGACGGGCCAACCCCAATTTTGTAGATATCAAAAATAGACAGCATAGTAACTTCCTGTGAAGACGGTTCGATGAACGAACTCTGGTTAAAGTATATCTTTTGTTAACCTCACTTCTTTGAGTGAGCGTATTCTTTCAATGAGATTAATGTTAACAAGCGTGTAGTTCGATGAAATACAAGACCGTGCTATTTTTGCTTTATATAGCTGCACGTTGATTCTTGTGTACCTTAAGATGTTGCTATCAATAGTGAGCATTATTGCGAGCTACATTTAGGAATTTAAAAATACTTTTGTTAAGAACTATTGTATACATAATTCACTCCATCTAATCACTAAAACGAGACTTGAACATAAAATGAGCATTAATCACCTCCTTATTGTGCTAGGTAAGCGACTTAATGGGAATAAATTGACTGATGAAGGCATCAGTCGAGTTGATGCTTTGGTGGAGTATCTGGCGGGGCCTTTGGCAGAAGAGTCTATTCAGAAAACGGGTGTTGCATTTTGTGGTGGGGTGACAAAAGGTCAAACCACCTCTGAAGCGGATGCAATGCACCAGTATTTTCGAAGTCTGGAAAGCCAGCGAGAATATCCGTTTTCCTTGGGGGCGATTTTGCTTGAGCAGAATTCGACAAATACGGTTGAGAACATTCAGAACTTAGCTTCAGAGATGATTGAAAGTGGACTGTTTACCCGCGGGCAGAGTGTGAAGGTGACGTTCGTTTCGAATGACTACCATTTACAACGTATTTTCGAGATCCAATCACTAATGGACGAACAAGGCTTGCTTAAGATTTTGGTCGAGAAGTGCTCTGCACTTGGGGTCGAACTACAAATCGATCCTCAGCTAGAAGCTCATGTTGCTGTGCCATATCCTCATCAAAATACTCAAGGGCAATTGTTTTTGTGGATGGATGTGCTGACAACCTATCGAGTTTATCTTGAAGGTGTTTCTGCGGGCACATTCAAGCGAGATTTGGAGTTGGTTAGGAGGGAGCCTGAAAGACTGTCGTTGGAGGCACTGATAGCTGTAAAGGCGTTAGTAGAGGGGGCACCTCATTTTGACATCGTCGACAGCTTACTCCCAGTATTGGAGCGCTGTATCCAGCAGACTTCCGTGGGTACCGACATAAAAAAAGTCAGGGAATACCTAGCTCTACTAGATACTAACCTGACTTTATTGAATCGTTATTTAGACCCGGAATCGGATCACACACATCTCTGGTGGCGATAGATGTTTATTTCTTTCTCGTGATGCCAATAACGGTCTTTAAGCTCGCAAACGCAATCAGGCAGTAAGCCAAAAGTTCAGTGCCTTCTTCGGCGATGTTCTTAACCACGCGAACATAATCATCGCCCATAACATTGTGCCAAAAGCTGCCCATGCCAAATAGACGAGAGAACACCAACAGTAGCATTACGCCAGTAACGAGTAGGTTCATGTGTGGGGAAGCAAGAATAAGCGCAAGCTGATCAATGGTTCTTTTACCATTCTTAATCGCATAGAAAATTGCACTGCCAGCAACCAATAGGGCAGGGACAACCCATGCACCATGTACGATCTTGTCGAACCAAAAATCCATTTCACGAATGAACAACACTGCGAAGAATGCGCTGATAAGAAGAGCTGCGTGCTTAACTTCGCGCTTCTCTCTTGCTAAATAAGCAAAAGAGCCAGATGTCACGATAAGCAGTAACTGTTGCAGCATCTCGGTCGCCGAGACCTCACCAACATTGCCATTCAACAATACAAAATCAATTCGAAGTGCAAGGTTTGCGACAATGCCTATCGCTAAAACAACGAGAGCGGTTTGGCATCGTTTGTAGATCACTTGAGATGTCGATTGGGAAAGGGTGAACTCTGGCAGTTCAAACGACATTGGAGTTTGTTCATTGGTTTTAGATTGGCTTTTCATAATAATTCTATGTGTAAATATTTGTAACGGGCAGGCATTCTATCGGCCTCGGTTAGGCTAATGTCAGAGCTATGCCAGGAATAAAACAGTGTTCAATTGGTGTGCATATACGGTAAACCGCTGCCTTATGGCAGGCAGTTTACGTAACATAATTGAATTTTTAGGGGGAGGGTTTTAAAGCTTTGATATTGGAAACTTGTAATAGAAGTTATTACTTTTCAGTTTCTTGCTCATGGTTATTGCGGTAGTACTCCCATTGCTCGATACGTTCACCGTCATCGAATACACAGTAAGTTGTACGCTGATTGTTTTCAGTAACCGTGTTTAATTCACCGTCCTGTTGAACACAATAAACCGCTGCTGGGTTAGCGACTGAAACACGTTGGCCTTCGCTATATTCTGCATAGTCGTTTGCACAACCGCCTAATACAACGGCACATACAGCCATCAAACCAATCTTCTTCATGTCTATCTCCTATGTGATAACTCTATAATCGAATGCGTTAAGTTCTACAGAACCAAATGAGAAGCTCTATGAAATTAGTATATTTTAGATTTCAGAAAAGGTTGTCCTAATTTGGTCAAGATATTGAAATAGGTTGATATTTCGCTATTTTTAAGTGCTTTTTGAGTGTTTGATCAAGCTGACATAGCTGATGCTATTACAGGAACGGCCTCCGTCAATAAGGCGCTACTTGATGGTTGTTTTGACTCGATAGCCGTGGGCGAACAGCGATCAAAAGCAGAGGGTATGTGTTCTAGTGGGGGACGGAGAACCTCGAATCTATTGATGATTATGATATGATGCCGCCAAATTCAGTAGAGCAGTCAGAATCATGAGACACCTAAAAACCACCATCCACCCTGATATCGATCATCTAGACAATAAAACGGTATACAAGCGTAATGCTGCCCGCGCCATTGTATTAGATGGTGAAGACATTCTGATGCTCTATACAGAGCGTTATCACGACTACACTATTCCTGGTGGTGGTTTGGATGAAGGTGAAGATGTGATTGCTGGTATGGTGCGTGAACTCGAAGAAGAGACAGGCGCGAAGAATATCCATAGCATTAAGCCGTTTGGCATTTTTGAAGAGTTCCGTCCTTGGTATAAAGACGATGCGGATATGATGCACATGATCTCTTACTGCTACTCATGCAAGATTGATCGCGAGCTGGGTGAAACGGCTTACGAAGACTACGAAGTGAAAAACGGGATGAAACCGGTGTGGCTGAATATCCATGAAGCGATCGCTCACAACGAAAAAACCATGGCTGAGAGCTCTAAGAAGGGCATGAGCATTGAACGTGAAACCTTTTTGTTACATCTCATCGCAAAAGAAATGCTGTAACCCTTTTAATAAATCGAGACTGTTTAAAAGTAGAATATTTTTAAACAGTCTTGCTAACCATGAACGAACAATAATACCTACCCCTTTACTTGACCAAACACATCGTAGTTTGAGTTTTAAGCAAAACGCCTCCAGCCCTTAAACAGCTTATCCGGTTTCCAAACAGCATAGAACGTTGATGTATCTAACAGACTTTCAAATTGATTCCTATTTTGAATATATGACTCATCAGCCTCAGTTTGAAAAGTTAAAAACAAAAATTAACCTTTATTTTCATGTTCTTATCCTTATTTTTCACTTGCACGAAAACTTGGCTTCCCTTTTGCTTTATTGAATATGCAGCTTGTTTACTCGGCATCAACACTAATAGACCAGCACTTGATTCGTTCCACCATTTACTTGTTTGAATCACGTTTATTTAATCTGCCGTTTTGAGTTCAAGTACTTTTCAAGGAATTCGCCTTAGCGAAGATAAAGTAGAGGTTTATTATGAAATACAGACAGGTTATTTCCCTTATCACAGCGGCAGTCAGCGCCCCTCTCTATGCAACGTCCGTTGATCTAGACTTTTCTAACCATATTGAATCAACAAATTTGAGCACTTGGGCGGGCCCTTCTTACGATGGCACGGTCATTCATTTTTTGAATGTGGGCACACACAATGGAAAAACGATAGATGCGAAAGTGAGCAGTGAAGTTTTTGGTGATGCTACGTTTTTATTCCACACGCCCGATTATAAAGAAGGCCCGGATCAGCCAGACGGAGACATTGGTTTCCTTTATCAAACGAATTCTGCGGGCGCAGCAGGCCTTATCTATACATTCGAATTTTATGACGGAACTGACGGGTTATCTGGCACGTTTTCAGAACCTTATACCGTTCCAGAGTTCGATATGATTGGATATGACATTGATGGCGAACCCGTTCAATCAGAGCAAGTTCGTGTGTTTAAAAGTGAAGGTTTTTACAGCTATCAAACAGGTTCTGCTGGCGCGAGTTTAACCGCTGAGGAAAGCGAAGATGGAGATTCGGTTTTGTTCAGTGGGCCGGGTACAAATTACTCCGAAACCGATACTTCAGGGGCGGTTAAATTTACGTTCAAAAACACCTCGATTGTCACCCTACAATTTGAAACGGTGACGACAAGCGGTAGTAGTTTCCCAAATCCCATTTTTTCCGCGTTCGATGGCAACTGGGATCTCTCCGGATTCACCACTCCAATTGAAAGCTCCGATGAATCTGATTTCGGAGACGCTCCTGATAGTTACGGCACATTGCAGGCAAGTAATGGTGCTGAGCACGCGGTCTCTTCAATACTATATCTAGGCGCGAGTATTGATGCAGATACCGATGGACAACCCGGTGCGTCATCAAATGGCGATGATTTGGATATTGGCGGGAATGATGACGACGGTATTACCTTGTTATCTAACCTAGAGATAGGGCTGGATAGCCTAATCAACGTAAATGTTGTGGGAAGTGGTTATCTTCAAGCGTGGGCTGATTGGGACATGGATGGGGCATTCGCTGATGACGAGCAAATACTGACAAATCATGCAGTAGTGGATGGTAGTCAAGTTGTTCCGATTCGTGTTGGTGATGATGCAGTTGTTGGTGTCGTTCAAACTCGCTTCCGCCTAGCAAGTAGCCCGAACATTCCAAGTGATGGTTATGTAGGCGATGGCGAAGTAGAGGATTATGTTTTCAATGTAACTGACCCAGGAACCACTATCCAACATTCAAATTACTACACAGCGGCGTTCGAAGATAATTGGCCAGAAGTTGGTGACTTTGACTTAAATGACGTCGTGGTTTACTACCGCACTACCATTTTAAGTAAAGATGACGCAGTGCTTCGAATGGACATTACGGGAACCATAATGGCCTACGGTGCTTCTTATGGTAATGGACTAGGATGGAAGCTTGATGGCTTCGATGAGTCAGATGTTGATCTTCAAACGGCTCGAGTGCAAAAGAATGGCGCGACTCGAGTAAATATCTCGCCGTTTACAGGTGAGGACAAAAATGTTGCATCGCCAGGAGGAGACCTCGTTGTTGTCGCTTCGTTGAACCTAAAAAATGATCTTCCGATTCACGGTGAGTGCATGTTCCACCGCACTAATCCTTCTTGTAGCCCGACGTTAGAAGCTGACCAAATGACGTTCAGCATTTCTCTACCGTTTGCTTCTGGAAGCGAGCCGACAGTGAGTTCACTGATGCCATTAAGTGGCTTCGACCCATTCATCTTTGGTGCGGGAGCTGGTTATTACCACGGTGACAGTTTCTCTACATCTCCGGGTAAAGATTTAGAAATCCATACCGCAGACTTACCACCAACGTCTCGTGGCACGTTAGTGAGTGATTTCTATGGCATCGCGCAAGACGATTCAGACCCATCTAGTGATAAATACTATCGAACTACGCAAAATATGCCTTGGGGTATCTTAATTTCATCTCCTTGGAATCATCCATCAGAGTACATCGATATCAGTGAGGCATACCCAGACTTTGCTGAATGGGCGACCTCAGGAGGTTCTTCAAAACCAACCTGGTACTTGGACCCTAACGCCAACAAAACTTGGTCTACTGAAGATTAATCAAGGAGGATTTATGAATACAACTAAACTAATGCTGAGTAGTGTAACTTTGGTCTTTCTTACTGCGTGTGGCGGAGGTGGTGGTGGCGGCTCAACCACTTCAACGCCAAGTTCAGTAGCCCCTCCAAGTAGCGCTCCTGCTGGGGTCAGCAACGCGGTTACCTCTAGCGTTACACCTGTACAGCAAGCGCTGAAATCAGTAGAGCTATCCGTACCGGAAGGTTTTGACTTCTCTACCGAGAGAGAGGTTGTTGTGAGCGTTGACGTAGCAAGTTCACAAAGCTCTCGAGGCTTTATGAGTATCTACACTGATTTTAATGGTGAGGTTGTCGATTACACCTCACAAGTGTTGAGAACACCGATAAATGAGGACATTGATTTTTCTACGACACTGCTTCTTCCTAATCATGTCGATAGAGTTTGGGTAGAGGTATGGTATCCATCAGCGATGGGAAGTGAAGTGAAGCGTTTAGTGGATATTGAAAACGGGCAGGTAGACGTTATTCTTTAAAGCGAATTTTTCATATAATCAGATATTTGCCGCCATTTTTGGCGGCAAAGTTGTTTCTAGCAATGCTAAAATGTAATAGCGGTAATCAATTATTGAATATGGTTGATATTGTCAACTAAGTGTTTTTGATGTATCTTTACCTCAGTGATGACCCTATCTAGCTTAACTGCCCGGTCATATCGCTAGTTCTCGCTGTGAGCCTGCCCTAAACAAAGAATACTATGAATAAAAGACAGTTTATTGCCCATTATCTGCGCATGAATCGCACCTCGTACTTACTAGCGATTGTGTTCATTTTTCTCGTCAACTGGTTACAAGTAGAGATCCCTCGTTATATCCAATTGGCGATAGATTTGATTGATGACGCTTCTTCAACTGGCCATCAGCAACTGCAAAGCTATGTTTGGATTGTAGTCGGCATGTCTGTCGCCATGGTGGTGGTGAGAATTCTGTCTCGTATCTATGCGCTTAATCCGGGGCGAATTACAGAAGCAGCGCTCAAAAGTACACTTCTACAAAAGCTGAATCGTTTACCAAGCAGCTTTCACGAACGCTTTGCTTCGGGTCGACTGATCTCGATTATCAACAACGACCTTAGTGGGATTCGACTGCTGTTTGGCGTCGGCTTTTTGCAGTTCTTCAATGCGTTGCTTGCGTTGTCGCTGACGCCTCTTTACATGTGGCGCATATCGCCAGAACTCACACTGTATTCGATTATTCCTATCTCAATCGCTTTTGTGATTTTCCGTGTGGGCTTCAAGCGTATGAAAACGCTGCATTTAGAACACATGAAGCGCCTACAAAACCTGTCTGCCCAGTTAATGAGTTATCTGTCTGGGATTGACTTGATTAAGAGCCAGCAGATGTCACCTTGGGTGAAAGCCGAAACTGAAAAGCTGAACCAGTTATTGCTTGAATGCCGCCTTAAAATTACACGCATTCAAGTCTTCTTTATGCCGGTACTCGACTACGCCAATGACCTGATGAAAATCATCATTCTTGGGCTAGGTGGCTACATGTTAATGAGACAAGAACTCACACTTGGTGAGATTACCGCCTTTCTAACTTACTCAGTTTTGCTCGCTATGCCATTGATGCAGCTTGGCAGAATCGCGACCATTTATCAGCGTGGCATGGTAGGCATTCAAAGTGCACAAACCATTCTTAATGCCAAAGTCCCAGAGCTAGATGAAGATAAGCTTACTGAATTAGATGTTGAATCGCTGAAGGGAAAAACGTTTTCTGTTCGCAACCTCAGCTTCAGCTATTCAGGTGAAGATCGCGTGATTCTCGATGACATCAGCTTTGATATTCCAGCAGGTAAGAAAGTGGGTGTGTTAGGCGGGATCGGAGCGGGTAAAACGACATTAGTGAACTGCTTGAACCATCACTTGGATGTACCAGAAAGTTCGGTTTTTCTTGGCGAAAGAGATGTCACTAGCTTCTCACGCAGTGACTTGCGCCGTTACGTGAAAACCGTGACTCAAGACCCTTTCCTGTTTTCAGCAACCGTCGAGGACAATATCCGCTTTGGCAGCTTAGATACTGACTTGGCAAAGAGTCAGGTTGATGAAGTGTTGGAGCTCAGTCAGTTGGCCAGTGATGTGACACGTTTTGAACACGGCGATCAAACCTTAGTTGGTGAGAAAGGGATCATGTTGTCAGGCGGCCAGAAGCAGCGCTTAAGTATTGCTCGCGCTTTATTACAACCCACCGATCTGATCATCATGGACAACGTTCTATCGGCCGTCGACTATGAAACAGAACGAAAGATCTTGGAAGGCTTGTTTAAGCGCTTGGAAAGTCAATCAGTACTTGTGGTTTCACACCGTGTTAATGCCCTTGAATATATGGATGAAATCATCGTGTTGAACGAAGGTAAGGTGATCGCGAAGGGCGACCATGCAACGTTATTGAAAACGTGTGATTACTATTACGATACATGGCAGTTACAGCAGAATGAAACGGAGGCAGCAGCATGTTAAAAGGTGTTGATCTTAAGTACCTCAAGCACTTTTTTAAGTTTGCTAAGAAATACAAACGCTCTGCGATTCTAGGTATCGCTATGCTTCCGCTCTCTGTCATTACAAGCTTATTGTTTCCTTGGCTGATCATTCAAGTGATTGATGTACATCTGAGCCATGGGGATATGGATGGACTGCTCGAGTATGTCTTCTATCTAGTCGCAGTTCTGGTGGCGAGTTATGTGGTGGATACTATCTATTCATATAACCTGCGTAAAACGGGTCAATATACGATAACCGACATGCGTTCAGTGTTGTTTGCTCGCGTGCTTAAACTGCCACGTAGCTATTTTGATAACACACCGATTGGCGTAACACTTTCACGATTAACCAGTGACTTGGAAACCATCGGCGAGACATTTGTTCAGTCGGTTGTAGGGCTAGTTAAAGACAGCATCAATACCATTGCTCTGTTGGTGATGATGTTCTTCATTGATTGGCAGTTAACGATGATTGTGTTGATCATTATGCCGCCAGTGATGTATTTGACGGTGTATGTGAGAAACCGACTTCGTGCTCTCTATAAGGTGACTCGTTCTTCGCTGGCTCGCGGTATTGGCTTTTTACAAGAAGTCTTATTTGGCATGAAAACCGTTCAGATGTACCGAGCAGAAGAGCAAGTCGAGCAACGCTACCAAGGCTATACCGATGAGTTTTTAAGAGCGCAGAAGAAGATCAATAAATACGATGCGATTTTGTTCTCGTTTATCTCTGGCATCACCTCTATCACCATCGCAATTATGATCTGGTATGGCTCTGAGCAAGTGATAGAAGGGGCACTCACCTTAGGTGTGTTGATCGCATTCATCAACACTTTAGAGAAAGTGTTTGTTCCTATCCGTGACTTTACTTCGCAGATCGCTTCGATTCAGAGTTCATTTGCAGCGTTTGACCATATTGAAGAGCTGTTTGTTGAGCCGACTGAAGAGAAAGGGCGCAACTTGCTGCCATCTAACAAGGTTGAGAAACAGCTCGAACAGTTTGTGAGTCTTGAGTTTAAGAACGTGAGCTTCCGTTACAAAAACGACTCTCCCTACGTTCTAAAGAATGTCTCGTTTGTATTGGAGAAAGGGCATCAAATCGCGCTTGTCGGTTCGACGGGGTCGGGCAAGTCGACGATTCTGCGTCTGATCTCTAAAACCTACCAAGACTATGAAGGCAGCATTTTGTTGAATGGAATAGAGCTGTCGCAGATCTCAAGCGAAGACTCTGCTCATTTGTTCTCAATGATGATGCAAGACGTGCACCTGTTTGAAGAGACAATCCAATTCAATATCGCGCTGGGCAAAACGCATCTATCTAGAACGGAGGTTGAACAGGCGGCGCGCTATGTTTATGCCGATAAGTTTATTGAACAATTGCCACAAGGTTATGACTTCCACTTGGAAAAGAACGGCTCCAACTTGTCTGTGGGGCAAACGCAGCTTATTTCGTTTGCTAGAGCGGTTGCACAAGGTGGACAACTGATGATGCTTGATGAGGCGACCAGCTCGGTAGATTCAATCACCGAAGACCTCATCCAAAAAGCGATGCAGCGTCTGTTTAAGGAAAAAACCGTGATTGCGATTGCACACCGTTTGAGTACCGTTCGTCACTCGGATACGATTCTGGTATTGGAACAGGGTGAAATTGTTGAGCAAGGTAATCATCAACAGCTAGTCGCACACAATGGAATTTACGCAGGGTTATTGAAGGAATCGATTGTCGAAACGGGCGATTCTCAAGTTACGGTAGCCTGATTGCCTCAAATCAGGCTGTTGCTTTCGATGAGACGAACTGGTCTTGTCTATGCTTCACCAGTTTCTATTGTTTTCTAATATTCCCAATAGGTTAGGGAAATTAAACATATTTTTCGATTATTAATATGTTATGATCTCCCTACTACTAAAGGGGTGTCTTCGGGCATCGGGATGTATGCGAGCAAAACGTAAGTGCTTGTGTCAGTCACTTTCTGGCGAATATGGAATCGAAAATGTTGTTGGAAGAAGTTGTAGAAATTATCGAATTAACCGACTCAGACCATTTATCTCAAGCAATGGAACTGTTTAACGAGCATGGTTTTGTTGATGCTGAGTCTTTACCTTTTATGAATGTTGTTTTTGAAACAGCACCGGATCACCTTGCGAAGAAGTTGTCGCAGATTGGTTTTAAAGGTTTAGTGCAAGTCGAAAAGAATGAAGATGCATCGGGCTTCACCATTATTAATGCTGACCGTGTTCTGCTGAAAGACTCTGCTTAGCTGCAAGACTTTGTTTAGCTACAAGACTTTGCTTAGCTACAAGACTCAGCTTAACTGTAAGATTCTTCTTAATGACAAGAATAAGATTCAGCTTAGTGAAAAGACTCTATCCAGTTCAGTAACACCCGTTATGATTATTTGAGGTTAACACAGTGACAACAGCAACCGTTTCATCAACAGAGCAACACATTTCCAATGAACATGCGCTTTTAGGTGCATCGTTATTAGCGTCTCAAAAAGTTGAGTTGGCTCTGTTCAGTGTTATCTCTAAATTAGCTAAAGCACTGCCAAAGGAACAACAGCAGCCACTAGGCTTGGATTTGGATACCTTTTTAAGGGAAAAGCCAAGCGAGCAAGCCTCGACGCTGAGCCTATACGAACAGACGTTTGGTGAGCAACTTCCTTTAAAGACAAATGAAATCAGCGATTTTATTTATCACCGAAACTTGGTAACTCGTGGCTTTTGGCGTGTGACTGGGGCTGATGTTAAAGGCGGTGAGAAACTAGCGAACCCAGATCTCTATTTAAAAGAGTTCTTGGCCAAGTGTGAATACTGGCAAGTGATGCTTGATACCCAAACCAAGTAATCAAATTGAAATAAGAAAGCCATAGCGAACATGCTATGGCTTTTTTGTTTGTGTAAACCATGCTGTATTTTTTAAAGCAGATGATTACCTCGAATACTGAGAACATCACTTATATTACTTAAATATCCCTCCAAAATTTAAAGCATCATCTTCAATACATAGTTCCTAGAGACAAAGTGGTGTTTAAGTGCAGCACAAACATGAAGAACAACTAAACAGGCTAGGGCAATACAACTGGCACGATGTAAATAGAAAAAGAAGCCGTTGATTGCAGGGTCGGTAATTGGGTTATTCACGCTCACTAACCAGAATAACGAATAAGGTTCTTTTAGCATCAAGTAACCGGTGGTGAAAACCATAAACATCACTAGATACATCAGGGAGTGAGCAAGTTTAGCAACGCATTTTTGCCTTTCAGGTACAGACAGTGGCATGGTTGGCGATGACCGGAAGTAACTCCAGACATAACGAACCACGAATAATGGCGTCGCAATGGTCGCCAATGACATGTTGAGCACTGACAGAAAAGAAAACAGTTCTGGATGACTGGTGACATAGTGCATCGCATACCCTGCGACTGTTGCATAGATGATGACAGATGCCATGACCCAGTGCAGCACCCGGCTCATTAAATCGTATCGTGGATTGTTCAAATTAACCTCGCTCTGATCGTTATTAATATAAGATTCATCTCGATGCAATAAATCAACTCTTGGTATATTCGCATCGCGAATTAATTATATAGAACAGTATTACGCGGTATTTTTATAATTTAGAAATTAATGATGTTGCTTCAGGTGTTTTATAATTATCAATGATGTTTTAGAGTGTTAATTCCAATAAGGAGAAGGCAGAATTGCCGACTTTCTAGCTTGTCTTGCGATTAAGAGATACAGTTAACAAAGATAAAATATATAAGGAACGTATAAATGCTTCGAATCCTATTGATTGCAGTGTTCTCACTGGTCACGACCATGAGCTTTGCAAGCGAGGAAGTTAAATACTCAGAGAAAGAGTATGTAGACCGACCATTGATGGAACGCTATATCTTAGATGAGCTGAAGCAGTTGCGAATGGAACAGCAAGATCTGGAAAGGCGCTTGACCATTCAGATGACCGATCGTGAGCTTACAGTCGCCGATAAGTCATTGAACTATGCCAATGTCACGGTCACGTATTTCTTCTACATTATTGCGGGTGTTGCTTCTCTTATTGCATTGGTTGGTTGGCAATCACTGAAAGATCTCAAACACACCACCAAGGAAATGGCTGACCAGCGACTTAATTCGATTGCTCAAGACTACGAGAAGAAATTCAATGTTCTTGAAAGGGATCTTAAGCGTAAGACCAGAATTATCTCAGAGAACAACCGAGAAATAGAAATCATCAATGAGATTCACAATTTATGGCTCAGAGCGCAAAACGCTCAAACCGCCGAGCAGAAGATTGAAATTTACGATGAGATATTGAAGGTTCGTCCGGGTGATTTAGAAGCGTTGACCTATAAAGCGGATGCTGCGATGGATATGCAGGAATACCACTGGGCAATGAGCCTATGTAACCGCGTGTTAGAAGTGGATGACCAAAATGCCCACGCCTTGTATCAACGTGCTTGTTCGTATGCAAGGTTAGGAGCAGAAGGTCAGGCTATCGATGACTTAGAGCGTTCTATTGAAGCGAGTGGTTCAATGAGAGAGTTGCTAGCTGAAGAGCCAGACTTTGAGATGCTGCGCGGCTTAGATCGTTTTGAAGCGCTTTGTGAAGAGTAATGTCATTTAAGGTGGTGGGCTTCACACGCCCACCATATTTTGGCAACTTTTGTGGAACGGTTTCTTACATTACGTTTATTTTTTTGAATTAATTGTTATGTTATAACACTTGCCAAGTTCCTTGTTATAACCGCTAAGTATTTTATGAAGTTCCTCCCTATTGGCCTGATCGTTATCGCTATCAGTGCATTCTCGCTTTCCGTTTTGCTCCATTTTCAATCCGAAGTACCAGAAGAAATCTCAATTCAAGTCACTCCTTATAAAGATTTATTAACTCATCAAGAGGGGGCATCAAACTTATATACAGATACAGATACAGATACAGATACAGATACAGATACAAGCTCAAGAACACTGGTAAAAGTGCATTACTTCGTGAAGGTTGGAGATACGCTCAGCAACATCTTTTCGTCATGGAAACTGCCTTATGAGACAGTTCAAAAAGTGATGGAAGCGGATCTTGAGTCTTTGAAGCTCGATACAATAAAACCTGGCGATCATCTAGAGTTGCTTTTGGATAGTGACTCTAAACAGCTCGTAGAGCTGATTTTCCATGAAAGTCTCGTAGAGCAAGCTGTCTTCACTAAAAATGATGATGGAAGCTTTAATTACCAATTCCATGAAATGCCTGGCGAATGGAAAGAAAAGCTCTACAAGGGCACCGTTCATGGCAGTTTTTCAACGTCAGCATACAAAGCGGGATTAACAACCGCCCAGATAGCCAATATTACTCGAACGTTAAGAGACAAGATTAACTTCTCAAAGCAGTTAAGAGCGGGCGATGAGTTTAATGTGTTGGTCAATGAGCAATACACAGGCGACCATCTAACAGGAAAAACAGAGATCCAAGGCATATCGATTACGTTACGAGGTAAGGAAGTGGCCGCGTTTCTTGCTCCAGATGGACGCTTCTACGACAGAGAGGGTAATAGCCTTGAGCAAGCGTTCAATCGCTACCCAATAGACAAACAATTCCGAAGAATTACTTCGCCATTTAACCCGTACCGTAAGCACCCAGTGACCGGACGTATATCTCCGCATAATGGTACTGACTTCGCAACACCCGTAGGGTCGCCAGTTTATTCAACCGGTGATGGTCGAGTTATTGCTATTCGTAACCACCCGTATGCGGGGAAATACATAGTGATTGAACATAACAGTGTTTACAAAACACGCTATCTGCACTTGAGCCGATTCTTGGTTAAGAAGGGGCAACAGGTTAAGCGTGGGCAGAAAATTGCGTTGTCAGGCACGACTGGTCGCGTAACCGGGCCGCATTTGCATTTTGAAGTACTGGTGCGTGGAAGAGCTGTGGATTCGATGAAAGCGAACTTACCTTTAGCGAGTTCTATCTTACCCGAAAATAAAGGTGCATTCTTGGCGAAAGTTGCCTCGTTTGATGACATGCTCTCAGGGCAAAAGGTTGCACGAGTAACATCAAGCTAAGTATCAGCTTATAACTGTTCTAACCCTTTGGCGGCTAATCATCAAAGGGTTGGAACGAGTTTTCATTAGGCTGCCTGATTGCTCAATAGTCTAATAGATTAAGCGACGACAACCGCCGTACCACTAGCAGACACCATTAGCATGCCGTTACCTGTGCCAAGCACTTCGTAATCGATGTCGACACCCACCACCGCATTGGCACCCGCTTCAATCGCTTTTTGCTCCAACTCTTTGAATGCGTAGTTGCGTGCTTTCTCAAGTTCCTTTTCGTAGGTGCCAGAACGTCCACCCACAAAGTCACGAATTCCTGAAAACATATCTTTGAAAACGTTCACCCCTAGAATGGCTTCTCCGGCGATAACCCCTTTGTAATCGACAATGCGTTTGCCTTCAACAGATTGAGTGGTGGTAATAATCATAATGGCCTCTTGTAAGCTTGCTGAGTTGTTACTCGCTGTATGGATTGATAGTTTGGTCTTACTCTTGAATAACATCGCTCAGTGATGTCTCTGAGCGTGTGAATTTATGCCTCAACCATGTTCTCAGTTTTAGCACACTTTCTTGTTTTAATTTGTTTTTTGGGCAAACAAAATAGAAATCTTGGTGTGGGTTCGCGACGGGTTCGCCCAGCTCCACTAGCATCCCATGGCTGATGTCATCTTTCACAAACAAGCGGTGAGTGACTAAAACACCAAGCGAACGAATTGCAGCTTGCACGGCTTGAATCGAGACATCGAACGTCAAGTTACTGTGGAACGTCGGCATTGGTATTTGATAATGATCACACCACACCTGCCAGTCATGCTGTCGTCTTGGGTTAAACGCACCAATGGTTGGGTTTTGTTTCACAAGTTGCTGGACGTTTAATCCGGTCTGGTTTTTCAATAGAGCAGGGCTGCACACCAAGACCAGTTCATCGTCGCCGAGCTTTTCGCTGTAATATTGTTCCCACTCGTTTGGCTTGCCATGTACGAGGGCAATATCGACACCTTCTTGTTCGATATCGAAAGGGCCTGTTAATGTCGAAATACGGATATCAAGAGAGGGAGCAAAGGCTTGGAAGTCGGGCACTCGAGGGATCCACCAGTGCATGGCGAGTGAATTGACCATGTTGAGAGTAATGCGGTGATCGTTAGGCGTTCTGGCAAGCTCTTCTGTCGCTTCTATCACCTGTTCCAGTGCTGGCGCGACTTTACGATAATATCGCTTACCTGCGGAATTTAGAACAACACGACGGCCGACACGTTGGAACAGCGGCTTATTGACCAGTTGCTCCAATGATTTGATAGCTTGGCTTACTGCAGAATGACTGACATACAACACTCGAGCAGCGTCGGTCATGCTGCCGGTTTCAGCAACAGCAATGAAAGCATAAACGGATTTAAGCGGGACGAGTTTCTTCATTGGTAAGTTTTCCTTACAGTTATGGTTAATATTACTCGCTATTTTTCATCACGTCACGCTTCTAAAATAGGTGTCATAGGAGGTGATAATTATGTCTGATATTACCAAGGCGACGACTTTCATGTTGTTGTCGACGTTCAGTTTGTCTTTGAGTGGCTTGATGGCCAAGTATCTATCTGAAGTGATGCCAATCTCGTTACTCAGTTTTGTGCGTTTTTTGTTACCCAGTCTGTTCTTATTTTTATTCTTGATGTTTTACAAAATAACGAAACCTTCACTCGATATGTGGAAACCTTTAGTGATGCGAGCGATCTTTATGGTGGCGTGTCAGTGGTGTTTCCTTACTTCACTACAAACCTTAACGCTGGTTGAAGGTGTGGTGTTATTCAGTACGGGTCCGTTGTTTATTCCATTGTTAGAAAAATTAATATTCGGAACCAAGGTTCATACAACGACTATCGCATGTTTAGCCATTACATTTTTCGGCGTAGTGATGATGGCAGGGGATTGGTCGCAGTTTGAGTTTGGTTCGGAGTTCTTTAGACCTGCGCTATTTCTTGGACTTCTAGCGGGTGTGTTTAATTCTGGCTCGCAAGTGAGTCTGTACCGAGCATCTAAAACCAGCCTGACACCAGCAGAGCTTAACGCATGGACCTTTTTAGTCGCAGCAATACTTGTTATACCTATGCTCGTGTTGACTTCTGTTTCTGCTGTACCAGATGTCCTTAAGGGGGATAGTGTGTATGGTGCTTTAACGACTTTGCTGTCGTTTGATGACTTGCGTTGGATTGGACTTGGTGCATTTGGACTCGCACTGTTTACCATCAATACTCAAATCTTCCGC
Organism: Vibrio sp. OPT20; assembly: GCF_963889365.1. Classification (NCBI taxonomy): domain Bacteria; kingdom Pseudomonadati; phylum Pseudomonadota; class Gammaproteobacteria; order Vibrionales; family Vibrionaceae; genus Vibrio; species Vibrio sp. OPT20. The sequence goes on along the minus strand of NZ_CAWPOA010000109.1, from coordinate 84,516 downwards.
TCCAAGGCTTATAAGCTTGCAGACAGCGGTTCCCAGTTGGCACCACTGATTTTTACTAACATGCTGTTTAGCGCCTTATGGCAGGGTTTGTTCTTTGATGATGTGTTTTCTACTCAGCAGATGATTGGCATTAATCTGATTGTTGTGGCGAGCATTACCAACACTCTACTAGCTAAAAGACACAGCAAGGCAAAAACCAAGCAAACACCGCGAGTCACAGTGGCTGTAGCGACTGTAGTGGACGTTGCGGTATTGGACTCGGCAGCTAAAAGCTAACCATTGAGCTTATGAAGCTTATGGTCTTTAGTCTGAATGGTTAGCTTAGAACAATGAGCGTATGTACTCTTTGACTCGGTCGATGTGTTCGTTTGGTTCAATCTCGCAATGCTGTTTAGTCTCTAGGAATCGCTCAGCGTATTTGTCGTAGATTTTGTTTTCTAAGAACAGCAAATACAGCTTGGGATCGATATGACCGCTGGTGGCCATGTCGGTCATGATGTTGAGTGATTCGCTTAGGAGTTTGCCTTTCTTATACGGGCGATCACTAGAGGTGAGCGCTTCAAAGACATCAGCAATGGCCATCGCTCTGGACGGTAGAGGTAATTGGTCTTCGCTTAAGCCTCTTGGGTAGCCCTTACCGTCGATACGCTCGTGGTGTCCGCTGGCGATATCCGGGATATTCTGGAGGTAAGACGGATAAGGCAGTTTGTTAAGCATGGTGAAGGTTTGAATAATATGATCGTTGATCATGAAACGTTCTTCATCGTTTAACGTGCCACGGCGTACTTTCAAGTTGTGCAGTTCACCTTGGTTGTATTTGACCTCTCCTGGCTTAAGCACAAACGCTTCTTGCCATACATCAGCAGGGCTAAAGCCATTGTCCCACGGTATTTTATGCTCAGGCTTATCGGCAAGTAGCGGTTCCATCACCGGTAGTATTTGGTCTTTTCTTGCTGGCTCAGCTTCACTCTTCTCTGTCGTGTCTTGTTGCGCATTGAATCTCTCTTGTTCAGACCAAGATAACCCTAGCTGATCGTCTAGTGTTCGTTTCCATTGGCGCTTGGCTATTCGGTCTAAGCGTTCTAGTTGTTCGTCCGTCATCGACTCTCCACCAAGATTGCATTCAGCAACAAAGGCAAATTCTTCATCCAATTCTGACAAGCTTTGTTCGAGGATCTTAAGCTGGTCCTCTTGAAGCGCTCCGTTCGCTATGGCTTTCCAGTAGTCGGTTTCAGCCTGTTGTTTTAACAGTTCGAAACGCATTCGCACTTCGTGGATTCGGTCGTAAATGGTTTCAAGTTTTGTCGCTTTGTCTACGACATACTCAGGTGTGGTTACCTTGCCGCAGTCATGAAGCCAAGCGGCGAGCATTAACTCTTCCCACTGTTTACTATCCAATGAGAATTGCGGGTAATAACGGTCATCATCAATGGTTGCTTGGGTGAGCCATTTGGTCAGTTCAGGCACTCGTTGGCAGTGCCCGCCCGTGTAAGGTGATTTGGTATCAATCGCTGATGCAATCAACTCGATAAAGGCATTAAGCATGTCTTTCTGTTGCTGCATTTGGTCGATGTTGTCTTTGGCTATTTCCGCAAAACTGAGCAGTTCTCGTAAGAAGGCGTGCTTGTCTGCCTGCATCTTGGTAATCGGTCTTTCATAGCCAATTGCGACGATACCCACCAACAACTTCTCACGGTTTAATAGTGGAAACAGGTACAGATCTGAATTGAAGATCGAATCTTGGTAATAGTTGAGAACATTGTCTTCTCGGTTTAAGTGGATGGTTTCTCCAGATTTAAGCTGGCACAGCAACCAAGGGGTGTGCTTGATGAAGTCATTGATGTCGGCCTTAAAGGGAAGAATGGCGAGGTTCGCGGCCGTATCAAACACATCTTTCTCTTTTGATTGAGTGAAGAGGACGATGGTTTCTGCTTTGGTAATTAAATAGCTTTGATGAGCAATATTCTTGGCTAAGATCGAAAATTCCTGATTACCTGCCGTGTCGCGAAGTAGCGTAATAAGATCATGAAGTGTGTGTTCCATCAGCTCAATTGAGTGGGCGAGGTTAGCCACTTCTTGAATCATGCTTTTGGGATAATGAGTTCGCCTGAAGTCAAATCGTGCGATGTTGTCGGTGAGTTGCATCAGCGTATTAAGCGGCTGAGACAAACGATTGGCGACAAACCATACGATAGCGAAGCAGATGAACAACATCCCAATCGCGACGGCGACTTGCTTGTCACGCATCGAGATAAGATCAGAGAGCAACTCATTGTGTGGCGTAGCCTCTGCCAAATATAAAGTGACATTCTGAGTGAGCTCAACAGGCGTTAGTGTTAATGCCCAAGTGTTTAGGTTGTATTCAACGTTTTTTAGGTTGAGGTTTAATTTCTCCTCGTCGGAGATAAGTGGTGCTATGACGGATGCTTTCAATGCTTCCATCTGTTCACGTTTGGGCACATTAAAGAAGCTTTGGTCTTGCTCACTACCAGAGAGTTTCCCCGTCGTTTGGTTATTCGTTTTCTCAGTTTTACTTGTGTCGTTAGGCTGGGAGGTAAGCTTGGGAATCGATAGATCAAGTTGATGTTGGCCGAGAAGATTGAAATGTTGATCGAACAGAGCGAGTCGGGTTTGTGGAGAGTAGGCCAATTCACTGATCTGGGAAGAGAGAGATTTCAACGTGAAGTCGGCACCAACGACATGCTTGCCATCCAAAGAACGTCTAGAAAGCGTGATGCCATTGGTTTGCAGGAAATAGAACAGGTAGGGCTCAGAGAGTTGTATTGAGCCGTCAGGCTTTGCGTTACGAAACCAAGGTCGAGTCGTGGGGTTGAACTTACTCTCGGCTTGTCGGGTACTGATCACTTGGTGTGCGCCATCGAGAAAGGTAATAAAGTTATCACCATCTAGATTGGTGCTGCTGACCATCATGGTCGCTTTGGCGGGAGCGTTGTTGTCGGCTCTCTGTTTAATGGAACTCAGAGGACGAAAGATTCTGAAATCGCCATCTTCAGAGCCATAGAACAGAGCGACTAAATTGGTATTTTGTTTGAAGATGATATCGACCGAAGCAAGCCAAGATTCTTTTTCGACGGAGGAGGTTTGATGAGCAACAAACGGGCTCACTGCCATCACGTTTAAGGTTGTGATGACTGGGGCAATAGCTTGTTTAAATACCGATTCCAGCTTATCGCGATGTTCATTACTGACTTCGCGCACGGTGCCTAAAAGCAGTTCTTGAGAGTGCCGATAACTTATCGAAATCAGTACGGTACCGACAAGAGTGGTCAAAATTAAGAAAAGGCTAGTGATGTGGATACTCAGCGGATATCGTCTTCTTCTCATCTAACACTCCAGTTTGTAGACTGGTTTAAGTATTGACGAACTTGGGTAGGTTGCAAAAAATTGGCGTAATTACCGAGTATGTTCGATTTTACTTAGATAAGAAAAGCGTTAGTGTCGTCTGGTTAGCCACGTATTATCGTGCTGTGTAAATGAACTTACAAGAAACCCTTATGTTTAGGTGCTAATTGTCACTTTCAGCTGATAAACTGGTCGAATTGTTGCCATTAAGCATTCCTTTTCAGAAGCACTCCTTTTCAGAAAAAGGTGCGGGCACTCCTTTCCAGAAAGAGGCTCAGAGTTACTTTCTGGAAAACGTTTTTTGACTAAGCGAAGAGAGCATTGATTCATGGAACTCAAAGTAGATACCCACACCCACACATACGCAAGTGGCCATGCTTACAGCACGCTGATCGAAAACGCGAAATCGGCGAAGCAAAACGGTTTAGCCATGTTTTGTACTACTGACCATTCAGAATCAATGCCGGGCGCGCCACATTATTGGTTCTTCAGCAATCAGCGTGTGCTCCCTCGTTTTATTGAAGATGTCGCAATTATTCGAGGTGTCGAGTCAAACATCATGAACACACAGGGTGAAATCGACATTCATCCGAGTGTGGATAAGAACTTGGATTGGGTGATCGCGAGTTTTCATGAGCCAGTATTTCGCCCATCGGATGTCACTACCCATACAGAAGCATTGTTGAATGTGATTAAAGGTGGTCGAATTGATGCGCTTGGTCACTTAGGAAACCCTAATTTTGATTTCGATTTTGAAGCTGTGATTCAATGTGCGGCGGAACATAACGTAGCGATTGAAATCAACAACACCACACTCAAAGGCAATAGCCGAGTTGGCAGTGTTGACCGCTGTTATGAGATCGCAAGAATAGCTAAAGCGAAAGGTGCGTTTATTACGACAGGTAGCGATGCGCATTTCTGCGTAGATGTTGGTGGCTTGGACTTAGTCGCTGCATTGTTAGACAAAGTAGGTGTGGATTCGAATAAAGTGGTCACTCATTCGCCACAGCAGTTTTTGGCATTTTTAGCATTGCGTGGCCGCCAATCTATTGCTGAATTTTCGGTATTTGAGTGATGGAATGTCCGTTACTTTATACTTTTTAGTCATTGGTTAGCTAGCTAGTTTGCATTTCGACACAATCAATTTTTGTACCCGACGGATTTTTGTATACACTAGCCGAAAATAATAAAGTCGAAGTGCCACAATAACGATGGCGCTATCTTCAAAGACATCGCTTCACCTGGAGAAACAATGAAAACTCGCTCAATCCTTTTATCTGGCTTAATCGCTGCTTCGCTATTGTCTAGCAACGCTTTTGCTAATGTTGACCTTAAGAAAAACATGCAAGAAATGAAGCTTGCGTTCAAACAAGCGGCAGAAGCTCAAAACATTGAAGAGATGCAAAAGCCTATCGTACGTATCGACACGCTAGTTGCTGAGCTCAAAACGGGTGTTTACCCAATTGAGAAAGAAGAACACTTCATGGAAGGTTTCAAAAAGATCAGTGCATCGATTGATAGCATTGAGAAGAAGCTAGACCAAGGTGAATTTGAATCTGCACAGCAAGAGCTTCGTACTATCGATGGCCTTCGTGAAGAGTATCACGAGAAGCGTAATCCAAGCATTTGGAGCAAAATCTTCGGTTAATTTGCTAATCAATTGAGTTTGCTAGATACGTAACAAAGAGCAAAGCCTCAAGATTCGATTTCTAAAACGCTGTCTTACATTACCCTCTCTAGAGGAAGGTGTAAGGCGGCGTTTTTTATTGTCTTTTTTCTAAACAGTTTACTGCTATTTTCTAGACATGTTACTGCTAATAGGTGCGTAACATTCTTTTAGCTCTTTGGTTGTAACCAGTTTTTAACTAAAAAGAGTGTGCGTTAGCTTCAATTTTTTAACCTGATGTTAATCTTTACGTTTACCTATATAACAAGTGCCTCATAATAAGGGGAATTTATAAAGATTAGGAATAATGCGCCGAACTTCGTTCAATTTCTCCATGTTACTTGCTACAGCATTAAGCTGGGTACTAGTGACACTAATGCCTGTTATCAATGCTCATGGTAATAGTGCGGGAGTATGGGCGTCGTTATGTACGGTCAACGGCTTTGAACTGGTTCAAATTGAGGAAGGCGAGCCCAATACTCACAAAGGAAAGCCGTGTCCCTTTAGCCATTTTTCCACGTTTCACCAAGACGAACTTCCAACTACACTACTGACAACTCGACTGAGTTCTATTGTCTCAGACAGCTACGCTTTTTTGGCTCTAAGCGAACGCTACACGAGGCAAGCCCCGCGCGGCCCTCCCTTTGATATTGCTTAAACCTAACCCACTAAAATAATTAAAAAATAAAGTATTAAGTAAAGTTAAACATGCTCAGATTACTTTCTGATTTTTCAGAAGGTATGTTTGCGTGTGTCAAAGGAAATAATAATGTTGAGAAATGAATCTCAAAGCTCTGCGAAAGCACAAGCGACTTCGCAGTCTACAAGCAGTGCAACAACCGGTTCGAGAACCAATATAAAAAACAAAGACCGCAATAAAACTCTCTACTTCCTTACGTGGCGCTGGCACTTCTATGCCGGGTTATTCGTTATCCCATTTATGTTGATGTTGAGTATTACTGGTTTGGTGATGCTGTTTGACGATGAAATCGAATTGGCTTTCCACCACGAAGCCATAGAGATTGTTGCATTGGGCGACCCTATTAAGGTTTCACAACAGTTAACTGCAGTACAAAATCAATACCCACAAGGTACGGTGACACAGTTTGTACCGAGCAAAGTCCCTGATCTTGCGAACCGATTTTCTGTATCACTTGAAGATGGCACTTCCGTTTTCGCCACGGTGAATCAATACACTGGCGAAGTGGTAGGAGAAATCCCGCGCAGCGATAGTCTGTATCAACTGGCGAATGACATTCACGGCACTTTGTTGATTGGTGATTGGGGCGATTACCTAATTGAAGTCGCAATAAGCTTGTCTATTCTGTTACTCATCAGTGGTATTTACTTATGGTTACCGAGAGATAACGCGAGCCGGGCTGGTTTTCTTAAGCTTCGATTTGGTTCAGGAACGCGTGTTTTAATGCGTGATCTGCATGCGAACATCGGTGGAACACTGTCATTCATTCTTCTGTTATTTATTCTATCAGGATTATCATGGACAGGTTTTTGGGGCGGTAAGCTAGTGCAAGCATGGAGTACTTTTCCTGCTCAAATGTGGGATGACATTCCTCTGTCTAACGAAACGCATGCTTCTTTAAATCACGGGTCTGAAGAGGAAATGCCTTGGAACCTAGAACAAACGCCACTGCCTTTGTCTCAAGATAAGCCAGCAGAACACGTCCACCAAGTAGAAGAAGCGTCTGAAGCTCATGATCATTCTAAGATGGGTGAGGATCATTCTCAGCATGTATTATCTGCGAGTAATTTCTCGATTGATGATGTGATAGCAAAAGCTCAATCTCTTGGTTTTACGCAATATAAAGTCAATTTCCCGCGATCAGAAACGGGCGTTTACACCGTGGCTGCCAATACCATGGGCGGTGACATTATCGACCCAACCCAAGATCGCACGACTCACCTCGACCAATATTCAGGGCGCATTCTTGGAGAGGTGACGTGGCAAGATTACAATTTATTCGCCAAAACCTTAGCCGTCGGTATTTCTCTGCACCAAGGTGACATCAGCATCATCAACAAGCTTCTAAACGCGTTGTTCTGTTTGGCATTCATTGTGGTGTCAGTGACTGGTGGAGTAATGTGGTGGATGCGCAGACCTTCAGGCCAAAGAAAGCTGGGGGCGCCACCGAAGTTTGGTGATGCGGGCTTATGGAAAGCAGGCTTAGTGACTGTGGTTGTTATTTCGGTACTGTTTCCACTCGCGGGCGCAACGATTGTGATTGCAATGCTATTGGATTGGTTACTGTTTTCACGCGTTGAGAAATTCAAGACCGCGTTGAGTTAATTGACATGCAAACGGACTTTCTCTATTTGAGAAAGTCCGTTTTATTAATCAGATGAGCTCTTCTTCTGTGAGGAAGACTTTAGACTAGATACCGCTCTAGATTTGATAAAGCTTTAGATCTGATAAAGTTCTAGCGGCAGGCCGTCTGGGTCTGCGAAAAACGTAAATGATTTCCCCGTAAATTCATCAACTCGAATCGGTTCGACTTCAATGCCATGTTCTTCCAAATAGCTTTTGGCATGTTGAACGTCATCAACACAAAAAGCCAAATGTCTCAGCCCTTGAGCTTCCGGAAAGCTTGGTCTTTCAGGTGCGTTAGGGAAGCTGAATAATTCTATTTGAGCGCCATTAGGCAGTGCTAAGTCAAGTTTGTACGACTGGCGCGCTTCACGATAATTCTCAGCAATCACTTCAAGCTTTAAAACTTCCGTATAAAAGCGTTTAGAAACTTCGTAGTCTGAGCAAATAATGGCGGCGTGGTGTATTCCTTTCAGCATCAGTTTATTTCTCCTGCCAGTTTGTCACCCAAGTGTTCCATCGCATAATCAATGAACACACGCAATCGGGCAGGCATGTACTTGGTTTGAGCAAACTGCATCGCGATAGCGCCATGGTAATTACTCTTGATGGTCCAATCTTCCAGTACTTGCACTACAGAACCTTCAGCCAATGCATCTTGAATTACGAAGTCATGGAAAATACCCACACCAAGCCCTTCTTTAACACCTTTCAATCGCATCTGAGAGTGGTTCACAGCGTAACGTCCGCTGACGGGGACTGTGTAAAACTCATCATCTTTAAGGAAGTCCCAAATGTGGTCTTTATCTGTTTCTGCAAGGTATAAGCAGTCGTGCTCAGAAAGCTCGGTAGGGTGGTGAGGGATTCCTTTGGCATCTAAATAGTCGGGGCTCGCACATAACACGAGGTTTGTTTTTCCGAGCTCTTTCAATACCAAACTCTCGTCAGGTTTATCGGTAAGACGAAAGGCAATGTCGATGCCTTGGCGCAATATGTCGATGTCGCCATCAGCCGCTCTTAGCTTGAGTTGAATCTCTGGATACTGATTTAAAAATGGAACAACAAAAGGCTGTAGCACTGAGTTCAAGAACGCCTCAGGCGCCGCTACTGTTATAGAGCCTGCAGGTTCAGTATGGTCGGAGGTAGACAGCTCAACCGCTTGTTGCGCCGCATTAATCATGACCACGCTTTGATCGTATACCAACTGGCCTGCTTGCGTGATGATCAATGTACGAGTGGTTCGCTCGAACAGTTTTACTGAGAGTGCTTTTTCTAGACGTGTGATCAATTTACTCAACGCTGAAGGTGTAACGCCTAGCTGCTTTGCTGCGGCGGTAAAGCTACCCTCATTCACAACTAAGATAAACGAGGCGAGATCGGGAAGTAGGGCGATGAGTTTTGGGTTAATCATAAGTATCCAGTTAGACTAATTTCAACGGTGACCATAACCTTAATTGTGATTGAACTCTTCTGATTTGTGAATCAATTTCATTAATTGATACGCGCAATAGTAGCCGTGATGGAAGCCGTTCTTTTGTTGTTCCTATTTCAAATTACTCAGTTATTCAAATCTCAAGTCAATATGGCGATTCCGTTGCTTCTAATTGGTTGTTAGATGCTTTTGTTATATGAATGTAAATACTTGTAGTTACTTGTTAAATTTAATTTAAACGGTGTTAGTATCCTCCCAACTTGTGCTGAATCGAATCAGCCATATTTCATCGTTCGAAGAGAACTTTTAACTTCGAGTTCGGAAGAGCAAAACATAGTCAGAGGTAAGTATTTTGCAACGTACTGATATCACTCCAACGCAATCTCCCGCGTTAGCCGCGTTAATTAATAACGATTATGAGCTTAATTTCCAAGAGTTTATGGACCAAATACAGCTGGCGAATAAACCTATGTCTCTGGCTTCCATTCGGTTCATATTGGATAACATCGAGCTGAGTAAAGAAGAGATCAAGTCGTTGGCGAGTTTTGATAAAGAAACATACTGCCGACAAAGACTTTTCAAGAATGACCACTGCGAAGTTTTAATTTTGAGTTGGCTAAATGGGCAAAGAAGTAAAATACACGATCATTTGAATACGTCTTGTGGCGTAAAAGTTTTACACGGGCAAGCAACGGAAACCTTGTTTGAAACGGCGGCTAATGGCCATATTTTTGCTTCTCAGTCGACTCATTTCCAAGAGGGCAGTGTGACCGTCAGTAAAGATAATGATATCCATCAGATATCGAATCTACAGGCTGGAGATGAACCGCTCATTACGCTACATGTGTATTCGCCCCCTTTAAGCCAATTCCACCTCTATCAGCTAGAGAGCGGTAAGCCGGAGCTGCTCGACATACAACAAGAGTGCTGGGCCTACGAGATTTAACATTTATCTGTAGCGACCTGCCTACAAATACCAACCAAGTTCTGGGGGAGTTTTGTTTAAACGAGGTTATGCTCAATGCATCATGTCATAGTAGAGATAAGTAAACTACACTAGTTAAAAAGCTAGGTAAGTGACAGATGAATAAAGACAATTTCCCAATTGAGCTAAAACGACTTCGTGAATCAGCGTCCATTTCACAGGAAGAATTTTCAGAATTACTTTCCAATTCTCATCGAGCATTTTTTGGTGTTAATCAAGTAATGGTCAGTCAGTGGGAAAGGGCAAAGACGCTGCCTAGTTTTGTTCGTCGCCTTGGTATCGCGAGTTTCTTTCAGGCCGACTATGATTTTTCGGTAGAAGAAATGGTTCAAGTCAAAGCCGCAACAAAGAATATGGAACGTCCGTCTAATGCCGATATTGGCTACGACTATGAGGTCACAAGCGTAGAGTCATACAACATGGGTTCGCTTCCTGCGAAAAGGCTGAAGTCGATTCAAGGGATGCACCTCAAAACTTATGGCAAAGACTTTATCGAGGTTGCTCAGCATCTCGGCGTGAAAAAAGAAGATATGCAGGTGCTTTGTTTTTTTTTCGAGGGGGTCATTATTGGTCATGTGGTGTATGACGGTTTAAGTAAGATGCTCTGCAGTGTTGGCGCGGTTAGCATTGTGATTCGTCGTAAGATCTTCGATTACATGGCGGATAATTTGTCTGATACTGAGTTTCGCATTCCGACCCTTGACCCTGCTATGTGCCAGTTCTTGTATGACCTGTATTTAGAACCTTATATGAGCAAGCTCGGCATGCCGTTTTTCAAGGCAGATATCAAGAAAGTGGTGAAAAATCCTTTTTCTCAGAACATCCAAAATAAACACGATATCTACTTTAAGTACATCCGTTACCACGACCTTAAGCAGAAGAAGAAAAGTGTCGAGTTTGTTTTAAGCTAACGTTACTTGAGCTCCAACTATCTACATGACGAATCTAAGATCAGTTAAAGGCAGTGGCTTTGAGTATAGAAAGCCTTGATAGCTGTCAAAACCTAGCTGATGGATTAGTTGACGTGTATCTGTGTCTTCAACGCCTTCCGCAACGGTTTCGATTCCAGACTCTTTGCAGTACGCCAGAGTGCGCTTAACCAAGTCGGAGCATGCTGGCTCAATACTGTTCACAATCGATTTATCGAACTTCACTTCATCGACATTAAGGCCCATCACCTTATTTATGTCTGAATAGCCAATACCAAAATCGTCGATAGAGATTCTGACGCCCAGAGACTTAAAGCGCTTAATTTGCTCACAAAGCTGCTCATCCAACTGATCATTTTCACTTAGCTCAAAGGTAAGCTGTTCTGCCTTGAAAGACGCATTCCAAAGCAATTCACGAACCTTTTCTACGTTATCTGGGTTGGCGAGCACCTTATTGCTGACATTAACTGCCAAGTTTAAGTGAACAGAGAGAGATTTTATTTCTGTTAAAGACTGTTCAAGCACAGTAAAGAAGATCTCTTCTTCGTAACCCAATGCAAACGCACGATCGATAAACACGCCCGGAGCGAAAATCCCTTCTTCTGGAATATCTAAACGAAACAGCGCTTCAACCCCAGTCACTTTCTCGACACTAGGCTGAACCTTTGGCTGATAAAAGCAGGTGTGCCAGTCATTCTTGAAAGCTTCTTGTATGGTGTTGTCAGATAGGGTCATTTGCTTGGTTTCTCTTCTCATCGTGTTTCATTTGTATAGCGGCGTTGCTGGTGCGCATTCTGAGAGAAGCGGGCATTCATCACTATATCGTTCTGAGATGAAAAATTTATATTCGATATGAAAGCGAAATTAGACACGAACGGAAGGGGATTTGACGTTAAAAAGAACAGGTAAGAAGCGTTTATGTGCCCTGCGTCACTGGGATGAATTATTATTAGTGCCTGTGATTCATTAATGTTTTTCCAACTAAAGGGATAATCGAGAAGGGGATGTTCAACTAGAATAGGGGTATAAGTTTTACAGTGTAAATGATCGAATTGAAATCGTTTACATCCCCTACATAATGCGGCGCACGATGCTGCTGAATAATAATTAGGAAGGAATAGACAATGTCTTCTGCATTTTACCAACAGATTCAAACTCAAATCGAAGAAGTTAAAGAAGAAGGTCTTTACAAGTCTGAGCGCATTATCACTTCTGCACAAAAAGCAGCGGTTTCTATCTCGACTGGTGAAGAAGTACTAAACTTCTGTGCAAACAACTACTTAGGTCTTGCTAACCACCCAGCTCTTATCGAAGCAGCTAAAGATGGTATGGATCAGCACGGTTTTGGCATGGCTTCAGTACGTTTCATCTGTGGTACTCAAGACTCTCACAAAGAACTAGAGCAAAAGCTATCTACGTTCCTTGGTAAAGAAGACACTATCCTTTACACATCTTGTTTTGATGCAAACGCTGGCCTATTCGAAACTATCCTAGGCAAAGAAGACGCAATCATTTCTGATGCTCTAAACCACGCATCTATCATTGATGGTGTTCGTCTGTGTAAAGCAATGCGCTTCCGTTACTCGAACAACAACATGGAAGAGCTAGAGCAACAACTTATCGCAGCTAAAGAAGCGGGCGCTCGTCACACACTAATCGTAACTGACGGCGTGTTCTCAATGGACGGCGTAGTCGCTAACCTTCCTGCAATCTGTGACCTTGCTGACAAGTACGGCGCACTAGTTATGGTTGATGACTCTCACGCAGTAGGCTTCATGGGTGAAAACGGCGCGGGTACTCACGAGTTCCACAACGTTGTTGACCGTATCGACATCATCACAGGTACGCTTGGTAAAGCAATGGGTGGCGCTTCAGGCGGTTACACTTCTGGTAAGAAAGAAGTGATCGACTGGTTACGTCAGCGTTCTCGTCCATACCTATTCTCTAACTCTGTTGCACCAGCAATCGTATCTGCGTCTATCCGTGTTCTAGATCTTCTTGCGGAATCTGGCGACCTACGCACTCAACTATGGGAAAACTCTGCTCACTTCCGTACTCGCATGGAAGCTGCTGGTTTCACTATGGGCGGTGCTGACCACGCAATCATCCCAATCATGCTGGGTGATGCAAAAGTAGCGGCTGAATTCGCAGAGCGCGCACTAGAGAAAGGCATCTACGTAGTAGGTTTCTCATTCCCTGTAGTACCAAAAGGTCAAGCTCGTATCCGTACGCAAATGTCTGCTGCACACTCTCGTGAGCAACTAGACCGTGCAATCGATGCGTTCATCCAAGTTGGTAAAGACATGGCTATCATCTAATTTTAAAGGGGTGCCTTATGCATCCTTTGATTAGATAGAGCAACACCCAATAGAACAATAGATTTTTGATTCTCGTCTTACTGTTAGGCGAGATGAACTGGATAACATTATGAAAATTAAAGCACTTTCTAAGCTTAAGCCTGAAGAAGGCATCTGGATGACCGAGGTTGAAAAACCTGAAATGGGTCATAATGATCTTCTTATCCGTATTAAGAAAACCGCAATTTGTGGTACTGACGTACATATCTACAACTGGGATGAGTGGTCACAAAACACAATCCCAGTACCTATGGTAGTAGGTCACGAATACGTGGGTGAAGTTGTTGGCATCGGCCAAGAAGTTCGTGGTTTTGAAATCGGCGACCGCGTATCTGGCGAAGGTCACATCACATGTGGTCACTGTCGTAACTGTCGTGGCGGCCGTACTCACCTTTGTCGTAACACTACAGGTGTTGGTGTTAACCGCACTGGTGCGTTCTCTGAGTTCCTTGTGATCCCTGCGTTCAACGCATTTAAGATCCCAGCAGAAATCTCTGACGATCTAGCATCAATCTTTGACCCGTTTGGTAACGCAGTACACACAGCGCTTTCTTTCGACCTAGTAGGCGAAGACGTGCTAATCACTGGTGCTGGTCCAATCGGTATCATGGCTGCTGCTGTTGCTAAGCACGTTGGTGCTCGTCACGTTGTAATCACTGATGTAAACGAATACCGCCTAGACCTTGCTCGTCAAATGGGTGTAACTCGCGCAGTAAACGTAATGGAAGAGAAGCTTGAAGACGTAATGGCTGA
>NZ_CAWPOA010000109.1:0-70657 GCF_963889365.1 Vibrio sp. OPT20 | reverse complement strand
TCTTGGCATGACTGAGGGCTTCGATGTAGGTTTAGAAATGTCTGGTAACCCATCTGCGTTCAACAGCATGCTGACTAACATGAACCACGGCGGTAAGATCTCTCTACTAGGTATTCCACCATCAGATATGGCAGTAGACTGGAACCAAGTAATTTTCAAAGGCTTGGTTATCAAAGGTATCTACGGTCGTGAGATGTTCGAAACTTGGTACAAGATGGCTTCACTAATCCAGTCTGGCCTAGATCTAACACCGATCATTACTCACCACTACAAAGTGGACGACTTCCAGAAAGGCTTCGACATGATGCGTTCTGGTATGTCAGGTAAAGTAATCCTAGATTGGGAATAATTTTGAGTTAGGAAGCTAACTTAGAAAAGCTTAATAGAAAGGCGACAGTTATTACTGTCGCCTTTTTTGTTTTTAAATGAGTAGATAAAACGTTATTTAAGGCTAAAAAAAAAAGAGCTGAATGCTCAAGGCAGAGTGCGAAGTGGTGAACGAGGGTAAACATGTGCTAGATGATTAACTAATTATTGTGGCACTCCGGCACAAAGGATTATTTATAACGCGTTCTGTCATTAATAATGTTATTTATTGGGATGGTGAATGCAATTCCACTTTTTTAGTGAAATTGCAGACCCAAATAGTGAAATAGATAGGTGTGCTTTCTGTATGATTCCTAACTAATTTTAATTAAACCATGCTTTTAACTATGAATTTACGTTCGATTATTTCCGCCTGCGCGCTGCTGAGTTGTAGCCACACCTTTGCTAGTGAGCCTGAAACGGTGACTTGCGAATCAAATAAACCAGGAACCGTCATGGTTCTAGAAGATGAGTTGTTTGTGGTCGTCAATGACGCACTCATTCGCAATTCAGATTACTGGCAAAACTTTCTGGATGGCAACATTCAGCTCTGCACCACTCACGTAACAGACATGAGTGACCTGTTTGCTAAAAACAAATACTTCAATCAGGACATCAGCCGTTGGGACACCTCTCGTGTGACCAATATGGACCGCATGTTTTCTGGTGCCAAGCGCTTTGACCAAGACTTAACCTACTGGAACGTCAAGCGCGTCTCACGCCATATCGACTTCGCAAAAGGCAGTGGCCTGTCTGAAGATAGCTTTCCAACTTTTACGCAATAACGTTTATTCAACCCTAGGAAAATACAATGAAAAGAACCATAACCTCACTTCTTGTGGGCGCAGCCGCGCTCGCTAGCCAAGCCGCATTTGCTGTAGGTATCTCAGTAAAATGCCCTGACCAACCTGTTAACTCCGTGATGCTTGAAAACGGGCAAGTCTATGTGGTGGTGGATAACACCCTAATAAAAAACGAGACGTTGCTCGATAAATTAGAGCAAGGCCACATAGGATTTTGCACAACACAGGTAACGGATATGCGCCGTGTATTTAGGTATCGTGAATCGTTTAATACCGATATCAGTGATTGGGATACGTCGAAAGTGACGAATATGACTGAGATGTTTAAAGGAGCTAAATCTTTTAACCAAAATATCGGTGATTGGGATACATCGAATGTCAGAGGAATGTACGAAATGTTTAAGTGGGCTAGTACATTCAATCAAGATATAGGTTATTGGGATACATCTAAAGTGACGAATATGCGCTGGATGTTCGGAGTCACAAAATTATTTAACCAAGATATAGGTCACTGGAACACATCAAATGTGAAGTATATGGATTACATGTTTTTTGAATCAGAAGCCTTTAATCAAAATATCGGTCATTGGGATACATCAAATGTGACTGATATGGGTAAGATGTTTGGTAAAGCAGAAGCCTTTAATCAAAATATCGGTCATTGGGATACATCAAATGTGACGAATTTGAAATATATGTTTAGTCATGCAAGTGCCTTTAATCAATATATCGGTGGGTGGGATACATCGAATGTGACAAGCATGGAAGGCCTGTTCGTAAGAGCACAAGCATTTAATCAAGATATAGGTGCTTGGGATACATCGAATGTGACGGATTTTAATTTTATGTTTATGGATGCAAGCGCTTTTAACCAATATATCGGTACTTGGGACACATCCAGTGTGAAGGATATGAAATATATGTTTGATGGTGCAAGTGCCTTTAACCAAGATATAGGTGCTTGGGATACATCGAATGTGACGGATTTTAATTTTATGTTTATGGATGCAAGCGCTTTTAACCAATATATCGGTACTTGGGACACATCCAGTGTGAAGGATATGAAATATATGTTTGATGGTGCAAGTGCCTTTAACCAAGATATTGGTGCCTGGGATACATCAAATGTGACGAATTTGTCTTTTATGTTTATGGATGCAAGCGCCTTTAACCAAGATATAGGTGCCTGGGATACATCAAATGTGACGGAATTTGGTTCTATGTTTAGTGGTGCAAGTGCCTTTAACCAATATATCGGTGGGTGGGATACATCGAATGTTGTGGGTATGAGATACATGTTTCGTGATACGAAGGCCTTTAACCAAGACTTATCTAACTGGAACGTGAGCAAGGTAACAGACCACACTGACTTTGCGAAAGGCAGTGTTCTGACTGAAGAACAATTGCCGTATTTTGTAGACTGATTCCCGTTTTGGTTTAACTAAAAAAGGCCAGTGTTGATGGATTCAACGCTGGTTTTTTGTTTACAAGTGATGCTGGGATAACAGAGCGCATAAAGTCCAATAAAAAGTGGCGGCAAAAATGGCGGCATTCATTGCAAAACAGCGTTATTTATGGGTATAAATCGCCACTTGTTACTGTTTTTATATACACTAATATTAGAGTAAATCGTTGATTTTATGTAATATTACTTGTTTTCGTTAAGTTCTATGGAATATTTTCTTACAGTGCTTACTTGTTTGTAGGCGTTAAATCGGAAGAAAGGTGGGAAAGACACCTCCTATTGAAGTGAGGGAGTTATAACAACGACTGAAACTGTCGCCACTTTGTCGCCATGAACTTTATATATTTTAATTAAGCTGTTGTTTTATATCGTTTAATTTTTGGTTTGTACATAATGGCTTCACTAATCCAGTCTGGCCTAGATCTAACACCAATCATTACCCACCACTACAAAGTGGACGACTTCCAGAAAGGCTTCGACATGATGCGCTCTGGTATGTCTGGTAAAGTAATTCTTGATTGGGAATAAGCTTAAGGAGTAAACACTCTCTCGCTTCCTGATTATTTGAAAATTCCCCAAAGAGATTTGGGGCATTTTTGTATCTAAGCTCTCATTTTCTCAACTAAATTATCTCTGTCACTTAATGGCCATTTTACTGCCCAGTAATCTCTAAAATACTCAATAAGCAGTTACACTTTATTGTTTTACTATTGAAGAGAGGGCTCATGGCTTGTAAACCACTTGCACTAATAATAACTGGACTGTTATTAACGCCGAATTTTGCTAGCGCTAAGGTCGACATTTCGAAACCTGAAAGCGATCAAGCGGCAGAACAGGCCGCAAAGGAACTTGCAAACCCAAACACAGCTTACGCTAGCCTTAATTTAAAGCTCCAGTATTCAGGTGGTTACGATGGTGGAGGGGATGCTTTCGCGACTGTATTACAGCCGACATTGCCGTTTCCAATGGATAATGGCGACAAAGTCATCTTCCGCCCAGCTATCTCTTATGTTCAGAATGATTTCAATATGGATACGTCGACAAGCTCCCAACATATGGATCAGTCAGGCGTTACAGACATCTCATTTGACTTAGCTTATGCGCCTAAAATGGAGGGCGGTACTATTGTCGCGTTCGGTCTCTTTGCTTCTTTACCAACGGGCAGTAATGATTTAACGGCGGATCAATTTGCTATCGGGCCTGAATTTATGGTCGGGAAGGCGAGTAGTGAGCGAGTTGTTGGTATGTTCCCAAACCACTTGTATGGTGTTTCTGGAGACGGAGCCGACCATTCTGATACTCGAATCAACAAGACATCGACACAAGTCTTTTGGGTGGAGATATTAGGCGGAGGTTGGACGGTAGGCTCTGCGCCGACATTCTCGTATGACTGGAATAAGGATCAGGCGGAAATTCCGTTGAATATAAGCGTAAGCAAGACTACTGTGTTGAACGGACGTCCTTGGAAGTTTGGCATTGAAGCGAACTATTACCTTGAGAAAGACGAAGAAACGCGTCCAGATTTTATGTTGAGCTTTAATATCAGCCCAGTTGTGGAAAATAAACTGGCGTCTTTGTTCGATTAAGCCGTTATTTGAAATACAGTTTTAGAAACGTAAAAGGCTGAACGATCATCGTTCAGCCTTTTGTGTTATTGGATTAAAGCGATTCTATTAACCCGCAGCAGCCTGCATGATGAGACCACAGATGTAAGCGCCGTATGTACCGAGAGCGTAGCCCAATACTGCCATTAGGATACCGACTGGAGCCAATGCTGGGTGGAATGCAGCTGCTACGATAGGAGCTGATGCTGCGCCGCCAACGTTAGCTTGGCTACCTACAGCCATGAAGAACAGTGGTGCACGGATAAGCTTCGCCATCACAATCATTAGAATGGCATGGATAGTAAGCCATGTGATACCAATGAAGAAGTAGCCTGGGTTGTCTAAGATAGCCGTCACATCCATTTGCATACCAATCGTTGCAACTAGGATGTAGATGAATGCCGAGCCCACTTTAGACGCGCCACTGTGCTCAAGGCTGCGTGTTGATTTGAAGCATGAAGCGATGAGCGCGAACGTTGTTACCATTACGATTAACCAGAAGAAACCAGATGTTAGGCTGTATTTCGCAAGTTCTGGAGCGTTGGTTGAGATCCACGGTGCAATCATGTCACTGAAAAAGTGAGCTAGGCCGGTAAGACCGAACGCAATCCCCGTGATCTTCATGAGATCGGTTGTGGTTGTTGGGCGAGCGTTCTCTTCTTGGTATTTAGAAACGGTCTCTTTTAGCTCTTCAATAGATGAAGTATCCGCTTTTAACCATGCATCAATCTTCTTCTGACGACCTGCCATGATAAGTAACACGGCCATCCAAATGTTCGCACAGATAACATCAACCGTAATCATTGCAGAGAAGAGTTGGTCATCAACCTCGAACACTTCTTTCATTGCTGCTTGGTTCGCACCGCCGCCAATCCAAGAGCCAGCAACGGTTGTGAGGCCGCGCCATACGTCGCCAGATACAAGGTCAGGGTTAATTTGGTCGATGATCAAGATAGCCAGCGGGCCACCGATGATAATGCCGACAGTACCGGTTAGGAACATGATGACGGCTTTTGAACCAAGGCCAAAGATTTTACGTAGGTCTGCTGAGATGATCAGTAGAACGAGTGCGCTTGGTAATAGGTAGCGACTTGCAACGAAGTATAACTTAGAGTTTGATGCGTCGATGATGCCTAAACTGTTCAGTAGAGAAGGAACAAAGTAACAGAGCAATAGACCCGGAACGAACGAGTAGAATTTTTTCAGTGCGCTATTTTGGCTACTTTCCGTGATAAAAACACCGCCAAGAATAACAGCTAACATGCCCATTATTACAGCATCATTAGTAATCATTATTATATCTCCTTTAAGGTGAGCGCAAAGGTCTCACTTTTTGAATTGCAGGACTATACCGATAACCGCTATTCGTTACAAATTGTAACGATAGACATGTTTTGAAATGTTTATGTTAATTTTAACGGGTTGAATTTGTGAATACAGTGCGCTACTTATTTGCATGGTGAATGGTTAGGTTGGAGCTTGTGCGGCGTATTTAGATATATGCAATGTAACTCAAGCCTTAGAGGGTGGTCGCTATGAATTGGGGCGATGATTGAATGACTTAAATGAGTGCATATATAGCCATGTTTACGGTGTGGTTTATGCGAGGTTGGAATGTTTCAATAATGTAAAAAGTGAATTCACTTTTGCCATGTGGTCAGAAATTAAAAATTTTAGCTAGATCA
This sequence comes from Vibrio sp. OPT20, assembly GCF_963889365.1. Lineage (NCBI taxonomy): Bacteria > Pseudomonadati > Pseudomonadota > Gammaproteobacteria > Vibrionales > Vibrionaceae > Vibrio > Vibrio sp. OPT20. The sequence continues at coordinate 64,734 of NZ_CAWPOA010000109.1, read as the reverse complement.
CATAAATCTTTCGGATTACGAGTTCTAGCACCCGCTACTCATGCTCATTTGACGTTTTGTAGGGATTCAATGAAAGAAAAAGCGGCCTAAATAGCCGCTTTTTATGGTTGCCTAGTATGGTTATCTAGCGCCGTTATTTAGAGTTCTGCTTAGGACTCTTCTTCCTCAAAACCATCTGCATAGCCTTTCGGTGGCGGTGTCCAACCACGTTCAGATCGAGAATGCTTGTCTGAACGGTCTTTTTTCATATCTTCTTTCATTGCTTCTTCAAGGTGAATGAAGATTTGTCGGTAGTTGTTGTCGTAGCGCGGGTTCTCTTCTGCCTCAGACCAAGCTTGGTAGAGTTTTTCAGACTTACGACTTTCAACACGCTGATACGTCGATTTCTGTTGTTCAACGAAGAATGGGTGGTGCCCTAAAGAGCGTAAAGCTTCTGCGCCCATTTCGAGTGCCGAGTGGTACGTTTCTGAGACCACAGAATCTGCACCAGCTTCTCGTAGGCGGTAACTATGCCCACGGTCGAATGCTCGCGCCAAGATCTTCACATTAGGGTAGGTGTGTTTAACATACTTCACCAATTCAACGCTTGAGTCTTGGTTATCGATAGCGACGACAAGCATTGCGGCTTCTTCGATACCTGCGGTATGTAATAAGTCATGACGAGTTGCATCACCAAAGTAAGATTTGATATTGATGGAGCGTAACAAATCGACTTGGTTGGCTTGGTGATCCAGAACCACAGTATTGACATCATTCGACACCAATAATCGGTTAACTATTTGACCGAATCGGCCAATACCAGCAATGATCACCGTACCTTTTTCTTCGATAGTATCGGCTTCTCGGTCGTTAGACTTTTGTTCGTAACGAGGAAGTATCACTTTATCAAATAGAATGAATAAGCCTGGTGTTAGGAACATTGAAAGGGCAACAACCAGCGACAGAGTTTGGACTATATCAGCAGGTAATACGTGGTTTTGAGCCGAGAAGCTAAGTAGTACAAAACCGAATTCACCGGCTTGCGCCAAGCTCAACGTAAACAACCATCGGTCACTATTTTTGATTTTAAAGATCAGCGCCAATGTAAATAACACCAAGGCTTTAAGTAGCATAACGCCAAGAGTGAGGCCAATTATCAAACCAAAGTCGTTGAATAGAACATCAAAGTTGATGCCCGCACCTACCGTAATGAAGAACAAGCCAAGTAGCAGCCCTTTGAATGGGTCGATATTAGACTCAAGCTCGTGGCGGAATTCACTGTTCGCCAATACCACACCGGCAAGGAAGGTACCAAGCGCAGGAGATAAGCCAACAAGGCTCATTAGTGCAGCAATACCAATAACCAACATCAGTGCGGTTGCAGTAAAGATTTCTCGCAGGCCTGAGCTCGCCACAAAGCGGAACAGTGGACGACTCAAGAAGTGCCCGCCGACAACAACAATCGCAATAGATGCCGTGATCACAAGGCCATAAGCCCAACCGGGTAGGCCAGCAACGAGACTTAACTCTTCATGGTGATCAGAAGCTGAAGCGACCGCGCTTTGTGCAGCTTCAATTAATTCTGGCAACGCTAATAGAGGAATGAACGCCAACATAGGGATGACGGCAATATCTTGGAAAAGCAGCACAGAGAAAGCGTTCTTGCCCCCTTCAGTTTTGGACAACCCTTTTTCATTGAATGTTTGTAGAACAATCGCGGTTGATGACAGTGCGAAGATCAAACCGATGGTGAGTGCTATCGTCCAAGGCTGCCCGAAGAATAGGGCAATACCCATAACAATCGCGGTAGTGCCGCCAACTTGCAGGCCACCCAGTCCCATAAGACGGTTTCTCATTGCCCAAAGCATCTTAGGCTCAAGTTCAAGCCCGACTAAGAACAGCATCATCACTACGCCGAATTCGGCAAAGTGTTGAATGGTTGTCGTCTCTTCGCCAACCAAACCGATAATTGGGCCAATCACAACACCTGCAATGAGGTAACCAAGCACAGATCCGAGACCAAGCCTTTTGGCGATAGGAACCGCGATGACTGCGGCAAGCAAATAGATAAATGCTTGTAGAAAATATCCTGTCATGATTTAACCTCTGCTCATCAGTTCATCAACGTAATGGTTTAGCTTTTCAGCCTTGCTTGCCTTTTTAAGGTCGACTTCGCCCGCAACAAAAGCCTCTAAAAGTGTTTTATAGCTGTTTACGTGATCTTGAATTCGGCCTTCTTCCAACGCAGTACGTGAACCAAATAAAGCCAATGGGGCCAAGTAGTTCATGCCGCACAAAGATGCTGTTTGTTCGATTGGGTGAAGCAGTTCACGTATGGTGAAGTGGTTATAACCGTCTGTCTGATAAGCATCTTTCTTGCCACCAGCGGTGATACTGCATAACAAGCTTTTACCTTGCAGTTCATTACCGTCGGTGCCATAAGCAAAGCCATATTCGAGAACAAGGTCTTGCCATTCTTTAAGAATCGCGGGGGTTGAGTACCAATATAGTGGGAATTGAAAAATGATGATGTCATGGTCCAACAGGCGTTTCTGTTCACGGTCGATATTGATCTTGAAGGTTGGGTACTCAGCATAGAGGTCGACACAGGTAACCCCGTTAATGCGTTTGGCTTGTTCAAATAAGGGTTTGTTAGCTTCAGAGCGATGCTGAGAAGGGTGGGCGAATAGCACCAAGACTCGATTTTTCGACATATAGCCCTCTTTGTCCATTAACGAATAATATTTATTGGAATTATAGATATACAATAATAGAAGAATGGTTGAACAACAACGAATTAGCCCATACTTATCTATTTAGATGCGTGTGTTTTTAGGTACTTAATTATATAAAACATCCGTCAATTTGAGTATTTCCGGTACAAGCCGCCGATGACTGAGTAAAACTAATTATTCACGAATAGTAAAAGCGAATATGGGCATTTTATGTCACCGTTGGTGGGTAACGTAAATAATCCAATAACCCTACATAGAACGATAATGAATAAAGGAAAAACTATGAGCATGGACTTGCGTCAACAATGTGATTTGTTGCTTTCCGGTCACCTAGAACCGACTCCAGCACAAACATTCGCTCAGATGGCTGAATGGTGTGAGGCACATAATGTGAGCCATGATAGCTACGGCGATGGTGAGTTTATCGAGAGCTTCGAAAACAAAGTCGCGGAACTGCTAGGTTATGAAGCGGCTGTATTTGTGATTACTGGCACCATGAATCAACCAACAGCATTAGAAATTGCGTGCCAAGAGAAAAGAAACCCAGTAGTGGCGATGCATGAATCGAGTCATATTATGCGTCATGAACGCCAAGGGTATCAGCTCCAAAACCGCTTCAACGTACTTCCAGTCGGCAACGTATTTCGTACTTGGAATGTTGATGACTTAAAGGCGTGGCCTGATGAGATTGCAGCCGCTCTATATGAATTACCCATGCGTGAAATCGGCGGCCAATTACCAGAATGGGATGAGCTTGAAGCGATCAAGCAGTACTGCAAAGAACAATCAATTCACCTTCATATGGATGGTGCGCGTTTGTGGGAATGCGGCGCGTATTACCAAAAACCATACAGCGAAATTGCCAAGGGTTTTGATAGTGCCTATGTTTCGCTTTATAAGGGGCTGAACGGCCTCGGTGGTTCATTGTTACTGGGTGATAAAGCCTTTGTGGCGAAAGCATCTGCGTGGATGAAGCGTCAGGGCGGCAATGTTTATCACCGAACGCCTTATGTGGTTTCAGCTGCAATGCAGTTTGATGAGCGATTAGAGTTGATGCCATCACTGTTTGAGCGAACAAAACAGATCTACCAAATCTTATTAGACTATCCTCAGTTCACTGTTAATCCACAGCAACCGCAGGTCAACATGCTTCACCTATATTTACCTGTGAGCTATGAAGACGGCATTATAGTGAGAGATAAAATAGCGAAGAAACACAAGATTTGGATAGGAAACCCAGCGATCAGTGAGTTGCCAAACCAATGTAAGATTGAATGGTATGTAGGGGATAACTTACTAAATTTGCCTGATCATGAGCTGATAGACATTCTAGATTTTATTAGCGAAGAGCTGATCTGATTAACGAAGAGTTGAGTTGATCACGGAAGAGTTGAGTTGATTACAGAAGAGCTGACTGAAGAAGAACTGATCTAATTAGAACTGAAATGGATACAGGAAAGGGTTCTTATATCCATTTATATAGCTAGGATGTCCGGCTCTGTTACATATACTGGTTGATGTACACGTCGACTAAGAACATGAACACTGGGACTGTGCTGAGAAGTCCGAAGAAGACGATTGGCACCCAGTTTTTCATTTTCTTTTTAGGTTGCTCAGTGTTGTTCATAAATTCGGCCTTCAATTAGTTGTTGTAGCTACTGTAGCTGTTTAGCTTTGTGGTACTAAAAATCTAAGAGCATGGTATCAAATAAAATCGATGAGCCCTATGCGGATTTGACGTTTCGTGGCGTGTATCAATCACATAAAATGTAAGTGATTCATAAACGGTTCATAAAGGTTCAACAATAATGAACCTATTAGAACAAGTATTGCCTTACTCGGCATATGAAATAAACAGTATTACAAGATTTGGAGAATACAGAATGAAAACAATAGGAAACATCATTTGGTTTCTGTTCGGTGGCGTATTTATGGGACTAGCTTGGTGGTTCTTCGGACTGCTCGCATTCCTTACCATCGTTGGTATTCCATGGGGTCGAGCGTGTTTTGTTATGGGTAACTTCTCATTCTTCCCATTTGGTCAGGAAGCGATTTCGCGTGACGAGCTTACCAATGAAATGGACATCGGTACGAGCCCGCTAGGCGTGATTGGTAACGTGATTTGGTTCTTATTTGCGGGTATCTGGCTAGCAATCGGTCACATCATGTCAGCTGTGGCGTGTTTCATTACCATCATTGGTATTCCGTTTGCGATTCAACACCTTAAGCTCGCGGTTATCTCGCTAGCGCCAATCGGTAAGACGGTTGTCGATAAACGTGAAGCAGAAGCGGCGCGAGTAAGAAATTACAAAGGTTAAGATTGCAGTCTACGCCTTGATCGAACTGAAAAAGCACATCGTATGATGTGCTTTTTTTGTGCCTCTGTTCTTATCTCTCGATGCTTATATCTCAAACACTAACTATACGTTGTTGAACTAGACATTATAGAGCTACACATTATTGAACAGGACTTCAAGCCGAAGGGTGATGTTGGCTTCTTCGGTATGTTTCTCATGGGGTTCTCGCTCCCATTGATAGCGAGGGATGAGTTCGTAGAACAGCCACTCTTTCCATACGTTTTGTCGGTAGGTAACCGAAACCTGAGCGTATTCGTAATGGTTATGAGGCTCATCCGTTGCATTAATTGTAGCGCTATATTGAAGTGCTTGGTCTTGGGCAAGGTAGTGATACAAGGTTAATCCCGTACCATAGTTCCAACCTTTGAGATCGTCGTTGTACCCTGCAAAGCTTGACCATCGAGCCAAAAAATCATCACTTAAAGAAAGATCAAAATCGACGTCAGTGATCTCGCCAGTTTCTTGTTTTTCTTGATATACCCGCTGGGTAAGTCTGAATACCACATCGGTTGTGAGAGGGTAGGTAAAACGATAGCGAGCTTCAATACGCGGTCGTAATGTCGCCTTAATATTGAAGCTGCTATAACCTTTGGCATAAGCGTCGTAACGCAGACCTAACGCACTGTCCAATTCATCTGAATCATTCGGAAAAAAATCCAAGAACTCTTCATCGCTGACAGACTCGTAGATCAACTTTAGGCGTTTACTCACAAAAGGAAGATGCAGACGCGCCTTGAGTTTTGTTGAGTAGTCGACATCGCCACCTTCCGAGTAAATAAAATCGTTATACCAACGGACGGACGTTCCAGCTCTGGCATCTTCGGTAATGCGGTCATCAACAAAAAAACTATCAAACCAAAGAGCGGGTTGGCAAAATTTACTGTTCAGGAAATGGTAAGCTTTTTCGACAGGGGCGTCTTCTAACGGCTGACTGTGGCACTCATTTTGCTTCTCTGCTTGAGCGGAGTAAGCAAGAAGTGATGCTAATAATGAGGTGCTAGCTATCTTACGACTCAATGGAACCTGTTTGTCATTCTATATATCAATAGTTTAACTATAACTAAGCGATTGCAACAATGCGACTTTTTCGTGATGAGTGATGAGTGATGAGTGATGAGTGATGAGTGATGAGTGATGAGTGATGAGTGATGAGTGATTAGCGGCTAGTGGAGAAGGAAAAGATTTGAAAGGCATCGGACAGAAAAAAGAAAACGGGCTCAGAGGTGAGCCCGTTTGTGTTAGCTATAAGAAGTGACTTGTATCTAGATTACATTGCCGCTTCGAAGATTGCTGAGATCTCTTCGTGTGTCGCTTGTTTAGGGTTAGTGAAACCACAAGCATCTTTCAGTGCATTGTCAGACAGCGTTGGGATATCTTCTAGCTTCGCACCAAGTTGCGCGATACCTGTTGGGATGTTCACGTCGTTTGCAAGTTGAACAATCGCGTTGATTGCTGCTTCTGCGCCTTGCTCTGCAGTCATGCCTTCAACATTCACACCCATTGCTTTTGCCACATCACGCAGACGCTCAGGACAAACTTGTGCGTTGTAGCGTTGAACGTGGGGAAGCAAGATAGCGTTACATACACCGTGAGGAAGGTCGTAGAAACCGCCCAGTTGGTGCGCCATTGCGTGAACGTAACCTAGTGAAGCGTTGTTGAAAGCCATACCCGCCATAAACTGCGCGTAAGCCATTTGCTCACGAGCTTCAATGTCTTCGCCGTGCGCTACCGCTGTTCTTAGGTGTGCTTGCACAAGCTCGATTGCTTTAATTGCTACAGCGTCTGTAATTGGCGTTGCTGCGATAGAAACATAAGCTTCGATTGCGTGCGTTAACGCGTCCATGCCTGTTGCAGCAGTTAGTGATGCAGGTTTAGCAAGCATCAACTCAGGATCGTTTACTGAGATTAGTGGTGTTGTGTGCTTATCCACAATAGCCATCTTGATGTGGCGAGCTTCATCAGTAATGATGCAGAAGCGCGTCATTTCAGATGCAGTACCAGCCGTGGTGTTAATAGCAATCAGTGGCATCATTGGCTTTTCAGATTGGTCTACGCCTTCGTAATCAGCAATCTTGCCGCCGTTAGAAGCAACCAGAGCGATACCTTTTGCACAGTCATGTGGAGAACCGCCACCTAGAGAAACAACAAAATCACAATTGTTGTCAGTCAGCAATTCAAGGCCATCATTCACGTTAGTAATGGTTGGGTTTGGTTGAGTACCGTCGAATATAACTGCGTCTACGCCACGCTGGCTAAGAAGATCTTGTACCTGCTTAACTACGCCAATTTGATTCAGGATCTTGTCCGTAACGATCAGACCTTTTTTGAATCCTTGAGACTGAATGCTATCAGCAGCATCTTTCAAACAGCCAGTACCCATGAAGTTGATTGTAGGGATGTAAAATGCAGTAGACATTGGAAAACTCCGTTAATTATGATTTTTAATTTCCTACATGTTGTCGGCATTCAAGTGGTCGACCATTGATCTGGAACAACTTTGATTCCGAACTACCACTTTGTGGCTAGTCGTTGTGATAGGGCTCATATAGCAATCGTTTTCATGGATTTTGGCTGTGTTATTTGTCAGTAATGGATAGTGATAAATTGATTCAACTAAGAGCAGAATGATGCTCTATAACAATGAAAAGTAAGGTTTTTCATTGAAAGCTGCTCTAGTTAGGCTTGTGTCGACTTTTTATCTGAGTCGTCACTGCATTCAAGTTGAGGTTCTTGTGACTCTTCAGAATCAAGCGTGTCTTCTGGCTCCTCGTCATAGTATTTGACAAGAAAAGGGGTGAGCATGACAGATGACGGTAAAAAGTGCTTCATAGTACCTCCCGGTACCTAAGTGTATTTCTTGTATGGTATTGGTTTAATATGTGGCAAAATTTGCGATACATCATGACTTGTGGCTTGTTTTCTATAAATTATTAGATTTATATACAGGCTCACAAAATTGAGGGTAAAGTGATGCTCCGCCCTTTGAGGCAACGATAAAAACAACGACAAAAACAGTGCATGCACTGCTCAACAGCGCGAATAATAGGAAATAAAATGAAGTACGATTGGATATTCTTTGATGCAGATGAAACCTTGTTCCATTTTGATGCTTATCAAGGAATGAAGCTGATGTTTTCTCGCTTTGGTGTGGATTTCAGCGAGCAAGATTATTCGGCTTATCAAAAGGTTAACTTACCACTTTGGGTCGATTACCAAGATGGTCGCATTACCGCAGACCAACTGAAACATACGCGCTTCGAAAGCTGGGCTGAGAAACTAGAGACAACAACTGCTGCTTTAAACAGTGCATTTTTAACGGCGATGGCGGACATTTGTTCTTTATTACCAGGTGCACAAGAGTTGGTGGAGTCTTTAAAAGGCAAAGTGAACATGGGCATCATTACTAACGGTTTTACAGAGCTTCAGTCTATCCGTTTAGAGCGTACAGGAATGACGGATTACTTTGAGCACGTGATTATTTCTGAAGAGGTTGGGGTAGCCAAACCGGATGCCGAGATTTTTGAATATGCGCATAAGCTGGTTGGGTTGCCATCGAAACAAAGAATATTGATGGTCGGGGATAACCCACATTCAGATATTCTAGGTGGACTCGATTTTGGCATTGAAACTTGCTGGTTAAACAGTCAAGAAAAGGCAACACCAGCCGGCATCAACCCTCACTATCAAGTGAAGTCTCTGGCTGACTTGCAAGCTCTGCTACTGGCTTAGTTAATAGTTAATAGCTAACAACTGACTGCTACTAGCGAATACGCAATCACAATCGGTTGATTTCGCTAATTGACCAATGCTTTGCAAATTGATTGATGCTTTGTAAACAAAGCATTGATGGCCGAGTACGAAAATGTACTCGGCCAATTATTTTGAACTTGGTTTAACCATAGAGTGACCATCTAAAATAGATAAAGGAAAAGGCGTGCTGAAATCTCATCGTTATAGCTGCTACGGTATTATCGCCATTTTACTATGGAGCTGTTTGATTGCTCTGTCTCGTAGTGTCTCAGAACAGCTAGGTCCAATTGGTGGTGCTGCCAGCCTTTACACGGTGAGTGCACTGTTGTTGGTCTGTGTTATGGGTTTACCAAAGTTGTCACGTTTCTCTAAATCTTACCTACTGATTGGCGGCGCCTTGTTCGTTTGTTATGAGATTTTCCTGGCTCTGGCATTGGGAATGGCGAACAGCCGACATCAAGCCATAGAGATGGCAGTAATCAACTACCTGTGGCCGGCACTGACGGTGTTGTTTGCGGTGTTGCTGAGCGACAAGAAGATTAACTGGTTGGTTTATCCAAGTATCTTTTTGGCATTCTTCGGTGTGGCTTGGAGCATCAGTGGTGACCAAGGTCTATCTGTTGATCAAATTGCGGCCAACATTGCGACTAATCCTAAAACCTATTCGATGGCGTTTTTTGGTGCGATTATTTGGGCTGTTTACTGCAACTACACCCAGCGCGTTGCTAAAGGACAGAATGCGATTGTGCTTTTCTTTATCGCTACGGCGATCACTCTGTGGATCAAATACGCATTGAGTGATGAAACAGGCATGGTGATGACAACGAGTGCGGCGATTGATTTAGCGTTAGCTGGCGCTTGTATGGGCGCAGGCTATGCGCTTTGGAATACGGCAATTCTGGGTGGCAATATGGTATTTCTTGCGACCATGTCGTATTTTACGCCAATCTTCGCAACCGTACTCTCTTCGTTGATTTTAGGCTTGTCGTTGACCATGACATTTTGGCAGGGCGTTTGTATGGTAACCGTTGGTTCACTCGCTTGCTGGTGGGTAACAAGAGAAAAGCCGACGGCAAAGGCGTCGGCTTCTAAAAAGGTTCAGTCTCACTCTTAATCTGAGTTTATGTTCTTGGGTGAGGTGTGTCCTCGTTTGCAATGGAAAACTTAACTCGCAACATTGAGATTCAATTGAAGCTCATAAGGCATCTTAGATAGGCGTCGCTTAAGCTGGCGGCGCGTTCGTTCAATATCATCGACCGCAATCGCTTGTTGGTCGTTGGTATGAATATCAACGTTAATTCTTAGTTCTGGGCCAACCTTAGTCACACCCATTAGCTCCAAATCTTGATCCGCTTCTTTGTCTACCGCGACAACGTTCTTATCTACCGCGTCACAAATATCTTTGTTTGCCGACATCATAAGCAGTTCGCGCATTGCTTCACGTAACATGTCGAAAGGCACTTTGATGAAGTAGAAAGACATCAGCAACATCATCATTGGGTCGGCATACACCGCGTATTCTGCAAGTGGAGAAAAGGTAATTAACCAAGCTGTTACGAAACCAGCCGTTACTGCCACACTCAGTAGCGTATCCATCTGCCACTGCTTAGACTCTGCTTGAATCAGACCTGAAGAAATACGCTTGCTCTTGTTAGCGATGTACCACCAAGCATAACCACAACCCAACACGTTGAAAATACCAAACAGAGTCGCGATAGAAGCATCAACTTCACGACCACCCGTCATCAACGCACCAATCGCAGAGTAAAGTGAATAGCTAACCACTAGCAGAATCACAATTGCTTTAATCGCAATCACAATTGGTTCAATGATGGCTCGACCAAACGGGAACTCCCTATCTGATGGGCGATTAATGTATTTCGATGCAGCTAGTGACAATAAAGTTAGCAGTAAGCTGATAAGAGAATAGACACCGTCAAATACTATGACCAGAGAGCCAACGAGAAGACCCAACACCAATCCGCCAACTGCGAAGCCTGATGCTAAAAGGGCTGAGAACAATAGTACTCGATTTTCGTTTTGGCTTTTCCTGTCACACATAAAATTTTCCAGATGTTTTTGATAACTTCATTGTTCTAATATTGAGCTAACTTTACAAACTTTATCTGATGATGTTTATATGTCAGTAACTCGTTTTATATTCAAGCTGTTATTATTCAATCACTTATTGGTAACTTAAGGTGTCAGTAAAATTGACGTTGAGTGTTTCTTGGGGATGGTGTGCAACTGAAATAGGATCGTTTATGATTAATAAAACACATTAGTCGCTAGGGTTTCATTGATTTCCTAGACTCTGCTGAGACTGAGACTGAGACTGAGACTGCACGGATTGGAATGGATAAGGAATGGATCAATATGAAGTTTGACGATATCAGTGATAACGAATTGTGGGTGATTGCTAACCCGATCATGGATAACTTGATGGACGGTTCAACTAAGGTTGATCATGCTCAGCACTGTCGAGACTTTACCCAAAGGATGAAAGACATTGTTACGCCGGAATATTTAGAAAAGGTATGTCACCATTATCAACACAGCAATGGCTTTTTTGCTGAACGAAAGCAGGTCGCACTATTTAGACGCTCAAATTCTATCGCCTTTGTGTGGAAGCAAGCGTATACCATTGCGAAAGGCGAGTTTGTGGCTGAAATGGTGTTGGTTGAAGAAGACGGACGCTATTTAGTTGATCACGTGATGGTCTTTTAAAGAGAGGGCTTTCTATTTGTTAGATGATTTTAAGTGTCGAGATAGAACATTATCTGACACTTTAAAAATCAAACAAGTAATCGCTGATCTGATCCGCTAACCAATTCATACCTGGGTGTTCAGCCATCCCAGCCGCGGTAAACATACAATAGTCTTCTTGTGTTAAGCCGTACGTGTGTTTGATCACTGCTAGCTCTTGTTCACGCAATAAATGGCGAATCAATGGTTCTGGCATTACGCCCCACGCCTCTTCACGCAAAATTGTATCTAACATGAAGTCGAAGCTAGAGAAGCCAATATAACGGCGAGAGAAGGGCTCAAGCTCAGGATTATCCTTCTCATTGAGATAAACCATGGTCGCTTGCATCGAATTTCTCAATACTTCATCCGATACTCGTCGCATCGCACTCAGATCATGTCCTTTCTTACACACAGACATCATTCGAATCTTACCAAGTGGATTGTAGATAATTCTTGGGTCATCGACACGTTCGTAATCGACGCCAAATGCGAAGTCGACTTGCTGAGTTTCAACCAAGTTAGCTAAGTCGCCGCTTGACGCGAGAACAAAGTTGAATGAGGTAGAAGGGTACTTGTTATTTAAGGCGTGAGATAAATCCTGCCACATTCCATCGGGTAGGGAGTCATCTCGTGCAATCCAAATTTCCGCGTTAAATTCACCTGAAACATGCAAGCAGGTCTGTTTAATACGCGCTGCTGTCACCAACAAGCCTTCGCAATCTTTGTAAATGGCTTTGCCCGCTTCAGAAAGTTCAACGTGGTTTCCGCTGCGTACGAACAGCTCGACATCTAACTCTTTTTCCAAGGCTTTAATCGACATGCTGAGTTTGGTTCGGTTGCATTCTAGCTGGCGTGCAGCTTCAGACACTGATCCTAAATCAGCAACGGAACAAAAGGCTTGGACTTGAGAAAGGTTCATTTCATTTCCATATTGAGCGGGGGTCGGTGCATATTATCTGAATATTGTGCTGACTATCTTAGAAATAGTCCATCTTTGCATGATAACTCTATGACGAATTGACTAATTTGGTTTATTCTGGGGAAGTTCCGAACCTACAAGAAGTAAAGATGGAGGCCATGATGGCGAAACAATGGGACGAGTACGCCGTTGATTGGGATAAAGATCCCGCGACCGCAGTATTCGCACAGTCCGTATTTGACCAGTTAACACCGCTCGTTGATTTAAACGGAACCCGTGTCCTTGATTTTGGTTGTGGTACAGGACTACTCAGCCAGAAAATATCTCCTTTAGCAAAAGAGATCATCGCACTTGATATCTCTGAAGGGATGATTGAAGAGTTAGATAAGAAAGAGTTACCCAACGTTGAACCTGTTGTTGATCTTTTATCGCGCGGGCTTGCAGCGCAGCATCCAGCATTCAGAAACCAGTTTGACCTAGTGGTAGCCTCTTCGGTGTGTGGTTTTATCCCGAACCTACAAGACACAGTCAGTCTGATTTACACGCTGCTTGAAAACGACGGCACGTTTGTACACTGGGATTGGTACTTAGAGAACGACAGCGAAGACTACGGTGTAAGCCAACAGCGCTCAGAGAATGTATTAAGTGCAGCTGGCTTTGCAGTGGTTGAAGTATCAACGCCGTTCTCGATCAACACTCCACAAGGAGAGTTAAAGGTATTGATGGGTGTTGGACGCAAACAAGTGCTTCCTCATCTGTAATCCTGTGTATGCCTAGAGCTAGCCTCGGTAATGCTCATCTAAAATAACGAAACCCACATCAACGACCTTAAGGTCAGTTATGTGGGTTTTCTATTTTTAGTCGTTTGTGTTTCAAACAGGCGAGCCATTGAGTGCTTTTAATATCTTCACTATCACTATCACTATCACTATCAACGCCAACACTGGCTTCTTTCTTCCCACTTCTTTCATAGATAAGCTAATTTCAGGCAATTAACAAATCACTCATTTCCATTTTGGAAATATAGTCTTGCATACATTTCATTAGTGGAAATGTAACAGTGAGATATAAAATAAGCCCATAATAATATTAAGGGTTTCATTATGAGCCACCAATCTGCTTCTCCACAACTTTCAGAGCAACAACAACGCTTTAGCAATATCATTTCAGATGCCCACCTGTCACCAAAACAGAAGTCGAGCTATCTTGCCTTAGAAGCTGAAGCCAGCCTGCCGTATATGCCGGTAAGCAAAGAAGTAGAGCAGGCCCTACAACAAGGTGTGCTATGTGACATGTTTGAAGGGCATGCACCATTTAAGCCGCGCTATGTACTTCCGGACTATTCTAAATACTTACATCAAGGCTCAAAGTATTTAGAGCTTAGCGCGGCAACTAATTTCGATGAAGCATTGAACATGCTTACCATCCTTTACCACCATGTTCCGTCTGTAACTTCAATCCCGGTATACCTAGGTCAGTTGGATGATGTACTGATGCCATTTGTTGGCGACTTGACGGATGAACAGGTATATCAAAAGCTTAAGCTGTTCTGGATTATGCTGGACCGCACATTGCCAGATGCCTTTATGCATGTGAATATCGGCCCGACCGACAACATTGTGTGCCGTACGATTTTGCGCGTAGACGCTGAACTGAAGCAGATCGCACCAAACCTAACCTTTATGTACGACCCTGCTGTGACACCTGATGATCTACTTCGTCATGCGGCAAGCAATATCTGCGAGTGCAGTAAACCACATATCGCAAACTATCCAGCGCACGCCGAGGCTTACGGCGACAAGCGTTTTGGTATTGTGAGTTGCTATAACTCTTTGCCTTTAGCGGGCGGTTCAAACACCTTGGTGCGTATGAACCTCAAGCAAGTGGCGTTGAAGTCTGAGGACAGTGCTGATTTCTTACAACAAGTATTGCCGAATTACAGTGGCATCATGGTTGAATTGATGAACGCTCGTAGCCGCTTCTTGCATGAAGAGTCTAACTTTTTTGACGGCTTCCTGACCAAAGAAGGTCTTATCGAAGAAGATCGCTTTGCGCCAATGTTTGGTATTTATGGCATGGCGGAAGCAGTCAACATCTTGATGGAGAAAGAGGGCCAAGCAGGGCGCTATGGTCACGATGAACAGGCTAATCAACTCGGTCACCGTATCTCTGAAAAGCTGGCTGAGATCGTCGAAAGCTCTGAAGTGAAATATGGGCTGGAAGGTAAGGCTCTGTTGCACGCTCAAGGCGGTATTAGTTTAGATGAAGATGTGACTCCGGGTGTCCGTATTCCTTATGGCACCGAACCGGATCCAGTCTCTTACGTTCGTGCTACCGCGGGTCACCATAAATTCTACACCTCGGGTATCAGTGACATTCTAACCATCGACGAAACAGTGAAATCAAATCCTGAAGCGATGTTTAACCTGTGTAAAGGCGCTATTCAAGCGGGTTACCGTGAGTTCACAGCTAACGTAGCATCGAACGATTTGGTTCGTGTAACGGGTTACATGATCAAGCTGTCTGATATTGCGAAATACGATGAGCAAGGTTCACGCACTAATACCACCTTCTTAGGTGCTGAAGCCGCGAAGAACACGGGTATATTAGAGCGTAAACCACGTGTAGCGAGCTTAGAGATGTCGCCGACATACGAATAGCTTTAACGTGCGTGCGTTATGTGTGTGATGCGTTTCGAATACGAACAATGTGAATTATGAAAATTTCTGATCTAACAACTCAAATGGCTAGGGTTAAAAATAATAAGACAGAAAAACAAGCGAAGGTCAGCCGTGTGCTGACCTTTTCTTGTGTTGACGGCCCGGGAAACCGCTTGGTGCTGTTTCTTCAGGGCTGCAACTTTGACTGCATTACTTGTCACAACCCACACACAATTAACCACTGTAACCATTGTGGAGATTGTGTGAGTGGCTGTCCAAGTAGTGCTTTAAGCATGATTGATGGCAAAGTGAATTGGGACCCGGCAGCCTGTACCAATTGCGATCAGTGTATTGATGTCTGCGATCATAAGTCGAGCCCGAAAATCAACACAATGGCAGTCTCTGAGGTGCTTGAACTCGTCAGGCATAACCAATTTTTCTTAAGCGGAATCACTATCTCAGGTGGCGAGGCGACCATGCAGTTGCCGTTTATCATTGAGCTATTTCAAGCGATTAAAAGTGATCCTCAGCTAGCGCACCTTACGTGCTTTATTGATAGTAATGGCTCGTTGTCACAGCAAGGCTGGGACAAGGTGTTGCCTTATCTTGATGGCGCGATGATTGACCTAAAATCATGGCAATCGGAAACACATCAATGGTTAATGGGCAGAGGAAATCATCGGGTGTTTGAAACCATCAATTATCTTGCAGGCAAAGGAAAGCTGCATGAAGTTAGGTTGCTGCATATTCCGAATAAAAGCGATCTTGAAGATGAAGTTGAACAAGTGGGGCGATACTTGAAGGTGCTACCAAATGATGTTCGTATTCGGCTGAATGCGTTTCAACATCATGGTGTGATTGGCGAAGCGCTAAAATGGCCTAAATGCACCGAACAACAGATGCAGATCTTTCACGATAAGCTCTACACCATAGTTCAAAGACCGATGCAAACCCCTGAAGTTTATACTTAGTTTTTAAGTTTCTTAGGCGGTTAATCAGGCTTCTAAGAACGTTAAGTTTCTAAAGATATTAAGCTTCTAAAAATATTAAGCCTCTAAAAACAGGTCACACAACCACTTGATCGCTTGATCATTCATGTTGGGCTTGTTCCATACTAAGCTATACGCCACCTTACCGTAATCAAAAGGCAAGGGTTTGCTCACTAAACCCTGAGCTTGCTTAGCATGTTCAGCCCACTGTTTAGAGCAAGTGAACAGGAAAGGTGTGTGGTGACACAGTACAGCCGCTGCACCGAAGTCCGCGACCGATATTGCCATATCTCTTGGCTTATGACATTGAACTAAGTTTTGCTCAAAGTAAGGCTGAGACAGTTCGTTATCTAAAATCCCAATGTGCTTGTAATCTAAGTAGCCTTCTACCGTCAGTTCTTGCTGAGCAAGAGGGTGGTCTGCGCCCATCAAACAAACCATTTCGTCTGGAAGAATCGTTTCCCAAACCAGTTCCTTATTATCGGTCGGTGGCTGGGAAATATCATGGGGCAATAAGATTAAGTTGATCTTACCGCTGAGCAAAGCATCAAAACCAAGCTGTTGCTTCGAATAGATGTTGAGTTTGGCTTTTGGTGCGAGTTCAGTGGTAATTTTGCTGAGCTTTGACGCGAATACTTCAAAGGTACTTTCGCGCATCGAAAGTGAAAAGCTGCCTTGGTATTCTTGAGGGGTAAAACTCTTCTGATGAAGCAGTCCGTTCATGCTTGAAAGAATCGCGTGAACAGTCGGAGCTACCTGCAAGGCAAATGGCGTCGGGATCAGCTTGGTGCCATCTCGATAGAACAGTTCGTCATTAAGAATGTCACGCAGTTGAGACAAGGTTTTGCTCACACTCGAAGGGCTTACACAAAGTTGTTCTGAGGTTTGAGTAACGCTGTGGGTGTTCAGCATAATATGAAGCGCAGTGAGGTGCTTAAGGCTCACTCTAGATAGGTGTAAGTAATCCATTTATGACTCATACATTGAGGATGGCTTGATATTTGGCGCAACACACAAAACAACAAGCCAATCTGACAAAGGTTATTAACGAGCTAGTTTATGGTGCGCTCGTGAAAAGTGGCCAGCACAAAACGCACCGACAATCGATAGTTCACCCGCCAAACACAATGCAGCACAAACTTCAGCGAGTGCTTGTGATTTACCGTTGCCATGAAGCCCAAGCAAGTCCAAACATGCTTTTTGACTTGGTAAGCCGGTACCACCGCCAACAGTCCCTAGCATTAAGTTAGGTAGTGTTACGCTCGCGTATAAACCACCTTCTTTATTGAGTTCCATGCGAGTCATACCAATCGCTGATTCAGCGACGCAGGCTGCGTCTTGTCCGCAAGCAATGTAGAGCGCAGCAAGTGCATTTGCATAATGAGCATTAATACCAATCGTGCCGCTCAAAGCACCACCGACTGTGGTCATTTGTCCGAACTGCACCATTTTCTCTGGTGTAGTGTGGAGGTACTTAGCGACAAGCTCGGCAGAGATATTAACCTCGGCTGTGACCTTTTTACCACGAACGCTGCGCAAGGTTTGAGTATTGGCTTTTTTATCGCCTGACAAGTTGCCATCTAGGAAAGCATGATCGGGCTTAACCGGCGTATTTTCTATGATGTACTCAAAAACTGCATTGGTGGCGATGGTCACCATGTTCTGGCCAGAAGCGTCCCCGGTTAGAAACTCAAACACCAAGTAAACATGGTTACCTTCGATGTTGATATTGATGTCGGTCAGCTTGCCGTGTGATGTTGTTGATTCAGCCAAGGTTTTAAATTGGTCATACTGAGTTACAGCCCAAGCCACAAACTGTCCGGCTTCAACTAATCCTTGGAATGCGAAACCAGGAGTACGTGTGACACCTTCATTGAGTAACATTGCACTTGCGCCACCACAGGCCGTAATCAGCTTAGAACCACGATTGTAAGACGCAACAAGCGCTGCTTCTGTGGTTGCGAGTGGGACGAGGTAATCGCCCGTAGCAAATAGGCCATTGACTCTTAAAGGGCCAGATATTCCCACAGGGACTTTAACGGTGCCAATAAAGTGCTCAATGTTTTTCTCATAAGCTTGGATCTGATTTTGTGTATGAGGGTCGAGGAGCTCTTGTTGAGAATCTGAATTGTCGAGCGCTGTCCAGCGACGTGCTAGATTTTTTTCTGTCAGATAGGGGCTAGGAGTCAGCTTATTTACTGGCTTTTCAAAATGAGGCTGAAGCTTTTTTTCTAATGCGTCTGCGGAGATGTCGCCTCCTAAAATAGAAACATAGTCACGGCGATGCAGATTTAGTTTTGGCATAAATAGTATGAAGTAAAGTTTGTGCAGCAAATTGGTTTGCGCTGATTCTACCGAGTAATAAACCAGAAACAAGCGCCTGATATAATGAGTTACAGTTTGTATGGGTTTAGCAGCAATTTGTTCGCCTAAGCAAGACAACTTCGTCAAAAAATGCTCACTATGAGATTGAACTAGATATGGATATCGAGAAGGCTGCCGATGGCTTCGTTTTGACGATCAATCACACTCGCACCAACGCGGTTATAACTTGCGCTTTGAGTCAGTTTGATGAGTGCATCCGTTGAGGATGAAGATGGTTCCGGTTCTTTTTCTTTAAACGAAATGGATTGTTCAGGTTCTATTTGGTTAAAGCTGAAATCGCTGGTTTGGAAAGCGTCATCGGATTCTAGAGAGTGTTTGGAGGCTTGGTTGAGCTCGATTGCGGCTTCTTCAGCCATGTTGGTTGACTGCTGAATAATGGCGTAACCAGATTGAATACCAGATATCGACATAGCAGAACCTTTTATTGACGTATTGAATGAGTCTAGGCGGACGATATTTTGAGCGCAATGGTGAAGAGGTGAAATTTACGGTGAAACGGTGAACTTAAGCTAAAATAGTGACGTCTGTCTATTAATTAAACAGGTCATTCAGTGCGTTTAACTCTTCATCAGTCAGCAGAGAAGGCTGGTCCGTTTCAAGGTTGCCGTCGATTTCACCTTGAAGCGCTTTCAATTGCTGTGGGCTAAGAAGCTGTATTTGCTGCTTAAATACTTCAAATTGCTGTGTATTCATAATGTGACCTTTGTTCAAATCCATATGCTCTATAGAGCATAGCCTACTGATTCAGGAAATCAAACAAGATTAAGTGAATATTAAATGAAGTTTGAAGTTTCCTAAAACTAAGACAACTATAAATTTCTGTGGTCGTTTTTTGTCCGAGAAATGTTAGGCAAAGTTATGGTTGGGTCAATCAAAGTCAGAGAATTCCTACAATGTAAAAATCCCCGCATCCCTTGTGGTGCAAGGGTAGGAAAGTAATTACTCTACCTAATTAGGGGTATGGGTAGAGCAATGTATAAATTACATTTGATGATCAAAAGGTGAGCGATTGGCGGTATCTTTTTGTTTTTACAGTATTTTGTTCGTTGCTCAAGAAGCTTCTGTTTCAAACGGCTTATCTATCTTTACCTTAACCGCAAACTTGGTCGCTAAGGTATGCAATTCTGGAAGCATTCGATAGATCAAATGCAGCTGTTGTAGAACCATTCTGACAGAACTCTCGTCTTCTTCTCGCCACTCACTCAGACGTTTATCCAGTTCAGGGTCGTAAGCGTTTTTTACTTCACACTGTTCTTGGTGGGAGTAGAGTTGATCATTTAGAGCGTCGAGATGTTCGTGTATTACTCTGTGTGCATCTAACACCAGTTTGTGTGTTGCTTCATCATCGATACGTGTTCTGTGAGCACCTAAAGCAGAGATATAACTGAGCAGAGCATGATTAAGTGTTAGGAATCGAAAACTCTCATCTTCAGAGGTGCGGTACTTGCCCGGTTCAACCAGCATACTACTGATGGCCGCAGTCAGGTTGGCATCGTTATTGTGTGCACTGCGGCGCGCAATACGGTAATTAAGGGTGTCTTTTTTACCTACACGATACTGGCCAATGATCTGAGCGAGATAGTTCTTATTGGAATCGAGCGCATCTGCCATTACTTTGTGCAATCGCTTTGATTGCCAATCAGGCAACACGTAAATGACAGCAAGTACGGCGAGGGCACAACCGATAAAGGTATCCGCTAGTCTTGGCAACACCACCGCGTAGCCTTCCCCTAATTGGTTAAAGCAGAAGAGTACAAGCAGCGTGATAAAGCCGGTCGCGAACCCGTAGTTATTGATTCTGAATGCAAAGAACATCACGCCACTGATCACAATGAAAACTAACTGGCTTTCTTGAGACGGGAAGAAGGTCAGTAGTGGTACACCAATCAACAAGCCTGCGACGGTGCCAATGACACGAGCCGTCAGCTTTTGTCGTGTTGCACTGTAGTTTGGCTGGCATACAAACAGTGTCGTCAGCAAAATCCAATAGCCACGCTCTATGTCAAAACCTTGAATGATCCCGTAGCCGAGCGTCAATGTGATTGCCATACGAATCGCATGACGAAACAGCATCGAGTCGGTATTCAGGTTGGCTTTGATCTTGTGCCACATTGCCGTCAAAGTATGAGGGTTGGTATCGTCCAATACGTCTTCTTCCAACTTTTCCGCATCCGGGTTACTGATATTCGAGAGCTGCTTTTCGACGGTAGCTAGGTTATTGAATAAGTAATCCAATTGGTTGAGCAGTGATTTCCACTCGGGCTTGTTCTGTTGGTTAAGATGGTTAAGCGAAGACATTAACTCATCAAGTGCTAATACAGACTTATCGCCATGTTGGTATTCAGCTCCGACTTTCAATGAGCTCGCCACTTCTTTACAGGCTGTGGCTTGGGCTTCGAGTAGATACTTGAATCGAAACAACACATCAGAGCGTTCAAAGTGCTTTGCCAGCTCTTGATAGCGGTAGTGGGTAGAGCTCACGCGCTCATGAATGTCTTGTGCGATGAAATAGGTGTTTAGGAATCGGTCACTCGGACCATCAATGTGCCCGCGCTTAGATCGGTTAAGCAGAGTTGCTTTACACATGTTGAGTGCATTAACGGTACTGGCGTTTAACTTAGCTTCAATAATGCGATGTGGCTGAGGAATAAGATCAGATACAGGGTAGAAGAGTTCTGCTTTTGAGCCGATGTAATTGCCGATTTGATCGAATACCGTTGCTAGGTTTTGTTGTACGGGCTGCATCGGCCAGACAATTTGCCAAATCATCGACATGAAGTAGTACCAAGCGGCGCCGGTTAAAAGTAGAAGCGGTTGAAACCAAAGGTTGGTGCTCTCATGGGCACCGAGCATGGTATAGATAGCAACAAGCAGAGAACCAAACGCGATACTGGCGTATTTAGGGCCAATTGCACCGAGTATAATAAAAGAGAAGGTTGAAACGAAAAGCCCTATCGCGAACAGCCAAGGTGTATCGAACAGGATCTCGATAGAGAAAGCGGCTACAGCGAAACAGATAAAGGTCAATGTGAGTGCTTTGAGACGGCCAGTAAAACTGTCATCACTTTCAGCAAGAGCCGCAGCAATAACACCTAAGATCAAAGGTGTGATGAGTGTGTTTTGTCCATAATACCAAGCAGGAACCACAACACCGAGTAGAGTGATGAGAATTAATACGCTGTAATTTATGGTTTCATTCGCCCAATAGAGGCGCAATTTGGCTGAGAAGTCCACAGTCGCTCACTTGACACACTAAAACCATAATCCTAACAGAAATCAAGCACAAGAATTTGATACTTATCCATAATTGCCCCTAGATGGTCATGAAAGCATCGATAAGATGTGAGACATTATTAATTCTCACAGCATCATGATATAAATTCAATATTCCCAATTAGAGAGCACACTCCAATGCAGCTAAGCGCTAACAAGACTGCACAGTTTTTTATTCAAAATGAATATCATCAAGTCGAACTTGATGGTCCACGCCTGCAGTTATCTTCAGTAGGCAGTGAAGAGCGAATCCCGTTTACTATTTGGAGTGGCAAGATCGCGATAAAACGCGGATTGTTTTGGGGATCGTTACAGTTCTTTGCTAATCAACAAGATGGCAAACAGCGCAGCTGGTTAGTACAGGGCCTACCTTGGGAACAATGCCGTCAATTTGCACGCGCATCGGTTGCTGCTTATCAGAAGTGGCATGACACACAATGTGAACAATTGGCTGAACACGTTCCTCAATGGGAAGCTGAATTGACACGTCTTGAGCAACTTCCTGCTTTCCTAGCGCATTCTAAAGTTAAGACTTGGGTCGACATGGTTAACTCAAGTTTAGAAAACATGACGATGACTTTAGAAGAAGCAGCGCAGCGTATGCCAAACCGCATTGCTCGAATGCAACCATGGTTGTCTGAGACGGAAATTAAGCAAGCCGAAAGAAATCAGCAGTGGTTAGAAACAGAAAGACAAAACTGGGAAGTATTGTTTGCTCAATGTGAATCGTCACCACTCAATTTATCTCAACAATATGCGGTCTTGATGAATGATGATCACAACCTTATTTTAGCGGGCGCTGGCTCGGGTAAAACCAGTGTTCTTACAGCTCGCGTCGCGTATTTACTGCAAAGCCATCAAGCTCAAGCTGAAGAGTTGTTATTGCTCGCATTTGGTCGCGAAGCAGCGGAAGAGATGAAACAGCGGCTTAACAGCAAAATTGGTTTATCAGCAGAGAAGGTGCAAGTGAGTACTTTCCACCAGTTGGGTTTAAAGATCCTTAATCAGGTTGAACCTGAACGTGTGGTTATCTCTCCGTTAGCGCTCGATGACAATCAACGTCAAGCATGGTGCATTGATTGGTTGAAAAAGCACTGGATGACGCCGACTAACTTCAAACGCTGGCAAAAGCACCTGTCTAAATGGCCAATCGCTTATTTAACAGGTGATGACGAACTTGGTAGCCATGTTTCAAACCTCAAGTTGATTGGTTGGCTTGAAAAGCAGCTTGAGCAGTTGAATGCATCGGGTTTATCGAAGAAGGAAGTGCAACAGCAGTTGATTGATCACAGAGACTACACGCGTCTCAACAGCGAGCTTTCACTGTGTTGGCCATGCGTGACAGCATGGCAAAAAGAACTGAAAGAACAGAATCACATCGACTTCTCAATCATGATCAGCCGAGCAACTCAGTATGTCGAAAAGGGCAAGTTTATCTCGCCTTGGAAGTTCATCATGATCGATGAATATCAAGACATCTCGCCAGATCGCCTTGCCTTGGTTGAGGCGCTGTGTAATCAGTCGAAAGCACAACACCACGCTTCTATTTTTGCGGTAGGTGATGATTGGCAGTCGATTTACCAGTTTGCGGGCGCAGATGTTGATTTAACGACGGGCTTTAAGGATCGTTTTGAGAGCTCGACGATTCATCACCTAGATACGACTTACCGCTTTAACAATCAGTTAGGTGCAGTTGCTAATCGTTTTGTGCAGGAAAACCCGATTCAGCTTCCGAAAGAACTGAACAGCTTCAAGCAACAGAAACAGAAGGCGGTGTACAGTGCACCAAGCAAAGAAGTTGAGAAAATCCTCGATCAATTAAACCGCCAATCTAAAGGCAAAACCAACAAGTCTGTGCTGCTACTTGGACGTAATCATTACCACAAACCTGAATTGCTAGAAGATTGGAAAAAAATCTTCACCTCCATTGAGATCAAGTTCATGACTTGCCACGGCAGTAAAGGTAAAGAGGCGGACTTTGTCATTATTCTTTGTGTGGACGAAGGGCAGTTCCCGACCAAGAAGAAACAGCTGCATATTGATGGCGCATTGACTGAATCATCAGATGCGTTCCCTTATGCGGAAGAGCGTCGTTTATTTTACGTGGCAATGACGCGAGCGAAAGAGAAAGTATGGATCACGCACAGTGGCGACGGTTCTGGCTTTGTGCAAGAGCTGCATGGCTCTGATTACCCTGTCGTTCGTAAAAAGTGATGTCACTTGGCGTAATTGTCTAAGATTAGATCTTCAAGCCCGCTACCTATTCTCATTAGGGTGTAAGCTATTATCATTAGCGTGCTAGCTATTCTAATTAGGGCGTAAGATATTATCATTAGGAAAAAGGCATAAAGCAGAAGGAATTCGCTATGGAACACGGCTCTATTAACTACATTGAATTTGCTGCGCGAGACATCGCCGCAACTAAGGCGTTTTTCAGCCAAGTGTTTGGTTGGATCTTCGAAGACTATGGCCCTGAGTATTCTGCTTTTGAAGGTAAAGGCTTAATGGGTGGGTTCTATTTAGCGGATCTGGCGTCGAATGCTGAAAGTGGCGCAGCGCTAATGGTGTTCTATAGCGAAGATCTTGAGCAAACCGAGCGTGACGTGCTTGATGCTGGTGGCGAGGTAAATCGTGAGATATTTAGTTTCCCCGGTGGCAGACGTTTCCATTTTAGAGAGCCAAGTGGCAACGAAATGGCGGTATGGAGTGACAAGTAGCGAGTTAAGATTCTGGTGAAAAAAAAAGCCTGCGATAAAATGCAGGCTTTTTAGTCTGTGACGTTATTTTTGTTCTTAACGAAGCGATCTGCTTAGTTAAGAGCGCTGAACCATTAAGTTCGCTCAGCTAGGTACGCTTCGTAGTCTGGGATCTCAATGATCACTTCTTCTTCAAGCAGTGAAGAGTTAAATAGGAAGTTAGCGGTAGCGCGGTTGGTTGCCACTGGGATGTTCCAAACACTTGCGATACGAAGCAGTGCTTTTACATCTGGGTCATGTGGTACGGCATTCAGTGGATCCCAGAAGAAAATCATCATATCGATCTTGCCTTCAGAGATAAGCGCACCAAGTTGTTGGTCACCGCCCATTGGGCCGCTGATCATGCTCTTAATTGCTAGGCCTGTTTCTTTACTTAGTAGAGAACCCGTTGTGCCCGTAGCATAAAGGAAGTGCTTTTGTAGTTTTTCTTTGTTCTCTGTGACCCATCTAAGTAGCTCAGGTTTGAAATGGTCATGAGCGACCAAAGCGATATTCTTATGCGTTGGCATAGTACGCGTCGTTTTTTGCATGAATGTTCCCTAAATGATTGCTTCGTTTTTATTGTTTTGAGTTCTTCAGCCAATATAGCACTAAGGATTCACACTGAATACCGGACGAAACTCAGAAGGTGACAATGAGTCGGCGATAATTTGATCTTTGAGTGTTGCCGGTGTCAGTGCTTCAATCATGGGTGCACTGTGTTTTTCATAAGGTTGACCGCGTAAGTAACTGGTGGCTTGTTTTACCGATAAGCGACCTTGCTCAACCATTTTATCTGTTGGTGCAAAAAGCACCTTGTTACGAAGTAAGCCGCGGTAGGTTCCGTGACTTAGGTAACTTGAAATTAATCCAATTTCTTTGGTTTTACCGGCTGCTCTCAGCTCACTTATCGCAGCTTCAATCGCGACTGCGCTTCCGACAATATATTGAATATCCGGCTGCTCGATGACTTGTTGTACCAAGTTTCTTTGCAGTTCTTTATCGTTGTCTGCCCAATAGCTTATCGCAATTTTGATATCGCTTGATTTGATTGCATCATAAAACCCAAGAGCTACCGGCTTAGTACCGCCACTTGATTGTGGGCCAAGTAACAAGGCGATAGGTGTTTCGCCTGATCCTTTCGGATGTCGTTTCGACAAAAACTCTCCGACTTGAAATCCCATTTGATACCAGTCGACACCGACCGTGCCTTTCAATACCTTCTGTTGTTCTTCATTGACGGTCAACTCATTCACAGTAGCAAACACAGGGGTAGAGCCAACCCAATCCGTAAGATTGTCATGGTAAGCATCGGGTGAAACTGTGCCTAAAATAATGGCATCGGCTCCCCATTGTGTGCAAAGCACCAGCTGTGAGGCTTGCTTACCAATGTTTGGGTACCCGCCGGCTTCTAATACTCTTAGCTCAACTTGCTGCTTTTCTGCTTCAGAGACCATGCCGTAGTTAACAGACAACCAGTAAGAATCCTTAAGGTGCGGATAAATGGCACAAATTTTCTCTTTATGTGATGTGGCTTCGGCAGGTTTTATTGGGCTCAAAGGCTCGCTAGCACTCGCGACAGAGGTTACTGAGGCCAGTAGTGAGAGAATGATTTTTGAAGCTAAAGGTCTAGATAGCATGAATTGCCGTTTTATTGGTTTTAGATAAGAAACACTGCAAAATATAGCGTATTCTGCATGGGTAAAGAAGAACGTTTTAAGGTTTAAAGTTTATGTTGTTAGCCTCAGCGAGTATTGGACGCAAGCTACTGGCCTCATTCTTAGTGATGGCACTGTTGGTTCTATTGTCTGCATTGATCGGTGTTTCTGGTTTTAGCTTTGTAGCAAAAACGGAAAGAAACGTCGTCGATTCAGCGCTTCCTGCCATGATCGAAGCTCGTCAAGTTTCTGAGTTGAGTAACCGTATTATTTCGTCGGTACAAACGCTTTCTAATGCGAGAAACGAGGCCGAACGAAAAGAGGCTGGCACTGTGTTGTTTGACCAGCTTGAAGCACTTCTTCAACATATCAAAGAGCTTGGTGTCGACAGTTTTGATTCGCAACTTCTCAATAAACTCGAAAACAATGTTCAAAGCGTTATTAACACACTGGCTGAACTGGGTGTCTCGGTCGAACGTAAGCTTTGGTTAAGCAAGGAATTGACGTCTCGTGTTGAAGAGATGCGCTTACTTGCCGAAGAGTTAGAGCAGCTCACGCGAACCCAAGTGCTGAATACTGCCACCATTGCGGTTGCTAACGTAACGCACATCTACGACCTGCTAGAAACCAAAGAAACCGATAGAGCCTACCAAGCCTTAGACGCACTTGTTGAAGTTGATCTTGATTTGTCTGAACGTCTGCACGAATTGCATTTGTTGGCGTTCAAGATGCTCAATCAAATTGAAGAAACGCAAACCGTCACCAACGTTGAACGTATTCATCAAATCCAGTCTGAATTCGAATCTAACCTAAGAATCATGGCGCGCCGCGTTAAAGCGGTCGAAGATCCGACTCGTTCAGCGCAGATGTCTCAGTTGCTTGAAGAGTTGAGAAAACGCCAGGTCGTGTTCGATATCTCGCTAGAACAATATGAGAACACCAAAAAGTCAGAGTTTCTGATGCAAAATACGTTGGAGCTGTTCTCTCAGCTGAATACAACGGTTAACCAACTGGTTGATGATTCAAACCGAAGCACAAAAAAAGCGGTTGATGAGCTGACTAGCACGCTGAATCTGGCTCAATGGTCGCTGTCTGTGATTTCGGTTATTGGTTTGGTTATCGTCGCATTTATCGTTTGGCGAGTGGTTTATATCTCGGTTGTTAAACGTCTTACTGAATACTCTTCTGCTTTGATGTCTATCGCACAAGGTCGCTTGAATATTGATATCTCGGTTAAGGGTAATGATGAGTTGGCTCATATGGGCGAGGCGATCATCACCGCCAGAAACACCGCGCAAGCACTACAAGTGGTCGCGGTTGGCGAAGCTAAGGCAAAACGTGAGCTCGAAGAGCACAAAGAGCACTTAGAAGAGTTAGTAACAGACCGAACCTATCAGCTGCAAAAGACCAATGAGAAGTTGAATGTCGAGGTGGGTAACCACGCTAAAGCTCGCAATGCGGCAGAACAAGCAAGCCGTGCCAAGTCTGCTTTCCTCGCGACGATGAGCCATGAAATACGAACGCCTATGAATGGCGTATTAGGTACGGCTCGATTGCTTAAAGATACTGGTTTAGACCCGCTGCAATCAGGTTATGCGGACATCATTAACCGCAGTGGTAAGAATCTACTCGCTATTTTGAATGACGTGCTGGACTATTCAAAGATAGAAGCGGGACATCTTGAAATACGCGCGGCTTCTTTCGACCTTTACCAGATGGTTCAAGATACCTATCAGTTAATGGAAGGGCGCGCTGCTGAGAAGAAGCTTAACTTTGATTTTCATATCGAAAGTGATGTTCAACGCTATTGGCGTGGTGACGTCACTCGAATCAGTCAAATATTGAATAACTTGGTCGGTAACGCGATTAAGTTTACTGAAAGTGGCTCAGTCGATATCTTTATCAGCTTAGATATCGAAGATGAAAATAGAGTCATGTTTGAAGTGTCAGATACCGGTGTCGGAATTGACGCAAGCGAACAAGCTTGTCTGTTTGATGCCTTTACTCAAACCGATAGCGGCCGCAACAAAACCGGTGGCACAGGGCTTGGATTGGCGATCAGTAAAAGCATCATGTTGGCAATGAATGGGGATATTGGCGTTCATTCCGAAGAAGGCGAGGGCAGTCAGTTTTGGTTCTCATTGCCACTTGAAGTAGGTGAGAAAATTGAAACTAAAGCAACGGTCATTGAAGCTTGCATCCGAGCGAAGGTACTTCTGATTGAAGACAACCCTGTGAACTGTATTGTTGCTGAAGGCTTTTTGAATAACCTGGGTCACGATGTTGTGATAGCGACAACCGGACAAGAAGCGAGAGCCATATTCAGTGAGCAAGAGTTTGATATTGCGCTGGTGGACATTAACTTACCGGACTGCGATGGCGTCGAGTTAATTCAACAACTCAAAGACGATGCGCTTCAGCATGAGCATGAAGAAAACGTAACACGCAAAGTACCACCAATGATCGCAGTATCGGCTCACGTGTTTAACGAAGAAGTGGAAAGCTACTTGTCGTCTGGCTTTGATGGCTTCTTGCCTAAGCCGCTAGAGAAGGAAGCACTTTCTCAGCTCATTGTTGCTCAACTCGATGGTAAAACACTATTGTTGCCACAGCCTGATCCAAACGATGCTGTTTGTAAGCAAAATGGTAACCGTGTGATTAAGGGTAACAGTGATGAATGCTCGACACAGATGGTAGATGTTTTAGCCAAGTACACGACGACAACTGATTCCCAAGATGAAGGAGACACTCCAGTGAAACTGATTGATTCCAAAGTGATAGAGGGTGACTTGTCGATCCTTGGATTGGATAAAATGAAGCAGATCGTTGTGCTATTCGAGGAGAGCAGTAACCTTACCTTGAATGAATTAGTGGAGGCAAGCGAAGCCGATAACGGACGAGAAGTTAAGTCTTTGGCGCACAAGCTCAAAGGATCTGCGGGCAGTTTGGGTTTATTAGCACTGTACAAGTTGTGTCAGAGCATAGAAGTAAGCGAAGAACCATTATTGCAGTACCGAGATAACGATCACGCTTTATCTGAATTGGTTAAAGACTCGTTAGAGGCGCTACTAACTTATGTTTCCGCTTAATGACGTGAGCTTGCTTTAAACTTGATCTAATCAACAAGTCAAAAAAATCCTCTGAACGAATATTCGTCAGAGGATTTTTTATACCGCGCAAGTCAGCGTTCTTTATGAAAGGCTAACCATTCAAGCTAACCAAGGTTCAAGGGTTATATCCGAGGTTCAAGGCTGTATAGCTAAGTCTTAGGAGCTAGAACCACGTCTTAAGAGCTAAAGCCAAGGCTCAAGAGCTCGAATTAATGCTTATCGCTTGCTACCTATTCTCGAAGCGGTTGTAATCCAACAAGCCGAACTCGATCGGTTGGTCTTGTTGATACCAACGATGTACGCGATCACTGAACGGCCAGAACTCGTTAGAACTGCGTCGTACCGCAAACTTATCAAGCAGCGCCACGTAGTCTTCTTTTGTGTTCAAACTTTGCAGCGTTTTCACCAGAGTCGGTATCTCGCTCTCGGTTAAAGACAGGTAGGCGGCAGGGTAGCTACCGACAACGCCTCGTACGAGCGTTAAGTCATCATTGGCGTAATCGCGATTACCTTCTTCATTAAACAAGCTAGAAATGTTGCTGTGCGCGTTATTGTGAATCATGGTGAACAATTGCTCTTCGCCATTTTTGCCTTCAATCATGATCATCACTAATTGAGGAACATGACGCAGGCCGACTCCCTTTATCAAATTCACTTGGTTAAGCAGTGCTTCGTTCTTTCGACCAAAACCTGTTTCGACAATATCAAAGCGACTATCGAGGACAGGCGCGAGCTTATCTTTGATCATATTGAGCAGTTCACGCTTAGGATCGGCCGTTTTGTAAACCACACTTGTTGGTTGGTCGAAAGGGGCGATATTGCGTTGCAAGTAATCGCTCAGTTGTGCACTTTGGTTTTTGTACCAGCTTGAGTGTTCAATATGGCGAACATCTTTAGGAAGAAGGGTTAAGAAGTTACTTTCACCCTCAAGGCGCAAGAAGTCCATAAACATACGCGTAATCAGCTGGTGGCCGAAGTTTCCGTACACATCGAAACCTGCGACAAGAAGGTAATGAATGCGCTCTAGTAAGGCGTAATCAAGGATCCACGCAGTTTTAGGTTGCGTGCCAACTAACCCTTGTACAACAGAAGCGCTATCGAAGTGTCTAAAGATGGTGAGAGCGGCATTTTGGTTGATGCCATCGCCATCCCAAATTATACCGGTGTCTAGGTTCACGCCACTATCGAACCATTGGTTGGTGAAGTCTGATTTCGCATTTAGGTATCGAGCCTGTTGCTTAGCGTATCTTACCCAGTTAGTCGCAGGTACGGTGTTACTTTTTAGCTCGCTAGGTAGTTTTAAGTTTTTCTTCTGGCTGGCGTAGAAAGCGTTTATTTCTGGTAAATCGGCTTTCTCTGGATCAATGAAGAAAACCCAAAAACGGTCGTTAATCACATTCAAGGCAAGTTGACCACGACACACCGGCCCTTTGATAAAAGCCATGATGGTGTTTTGCGCATTGTCCAACATGAAATGGAAGCGCGAGTTCACTGGCAGCGCTTCAAACGAAGTCATAGGGTTAGCTGCGACATCAATGTTGTAACTAGGGAGTTGTTTCACAGAGTAATCAGCATCGACAAACCAAATGTTCCACTTTTTTAGTCGCTCTTTATTGAGTGCGAAAGGCATGTGCGTTTTGTCGACGATGGTGCCTTGTTCTGGAATCAGGCGGTAGTAAACACGTTCTACTTTTGGATCGTCGTAAGGGCGACGAGTCGTGATGCGTTGCACCGCTTCACCTGGAGGCGTTGCAGAGCGAACAAGTGTGAAGAAACGCGTTGGCTGCGCCAAATCAGAGAAGTAGACATGCGATAGAAACAGGTGCTCATAGATGTAACGTGCTGAAAGTTGGCTTTTATTGTCACTCTTATTGAGAAAGCTTTCGTAGACATTAACGAGCTCTTGTTCCGCATCATTCAGTGGAATGTGGTCGTTCATTAACGCGCCATTTTCTAACCAACTCATTAAAGTCGCGTATTCTGTTTTATCTAAGTTCGGCATCCCATAAGGCATCCCCCAAGTTGGGTAATCTCTCTCGTACTGGGCGTACTCTTCAATCGTTGGGCACTGTTGGTCGCGATCGGTTGAAAAGTCGAAACCTTCAAGCTGGGTTTGATCTGGAAGTGGGTGGTTCTCTTTCTGGATCAACATTCGAGAAACAAGACCAGCATCGAGGTTAGCCGTTGAATTCTGCATACGTTCGTTGAGGACTGGATGAAAATCCGCATCGCGCCACTCTTGTGTGGTTAAAGCATCTTCAAACAAGCGAGTAGGGGCTGAGGCGGTTAAACGGGTGCCTTGATAAACGAGTGCCTTGCTCGCACCTCGGTCGATACCTTCTACTGAAGACATTTTGAGCTGGCAAGGTGCGTCATAGCAAGCGTGACAAACCACACATCGGTTATCAATGATGGGTTTCACTTCATCAATGAAGTGTTGTGCTTGAGCCGACAGAATAGGCGCTTGGCGATCGCGAACTTGTTGTTTACCAAACAGCTCGTCGAAGTTTAAACCCGCGTAGACGGCACAACCTGAGAAGACGCTAACAAAAGCTAAAATGAAGAGTTTTTTCAAATTCATACGTATTTATATATTAAGCATTTTCTCTAATTATATCGAAAATGATTGAAAATGCTCATGTTCTAACAATCTTATAGATAAGATCTTGATGGGACTGAGCAACTTATCGAGGTGAGTCACTCACCCGAGGTTGGATTTTGGAGTGTCGAACTAAGGCTTACTGATTGACGTAACAAACAGAGAAAGGGACAGACAATCGCTTAAACTCTTTGATCCAGCGCCATTGGTTGTCTTGCAGTTTGTCTCCGGGACCTTTGACTTCAACCCAATGAAACTCTTTGTCCTTGAATGCAATCAAATCTGGCATCCCAGTTCTGAATAGTTTTAGGTCACTCAATATCACCTTGAAAAGATCAACAATCAATGCGTTGGGAATAGCCACCATGCTGTGCTCGACGAGTGATCTGGGGAAGTAGTTCCAATGAACAAATGGATTGGCGATACCGCGCTTCTGGTCATAAATATTGAGTAAGTGGTTCAGCCCATGCTTGAATATAGTCTGAAACACCGCTTCGACCTGTTCGGCTCGTTTGTCTACGAAATCGGAATGGTACAGATCCAGAGGTCGATGTTGGTATCGATTGATAAAGGCGCCTTCAACATCTGCAAAAATGACCTCCCAAAAGGCCAAGCCGAACAAGCCACATAGAAAACTGTTCTCAGAAAAGTAGACATCCCAGCCTTGGTCCTCAAAATGCTGCTTTACCGCAAGCTCGACTCGCGTTTGGCTGAGGTCTAATTCCAGTTTTATCTCTTTGCAGCTCGGTTTTATGGTTCGTGAAACTTTGTGCCCCTGTTTCCGTAGTAGTTTGTCTTCAAGCTTAATAGCGACTTCCAACTCTGACACATCTGATGGAGCAGCTTTCATTTGCGTGACAATGTCACACATTAAGTCTAACTCGTCTTGCTTGTCATAGATGCGTGCAAGTCGCTCTCTGCTCGGAGGAAGTACAGATTGTTTAAACCAAAAGACAGCTTGGTCGTTTTGGCTGAGCCTTTCTAGATCGCGCGCGATATCGTTGATCAAACGCGATCGTTTTCTGGCTATGCTTCTGTGTTCTGATTCCGCAGGTATCGACTGTAAAAGCTGCTCAAGAAATTCACTGTCTTTGCGGTCACCTTCTGAATACAAGCGTTGAACATCGCGCATCTGGAGCAATTGATTGAGTTGATCTCTAGAAGTGAAGAAGCGGCGCTGCTTGCTTAATGGGTAGTTCTCAAAGGTATTGAGCCCAAGGTCGCTTAACACGAACTGGCTTAAGTCTTGATAGGTGTTAGCAAAGAACAGTAGCAGTAATACATCAATCACTTGAGATTCGACGACGTAAATACAGTCGAAGTTTAGGTTTAGAAATTGATCAAAAGGTTGCTGATCAAGCAGTAACAACAGCTCATCTTTCTTCGCGGTTTTGTGGTTCTTAAAGGCGGGGAATATACTCAACAGCTCTGGTTTGGTGAGTAAGTGCAACCCGATCTCGACATTGCTAATGACAAGGTGATGCTGTTCTTCGGGATGACTCAACGCAATAAAGCCTGCGGTGCTTAGCTCTTGTAGTGTGGTATTTAAATCAGGGATCTCAACATAGTTGAGTTTATCGCTGCGAAACCAACGGCCTTTACGAGAAAGCAAACGAACCATTAAACATTGGCTTGAAACGGAAAGACGTTTGTATTCAGACAACCAATGACATTCATCGTCACTTAGAAGATCGGTATAGAGCGTTTGAGCGTGTTCAACCAACCGATTGAAGTTATCGAGATAATAAGTAGGGGGGAGCTGAAGAGTGGTTTCTATCGTCAATGGGTTCATCGCTTGATACAAAAAGAGCCTAACCCTAAGGTTAAGCTCTTCAGTAACAAATTCAATCTTTTCTGATGATTAAGCTTGAGATGCTTTTAGTTCAGAAACTTTAGCTTCAGAGATTGGCTTAGTGACGATTGCAAGAACAATACACACTGCCATCATAGCTGCAGAGATTGTGTAAGCTAGGCCGTAACCTTCGCCGTTTGTCATTGAGTAACCAACAACTGCTGCACCGATAGCGCCGCCGATACCCCATGCCGTGTAAAGCACGCCGTAGTTAGTACCGTAGTTTTTCAGGCCGTAGAACTCAGCAGTCAATGTTGGGAATACTGCTAGAAGCGTACCGTAACCAACAGCTGCGATAGCCGTACCAATGATTAGCGTGAATTCAGAGTTGAACGTAGCGAATAGAGCCATGTTCGCGCCTTGAAGGATGAACGCTAGAAGTAGAGTACGTACGCCACCGATTTTATCTGCAAGCATACCCGCAGCAACACGGCCGCCTGAGTTGAACACAGCAAGGATAGACGCTAGGTAAACTGCGTTTGGTAGGTTCGCTTGAACGCTAGCAATCGTAGTGATGTTACCGATGATCATAAGACCAACAGAAGCAGCAAATGCGTACATGATCCATAGAGAGTAGAACTGAGGAGTCTTCAGCATTACTTTCCACGTTAGGTCTTCAGTCTTCTTAACTGCTTTAGGTGCTTGGCCTGCTTTTACTTTAGGCTCAGCTGGCGTGTAATCCGCTGGTGGGTTGTTGATTGTTGCTGCTAGAGGTACTGCAATCGCAAGTACGCCGGCACCAAGAATCATAAAGCTTGTTTGAATACCCATGCTGTCGATTAGCGCAGAAGTGAGTGGTGCTAGGTAAATAGCAGCAAGACCAAAACCTGCAGCGATTAGACCGTTAACCATACCTTTCTTAGAAGAATGGAACCATTTCATTGCTGATGGAGAAAGACATGCGTAACCGAAGCCGATACCAGCACCTGTCATCACGCCAAACGTTAGGTTTAGCATCATAGGAGTCGTAGCGAAACCAGAAGCAATCATACCTAGGCCAGTAAGCGCTGTACCAAGAATAAGGATCTTACGTGGGCCCATACGGTCTTGTAGGATGCCTGCAACAAGAAGACAAACAGAGAATGTGATAGTTGCAATAGCGTAAGGTGCAGATGCTTCAGCAGCACTCCAACCAGCTTCGGTGACTAGCGCCTTGTTAAATACACTCCAAGCATACAGGATGCCAAGACAAAGGTTGATACAGAAGCCTGCTAGCAGGATACGTGATGCTTTATCAATCTTGCTCATTTTTATTCTCAGTTTTGTCGTTGGTTAGTGGTGAGCCACTTAACTAAAGACGGGTTATTGTGATTGTTTCTTCAAAATTAGTTTGCGTTTATCAACAGATAGCGCAAAAGAGCGCGGATTATAACCAATAAAAATGTGATTGGAATCTCTTTTTCCATTTTTGGTAAATAAACTCAAATTTGTTAATAAGTTGTTTTTTATTGGTTTTGCAATTGTATTTAATACCTTTCCGTTTTGTTCTTTTTAGCGTGGCGGGCCTATTTTTTAAGGTGTTCTTCGATAAGTATTTCTGAATTGCCACGTATTCCGTGCGGATATCACAGAGTTACGAATTATTTTAATTATTTTCTAAGGTTAATTTTGTGTAACAAAATAAATCGAAGTGGAGCTTTGTCCATATGAGACAAGGAGTAACGGAGTTTTATTAAAAACAAAATGTTAACCAGTTGTTACGGGTGGTTTTTGGTGGTACCTTTGCTTACATTTTGTTCGATTGGAGGGGTTGTGTTGTTGAAAAAAAGTGGGAAAATAGTACGCAAACTGAGATTCCAAATTTGAAAGGATGCGTTTCCAACTTATGGCGAGGCGAGTATTATGAAACTGTTTTTAATTCTATTGATGTCAATTTCTGGTGGTGTAGCGGCAGCTGACCATATCCACTCTTTCTTGTTTGGCTTCTATATTGCTGCATTGGCAGTGGGTAGTTGCTATTGGTTAGCTTTCCGTAGCACGCGTTTCCCACAGTTAGCTCTAATGTTATTGATGTGTGGCTTTTTCGCGAAAATTGCAGTGACAGTTGTCGGTGTTTCTTGGGGTATCTCGAACGATATCATTCAATCGCCGTTCATTTTCTCATTGTCATACCTGTTCTTCTTAGTGGTTGTGTCTTACGTTTGGTTTGCATACCGCGATAAGTTGACGCTAAAAAAGCGCGCTAAGCAGGTAGAAGACTCTCGCAAGCAAGCGGCTGCATAATTGCAGACCTAATACAGAATTCTAAAAAGAGCCTTCTTCGGAAGGCTCTTTTTGATCTGGCCTTAACTTGAGTGAACTCTAGCTATAAGGCAGATAAAAGAAACCCCAGTATGGTGACATACTGGGGTTTCTTGTTATTTATCTAGTATCTAGCCGCTATCATCTAGCAAATACAGGTCTTAACGCGTGTTACTTCTTCATCAACTTCGCTAGATCGGCAAAGGGATTGTGCGTTGCTGATTGATGGTCGTCTAAACGGGCTTTTGCATCAACACCGTAACGGTCATGATCCGTGTATTTTGAGTGCTCATGATCGTGACAGTACAAGCATAGTAGTTCCCAGTTGCTGCCATCTTCAGGGTTGTTTGTATGGTCGTGATCCACGTGGTGAACGGTAAGCTCTCTCAAGTTTGAGTAAACAAATTCACGTGCACATTTACCACAAACCCAAGGGTACAGTTTCAGTGCTTTTTCGCGGTAGCCTTTCTCTTGGCGAGCGTACGCTGCACTCGAGCCTGTGTAATCTGAAGACATTGCCAAATCCTTATCAATTGTAATCTCCCGATTTTATCACAGCTTTCTGGAAGCTGTAGGAATGTCGTGACTAAATCACGTGTCGTACTAACCGATATGGGGCTTAGGTTTGATTGAGCACTTATCTTTTACGTGTGCTATCTCATAAAGCAGGTTATGTCTTTCTGGAATAAGCCATGCTTAACAGTTTGAAAAGAAATTGTATTTAGGGGTTTTAACCAAGGGAGCGTGACCTAATATCAGTTAAAGCTACCCTATATTAATAAGGAAATATCATGTCAGAACAATACACACCGCCAAAAGTTTGGGTTAACGATACTGATGGTGGTAACAAGTGGGCAAATATCAATAGTCCTGAATCTGGCGCTCGCTTTGATAAAGAGCTTCCTGTTGGTGATCATGCTTTTCAATTGTATTCCCTTGGCACACCTAACGGTCAAAAAGTCACTATCTTGCTAGAAGAGTTGT
Source organism: Vibrio sp. OPT20 (assembly GCF_963889365.1). Classification (NCBI taxonomy): domain Bacteria; kingdom Pseudomonadati; phylum Pseudomonadota; class Gammaproteobacteria; order Vibrionales; family Vibrionaceae; genus Vibrio; species Vibrio sp. OPT20. The sequence continues at coordinate 27,760 of NZ_CAWPOA010000109.1, read as the reverse complement.
TAGCGGCGGGTGTTAAAGAAGCTGAATATGATGCGTACTTGATCAACATCGGTGAGGCTGATCAGTTCTCTTCTGGCTTTGTTGGTGTAAACCCGAATTCGAAAATACCAGCACTTGTTGATAAATCTGGTGACGAAGATGTGAATGTCTTTGAATCGGCATCCATCTTGATGCACTTGGCCGAAAAGTTTGGTCACTTTTTACCGAAAGAGGGCGCTGCTCGCACTCAAACATTAAATTGGTTGTTCTGGGCGCAAGGCTCTGCACCATTCCTAGGTGGTGGCTTTGGTCACTTCTACGCTTACGCCGATGAAAAGCAAGAATACCCAATTAACCGTTTTGCGATGGAAGTGAAACGTCAACTAGATGTATTAGACAAACAGTTAGCGAATAACACGTATGTGGCAGGCGAAGAGCTTAGTGTCGCAGATATCGCGATTTGGCCTTGGTATGGCAACCTTGTACTAGGTAAAACATATGATGCCGCTGAATTCCTTCAAGTTGAGTCTTACGCCAACGTAGTTCGCTGGGCGAAGCAACTAGAAGCGCGCGAAGGATTCCAACGCGGTCGAGTGGTTAACCGTTCATTTGGCGAAGAGTGGGAGCAAGTACCAGAGCGCCATTCTGCAGAAGACATTGACCGAGTTTTAAAGCTACGCCCGTAGTGATTTTAAAACGATAGTCGACACCAGTATCTCTAGAGTTTGTTTTAGCGGCCAACGTTAACTCAAACTCTAGTTTTTTGTTCCTACGGATTTTTTCCATAGTAAGTCCACTTATTTAGATTTAGCTATTAAAGGCGGTTTAGGTATAAAATCGCGACATCATAATTCTAAAGGATGGTGCCATGTACCACGGTCATATCTATTTCCCTCTGCGCTTTGCAGAGCAGGCAGAAACACTGCGTCAGAAAATTCTATCGGAACGTAAAGATGTGTTAGAGACTTTCCCATTAATACAGCGTTTGGTTGGCCCACATAAGATGCCAATGTTCGAGATTCATTTTGCTAACAAAGAGTCGGGTATTGTTGAATGGCTTGAGCAAGAACGCGGTGATATGTCGGTGTTGATTCACCCTGTGACTGGCGGTGAAGAAACTTTGGATCACACAGTACGCGCGACATGGCTTGGTCGTGAGCTAGGTGTATTCGAAGAAACGCTAAGTAGCTAATTTAATTCGCGCCCGACAGTACGTGCCTAATCAACGTACTTAGTAAATATCGCTGCTGTCGGGTGTGCCAATACTCACTTATGTTTTGAACTATGCTCTTCCTTAAATAACTAGCTTCTCCAGCTGTTGCCCAGTAACAGTGATACCGCTACCGACACACCTAATGCGATTAATATATTAGGTAAGTACAGCCCCCAAATCGCGACACAAACCGCCACCGTTACCACAGCCCACAATAGTGTTTCTAAAATCCAAGTGCCCATAAAATAACTCCTAACTAGATTGTGCGATTAGCATAACCAAGCAAGGGTAAACTTTTGGTCACCATCCAATAACCATTTAGAAAATCGCTATAGCATGACTTTGACGATGAACTCATTGTTGTGAACTTGATGAGTAAACTGCCAACCTTGGTTCTGACAAACGCGATCAATGAGCTCTAGGCCGATACCAAAAGAGGTTTGTTGTTCAGAGTCGTTTGCTAGGTTTTCATCTTCCAAACGATTGGTTACCTCAAACTGATGTTCTGTCAGTGTGATTCTGATATCTCCGCTACCACCATGTTGAAATGCATTTCGGACCAAGTTGGTGAGCACAACCTCGGTTAACTCACGGGGAAGGGAGTGTTGGCCTTGGTCGACCTTGGTGTGGATCTCTACTTCTTTGTTTTTGAGAAGGTAACGTTGGCTTTCGATGATGTTGTTGAGCAGGGGAGTCAGCTTGATTTGCTCATAGTTGGTTTCCATTTCGCTATTACGACTCATCCACAACAGAGTCGTTACCAAGGCTTTCATGCTGGTGGCTGAACGTTGGATTCGTGCGACGGCACGTTGGCCGCTGTTGGGAATGCTTTCAGACAAGCGAACCAGCATATCGCCGCTGGCTGAAATAGTGGCGATCGGTGTTCTTAATTCGTGGCTGGCTGCTCTTAAGAAAAAGCTCTCACGCTCATTGGCCTGTCGTTCACCGTGCACGCTTTTAATTAGTTGGGAAGCTAACTGATCGATCTCTTTATACCGAAACTGAGTCAGTCCTTTAGTGTTGTCCACGTCCAGAGATTCCGACCATTTTGATAAGGTAATAATCGGTTTGGTGACTCGGTGTATCAGCAGGCGAATGATCAAAAACACCAAGAGCAAGAGTGCGCCAATAGCAATGAAGGCATTGTTAATTTGGTTGACGGAATCGGGTGGGTTGAGCTCGAATAGATTCAAGTAGATGGCTTCGTCGTATTCAGAAATGATGTATAACGCTTCGTCGCTACCTGATATCGGATGCTTGGCTGCATAGAGGTATTGGCCTGAATCATTGTTAGCTGATTGCTCGTAGTGTTCATAAATTGCATCGTTATCAAACGCTTTCCAATCAAAGGTTTGTTGAAACTTAACGGGCAGATCTGAATAACTTAGAAAGGCTTGGAATGTTGGGTTTTGGTAGTCTGGCAGTTGCCCTGTTTCGATGTATTGCTGCTCTGCCACTTCCAGCTCATATAAGAATCCATATTTTGCCGATTCATTGAGACCAATATGATAGCTCTGAGATACCATCAAGCTGTAGATGGCAGTGAGTAATACGACGATGCCAAATAAGTAGAGGTAGATATCACGCTTGATACTGACTCGATTCATGTTCGGGTGCTTCATGATGACTCCCCATGTAAGACAACACCAATGCCATGAACCGTGTGAATTAGTTTTGAGTCAAAGGGCGCATCAACCACTTGTCGAAGCTTAAACAGGTGCGCTTTCATGCTATCAGAGCTTGGCATTTCGTCTTCCCATGCTTCTTCAAGCTTGGCTTTGCTCACCACGTTAGGGCTGTTTCGCACTAACATCACGAGCATTCGCCAACAAACTGGGGACAGCTTCAATAGCTTGCCGTCTCTAACAGCTTGGTGCTTGTCTAAGTCCAGCTTGAGATCTGCCACAGACAGAGACGTCACCGAACCTTGAGAGCGACGTATCAGCGCCATCAGCCGTACTTTGAGTTCTTCCATCGCAAAAGGCTTCACTAGATAGTCATCCGAACCCACCTCGAACCCCGCGATTTTATCCTGTAGCGTGTCTCTTGCGGTCAGCATGAGAATTGGAGTGGTCACTCCTTGTTGACGAAGGGATTGGCAGACATCGAGCCCATCCATCTTGGGCATGTTGATGTCCGTTAAGATGATGTCATAACGCCCCTCTAAAGCGAGGTTTAGACCCGCGCTGCCATTGTAAGCAAAATCGAATTCGAAACCGTCGAGTTCCATATAGTCTGCAATGGCTTCTGCCAAGTCGCTGTCGTCTTCAATCAACAGGGCGTTAATACTCATAAGTGTCCTTACTTTGTTTCTCGTTCTCTTTTCCAAGCCCAGATAGGCGGCTGAATAAGAAGTTGTAGTCGGTAGTTCCAATTTGGCGCATGCCATAACTGTTGGCACAGTTTAACGTAGCCGTGGAAATATACCTTAAATGGGTTCACAGAGTTGATTCTCGGAAACACGCCATATCTGACTTCTTGCTCTTCTTTAGCGAAGGTACCGAACATCTTGTCCCAAATAATGAAGATGCCAGCGTAGTTTTTATCAAGGTATTGCTTGTTGGTCGCGTGATGCACTCTGTGGTGAGAGGGCGTATTGAACACCGCTTCGACAGGGCGAGGCAGTCGTTTAACGCTTTCAGTGTGCAGCAGTGTTTGAAACAGTTGAACAAAGGTTTCACACATCAGCACGACAAACGGGTTAAAGCCGAGCAGAATTAACGGCAAGTGAAAGAAGAACGGGAAGAACCAATCTAAAGGCCCAAAGCGGTAAGCGACCGAGATATTAAAGTAAGGCGAGCTATGGTGAACCGAGTGCGTTCCCCAAGCTAAACCGTTGCTGTGCAAGAATCTGTGTTCCCAGTAGTAAGCGAGATCGGCCAAGATCAAGCAACCAAGAATTGTCCAACCGGATATTGGCAGTTGAGTTAGGCTGAAGTTCTCGTAGGCGTAAACAAACGCACCAACATAAGCTAACCCGACGAAGAAAACGGTAACCAATAGGAAGAACAAGGTGACTAAGTTGGTCGCGCTGTCTCCCAACATATTCCAGCTGAGCTTTCTCTTAAAGGCATAGCGGATAAGCTCAAAGATAAACAGAGCCAGAGCAAGCAGTAGAAAGTTGTCATCGACCCAAGTCTCGGTAAGGATGATGCTTGTTTCTGTAAATGTTTGAGAGAGAAAATTCCCAATGCTATCCATAGTGAAATCCATAACTAAATCCTTTACTGGTTGTTCTTATAATAGACGTATAACTCGCTAGAATCTGGCAACCCATGCTGATTCAGCTGGTGATGTTCTATAACCATATCCACTTCTTTTAGAATCGCGATATCTTCCCAAGCATGTGCTAGTTCCTGTTCAGTATGCTCGCCTTTACCTAGCAGAAGGGTGCCTTTGGCTTTGCTTGGAATCTTAATTAATGGTTTGTTTTTATTTAATTTTGATTGCTGAGTCGGGAAGCCAATCGTGATTGTTGCTTCGCTGAAATCTAAGCTGATGTCTTGATAGGTCACGATGACTTTCTGTTGTTGCTCAATGTTTTTATCGTTGGTGCCGAGTTGCTGATAGAAATCGACCCATAGGTTTGGCACGTCATCTAAAGAAATCGTCTTGCTTAAACCTTGCAGATAAGTCGTGTTTGCAGTCGCCTGTTGTTTGACCTCTACGGACTTGTTTTTTGGCTGTTTGTCGATTGATGACTTGTTCGTTGATGACACAGTTATTGGCTGCTCCGTCGATGCATCCGCAATCGCAGGCTGAATATGTAATAGCCCCCAGACAGCACCAGTAATACCGACAGTCGTGAGTATTGAAGCGAATAATTTCATGCTCTTTCCTTGTTGTTCATTTTTCTTATCAAGGACAGTAAAGGAGCCAAGGTAAACAAAAGGTAACCGAGTGGGTTGTTGGGCGAGTCTAACGTCTAATTTTCTAATACAGCAATCTGGGACACTTTTTTCCATGTCGGATTGGTAATACTGGCGCCATATTCATTTATGGGCTCAATAATGCTATTCAAATATCCCATCTCTCTGCTGACGATTATTCGGCTTAATCCATTAAAGGTCGCTGCGACTTGGTTAATGGTATTGGCTGAAAACGTGATGCTTATTCTGCTGCCGCTGTTTATTGGTTACGCCATCGACGGAGTATTAAACCAAAGCTTTCAGCCTTTGATGATGTTGGCACTGATTCTTTTTGTACTGGTGATCATCAGTGTCGTTCGTCGTTTTTACGATACCCGTGTGTATGGTGCTATTCGCGTCAAACTGGCAAACCTTGTTGAGCGTAACCTACGCGGTTTATCTATTTCGACCAAAGACGCTCGGCTAACCATGTCTCGTGAGCTGGTTGATTTTCTAGAAGATGATTTGCCTACTTTGATGACCGCGATAGTTCAGCTTGTCGCGACGGTGGTTATCCTCTCAACGTTTCACTTCTCGTTGGCGCTTTGCATGTTGTTTGCAGGGTTGTCGATGCTGGTTATTTACGGCGTATTCCACCGAACATTTACACGACTCAATGGCCAATTTAACGACCAAGTTGAACAGCAAGTGAAGTTGCTGAGTGGTGTTCGCTTATCTGCACTTCGTTGGCACTTTGAGCGCCTAAAACAGTGTGAAATCAAACTGTCTGATACCGAAGCTGTTGTCTATGGCCTGATTTTTATCGTGTTGTTTGGCGCGGTCATCGGCAATTTATGGATGGTGAGTCAGCTTACAGAGCCGACCGCTGGTCAAGTGTTCTCTATCGTCACTTATTCACTCGAGTTTGTTGAAACCGCAGTGATGTTACCAATCACATTACAAACCCTTTCTCGTCTCACTGAAATCAGTCAGCGCCTTAATCACACCGCCACTCAACAGGTTACCAAGGAGATACCTTATGAAATTTAAAAAGCCACTTTCTGTATTAGTCGGTTGCGCAGCCATCTTTATCGCGTTGGTTGCCGTTGATGAATTGGAACCTGAAGCTACCCAGCCAGTAAAGAAAGAAGCCGTCCTTGCCCCAGTTTCAGTGTTAGAGGTGACACCATCACAGCATCAATCGACGCTAACGATATTAGGTGTAACGGCTGCGCGTTGGCCAGTACAGCTGAAAGCGTCGAGCAGCGCGCAGTTGAAATGGCTAGATGAAAGCATTGAACCGGGGAATTTGGTTAACAAAGGCGATGTGTTAGCAAGGTTAGATACTAGTGCGGTTGATGCGAACTTGGCTCAGGCGTTGAGCTCATTGAAACAAGCAGAATTGGAGTTGAAGCAGGCTAAGCACGAACAAACGGTCGCGTTAAAAATGCTGAACCCGAAAACGAGTTCGTCTTTTGCTCGCAGAGAGCCTCAATTACTTGCAGCGAAAGCCAACCTGAAACAAGCAAAACAGGCTTACCTAAGCGCACAGAAGTTGTTGGAAGAATCAGTGATTACTGCCCCCTTTGATGCAGTGATCATGAAGCGCCATATCAGCCCGAGAGAGTGGATAGAGGCGGGGCAAGTGACCTTTGAATTGGCTGCCAGTGATTCGATTGATATCGAGTTGCCGATTTCTGAAATGCATTGGCAACAAGTCCAAGCGGCACTGACTGAGCCGAGTATCACGGTGGTGAACCGCTCTGGGGATCAGTGGCCTGCCAAAGTGCGCTATGTGTCGCCGCAAGTTGATTCGGTCACTCGCCAAAGACAAGTCGTGCTTTCGGTTGAGGCACCTTATCAAAGCAAACCAAGATTGTTTCCAAATCAGCAGGTTCAGGCTGAGGTTAATCTAGGACTTAAGAATAACGTAGTCAGTATGCCTTTAAGTGCGATGACACGAGACGGGTATGTGTGGACGTTAGACAACAATGATCGTCTACGTAAAGAGTCGGTATCCTTGATTGGGCAAGGTAATCAGGTGCTCGATATTCGGTTTAATCAGCAAAGTGGACAAGTTCGCAGAGTGGTACAATATCCGCTTTCTTCAATGTTAATTGGTAAGCAAGTCGAGCCTACCTTTTATCAAGATGATAGTTCAGAATCCATGATCGCGAGCCAATCTGATGATGAACAGATTGAGGAGGTAAACCAATGAGTTGGATGACCAAATGGTTTATTAATAACCCTGTTGCTGCCAATTTGTTGATGATGGCGATTGTTATCAGTGGTGTGCTTGCGTTCGGACAATTGCGTGTCGAGTCGTTTCCACAAATCGCTCCTTCTTCCATCAGTATCAGCGTTACTTACCCTGGCGGTACGGCGCAACAGATCGATGAGAGTGTGACGCAGCGAATCGAAGAGTCAATCAGTGGTGTTGCAGGCATCAAACAGATCACCAGTCAGTCGAGTGCTGGGATTTCTCAGGTCATGGTCCGTAAAACCAGTAGCACAGATTTAGACAAGTTGTTGGATGACATTCGTAATCAAGTTAACGCCATCAATGGCTTTCCCGTGCAAGCGGACAGGCCGCAAGTCGTGCGAAACGAATTTACTAATTTAGCCGCGTTCGTGGTGGTGTCTGGGCCGAGAACCGATGACGAACTGCAACCCATCGCCAAGCAACTTGAACAAGCGCTAAAGAAGAATCCGCGTATCTCGAAGGTATCAAATTGGGGAACTCGCCCATCTCAATTGGTTATCGAGCCAGATCCAGACCAACTGAAAGCGTTAGGGTTGAGCTTAGAAGATCTCGCAGAGCTCGTTGAGCAGCGTTCGCTTGAGACTCGTAGCGGTGAGCTGATTAGTGACAAAGGTCGAATGGTGATTCGTGGTGACGGATACGCCGATGATCTACAGAAGTTGAACCAGCTTGTCGTGATTTCAGGAAGCAAAGGGAAAATACTACTGGGAGACATCGCCAAGTTAAGTCGTGGCTACCAATACAGTGGTTCTATCGTGCGTAACAATGGCTCTAACGCCATCGCATTATTGGTCAGTACGAGCCAAACCGACAACTTGCTTAAAGTCAGTGAAGCTATCAGTGAAACGCTTGATGCCCAGCGCGTGATTTTGCCGTCGGATATTGAGTTGAATACCATGGCCGACATGGCACCTTACATTGAAGAGCAGCTATTTCGTTTGAGTGAGAATGCATGGCAAGGGTTATTGATCGTCGTAGTTCTACTTGGGATCTTTCTTGAAATTAGGCTCGCCTTTTGGGTCGCAATGGGTATTCCAATTGCGCTGACTGGAACGTTGGCTGCAATGCAGTTGTTCAACTACAGCATCAACGACATCACTCTATTTGGCTTTATCTTGGTACTCGGTGTGCTGGTGGATGATGCGGTTGTTGTAGGTGAAGCGATACATGAAAAACGGACGGGGAACGTCGGCTATTCTTCTAATATCAATGGTTTCTCAAATATAAACGGCCCCTCCAATATAAATGGAAAGACAGCCGCTTGGCAGGGCGTTAACTCAGTATCAGTGGCTACCGTGTTTGGTGTACTCACAACCATCGCTGCGTTTTCTCCAATGTTATGGATTAATAACGAGCTAGCCAAAGTATTGGCTGGGTTTTCAGCCGTGGTGATCTTTGCGCTGATATTCTCGCTTATCGAAAGTAAGTTTATTTTGCCGTCACACCTGGCTCAGCTTTCTGTGAAAAAGCCATCAACGGGTTTGTTCGCCAAGGTTCAGAATGCAGCTCAAGGTGGATTACAGTGGTTTAATCTCAACATCTATAAGCCAGTATTGGAGTTTGCACTTAGCTACAAAGTCGCGTCTCTGCTTGGGTTTGTGGCGGTTATCTCACTGGCTTATGGTATGTGGTCTAACGGTGCGATTCGCAGTGCGTTGTTTCCTGAAATCCCGGGGCGTTACATCACCGCGGTTATTGAACTGGAAGATGGTGCGCCGTTGCCTTTACAGCGCCAAGCCTTGTTGCAAGTAGAGCAAGCAATGACACAAGTAGAAAAAGGTTTGATGGAAGATTATCCGTTACAAGAGAAGCCTGTTGTGAATCTGCTTGCTTGGTCTGATGGCTATGGCGAAATCGAAGTCACAGCTGAGCTTACTAACGAATCTTTAAACTCACTGCCGGGAAATTTATTGTTGAAGCGATGGAGAGAAAATACAGGGCAAATCGAAGGCGCTTATTCGGTTAAATTCAGTGCGGCAGAGGAGCCTGCTGGTGGAACATTCTTAACGATCTCTTCCAATGATCGTGAGCTTGCTTCCCTAGTTAGTGAGGAGCTAGCGGATACCTTAGCCTCGTTGAAAGGCGTATCGGATGTCTACGACGACGGTCAGGATGGTTTGCCGCAAGTTCGATTGGTATTGAATCAATATGGTCAGCAACTTGGGTTAACGCAAGCGAAATTGGCTCAGCTAGCAGGCGAAGCGTTTGGCGAAAGAGAAGTGCATCGCCTGCTAGAAAACGGGCAAGAGACCAAGGTGCTGCTGCAGTATCCAAGGGATGAGCGCAGAACCTTAGCTCAGCTACAACAGGCTCTTATCATGTTACCTAATGGCGGAAGTGTGATGATGGCGGATATTGCTGAGTTTCGTCATGAGCAAGAGCCACAAGTGGTTTACCGCCGTGACCGAGAACAAGTGATCAACCTGTATTGGAAGCAGAACCGAGACCTGCAATCACCAGAAAAAACACGTGAGCAACTCGAAGATACGATTGAATCTCTGCACTTACAGTTTCCAAGCGTGACGATAAAAGCAGGCGGTGAATTTGAAGAGATAGGTGAGGTGTCGAACGGCTTCAAATCAGCGATGATACTAACGCTCATCATGATCTACATTTTGTTGGCTGTGCCTTTGAAGTCCTATTGGCAGCCGATGATCATCATGGCAGTGATACCGTTTGGCTTTGCTGGCGCGATTTTTGGTCACTACTTGATGGATTTACCCATCAGTATTCTTTCGATGTTCGGCATGATGGCCATGACAGGCATCGTGATTAACGACTCGTTAGTGTTGATCACTCGCTTTAATAGTGAATATCGCCAAGGCGTGCCGTTACAGCAAGCGTTAGTCATTGCGGGTACCAGCCGTTTGAGAGCGATTTTCTTAACCACGATAACCACTGTATGTGGGCTGTTACCATTGCTAAGTGAAACTGCAGAACAAGCACAATATTTAAAGCCAGCAGCGGTATCACTGGTGTTTGGTGAACTGTTTGCTACTGCAGTAACGCTGATTTTGATTCCCGTGCTGCTTGGTTTGTTTTGCCGCAAGCCGCCGCTAGTTGAAAATCTAATTGAAAAAGAACTGGGCGAGCAAGATTCATTAGAAGAGCTCACTTTGGATCGCTAGTGATTGATTTTATAAAGGACAAAGACGATAGTGAAGCCAAGCTATCCAACTCAATGAAGCTGTCCAGTTCGGCTAAGCTAACCGACAGTAAGACTAAAGCCAATGTACCTGAGACCCAAGACTGTATGACGCAAGAGAACAAACCTGCTTTGCATTTAGAACCAGCTTTTAAACTGGTGCCTGAGATTACATTGATTGAATCTTTGCCAGAGCACCTTCAAAAACGCTTTACGCATGCATTAACCTTGATGCATGAAGAGTGGGGTGAGCGTTGTACGTGGGAAGAAATCGCAACAGAGAGCGCGATTTCGCCATACCACTTTCATCGTCAGTTTACTGAGTTGTTTAACGAAACTCCGGGTCAGTATCTAAGCCGAGTTCGGTTACAAATCGCGGTGGGTTTGTTGATCAACGATGAGCCGTGGAGCGTGATTGAAATTGCTCAGTATTGTGGCTACTCATCGTCACAGTCATTAGGTAAGGCGCTCAAGCGCGAGCTTGGTGTTACTGCAAAACATATTCGAGAAATGGGCTACAACGCGACGCCAAAGGAAACGGCAGACTTCATCCAGAAATTGGCACATCCAGGTGTGCAGTCTTCGATGGAGAAAGAGCTAGTTAAATCTATGCCGATCGAGCTGGTTTGGTATCCAGAACGCGGCATGCAAAAGCTTAAACTGGAAGATCCTGATTGGGACACGGTATTTGAAATCTATGGTCAGAAGTCGACGCACTTGATGGGCACCACACCAATAAAACAGATGAATAATAAATGGGACGACATCGACGCTGAAATAGGAAATTGGCAAGTCGCGAAAGACCGTTACGATATGACCATTCCTGAAGGCTACTACTTATGCAGCGACGTTTATCTGGTTTCGGATGTGGCGTACAGCACAGCGTTAGAAGCTCTGTTTAAGGCGGTTGAGCAACAAGGTTTGAAGTTAGATGTGCAAGGTTATTTGGTGGAGATGATTCGTCAGATCGACACGGATGATGTCGAAGGCGTGACGTTTTCATTCCAGTTGCCCGTTTTAGCGACATTAGAAAAGTAACACCAGACCGAGCGTTTCAGTTTGTTAGCTAATTCCAATAAAAAGGCTCCTCAAATGAGGAGCCTCTATTCTGTTTCAAGGAACAGTTTATCAAGAGTCTCTGTTTGTCATCTAAACAGAGTAGGGGGATTAAGCCTCTGCTTCTACTTTATCGCTGCTCATCTTTTTAAGAGCTGCGTAACCGAAGCCTGTTACTGCTGTACCTGCTGCAATCGCTACTAGGTACATAAGAACTGGAGAGATAGCACCAGGAATCAGTAGTACGAACAAGCCGCCGTGTGGAGCCATTAGCTGAGCACCAAACATCATTGATAGAGCGCCAGTTAGTGCACCACCTGCCATACAAGCTGGGATAACACGCATTGGATCTTTCGCTGCGAATGGGATTGCGCCTTCAGAGATGAAACATAGGCCAAGAACGAATGATGCTTTACCTGCTTCACGCTCGCCTGCTTCAAACTTGTCTTTCACTAGGAAAGTCGCAAGGCCCATACCTAGAGCTGGAACCATACCTGCTGCCATGATTGCTGCCATTGGTGCGTAAGTTTGCGAAGCCAGTAGACCAACACCGAACGTGTAAGCTGCTTTGTTTACCGGACCACCAAGGTCGAAACACATCATTGCGCCTAGAATCACACCCAGAAGAATCGCGTTAGACGTTCCCATGTTGTTTAGGAAAGTTGTCATTGCGCTCATCACGCCAGATACAGGGCCACCCACGATGTAAACCATCACAAGACCAGTGAACAAACTCGCGATAAACGGAATGATCAGGATAGGCTTGAGGGCTTCCATGGATTGTGGAAGTTGAACCTTGTCGGCAATGAATTTCGCTGCGTAACCCGCAATGAAACCCGCTGCGATACCACCTAGGAAACCTGCGCCCGTTGAGCTAGCCAACATACCGCCGATTAGACCAGGAGCCAGACCCGGACGGTCAGCAATTGAGAATGCAATGAAACCAGCAAGAACAGGAATCATCAGTGCGAATGCAGAACCACCACCGATAGTCATCAGTGCTGCTGCTAACGTGCCTTCTTCTTTAAACGCTTCGATACCGAATACGAAAGACAGTGCAATGATCAAACCACCCGCAACCACCACAGGAAGCATGTGAGAAACACCTGTCATTAGGTGCTTGTACACGCCTTTCTTCTCGTCAGCAGGCGCTGAATTTGAAGAAGCAGTGTGTTGGTATGGTTTAGCTTCTGCGAATGCTTTTTCCATCTCTTGCTTTGTTTTCTTAAGCGCAGGACCCGTTGTCGTTTTGTATAGCGCTTTGCCGTTAAAACGATCCAGAGGAACGTCGATGTCAGCTGCGATGATAACAAGATCAGCGTCTGCGATTTCTTGGTCTGTCAGTTGGTTTTTAGCACCTACAGAGCCGCGAGTTTCCACTTTGATTTGGTGACCTAGGCGTTTGCCTTCTGCTTCAAGCGCTTCAGCCGCCATAAAGGTATGTGCAACACCCGTTGGGCAAGCGGTAATCGCTACGATCTTTTTGCTGCCTGTGCTTGCTGTTGTAGAAGTACCAGTCACTTCCACTGTAGTCTCAACTTGCGAAGCGTCTAATACCGTTGCTTCTGCTACCGCTTTCTCTAGGAATGCTTTTGCATCAGCAGTGCATTCCGAGATAGCTGCTTGGTACACTTTCTTGCCGACAAAGCGCGCTTTATCAACGTTTGTGTTGGCTGCGATAACCACAACGTCGCTGCTGTCGATAGTGTCTTGCGATACGGTTGAGTCTGGTAGCACGCTTGATTGACATTCAATAGCGGCGTTCCAACCCAGTGCTTTTGTCGCTTGCTCTAACAAGCCTGCGGCGATGATGCTGTTTGCTACGCCACTAGGGCAAGCTGTGATAATGGTAATATTCATAATAAACCTTTTGTCCTATTTGCTTGTGTCTAACTGGCTAGTTGGAGCACTAAGCGACTGTAATTGGATATTTTGTAGTACTGAATCCAGCTCTTGTTGGCTGGTGATGCCCACGCCTACCTGTGAAACTGCTAGAGCAGATAGGGCGGTTGCGAATTTAATAAGTTCTGGTTTTGGCATCTGTTGCATGTGACCCCAACATAGGCCAGCAACCAATGTGTCACCTGCGCCTACCGTGCTTACTACTTGCATGCGCGGTGGTTGAGCATGTAACCATTCACCTTGGTTTAGCCACATCACGCCTTCTGCGCCAAGTGACACCACGATGTTCTCAATGCCTTTTTCACTTAGGGCTTGGCCTGCGTGTTGGCATTGGTCGCGTGTGGTTAGTTCAGCGTTGAACAGCTGAGACAGCTCTTCATCGTTTGGTTTGATTAACCAAGGTTGTGCATTGATACCGGCTTTAAGTGCGTCACGGCTGCTATCAAATAGCACCTTCTTACCTAAATCGTGTAAGCGTTGAACCCAAGAAGCGCAAAGCTCAGGAGAGATGCCTTGTGGCAAGCTGCCTGCAATCACGAAGTAATCGTGCGTTTCAGCAAGTTCTAATAGGGTTTCTTCGAACGCTTTAATCGCGTCAGCATCAACAGGAACACCTGGGAAGTTGATGTCGCTTACTTGGCCTGAATTTTCTACCAATTTCACGTTGATACGAGTCGCGCCGTCGACACGGATGAAGCGGTCAGTTGCGCCCATCTGCTCAAACAGTTGGCAGAACGCTTCTTCGTTATTGCGACCAAGGAAACCTGTTACGGTCACTTTCGCGCCAAGCTCTGAAAGTACTTTTGCTACGTTTACGCCTTTGCCCGCTGCATGCAGAGAGCCTTTGTTTACTAAGCTCACTGAACCCACGTTGAGTGCGTCGATAGCGCCAGTTAGGTCGAGAGCTGGGTTTAGCGTTACGGTAACGGCTTTGATTTGTTTATCAGACATATCGACTCCTTAACCTTCGCCAAGGCCTGAAGCGATAGCTTTGCCAATCGATTCAAGTGCTTGTGCTGCGTCATCACCTTCAGCAACAAACTGAAGTTGGTGGCCGTGTTTAACGCCAAGTGCGATTACTTTCATCAAGCTCTTCGCGTTCACTTCTTTTCCGTCGCCATCTAGGTTTGAAACACGGATAGTTGATTCAAACTTCTTCGCTTCAGCGACTAGCATTGCACCCGGACGAGCGTGCAGGCCGTGTGCGTTTTTGATTTTGAATACTGCGCAGTTGTCATCGTCTTGAGACGCTGTAGAAACCGCTTCACCTTTCAGAAGGCCAATCACTTGCGCTGCGTCAGCGGTTAACAGTTGTTGCTGTTTACCTTCGAAAACCATCTTACTTAGGGTTGCCAGAATAGATTGGTGTGCGCTGTTACAAGCGGCGAATGCGACCAATGCTTTCACTGGCGTGCCTTCGTACTCACAATGGTTTGCCGTTGAAACGAAAGATACGCCAGTGCGAGTTACGCCTTTATCGCTGCCCAACAACCACAGGCCTTGGCCTAGGTGAGTCGGTGTTTTTGTTACTAGGTCAGCAACGAATGCGTTGTCTGTGCAACCTGTGTTCTTAAGCAGGCCGCCAGCTACAGCAGACATTTGAACCATGTCGCTCGCAGGGAACAGTAGCTGAACTAAAGAAGCGTCTAGGTCGGCTTCTAGTTGAACTTCGCCGTTAAGTAGGGCGATGATTTCGTCTTCTGATTTCGCTTGTTTTAATTTCTCTTCAACACCGTCAGCCGCTAGCACTTTCGTTAGCTGCTTAAGAATGCCTAAGTGTTCGTCAGATTTAGCCGCAATACCAATTGCTACGTAAACACGGTTGCCGTCTGCCCAATCAATACCTTCAGGGAAGTGATGTACCGCAACGCCTGTCTCTTTTACTAGGCCACGCGTGTCAGTGGTTCCGTGAGGAATCGCGATGCCGTTACCTAGGAACGTAGAGTTCTGGTTTTCACGGTTCAGCATTCCTTCAACGTAGCCAGAGTCAACTAAGCCTTTCGCGGTCAGGTCGCCAGCAATGTTTTGGATAGCTTTGAATTTGTCTTCGGCAATTTGGCCTAGAGTGATGTCAGATTTTGATAATTTAAGCATGGTGCCTCTTTAGCGTATCGCTTGAGAATTTGTGTATCGCTACGATTCAGTCTAAAGCAAGATTTATGGAGCTAAACTCTTTGCCTTATGCTTGCTGAATCGGTTCAGCATTCAGTGTAAAAAAATTCAGCAAAGCCGATTTTGGTTTTCAAAATAGTTTTGCTGCGTGTCGTAATTTCAGTTTCGTTAATAATGAGAAGTCGAATCACAACAAATGACGCTCAATCCATTCAAAGGATGATTGAAGTCACTTTTCAGATTTTGCTGAATCCTTTCAGCTTTTATACTGAATCGATTCAGCATATAATTCAACTAATCCGAGGATCAGATCATTGGTTATATGATCCTACGCACAAAATACAGGTCACCCATATGACACTTGATGAAATTGCTAAATTGGCTGGAGTATCGAAAACCACGGCCAGTTATGTCATCAACGGCAAGGCGCAGAAATACAGAATCAGTGAAAAGACTCAGCAGAAAGTCATGGCGGTGGTGGAAGAGTATAACTACCGACCAGACCATGCTGCTTCGTCGCTGCGTGCTGGTAATAGCCGTTCATTTGGTTTGATTATTCCTGATCTGGAAAACAGCAGTTACGCGCGTTTAGCAAAATTGATAGAGCAGAACTCACGTAAAGTGGGCTATCAGATTTTGATTGGTTGTTCTGATGATGATGCTGAAACTGAACGCAAGGTGGCTGAAGCTTTGGTAAGTCGTCGTATTGATGCCTTGCTGGTGGCGAGTTCCATGCCAGACGCCAATGAGTTCTACTTGAAACTGCAAAACTCAGGTACCCCAGTAATTGCGATTGACCGTCCGTTAGATGATGAGCATTTTGCTTGTGTGATCAGTGAAGATTTCGAGGCTGCATTTGAACTAACGCATTCGATTCTCGATGACAGCATTCATAGTGTTGGCTTGATAGGTGCACTACCTGATTTAAATATCTCACGTGAACGTCAATTGGGTTTTGAAGCCGCAAACAAAGCACATACTCAACAAACAGGGCTAACAGAAAATAAGCCGATGGTTGTGGGTTATGGTGAGCACTTTGACCGAGAATCAGGGCGCGAGGTTTTTGAGGGTTGGATTGCAAAAGGCACGGTGCCTGATGCGATTGTGACTATGTCTTACACCTTGTTAGAGGGTGTGCTGGATGTGATGGTCGAAAAGCCAGAGCTGATCAATCAAGTAAAACTGGCAACCTTTGGTGATAACCGTTTATTGGATTTCTTACCTTTTAAAGTCCATTCACTGCCGCAACAATTTGAAGTGATTGCAGATAGTGCTTTTGCCTTGGCGTTAAATGCTTCCGCTAAGCGTTACCAAGCGGGTATTGAACTCGTACCAAGAAGCTTAGTGAAACGAGGCTAAACGCGGTTATATTAGGCTAATTCGTAAACGTATCTAGCTTGGGTTTAACAATAAACCCAGTTCTACGACCGCAACAAGGCCGAGCAACAAAGCCAACACCTTCCAAAACTGGATTGGGTTTCGGTTTATCAAAGGTTGCTTGGCTTGGCTTTTCACCAAGCTTTGGTTTGGCGTGTAAAGGTCTGCCACAAAATCCCCCAACACTTGATGACGTTCGCTTGGTGATTCCGCGCAGGCTTTTTGTAATACCAAATCCACCCAGCTTGGTAAGTCAGCTCGTTTCTGTGTGATGGGTTGGTATTCCCATTGATGGTGACGAGATTGCTTAAGCGATTGTGCAGTCATCTCAGAGTAGGGCAATTCACCGGTTAGCATCTCATAGCCGATCACGGCGATAGAGAACAGATCCGAGCTTGTGGTGGCCGTGTTGTGCTTGATGGTCTCGGGTGCAATGTAATTGACCGCGCCTAATGGAGTGTCGTCTTTGTCGGTGAGCTCTCCCTCTTCAAGGCCTCTCACTAACACCGCACCAAGGTCGATGATTTTTACCTCACCATCACGTTGAATCATGATGTTTTCCGGCTTTAAGTCTCGGTGCACCATGTCTGCACGTTGCAGTGCTCGAATGCCTTGAGTGATCTTTTCTAGTATGTCGCGTACTTCATTGAGTGACGGTTTTGGATTGTCGTACATCCATTGTCTTAGCGTGATGCCTTCTACCCATTCGCAGATTTGGTATAAGAATTGCGAGTTCTCTGGCGTCGGGTAAACCTTCATTACTCTCTTGTTTTTTAACAAGATCCCCGCCCATTGTTCATTAAAGAAAGCTCTGAGTTGCGAAGGGCTATCGTGATATTGGACGGAAGGGACTTTCAGCACGAACTCGGTCTGTGTCTCTTTCTGCATCACACGATACACATGGCTTCTAGATCCTGCATACAACACCTCAAGCACCATGAAGTTGTCGATACTTTGCCCGAGCTTTAAAGCGGGGGGGATGGCACGTTTAGCTAGCTTCTCATGGAACTCAATCAGCGAAGGTTTAGGTAGATGGCTGACTTGCACAATCAAACAGCTCACGTTGTCTGAGCTATTGTGGCTTAAAGCAGTGTTACAGATGGTTTGTGCTGCGTATTCAAAATCCGCTCCAGGCTTATCGATGTGTTCATTGAAGGTGTTGGGCGAGACAAATTCATGCACACCATCCGAAGTGAGGATAAAGCAGTCGTTTTTCTTGATAGGCAGGGTTTGATAGTCAACGTTGAGTTGGTTGTCCATGCCTAAGGCGCGTGTTAAGTAATGCTTCTGCCCCATATTTTTACGGGTGTGGTCGCGGGTCAGTTGGCGTAATTCTCCATCTCTTAGTAAGTAAATGCGACTGTCGCCAACGTGAAATATATGCGCGGTGTTCGATTTCAATATCACGCTGCTAAAGGTGGAAACGAGCGCATTATGATTCACTTGTTGTGCGGGATGAATATTAGAAACAGACGTGTTGAAGAGCCAAGAATTGAGGGACGTTAAGACCTTTTGCGCCGAACGTTGAATGCTCCAGCTATTTGGAGTGGCGTAATAGTCGTCGATAAACTGCATCACGCTGGTGTGACTGGCTTTCTGGCCGTGTTCACTGCAACTTGCCCCGTCTGCTATGCAGGCGACACTGCCTTTCAACTCTTGCTCAGTACGAGTTTTGGGGTGCTTTACAATGATGGCGTCTTGGTTTTCATCACGTATGCCTTTATTCGAATAACCACCAAACTTAAGCGTTAACTGGTTGTTGGATTCTGGCGTGACGACTTGCCCTTGGCTGAATGAAATTGTCATAACTGGTCTTCTTTTAACTGTTCTTCTTCCCGCTTCCTTGGCAGAACATCCTAGGAAGAACAAAAGCTCTAGTGAACGTAGAGCCTTTGAACGCAGTACCAAAGTGGTGAAACACACCTCGGTACTACTCCCGATTCAATGAGTGGTTAGCTCGATACGTTAATCAAGGTCACGCTACCGTCGTCGTTTACTTCGGCAATTTGACCGTTAGGTTCTTCCATGAACAGTAGAGTTACAAAGCCAAGTACCGCTGTTGCAGCAATCACTAAGAAGAACGTTTGGTAGCTCACGAATGACAACACAGTTAGGTAAACTACCGCACCCACGTTACCGTAAGCCCCGGTCATACCAGCAATCTGACCTGTCATACGACGCTTGATTAGAGGAACTGTTGCGAATACTGCACCTTCACCCGCTTGCACGAAGAAAGAACACGCCATCGCTGCGACAACCGCTAGCCATACAGGCCATGTGCTGTCGACTTGACCCATTGCGAAGTAACCCACAGCAAGACCAATCGTTAGAATAAGCAGTGTTGGTTTACGACCGAATTTGTCTGAAATCCAACCACCACCTGGGCGAGACATTAGGTTCATAAAGGCATAAGCCGATGCAACCATACCTGCAAGAACCGGTGTTAATTCAAAGGTGTCAGAGAAGAACAGTGGCAGCATAGAAACAACAGCCAGTTCAGAACCAAATGTCGCGAAGTATAATACGTTAAGTACCGCAACTTGCTTGAATTTGTACTGGTGAATCTCTGGTACTTCTTCTTTAAATACGTTCTTGTTTACTTTCCAAACTTGCGACACTTCGTACACGTAAAGCGCAGCCAAACCTGCATACACAGAATACACCGCCATGTCAGATAACATGTTGATGTTGCTTGGTGATAGCTTCCATGTCAGTAGCGCTAAAGCGGCATACATTGGGATCTTCATAATAAGTAGGAAGAAAAAGTCACCCTTTGATGTCACTTCCATTGCCGTTACTTGAGCTGGTTTGAAGTAAGTAGAACCTTTTGGTGTATCCGTTACGTTTTTGTAGAACACAAACGAGAACGCTAAGCTCATAAGGCCAGTAATACCGACCGCATAACGCCAGCCGTCTTCACCACCAAATGTTAAAGCCAGAGTTGGAAGTGTAAATGCTGCTGCTGCTGAACCGAAGTTACCCCAACCGCCGTAAATACCTTCTGCAGTACCCAATTCATTGTGTGGGAACCACTCAGACACTAGACGAATACCGACAACGAAGCCTGCACCGATGAAGCCTAATAGGAAACGAGCAATCGCCGCTTGAATAAAAGAGTCTGCCATGGCAAACATAAAACAAGGGATTGAACAGACCGCGAGTAGCGAAGAGTAGACCAATCTTGGGCCGTATCGGTCGGTTAACATACCAATGGCGACACGCGCCGGAATGGTCAATGCAACGTTGAGAATAAGCAGTGTTTTGATCTCTTCAGTAGAAAGACCAAGTGAGGTTTTCACCATTTGCAGTAGTGGGGCAAAGTTGAACCACACAACAAAGGTGATAAAAAAGGCCATCCAACTTAGGTGTAAGGTTTTCATCTTACCCGTAAATGAAAGCAGCGAAAATTTTGTGTTATCCATGGTTTAAATCCTTTAAATCTGGAAAATTACCCGGCTTTAGCTCGTGCGTTACTTCCGAAATTCGAACGCATTAATGTGGCTAAACCCTGTGCCGAAATTGCTCACGCTGATAACGCGTTCGCATGATGATGTCGGCGTTTAGTTAACTGGCGATAGCAAGCGGTGCGAGAACCTGAACCTGTTCTCCTTGCTTGCGAACTTCAAATTTCACGAGCTTGAGATCGGGTTGTTCAAGGCACGCGCCAGTTTCTAAGTGGTAATGCTGCTTGTATAAGGGCGAGGCTACGTAAGGCTCACCGCTTAATGAACCAATTATACCACGTGACATAACATTCGCCTTGCCGATAGGGTCGTAATTAGAGAGCCCATAAAGCGTGTCGCTGCGCTTGCAGTAAAAAATAGCCACTTGGTTATCGTCTACTTTGGCGCAAATTCCACCATTTGGGGTTAAGTCCCGGGTGCTACATACGGTTGTCCAATTTTCCATGACTTTCTCCTAGTCAAAACATAAAACTAATAATCAATTTAATTAGGGTGATAGCCGACAGCAGTTTTCTTGGGCTGTGCCACTGTCGGCTATCGATATTGGGTTTAGTTGTTACTGATTCACAGACCGTCAATTCGGCTTACGAAACTTCCGTGACTTCGATTTGGTCAGCCTTGGTTAGCATTTCATCGCGTTGTGAATCTGAAGAAGAGCTCAAGCTCGGCTTAGGAAAACGCTGCTCTCGTTCTTTGATGAATGACAGGCTAGTGTCCATTTCTTCGCTGTTGATGTAGTGCTGGAAACGCTTCATTTTTTCAGGGTTTTCGATGGTGGTTTTCCACTCACATTGGTATTTTTCGATGTTAAGGGCGATATCGGCTTCAAGTTCTTCAGCAACGTTGAGCTTGTCTTCAATCACGACTTGTTTGAGGTATTCGATGCCGCCTTCAAGGTTTTCCATCCATACCGATGTACGCTGTAGGCGATCCGCGGTACGTGTGTAGAACATCAGAATGCGGTCGATGTATTGCAGCAGGGTGGTTTCATCAAGGTCGGTAGCGAAAAGGTCACCATGGCGAGGGCGCATACCGCCGTTACCACAGATATAGAGGTTCCAACCTTTGTCGGTGGCGATAATGCCAAAGTCTTTCGATTGAGCTTCTGCACATTCACGAGTACAGCCAGAAACCGCAAACTTGATCTTGTGTGGCGAGCGTAAGCCTTTGTAGCGGTTTTCTAGTCGAATCGCTAAGCCAACACTGTCGTCGACACCGTATCGACACCAAGTGCTACCGACACACGATTTCACGGTACGTACCGATTTACCGTAGGCATGGCCCGTTTCAAAACCAGCATCGATTAGCTTTTTCCAGATGATTGGTAGTTCGTTAAGTTGAGCACCAAACAAGTCGACGCGTTGACCACCGGTGATCTTGGTGTAAAGGTCGAATTCTTTAGCGACTTCGCCAAGCACGATCAGTCTATCAGGGGTGATTTCACCGCCAGCAATACGCGGAACCACCGAGTAAGTGCCGTCTTTTTGCATGTTGCCAAGGTAGATGTCGTTGGTGTCTTGCAGTTCGATATGTTGATCTTCGAGGATGTAATCGTTCCAGTAGGAAGCCAGAATCGAACCGACAGCAGGTTTACACACGGTACAGCCCAATCCGTTTCCATGAGAATCCAATAGCTCATCGAAGGTCTTAATTTTGTTGACGCGGATGATGTCAGTTAGCTCTTGGCGAGAATACGCAAAGTGCTCACAGATATCGTTAGAGACTTCCACACCTAGATTACTTAGCTCGCTATCGAGAACCTGTTTAGCAAGGGCAGAACAACCGCCACAACCTGTTGAAGCATTAGTGGTTTCTTTCAATGCAGCCATCGTGGTGCAGCCTGCTGAAACGGCGTCTTTAATGTCGCCTTTGGTCACATCGAAACATGAACAAATCACTGCGCTATCGGGCAGAGCTTCAACACCCATTGCCGAACCTGAATCATCGGCCACGTTAGGTAAAATTAGCACTGATGGGTTTTCAGGAAGAGGCATGTCATTTTGCTTGATTTGCAGTAGCGAACCGTAAGCTTCGGCGTCACCGACCAATACTGCACCGACAATCTTTGTGCCGTCTGCCGAGATGATCAGGCGCTTATAAACTTGTTCAATTTCATCGTTATAGGTATACGACTGAGCGCCTTCCGTCTTGCCGTGTACTTCACCAATACTGGCCACATCAACACCCAGTAATTTGAGCTTGGTACTCATGTCAGCGCCAGTAAATGCAGCGTCGTCAGTACCGCCGGAGACAATATGCGAAGCCGCGACTTTCGCCATGGAGTAACCGGGGGCGACTAAGCCGAAGATCTTGTTGTCCCAAAGCGCACACTCACCAATCGCATACACGTTGTCGATGTTAGTTTGGCAGTGATCATTAATCACGATGCCGCCACGTTCACCAATGGCGATATCAGAGCTGCGAGCTAGGGCATCTTGAGGGCGAATACCCGCAGAGAACACGATCATATCGGTTTCAAGGTGGGTGCCGTCTGCAAAGTTCATTCTGTAGCGAGCGTTCTCACCCGCGACTATCTCAGAGGTCGCTTTCTCGGTGTGAACTTGCACACCAAGGTCTTCAATTTTTCTGCGCAGTAGGGCACCGCCACCGTCATCTAATTGAACGGCCATCAGGCGAGGTGCAAATTCAACGACATGTGTTTCCAAACCAAGGTTTTTGACTGCGTTTGCCGCTTCTAAGCCAAGCAGACCACCACCAATAACCACGCCAGATTTACTGCCTTTGCTAGATAGTTCAATGGCGTCTAGATCTTCGATAGTGCGATAAACGTGGCAGTGTTCTTGGTCGTTACCGGGAATAGGAGGAACAAAAGGGAATGAACCGGTCGCCAGAATCAAGGTGTCATAACTCTCGGTATGTCCCGACTCAGTCACAACGCACTTATTTTCAGTGTCCAGTTGAGCGACTCTCGCGTTGAGAAGGTAATTGACGCCATTGCTTTGGTAATACTCTTCGCTGGTTAATGCCAAATCATCAGCATTTCCGCGCTTGAAGTAAGCGGTCAACTGAACACGGTCGTATGCCAACCTTGGCTCTTCACTAAACGTAATAACATCAAACTCATCACTCTCTGATTGCAGGATGTTGTCGATAAATTTGTGTCCAACCATGCCGTTACCAACAACGACGATTTTCTTCTTGCTCATAATCCATTCCTTATTCTCGGCGTCACCATCACTAGCATCTAATTTCTAGTCGTTAGCAGATGAATACCGGGTTGAGATTCCACTCAATTCATAATCATCAAGAAAAACAAAAATGTTTTTTCTAAGTCTTGGTTTCTAGTGGAGCAAGGAGGGTGCCAGATTGCGAGTTGTTCATTCAAATAAAATTTAACTCATATATTTCAATGATTTAAAAATTGAGGGTGGCACGTAATTACCCCTAAAGTGGTATGTAAAATTTTTGTTAGATTTATATAAATGAGCGTTTGTGGTGCAACTTTCTGCAAGATGGTGCAAAAATTAAGTTTCTATCTTAGTTAAGTTCAATTTTGTTCAGCGTTGATATTTTTTATTTCATTAAGTTATTGTTTTTAAGCGATAATATTTCAATTCGGTCGACTGGTATTAAGTGGCGTGCTATTTGCTTGGTTTGAGTTATTACAATTATGGATAATTGAGCGAGAAACGGATGACCGATTCAAACAGCGGCTGGATAAAATCAACCTGTGCTTATTGTGGTGTAGGGTGTGGAATAGAAGCGAGACCGACATCGCTAGGGAAACTAGAAGTGCGTGGTGATAAAGATCATCCATCAAACTACGGAAAGCTATGTACTAAAGGGATTGCGCTTGGTGATACCGTCACGCCTTTAGGACGCCTAACACAGCCTGCTCATATTCAGAATGAGCAAAAACAAGAGCTGGACTGGAACAGTGCCACTCAGTTGGTCGCAGACAAATTCAATCAAACCATCGAAGAATTTGGGGCCGATTCGGTTGCGTTCTATGTTTCTGGTCAGCTGCTTACCGAAGACTACTACGTTGCCAATAAATTGATGAAAGGCTTCATCGGCAGTGGCAACATCGACAGTAATTCTAGGCTGTGTATGGCTTCAACCGTGGTCGGGCATAAGCGAGCGTTTGGCGCAGACACAGTACCGGTCTGTTATGAAGATCTCGAGCAAGCCGATCTAGTCGTGATTACAGGCTCCAACCTAGCATGGTGTCACCCGGTACTTTTCCAAAGGCTAAGAGCCGCGAAACAAGCCAACCCTGCATTGAAAGTTATCGTGATAGATCCGCGTTATACCGACACCTGTGAAATCGCAGACATTCACTTGGCATTGGAATCAGGCTCAGATGTGGCGCTATTCAATGGTTTATTGGGCTATCTCGACGATAACGACAAGCTAGATGCAGACTATATAGAAAACCACACTCAAGGCTTTACTGAATCGATTCGATCTGCGACTCAATATCGTTATACCGAATCAGGCTGGGGCGACAAAAGCGTTCCTGAGCTCACAGGGTTAACAGAGCAGCAGCTAAAACAGTTCTACAGTTTGTTTGCATCGAATGAGAAGGTGCTGACCATTTACTCCCAAGGCGTGAACCAATCGACACAAGGGTGTGACAAGGTGAATGCGATTATTAACTGCCATTTAGCCACCGGGAAAATCGGTAAGCCGGGCATGGGGCCATTCTCAGTAACAGGTCAGCCGAACGCAATGGGCGGGCGTGAGGTGGGCGGTTTAGCCAATACCTTAGCGGCGCATTTTGAATTTGGTGATCCACAATCACACCAAACCGTCAGCGAGTTCTGGCAAACCGACAGCTTAGCCACACATGCGGGTTTAAAAGCGATTGACCTGTTTGATGCCATGAATGAAGGCAAAATCAAAGCCGTGTGGATCATGGCAACCAACCCAGTCGTGAGCCTGCCTGACAGTGAAAAAATCAAAGCCGCATTAGAGAAGTGCCCATTTGTGGTGGTGTCTGACTGCATTGCCGATACGGAAACTACTCGCTTGGCTGATGTAGTGCTGCCCGCGCAAGGGTGGAGCGAGAAGTCGGGCACCGTGACTAACTCTGAGCGTCGAATCTCACGCCAACGCCGTATACTACCAAGCCCAGGGGAAGCCAAACCCGATTGGTGGATATTAAAAGAAGTCGCACAAAAAATGGGATTCAAAGAGCAGTTCGAGTTCCGCCACGAAGGCGAGATCTTCAAAGAGTATTGCGAGATGACAGCGCTCGACAATGAAACAGGCAAAGCGCGAGACTTGTGCTTAATTGGACTCACGCAACTGGATGAGAAAGGTTATGGCGAGCTTACACCACAGCAATGGCCAGTGCTTGAGTATCAACCAGAGATCATCGAGCAGCGCATGTTCACCAATGGCGAGTTTTTTACAGAATCTGGCAAAGCGCAGTTTATTGCAGTCGAACACGACAAACCCATTGCCGATACCAGCCTGGAATTCCCGCTAATCATGAACACAGGGCGAATCCGAGACCAATGGCACACCATGAGCCGCACGGGCTTAGCCGCAGGTTTAGGCGAGCACACCCCAGAACCGTTTGTCGCCATGCACCCAGATACCGTTGCTGAGCTTGGTTTAGATGAATTTGGGCTAGATGCCTTCAACCACGCCACTATTAACCCAGTGGTGAAAGTGCGCAGCGCACAAGGGGAGTGCCAAGCCCGCTTAGTCGTGACCAAAGAGATGCGCCGCGAACAAGTTTTCATGCCTATCCACTGGAATGCACCGACCGCCAAAGACAGCAAACCATGTGACTTGATCTTGCCTCATACCGATGCTGCTTCTGGTCAGCCAGAGTTCAAACATACCCCTGTGGTGGTTGAACCCTGTGGCTATCGCAGCGAAGCGGCATTGGTCAGTGACAAGGTGATGGATTGCAGCGGTTTTGATTACTGGGTACGCCAGAGAGTGGAGGGCGGTTTTCTGTATCGCATCTCATCATCTAAGAACCCAATGGAACTGGTGATTCAGCTTGCCAACACCCTTGATGCATTACCAGAACCTAACGCGGTGGCAATCAAATCACTCCATTACCACGGCAATAAATCATTCAAGAACTACGGCTCTGCCAAGTTGGGTCAGTCTGGTGTAAAGCAGGCCTTCGTGGTGAACAGTAAGCTTGACCATCAAAGCATCGATTGGCTGGTGGAATGCCTAACTCGAGAAGCCGATGAAGAGTTCGAAGCCGAGTTTTTGAGTACCATGGCGAAGTAGCTACTACCTCTCGCTAATCCATACCTATAGTGTAAACGCCGACATGATTGTCGGCGTTTTTGTTTGAGAACGCGATTTCCAAGATAAAACCTTCATTGCCTGAACTGCGGTGTGCTCACACATTGGGGAGTTTTCTGCATTTTGCCGGAACTATATGGAAAATTTCTGCTTTTCGTCATGTTTGATACGAAGATAAGTAGGTAAGATTCTGTTATTAAGAGAGTTATTGGACTAAGTGTAGTGTGTCTTGGAAACTAGACAGAATTGTTTCAGGGACAAAATGCAGAATTATTCTGTCTAATATAGCTGTTAGAAAAATGGAGATAATTTGGCTATGTGGATACCTGTCATTTGTTTAGTTGTACTGTCAGGTTTAGGGTTTGTTAGTGTCTTTAGACGAAAGCTTGTGAACAACGATAAAATTGAGTTTGTAGTCGATTTTAATTCTAAATTTGTTACTTACTGGAACAGTAAAGGGCAAGATCGGAGTGCATTCGGTTTATTGATTAGGCATTCGAATAAAATGCAAAATAATTTAGGTAATCAAGGGGTTGCTGCAAAGTTTAAACCACCATATCTCAATGTCGTTTACCAAGATTATCCTATAATTATCAACATGCTCCCATCACTAGATGACGCTTTATCAACTCCTGGCTTTATGGGCGGTATCGGAGATGATGCAGTTCAATATGCAAAAGCAATAGAGCAGACTCTTTTAAGGCATATAGGTTCTTTAGAAGCAAATGATGAAACCCTTGTAAAGCAGCTAAGAAATCCAGTTATTTGGTTAAGAGAGGGTATTCGATCTGTGCTATCACTTCCTGTTCATTTTGTTTCTTGGTTTGGTCTAATTAGTGCAACGACAGCCATTAAAATTACATCTAGTTGGATATTTCGTTTTTTATCTGGTTTCACTGGTCTAATCGGTTTATTTAGTGCAATTATGGGTATTGCTTTGGGCTGGGAAGAGTTCGTGAAAATGGCGAGCAAATTTTTCTAACAAAGCATTTAAGAGTGATTCGCAACGCTTGGCAGTTTCGCTTCGCTCAAGTATAGCCAAGCGCCACTCACACCTTAATGCGGCTACATGGATTCCCCCGGTTGTCAAACATCCGCTAAACTTATGTTGATGGGTTTTGGACTGCCGCTCTACATTCGGCCTACTTATCGACGATTCGC
>NZ_CAWPOA010000108.1:0-204 GCF_963889365.1 Vibrio sp. OPT20 | reverse complement strand
GACGGGTGAGTAATGCCTAGGAAATTGCCTTGATGTGGGGGATAACCATTGGAAACGATGGCTAATACCGCATAATGCCTACGGGCCAAAGAGGGGGACCTTCGGGCCTCTCGCGTCAAGATATGCCTAGGTGGGATTAGCTAGTTGGTGAGGTAATGGCTCACCAAGGCGACGATCCCTAGCTGGTCTGAGAGGATGATCAGC
>NZ_CAWPOA010000107.1:126130-203054 GCF_963889365.1 Vibrio sp. OPT20 | reverse complement strand
AGGGCGAAGGGAAAGAACATTCCCTAGAACAGTTAAGCCTAGACCACAGCGGTATGCTAAGAACAAAAATGCCGTTCACTCTTAAGTGAACGGCATTAACTCATCATGAGTCCTTTTTTATCGACGTTCGTTAATAGCGACGCCCGTTAATAGCAACTTTCACTAATAACAACTTCCCTTAATAACAACAGGAAACACATGGTCTTTAACGATGAGATTATCATTACCATGAAGCAAGTCGCAAAGGAGAGATTATCAAGTGTCAAAACTGTCTAATATTCGAGCTTAGGGGTAATCTAATTAAACGGGTCTTTTTTCGCTTACCCTCTTGCTGCAGGTGACACATAATGAATAAAACAGAAACACCAAACACCGACGACATTACATGCCCTTTATGCCAACACGACGAATATCTACTCTCAGAAAGTGGAGAAAAGTTTACTTGTGCATCTTGCGGTTTTCACACTAAACAATTTAGTAAGGTAGTCAGCCTTCAGCTAGGCTCTACCCCACCAAAGCTGCAGGGTTCGGTATTCCACCACTTGAGCAGTGTTTGCCATTAATCCAAACCGAAATCTCTTCCAAACTGTAGATATCCAGAGCCGCTACCTCTGATGAGTCGGCTTCGGGATCTACGATTGATTCATTAATACTTGGGCGCAATCGGAATGATTGAATACCCGCACGAACACCCGCTTCAATTCCTTTCAAAGTATCGTCCACATAGATACACTCATTGGGTAAAAAGCCCATATTCATGGCTGTATACATAATCAGGTCAGGTTCTGGCTTCCAGCTGTTGGCATCAAAAGCTGAAAACACTTTACCTTTAAAGTCGTCGAGCATTCCTGTCATTGCCAATGAAGATTCAACCCGAGACTTAGGTGCATTGGAAGCAATACAAAATTCGATGTCCTGTCGCTTTAGAAATTCAATGAGCTCGATGGCACCATCCATCGGCTTTAAATGACGTTGGAACAAGGCTTCTAATTCAATACGATATAACGGCTCAAGCGTATCAATCGAGATAGATAGCCCTAAACGTTCTTGTGTATCCATTAAGATGTCGGCCAGCTTTCCACCTTGAAAGTGCGCATAGCAGTCATTAACGTTTAGCTCCGCCCCAAAGCCAGTGAATACATTCACCAAGGCTTGGCAACACAGCTTTTCGCTATCGATGAGTGTTCCATCACAATCGAAAATTACACATTTAGTCTGTTCTAACCGCATAGCTCTCTCACTCGCATTGAATTCAAGTTTTATCCTATAGTGTTCTTTCAATGCGCGGGATGATTAAGATAACAGTTTACGGACGCAGACTTATTTCTCTTCGCGAAATATGAGCTTGATCACCTTATGGCTCGACATAAGCAACAGCTTTCATCAAATTAACCCAGAATCTGCAAAACCAAATACTGCAAGGTTTACATAAACAACTTAATTTCAGTGGAAAATATAAATTGCCACGTCCTAGTCGGATTAGGCTGAATTGATAAAGATATCAAGATTTGTAGACTATTCAGATAGAGCGAGAGTTAGCTAACAACCGACTCTTCTAGAACCTTAACTTCAATCGAAGGTACAGACGCATATTCTACAGCTCCAGTATCGGGATACGAATCTCGGATAGCGACAAACTCGGGCAGGTGTTTCAGTAGCAGTTTGGTTAACTGAGGATCAAATTGATAGCCACACTCTCTCTCGAACAAGTCGACGACCATCTCTAATGGCCATGGCTCTTTATAGCAGCGGGCACTAAGCAGTGCATCAAACACATCGGCTACGGCAGTGATACGAGCAAACAAGTGAATTTGTTCACCTACCTTGCCATTAGGGTATCCAGCGCCATCCCAACGCTCATGATGTTCGTTAGCAATGATTGCTGCGAGGTTGGTAATATCACCCGCTCCGCTCTTCAGTAAATTGTAGCCCGCAGTGGTGTGAAGTTTCATTACATCCCACTCTTGGTCTGTCAATTTACCTGGTTTATCTAAGATAGATTCCGGAACCGAAATCTTACCGACATCATGCATTGGGCTGATGATCTCAATCATCTCGACCTCGCGATGACTCAAGCCACGATACTTAGCAAGCAAAGCGGATAATTTGGCTACACGCTTAACGTGATTACCCGTCTCACCAGAGCGAGTTTCAATGGCTTCACCCAGCACATGAATCATGTCTTTTTGAACATTCAAAGTTTGTTTCTGTAGTGCAAGGATTCGCTTGTTCTTTTTTGCCAACTCTTTCTTTTGGCGCAGGGTAATAAATTGCATCACGATAATCACGCTCAGCCCTGTAATGACCATGATTAAGCCCAACAACAATTGAAAGTTCTTTTGTAAAAAGGAGGAAGGCTCGTTAACAATCACAGATCCTGTCGGCAGTACATTATCACCAATAACAAACTTTTTAAGCGCCGGATAATTGAAAACAAAACGCTTGTTGTCACCGGGAACTAAAGGTGTAGAAAAATTAAGAGGCACATACTTATCCAATGCACTAACGGCCTCTTCACCCATACTTCGTGAGTGGTTTACATAACCTCCGAGTACATCACCGACTATATTAAACTGCCATAACGCAAACACTGGTGCGGCGCTCGATGTAGATAAGGTTTCCGCGACCTCTTGATAGGTATGATATACACCTTGATCTAACTCAGTATTGTAGTGGCTCAGTAAGACTGCATCGTCAGCAGATACCCCTTTCAAGAACTCACTTGTTTGCTTGAGCGACAAATCGCGTATTTCGACCAAATTAATCGATGGAAAGTCTGCCATAATACGGCTTATATCTTTACGCATCAGTTCAGAAGTGACACTGTAATCATTGATGAAATAGAGGTTCTTTAGATTAGGTCTTAGTTTAGAGATCAGCTTAATATTGACGTCTATCTGATCGTTCTCATAAAGCACAGTCGCTCTATCAGACACCGCATACATATCGGTGCTTATGTCGTTGATACCCGCCGCAACAATAGGTGTCGCACGGTCAATCAACGCACTCAGTGATTCAAGGAAATTGGCCGCGTTATCGTCAGTCGCAATAACACCATCAAATTTATAACCTGCGTATTTGGCTTGTAAGTAATCGGCGAGAGAGTCGTAGTACTCAGAGCTATGGACGCGCTTTGTATCCAAATACTCGATTGAGAGTTTAACTTCGGTTTGAGATTGGCTGAACGCACTGTCTATCCCTTTCTGAAAGTCAGCAGTCCATTGGTAAGAAGGTTCGTATGAGTGTAAAACTAGGATGCGTTTGATATCCCAGTCGGTAGCAAAACTGACTGTAGAAAAAGCGCTAACACACAATACAGCGATTGATATCAATAGCTTGTACATACAAAACCCTTTATAAAAGATGGGGTATTGTACTTAGATTAACGCTTTCTCAAAGAATCTTTAGTTCTCGACCCATACTTTATCGTGAGAAGCATGATCTTGTGCCCAAAAATCATGTAACTGTTTAGCAAAGCCGTTGATATCTTGACCGTTTTCAATAATCACGTCGGAGATCAACAGAGACTCTTCCACTTCGGTGACAATAGCACTCGCCACAACATCACCATTTTGAGTTCCAATGTATAAAACATGCTCATCAGACAACATAATCTGACTCAAAAACTCAAGCATATGTGCCCTTTCGGTTTCATCGTGATAAACACTGGCTTGGTTAAGTGAAAAAAGTACCGTCAGTTTATGGAAATCGACTTTATGCAGTTCATCAATTTGGGAAGGAATTTGATCTTGAGCGAGGAGTTGGTAATTCTTGGATGGGAGTCTGCTTTTATAAAGTTCTCGACCTAGCAAGCTCTCCTTTGCGGGATAAGCAATGTCGAGTTGGCTAAACAGCCATTGGTTTTTCTTATGTGCGCTTTCAGGTATTTCGTTATTCATTCTTTTAGTACCTAAGATTAGTAACCCCAAATATCACAGTTATTTGGGAGACATATGGTCGGCGTAGGAGCCGAGCTACATGCAGAAAGGATACAGAGCATGACTAACGCCAACAAGTACTTTAAATGCTTCATATTTTTCATTCTCTCATAACATCCTTTAAGAACTCGGTGAAAAGCTCTACACTCGTATTCAAGCTTTCAATATCCTTATAGTAAACAGAACTATATAAATAAAAAGGACTTCTTATGAAAAAAGCCTTAATAGCAGCAGGTATCATCACAATGTTGGCAGGCTGTTCGGACAACGAGGTTGGCGACGTATCTTTGGGATTCTTCACAATGAAGGATATCAAAATGTCATCTTTAGATGATGATAAGATCGAAGGAGTGACTTGTCACATTGCATCAATCGAAGCAAACCTGAGTCTTTCCGATCCAAGCGATAGTTCTATCTCTTGTCGTCAAACAGGCGAAATCACTCCAGAAATGATTGCTAAAATAGACAAAAGTAAATCAGGTGAAGTGGTATTCAAGCAGTCGAAAAGTATCTTCTTCAAAACGATGAAGGTTCGTCGTATCTACGATGCTGAGAATCAATCGCTGCTTTACTTATCTTACACAACCAAAGAAACAGAAGGCAGCTTCAAACATAGCCTTTCAACCGTTCCGCTATGGGGTACAAAGGCTTACGTAGATCCAGCAACACTCGTTCCAGTCGAGTAGTCTCACACGAATGGTCTGAAGCAAAAGTAAGCTGAATCACCTGTACAGACATTGTGCAGGTGATTCAAAATGTAATAAAAATGAAAGAAACAGAAACAAAATGTGATATCATGCGGCAAAATTTTTTCACTGTATTTGTCATATGAAATTTCCTGGACAGCGTAAATCTAAGCACTACTTTCCAACTCACGCCCGTGATCCGTTGGTCAACCAAATTCAACAAACACCTAAGCTACACCGTGCAACAGTTGTCGGTATAGGTCAAACGATTGTTGATATCGAAGCCCGTGTTGACAACGAGTTCCTAGAAAAATACGAGCTGAGTAAAGGCCACTCACTGGTATTGGAAGAAAGTAAAGCAGATGCGCTGTATGAAGAGTTAGTTGAGCGCGGTTTGATCACGCATCAATACCCTGGCGATACTATCGGCAACACACTGCACAACTATTCTGTTCTTGCAGACAGCAAATCTGTCCTACTTGGCGTAATGTCTAAGAAGATTGAAGTTGGCTCATTTGGTTACCGCTACCTTTGCCGCACTTCTTCTCGTATGAACTTAAACCACTTACAAACCGTTGATGGTCCCATTGGTCGTTGTTACACGCTCATTACCGAAGATGGCGAACGTACGTTTGCGATCAACGAAGGACACATGAACCAGCTGCTTCCTGAAAGTGTTCCTGAACAGATTTTTGAAAAAGCGTCTGCATTAGTTGTGTCTTCATACTTAATGCGCGGTAAGCCTGAAGATCCGATGCCAAAAGCGGTACAAAAAGCGATTGAATACGCGAAAGCGTACAATGTGCCAGTTGTACTGACACTTGGCACGAAGTACGTGATCGAAGGTAACGCTGAATGGTGGCAAGAATACCTGAAAGAGAACGTAACCATCGTCGCGATGAACGAAGATGAAGGTGAAGCATTAACGGGTGAAAAAGATCCGCTATTGGCTGCGAACAAAGCTCTTGAGTGGGTTGACCTAGTTCTCTGCACTGCAGGCCCTGTCGGCTTATACATGGCAGGCTACACTGACGAACCAGCGAAACGCGAAACAACGCTTCCGTTACTGCCGGGTAACATTCCTGAATTTAACAAATACGAATTCAGCCGTGCGATGCGTAAGCAAGACTGTAAAGACCCAGTAAAAGTGTACTCTCATATTGGCCCTTACTTAGGCGGCCCACTTGAGATTAAGAACACCAACGGCGCTGGTGATGGTGCACTTTCAGCACTGCTACATGACATGGCAGCAAACAGCTACCATCACGTTAACGTGCCGAACTCTGAGAAGCACGAACACGCTTGTCTAACTTACTCTTCACTGTCTCAAATTTGTAAGTACGCAAACCGTGTAAGCTATGAGGTGTTGACTCAGCACTCTCCTCGCCTTTCTCGTGCGCTACCTGAACGCGAAGATAGCTTAGAAGAAACATACTGGGATCGTTAATCAACCATGCCAGGTTGTTAACTCATTGAGGTTGATGACCAGCTAGATTATCCATTCCTGAAGGGCTGCTATATGCAGCCCTTTTTGTATTCAGCACTAATATAACTGCAGCTGAAGGTAGTCATATCGAATATTTTGCTCGTTTAAGATTTGATCTCGCGCAATGACTCTTTAGATCTGTTATCTTCCAGCACATAATTCGTGTGGTTTGCCTTTACTTGGCAAATTTATACAGTACTATCGCCACGCAAACGTTTACGTACCACCTTTCGGTTCTGATATAAGGATCAAATATGCTGTCTGATATTGATATTTGTCGCTCTACTCCCCTTAAAAACATCAGTGAAGTTGCCAAACAAGCTGGCCTACAACACAACGAACATCAGCCATTAGGGCAATACAAATCAAAAGTGTCTCTGACATCACTTGAACGCCTCGCCAACCAACAAGATGGTAAATTGGTCGTGGTGACCGCTATCACACCAACGCCTCTTGGCGAAGGCAAAACCGTCACTACTATTGGATTAGCACAAGGCCTCGCAAAGATTAACCAATCTGCGATGGCCTGCATTCGCCAGCCTTCAATGGGCCCAGTATTTGGTGTAAAAGGCGGCGCAGCGGGCGGTGGTTACTCTCAAGTCGCCCCTATGGAGCAATTAAACCTTCACCTCACTGGTGACATTCATGCCGTGACAGCCGCTCATAACCTCGCTTCTGCAGCCATTGATGCACGCTTATATCATGAACACCGTGAAGGGTTAGAAGCCTTTGAAGCACGTTCTGGCTTAAAAGCGCTCAACATTGATCCTAGTAGAATCGTTTGGCGACGTGTACTGGACCATAATGACCGTGCATTACGCATGATCACAGTAGGCAAGAACGAAGCAGACAAAACAATTAATGGCCTTGAACGGGAAGATGGTTTTGATATCTCAGCCGCTTCAGAGCTGATGGCTATTCTCGCTCTTGCCGATGATCTACAAGACCTACGCAAGCGCGTCGGCCGTGTGGTACTCGCATACAACAATCAAGGTTCGCCATTAACCGCAGAAGACTTCAACGTCGCGGGCGCTATGACAGTAACGATGAAGGACTCTATTGAACCAACATTGATGCAAACCCTTGAAGGCGTTCCTACCCTAATACACGCGGGGCCTTTCGCGAACATCGCACATGGTAACTCTTCAATTATTGCCGATAAGATAGCGTTAAAACTGAGTGACTTTGTGGTAACTGAAGGTGGTTTCGGTTCAGACATGGGCTTTGAGAAAGCGTGTAACATAAAAGTGAAAGCATCGAACAAGAAGCCCGATTGCGCCGTAGTTGTCGCAACATTACGCGGATTAAAAGCCAACTCTGGTTTGTACGATTTGAGACCGGGTACTCCATTACCTGATTCAATCTTTAATGATGACCAAGACGCGCTTGTTGCTGGGTTTGAGAACCTTAAATGGCACATCAACAACGTTAAGCAATACCAAGTGCCCACAGTTGTTGCGATTAACCGATTCCCACAAGACTCAACTCAAGAGCTCGATGCTTTGAAACAGATGATCACCGACTTCGACCCAAGCGTTAGCGTTGAAGTAAGTGAAGCTTTTGGTCAAGGTGGCGAAGGTGCAATTCAGTTGGCTCACGCCGTGGTAAAAGCATGCCAAACAGAGAGTAAATTTAAGCCTTTGTACTACTCTGAGCAAAGCTTAGAAGAGAAACTGATGGCAGTCGCTGAAGTCGGATACGGCGCAGCAAGTATTTCACTATCACCACTGGCAAGAAAACAACTGACTGAGTTCAACCAACACGGCTATGGCGACCTATCGGTTTGTTTGGCAAAAACGCCATTATCGATTTCAACAGAAGCTCAAATAAAGGGTGCACCCACTCAGTTTGACGTACCCGTTAGAGAGTTGAAACTGTGTGCTGGTGCCGGCTTCATCTACGCTTTGTGCGGCAACGTAATGACCATGCCAGGCTTACCTGACAAACCGGCTTTCATGTCATTAGATATTGATGGTAATGGAAATATTATCGGCCTAAGCTAGGTATCCTTAGCTAGATAAACGGCAATTAATCGCGATTAATTGGGCTCAAGTTTCAGAGCGGCGTTCTATATTGAGCAATCATTTCCTAACGAAGTGATTGCTCAACAATCAAGATTAAATGCAAAAAGTTGCAGTAAAATCGTAGTTATATGCAAATCTTGTTTTAAGTTCTGGGTTAAGATCACATTAAAAACCCCATAAAATATATAGTATTGCGCTGATTCTTTGAGGACAGTGATGAATACGAGTATAAAAAAACTAGTCAGCCAATTTCTATGCACCATATTTGCCCTAGGATTAGTCCCTGCCCTCTACATCAATTCTGAACTTGACAGAATTGATGCTCAGCATACTCTAAATATTAAGCAGTCTAGCCAAAACCAAATCGAATACAGTTTTCACGAACTGGCCGTTATTGT
This sequence comes from Vibrio sp. OPT20, assembly GCF_963889365.1. Taxonomy (NCBI): domain Bacteria; kingdom Pseudomonadati; phylum Pseudomonadota; class Gammaproteobacteria; order Vibrionales; family Vibrionaceae; genus Vibrio; species Vibrio sp. OPT20. The sequence goes on along the minus strand of NZ_CAWPOA010000107.1, from coordinate 194,522 downwards.
TGAGCAAATATCTAATTCTGTTCCTTCTATCGCAGACTCTCAAACGTTACTTCGAGCAATTGAAGAACCATCAATTGTTCATAAACAAGCTCTGCAAGATCTGTGGGTGATGTTAGCTCGCGGACAACAATACTATTCTCAACTTCGCTATCTCGACCTAGAAGGTAACGAGGTTTACCGTATCAACTACAACAACAAGAAAGCGACAATAGTTCCTGAGAATAAACTGCAGAACAAATCAGCTCGTAGCTACTTTAAAGACCTCCACCGACTGAAGATTGGAGAAGTAAGCTCCAACGGTATCGATTTAGAGATCGAAAATGGTGAGGTCGTCCACCCTTTGATGCCAGCCTTAAGGATAATGACACCCGTCGCCTCAGAAGATCGTATTATTGGCTACTTTATTGCTAACCTTAATATGCTCGAGGTCTACGACCGCCTTCTTTATCAAATCGGTACATCATCAGCCGTCCCTGTCATTCTTAACAGAACCGGACATGTCATTATGGGCCCTGATATCGAAGAATCGTTTGGGCATCTTATTGAATCTCGTTCAGATAAAACTTACGCGAAGCTTTACCCAGAGCTTTGGAAAGCCATTCAAGAAAATACCTCTTCTAGCTACTTTGATGGTAAAAACTGGTATTTTCACTCAGATATCAGCCCTAAAATAAAGCAATTTAAAGGACCAATTTATTTGGTTCTTCATGTTGAAAACCAACAATTTAGCAGCCAATACCGACAAGAAAAACAAGCCATATTCGTGCAGATCATCACCTTATCTTTCTTAATTTCGATGATCTCAGCAGGTTTTGTGCTTTGGAACAGTAACCATAAAAAGAACAGCATCGATAGCCAACTGGCTAAAGCCGCGATGAATGGCATGTCAGCCTTGGTAATTACTGACCGAAATAACCGAATCATCAAAGTAAACCAAGAGTTTACTCGCGTGAGTGGTTACGATTTGGAAGATGTAAAAGGACGTCAGCCTTCGATGTTTGCCTCTGGTCGCTACAATCAAGAGTTCTACATCAAGATGTGGAGCATTATCACTAAGACGGGAGTTTGGGAAGGTGAAGTGGTCAATCGCCGTAAAGACGGGTCTTTGATCACTGAAATACTACGAATCCAAACCATCAAAGATTCGAAAGATGTGATTCAGTTTTACGTCGCTTCTTTTGTCGATATTAGTAAACACAAAGAACTCGAAAAAAAGCTCAGAAATCTAAGTGAAAAAGACGCATTAGCTGGTTGCTGGAATCGAAGAAAATTTGACCTTGAACTTCGTGACGAATGTTCTCGTGTTAATCGTTACCCTACTCGCGAGCAATCTTGCTTAGCTATCTTGGATATTGACTACTTCAAACGCATTAACGACAGATTTGGGCACGATTACGGTGATCGAGTCATTCAAACAGTCGCTCAAGTACTTCAGCGTGAATGCCGTGAAACAGATTTTGTTGCTCGCATTGGTGGCGAAGAGTTTGGTGTTATTCTGCCTCACACCACAACGGAAGGAGCTGAATACGTTCTCAACAGGCTGAGAATTGCTGTCAGCCTTGAACTCGATAACGTAGTCACTGTGAGTGGCGGCATTACTAACATCACTAATGATCCAGCGCTGAACTACAAGTGCGCTGATTTAGCGTTATACGAAGCTAAAGCAGCAGGTAGAAACAATGTATGCTTATTTCTAGACAAAGAAATGAGTGAAATAGCCTAACAAAAGATAGTACAAGCACTCTTGTTAGGCACTCGATCAGCTTGGGGCCGGGTAAAACTCTAACTTGTTCCCTTCTACCACCAGAATACAATCCATGTTCGCAGCATGAGCAGCTTGCTTACCTAAGTTCGTATCTTCAAACACAACACACTGCTTTGGCTGTAATCCCATACCAAAACACGCATCTAAGAAGGTATCTGGATTGGGTTTGTGATTCTTAACGTCTGTTGCTGTCACTAGAATATCGAGCTTGCTCAAGATGTCTGTCTTATCCAATAACTGTTCGGCACTTTTACGTTGACTGCCCGTTCCTACTGCAATCTTCTTATTACCCAGATGCTCTAACAGCAGAGAGTGGGTACAAGGGATGATATCTCCTTTGTCTTCAATCGCAGCAAACGACGCCATCTTAAACGTAGAAACCGCTTGTGGATCGAGCGATAAACCGTACTTACTATTCACTTCACCGGCGATCTTATAACTCGGCATGCCACCTAAGCTATGCAGCCAAGGCGCTTCAAAATGAAAACCGAATTCTTCAGCCGTTTGCTGCCACGCCTTTACATGTGCTGGCATTGTATCGATCAACGTACCATCCATATCAAAGATTAATCCTTCATACGCCGTTAAATCTATTTTCATCACTACTACCACTCTTTAATAAAGTTACTGATACCATAACCAATATTCAGTATCATGACCCCATATTACCGTTCAAAATGGATGTTTATGTTACAAATATCTAACTCTGTTTCGATTCAAGACTGGGAACTCCAGTTAACTGCGATCAGAGCACAAGGAGCAGGCGGCCAAAACGTCAATAAAGTATCAAGTGCGATACATTTGCGTTTTGACATCAAGCACTCCACCCTACCAGATTTCTATAAAGAGAAACTGCTTGCACACAAAGATAGCCGCATCACTAAAGATGGCGTGATTATCATTAAGGCGCAGCAGTATAGAACTCAAGAACAAAACCGTGATGATGCTTTGGTGCGTTTGAAAGAACTGATCTTGGAAGCAACAAAAGTTCAAAAAGTAAGACGAGCGACTAGACCTACGCGCAACTCCCAAAAGCGAAGAGTCGATGCCAAGAAGCGAAAAGCTCAGACTAAAACGCTAAGAGGTAAAGTTCAGTAGTTTGTTCCATTGCGCTATTGATTTATGTGCCTACCAGTAAGGCCAAGAGTTCTGGAAGCTAGACATCTCTAAATGACATTTCGCTCTTATTTAGTTAGCTTTTCACTAAAGTAGGCTTAGCCCAAAACACACTTCTTGAAATTGCCTAAATAGCAAGGCAGCTAGGCATATCACCCAGCTACCTTAAATAGACTTCAAAAGTTCAATTAGAACTTGTAGCCAACAGTTAGGCGAGTTTGAACCTCGTTGTCTAGGCTGTTATCAGCATCGTATTTAAGTGCATTAATATCTGCATAGATGCCGTTGTTAAATGTAGTACGAACACCAACACCAGCAAAACCTGCTGTATCACCAGCAGTACTGCTATCGCTCTCTGTTTCTCCAATAGCTCCATCAGGAGACAAGCCGTAATCAATTTCACTAATATCAGTACTGTTAACAGCTACACCAAATTCAGCGTAAGGCTTTACATCTAGATACTGAGTTTGGAAAGTGTAACCAATATCCGTAGATAGTGTCATCGTTGTTGATTCATAGTCGTTGTTATCAACGTAAGTGGTTCCATCAGGAGTTACTTTATTGCTGGTAGATTCAGCCGTCCCTTTACTTATTGAAGCTTTGACACCAACGATCTTGTTAATATCATAACCAGCTTCGATGACAAAAGACTGACCAGCCTCAGAATCAAAACTTTTAACATCACCATCTTCTTGTGTAGTTGTCCCGTTTTGTGTAGAAGTTAGAGAGTTAAAGCCGACACCAGCCCCCACGCGCCAGCCTGAATCTTCAGCCATTGCTAAGCCAGATGTCAGAACAAGAGTAAGAACGATCAAAGTTATTTTTTTCATAGTAAGTTGCCTTAAGTTGTAATTTACGAATTTAAGCAACATCCCTGCGCTTCAGTATTTGTAGGTTATCAACCACTATGAAATGAGTACAAATGATACAAATCTATAACAGTAATGCGTCAGACGCATATCATGAATAAGCTATTGTTTAATCTTTACTTGTTGAATCTTAATTCTCTACCTTCCTTTATTTACACAACCAAAACCATTGGCCGACCCTTTTATCAAAAACTAAAAAGCCCCATAGGCAAACACCTTGGGGCTTAAAATCTCATTAAGTAGTAATACGTTTCCCATAACTCTCTGTGAAATAGCACCACCAAACAACTGCGTGGAAGAGTAAGCTGATGGCTTCATGCCCTCAATGAACACATTACCCCAGAAATATCTGTCAATTTAACTAACGAATAGAGCCATTACGCTGTTTGTTTGAAAGGAAGACTACTGCTTCTTTTTGACCGACAAAATCAGTTTGATCAACAACATTCTCTCTTCGCTGGTCAGCAAACGACTGACCGCCGCTACATCTTCCGCTGTCGCTTGTGATGCGCCAACAACATCCAGTACCACATCCAAATCGGTAACTTTCAACGTCCTCGTGAGCGAACGATACTGAGACATTTTGATATCAGCTTCACCACGTTCGATTCGTTGATAGGTTTTTAAACTCATTCCCGCACTTGAGGCTAATTTTTCCTGGGACAAATTAGCGAGCTTCCTGCGATCAATCAGCGCCATGATTATGGGTTCTTGTGACATAAGCTTATCCTCAATAGACAGTTATGACCTAATTTCAGCAAGAAGCAGACCATATTGACTCGCAACGGTTTACATACGCTATTAAAGGCATATTATTCGATTATTAAAAAACGTTACGTTTCATAAACTTTGACACTTAGATCGGTCGTGAGCGTACAGGCTAGTAAACTTGAATATTCAAGTGTTGGGAAATAAGAAAAATTGCAAATTGCGAATAATGAAGGCGTCAAATTGGAAATTGCGAATCGCTATACATTGGCGTTTCCTTGCATCAAGCACGCATTAGAATCAGAAAATACCCGCAATCAAATTATCGCGGTACAGCATAGGCTACTCACTTACAAAGAAGTGTTGTTGCACGGGAACATGTTGGAAGACAAGGAATTAAGACAGGCTTTTTCTGCGTTGAACCAAAATGAAAAAGATGTCGCGCAAGGCGGTATTAAAGACATCAACGATGCAATAAAAGAGATGGATGAGATTCTAGAAAGGTACAGTAGAAGAGTGTCCTCTGGTTTGTGCGCCTAGTCTGTTAATATCAACGAGTAGCACCAAACTCTCAACGGCTTAAACGAATAGAACAAAACAAAAACGGCCAGTCATAGTTGAATGACTGGCCGTTTGTTTAACTAACATGAAGAATCTAACGTGACATCGCTCGTCTAAACCCACCTAGCAACATCAACGCGGCTAGCAAACCAAATGAAACACTACCGCCACTGCTGCCTGAGCCAGATGAAGAACTTCTACCAGCGAGTGCAACTCGTTTTGCTTCTGTCGCGGTAAACTGAACAGTTTCAACGTTATCGATAACCCCGTTAGTTACGTCAGTTATCCAATCTTTATAATCATATATCTCTGTGAAAACTGATGTGACACCGATACCTGCCCCACAAACTCTAGGCCCAAAACTAGTTATACCAACCTGCTCGTAAGTGGCACCATTTTTCCAAAATACTGGTCCGCCTGAATCACCTTGACATGTACCACCATATAGACCGTTATCCGGCCCATTACCATTAAAACAAATTTGCTTGTCAGTAACTAAAGCACCAAATACAGCTTTGCAATTGATTGTATCAACGTAAGTAAGATTAACTTTTTGCAGCAAAGTAGTGTTGTCTTCACCTGATTTTGTATTACCGTGTCCTACTGCAACAAAGCTGTTATTGATATCGCGATATGTTGCAAAATCAGGAATTTGAGTTTCTGAGGATGAAGTCAAACCAAGAGATGATTCTAACTTCAAAATAGCGATATCGTTCGGCAAAAGATTAGCTTCGAGGTCTGAATAGTCACTTCGATAATAAACGTCAGATACTCGAACTTTCTGGACACCGCCACTAGGGAATAAAGACGTATCTTGTAATTGCGGAACAACTACAGTGAAAAGTTGAGCATTCTCGTCATCATAGATACAGTGAGCAGCCGTTAATACATGATAGTTATCTAAAATTGTTGCTCCACAGTAAGGGCCTGTAGAGTAAACACCGTCATAATCAATACGATCAATGAACAAGCTCGCCATCGAAGGAAACTCAGTGACCGAAGCATTGCTACCATTCACGATATAAGGTGTTACACCCGTATTAGGAGTACTTTCGACCGAGTTTTCTGTCGCCATAACACTTGATGTGTAAATCAATGGCGCTAAAAGCCCTAAAACGGCTTTACGAACCGGACTCACTGCATAGTTCACATTCATAGTTAACTCCTTGTAACCGCTACGACTTATTTATAAAAATGATATGTGGACACCATAACACGGCGTAACCCTGAGTATAGTAAGTATTTGTAACGATATGGCCACATCTCTCATTTTATAAACGGATTTATCGACAATTTATCTCAGCCAATCATCCTAAGTTTTATACGTTGCGAAAAACAAAAAAGCCTACCGTTAACACCCTCAAATACAGAGAAGCAAACAATAGGCTTTAATTTAACTTAGTGGTTCCTCTTAAAAGAGATTAGCCACGGTAGTAACGCTGAGGTACGAAAGGCATTTTTTCTACTTTCATTGGTAGCTTCTTGCCACGAACGTCAGCGAATACTTCAGTGCCAATTGCTGCTAGGTCTGTACAAACGTACGCCATAGAAACTGGCTTGCCTGCGTTAGGGCCAGCAGTACCACTTGTAACAACGCCAATCTTGTTGTCTTCAGCATCGAACAATTCAGCACCTTCACGTACTGGTGCTTTAGTTTGACCAACTAGACCAACACGCTTACGTTGAACATCTTTCGTTGCGATTTGCTCAAGGATGATATCAGCGCCTGGGAAACCGCCTGCACGCTCACCGTCAGTACGACGAACTTTTTGAATACCCCATAGAAGGCTAGCTTCTACTGGTGTTGTCGTTGTGTCTAGGTCGTGACCATATAAACATAGACCACACTCAAGACGAAGTGAGTCACGAGCACCAAGGCCAATCCACTCTACTTCTGCTTCTGATGTTAGTTTACGAGCAAGTGCTTCAGCGTGATCGTTCGGTACTGAGATTTCGTAGCCGTCTTCACCGGTATAACCACTGCGGCTTACGATGCACTCTACGCCGTCGATATCGACTTTTTGAACGTCCATGAACAGCATGTCTGCAACACTTGGTTGGAAACGAGCAAGAACTTCAGACGCTTTAGGGCCTTGAAGTGCTAACAGAGCGCGATCATCAATCACTTCCATTTCTACGTCAGCTGGAAGGTGCGCAGTTAGGTGGTCGATATCTTGTGTTTTACAAGCCGCGTTCACAACAACAAACAGGTGATCGCCTAGGTTAGCCACCATCAGGTCATCCATAATGCCACCCTGCTCGTTAGTAAAGAACGCATAGCGCTGCTTACCAGAAGGAAGGTCAATAATATCTACAGGAACCAAAGATTCTAAGACAGCTGCTGCGTTAGCGCCATGAAGACGAAGTTGCCCCATGTGAGAAACATCAAAAAGACCGGCAGCATCACGAGTGTGTAAGTGCTCTTTCTTTACACCTAGTGGATACTGAACTGGCATATCGTAGCCAGCGAAAGGAACCATTTTTGCACCCTCTTCAACATGAAGTGCATGCAGTGGTGTTGTTAGTAGGTCTTGATTAGCGTGTTCTTGAGTCATTTTCTTCTCCATGAAGCGTTGCAGGCTGTCCAAAGTCGAGTCTGCCGCTTATATCTCTATTTAGAGTCGCCTCTAACGATAAGTCTCATCATTAGTCACCTCAGCGTATTCGCGTTAGTCACCTTGACGTCTTAACCTTAGAAACAGTAGATAGTAAAAAGTGATGTCTTTTATATAGGCTTATATCGTTAGCTTGATAAATCAGGTTAGCTGTACAAAAGCTCTACAAGTCACTTTCTAAGAATTCACTTCAGTAAACTTCAATCAACATGAGTAAACCGTGTTCACTATAATAAACAAGCCTGAGTCAGTTTTACACCCTTAACAATAGTAAAACAGTTCAAAATGTGACATTTAACAATTTAAAAACAATTTTTCGATGCATACAAAAACGCGATATTGATGATCATCACATCAATATCGCGTCTGTTGGCTAACGTTAGAAACAATAGCAAACGGTTGCATTCACTATAAGAAATTCCAACTTTGTTAATTTATTTTGCTGTCACCCACAAAATGAGCGCGTCTTCTGCGCTGGTCGAGATAAGCATGTGACCCATATTGGCATCGTAATACATGCTATCACCTTCACTCATTGGCACAGGTTCATAGAATTCTGAGTAGAACATCACATCACCAGAGATGATCATCAAAAACTCTTCACCGTCGTGACGTACCCAATCGTTATACTCTTCAAAAGTACGCGCTCTCACGCGACTCTTAAAGGGCATCATCTTCTTATTAGACAGCTCTGTTGCAAGCAGTTCATGCTCGTACGTTGGGGTTGGATGAGGTTTACCTTGACCAGCCTTAGTTAAGTCACGACGCCCTGTTGCGACTTTTTTCCTTGGTGGCTCAAACAGTTGGGGCATGTTTATTTGTAAGCCCATCGCTAGCTTTTGCATCGCTTGGAAGGTTGGAGAGATTTGCTCGTTCTCAATTTTGCTGAGCGTAGAGCGAGCTAAACCAGTACGTTGGCTCGCTTCTTCTAACGTAATCCCAAGCTTGCCGCGGATATCTTTAATACGCTGGCCAAGCCTAAGTGGTTCGATATTCTGGTCTAACGTTTCCTTCGCCAACGTTAAAGATGGGTACTCATCATAAATGTCTTCTGACATAGGTCCCTCATTAAATTCTTGCTTCCTGTCTATTAATTTCATTGTTGCATGAAGCGCTTTGTTGATTAAAGAGCACACAGAGAAATAAAGCGTGCTCCCCGTAGCAAAACAAGAAAAGTTGTTTCCTATTGGAAATTTTTGTTGAAAATTGATTTTATCGGAGCTATGTTATCGACTTGTTAGATGAAGAGATGCTACTTCGGCTTGCAGCAAATGATAGATTTAACATTTGTAAGAGCTGTTTTTTACCCGAACTTTTTTGGGAAACAATTCGTGCTGCATTGACCCTACAACGATCGCTTAGACGCTGTAAGAGTATATTTATAACGCAATTCACGTTTATCTATACCTATATAGCGCAAACGATACCGATGCAGAAATCAACGTAAGACCTAATGGACTATAAAAATAATCACCATTAGCTTAATGAAAGGTCTCGACAATGAACGCTTACCAAAACCATAGCTTAGACAGTTTTTTCACTACGAACCTATCTGGTACTGACGACGCAGTATTTGCTGGCATCCAAGCAGAGAACACTCGTCAAAACGAACAAATCGAACTTATTGCTTCTGAGAACATCGTTTCTAAAGCAGTAATGCAAGCTCAAGGCACTTGCCTAACCAACAAATACGCAGAAGGCTACCCAGGCCGTCGTTACTACGGTGGTTGTGAGCACGTAGATACAGTTGAAGCTATCGCGATTGAACGCGCTAAACAGCTGTTCAAATGCGAATACGTAAACGTACAGCCTCACTCAGGAGCTCAAGCGAACGGCGCAGTTAAACTTGCCCTACTTCAACCTGGCGACACTATCCTAGGTATGTCTCTAGACGCTGGTGGCCACCTTACACACGGTGCGCGCCCTGCAATGTCTGGTAAGTGGTTCAACGCCGTTCAATATGGCGTAGACCGCGACACACTTGAAATCGATTACGAAGCGGTTCGCGCTTTAGCAATCGAAAGCCAACCTAAAATGATTATTGCTGGTGGTAGTGCTATCCCACGCGTTATTGATTTCGCTAAGTTCCGCGAAATCGCTGACGAAGTTGGCGCTATCCTAATGGTCGATATGGCACACATCGCGGGTCTTATCGCGACAGGTGCTCACCCTAGCCCACTACCACACGCACACGTTGTGACTACAACAACGCACAAAACACTTCGTGGCCCACGCGGCGGTATGATTCTTACGAATCACGAAGACATCAACAAAAAGATCAACTCTGCAGTGTTCCCTGGCCTTCAAGGCGGCCCACTAATGCACGTTATCGCGGCTAAAGCAGTGGCGTTTGGCGAAGCACTTGGCCCAGAATTTAATACTTATATTGATTCAGTGATCGACAACGCAAAAGTTCTTGCTGAAGTGTTGCAAACTCGCGGTTGTGACATTGTGACTGGCGGAACAGACACGCACCTAATGTTGGTTGACCTTCGTCCTAAGGGTTTGAAAGGTAACGTAACTGAAGAAGCATTAGAGCGTGCAGGGATCACATGTAACAAAAATGGCATACCATTCGACACAGAGAAGCCTATGATTACTTCGGGTATTCGTTTAGGTACGCCAGCTGGAACCAGTCGTGGTTTTGGCACTGAAGAATTCAAACTTATCGGTGAATGGATCGGCGATGTACTTGATGGCTTAGTTGAAAGCCCTGAAGGCAACGCTGAAGTTGAGCAACGTGTTCGCAAACAAGTTAAAGAGCTTTGCAAGCGCTTCCCTCTTTATCGTTAAACCGTTTTTAAGATTTAAATTAAAACCTCATAAATTTTTGGAGAATAAGCAATGGACAATACACTAAAGTTTGCAGACAGCCACGAGTGGGTAAAAGACAACGGTGACGGTACTGTAACTATCGGTATTTCTGAGCACGCTCAAGAGATGCTAGGTGACGTTGTGTTTGTTGACCTGCCTGACACTGGAGACGAAATCGAAGCTGGCGAAAGCTTCTCTCTAGTTGAATCAGTGAAAGCAGCTTCTGATATCTACGCACCTATCTCTGGCGAAATCGTAGAAATCAACGAAGAATTAGAAGATAGCCCTGAGTTAATTAACGAAGAATCTTATGAAGGTGGTTGGATTGTTAAAGTGAAGATGTCTGATGCGTCTGAACTAAACAACCTTAAAGATGCGGAAGAATACCTAAGCTCTATCGAAGAAGACTAATAGGTTCCTCATTACGATAAAGCTGCTCTTTGGAGCAGCTTAATTTTAGGGGCTAGCTCACGGCTCCAAAGAGAAAGTAGAACATATCATGACTGAATTACTTCAAAGCCAATTACTAAAAGACTTGGGTACTCAAAACGAGTTTGTTGCTCGTCATAACGGCCCAAATAAAGCAGACCAGCAGAAAATGCTTGATGCGATCAACGCGACTAGCTTAGACGCACTGATCGACGAAACGGTTCCTGCACAAATCCGCCTTGAAAAACCAATGACACTTGCTGCGCCACTGAGCGAAATGGACATGCTGACCTCTCTTAAAGAGATCGCTAACCTAAACCAAGTGAAACGTACTTTCATTGGCCAAGGCTACTACAACACATTCACTCCAAACGTTATTCTACGTAACGTTTTAGAGAACCCAGGCTGGTACACAGCTTACACACCATACCAACCAGAGATTTCTCAAGGTCGTCTTGAAGCTCTACTCAATTACCAACAAATGGTAATGGACCTAACCGGTATGGAAATCGCGAACGCATCCCTTCTTGATGAAGCGACAGCGGCTGGCGAAGCAATGACACTGTGTAAGCGTGCTGGCAAAAGCAAGAGCAAAGTATTCTTCGTTGCTGACGATGTTCACCCTCAAACACTAGAAGTTGTTAAAACTCGTGCTGAGTACATCGGTTTTGAAGTAATGGTTGGTGCTCTTGAAACACTTCCAGAGCAAGACGTATTTGGTGCGCTTCTTCAATACCCGAGTACAACGGGTGAAGTTCGTGACCTAACAGACATCATTGCGAAAGCTCAAGCTAACAAAACACTAGTTACAGTTGCTACTGACCTACTTGCTTCTGCTCTACTTAAGCCAGCGGGCGAAATGGGCGCAGACGTAGTAATCGGTTCAGCGCAACGTTTCGGCGTTCCTATGGGTTACGGTGGTCCACACGCTGCATTCATGGGTACTCGTGAAAAGCATAAGCGTACAATGCCAGGTCGTGTCATCGGTGTATCTATCGATACTCACGGTAACCAAGCGCTACGTATGGCAATGCAGACTCGTGAGCAACATATCCGCCGCGAGAAAGCGACATCGAACATCTGTACAGCTCAAGCACTTCTAGCAAACATGGCGTCGTTCTACGCGGTTTACCACGGTGCAGAAGGCCTACGTACTATTGCTCGTCGTACACACCACATGACAGCTATCCTAGCGGCTGGCCTGACTAAATCGGGTTACGAGCTAACGAACAACAGCTTCTTTGATACCATCACGATCAACTCTGAAGAGAAGACAGATGCACTGTACGCGAAAGCGCAAGCAGCAGACATCAACCTTCGTCGACTTGTTGGCAAAATCGGTATCAGCTTAGATGAAACAACAACGATCGACGACGTGAACGCACTGTTCGCAATCTTCGACGTTAAAGAAGACGTTCAAGCACTCTCTTCTGACATTGCATCAAACGAGTTTGCAGCAATTCCAGAAAACTGCCGTCGTGAATCAGAGTTCCTAACTCACCCAGTATTCAACACGCACCACAGCGAAACGCAAATGATGCGTTACCTAAAACAGCTTGAGAACAAAGACTTCTCTCTAACGCACGGCATGATCCCACTAGGCAGCTGTACTATGAAGCTGAACGCTGCTGCTGAGATGATCCCAGTAACATGGCCTGAGTTTGGTTCTATTCACCCATTCGCACCTCTAGAGCAAGCGGCGGGTTACACAGCGCTAGCGAAAGATCTAAAAGAGAAGCTATGTGAAATCACTGGTTACGACGATTTCTCACTACAGCCTAACTCTGGTGCATCTGGTGAATACGCAGGTCTAATCGCGATTCAACGTTACCACGCAAGCCGCGGTGAAGCTCACCGTAACGTTTGTCTGATTCCAAGCTCTGCGCACGGTACTAACCCTGCAACAGCATCAATGGTTTCAATGAAGGTAGTGGTTGTTAAGTGTGATGAAGATGGCAACATCGACATGACAGACCTAGCAGCGAAAATCGAGAAGCACAAAGAAAACCTATCAAGCATCATGATCACTTACCCTTCTACGCACGGCGTTTACGAAGAGCAAGTGAAAGAAGTGTGTGAACAAGTACACGCAGCGGGCGGTCAGGTTTACCTAGACGGCGCGAACATGAACGCTCAAGTAGGTCTAACTTCACCTGGCTTCATCGGTTCAGACGTATCTCACTTGAACCTACACAAAACATTCTGTATCCCACACGGTGGTGGCGGTCCGGGTATGGGTCCTATCGGCGTTAAATCGCACCTAGCACCTTTCCTACCAGGTCACATAGAAAACGGTGTACAAGGTTCAGACTACGCGGTTTCAGCTGCAGATCTAGGTAGTGCTTCAATCTTACCTATCTCTTGGGCTTACATCGCAATGATGGGCGAACCAGGCCTAACAGACGCGACTAAAGTAGCGATTCTGAACGCGAACTACGTGATGGAGAAACTACGTCCTCACTACCCTGTTCTTTACCGTGGCACTAACGGCCGCGTAGCGCACGAATGTATTATCGATATTCGTCCGCTTAAAGAAGACACAGGCATCAGCGAAGAAGATATTGCTAAGCGTCTAATGGACTTCGGTTTCCACGCGCCTACTATGTCTTTCCCAGTAGCGGGCACACTAATGGTAGAGCCAACTGAATCAGAAGATTTAGAAGAGCTAGACCGTTTCTGTGAAGCGATGATCGCAATCCGTCACGAAATGGCAGCAGTGAAAGCGGGTGAATGGCCACTAGACAACAACCCTCTAGTGAACGCACCGCACACACAAGTTGACCTTTCAGGCACAGAATGGGATCGCCCATACTCTCGCGAACTGGCTTGCTTCCCATCGAAAGCAACCAAGAACTCGAAGTACTGGCCTACAGTTAACCGTGTAGACAACGTATACGGCGACCGTAACCTAATCTGTTCTTGCCCAAGCATCGACAACTACGAAGACTAATTTTGTAGCGGCGCTTAGTAGCGAAACATAGCAAAAGGCGAACCAAACGGTTCGCCTTTTTTTCTTAAATCTGAGGCTAACAAATGCATTGACCTTACCGTAAGGGAAAGGTTTAAGGTGAAATGAATCCAATGGTGAATGAGGAAAGAATTATGGGATGTTGCAACAAAGCGCCAAAAGGAGGAGCCCCTCTTGGCTTGCTTCTAAAAGTAACGCTTGGGATTGGTCTTTTTGTGTTTCTGCTGGCTTTATGGCAGTAAGATGCTGATATAGCGTCAGATTTGAAGTTACTAATAGATAGAGCTACGCCATAGTCGTTTGTTAGGCTAGCGGTAAAGAATTTAGACGCTCTGTAGAAGATGCAATAATTTTTTTCCTTGCATGGGATAAGATAACTGTATCAAAATCCAATAACGTATTTCCTTCGACATTTGTTATCGCGAAATGCTTCGTTAAAGGGTAAAGCACCTGCCCTTTAAAGTTAAACTCCGAATCAATCGAATCAATCATGACAGGAGTGTCCGAGCATAAGAACTCATTCTCGTTTTTCAGCCGAACAACCTTTAGGCCTTTCAATTGTGCTGGATGGAGCTTAAATGTAATTAGTGGAAGTAACAAAAATTGCACAAATTTTTGAACAGCCTCATCCGTTGATTTTTTTTGAAAGTATTTGATATCCTTGCGAGAAAATGGCACGAACTCTATATTTGTCTTAATAGCTTGATCATATAATGATACAAGATTTTTACCAAGCTCCTTTGCCGCATCTGTATTTTGAGGGTTGCGCCAATATTGAACTGACATCATAAAAATCAATAATTTGGCAAAATGTTCATCTTTTACTATTTCAGGGAGTATTTCAGATGGCCACTTGCTTATTTGAGTAACAATTTGAGAAAACATACCTTCCAGTTCAGAGTATGAGTCCTCAATTAATAGTGAAGTTTCACCAAACTTCTTGACAGTATGTAGATGTATCTCATAAAAGATTTGCGATGATTTCTTTGCTACCCTTGCTACTTTTTTATACTCTTTGTCATATACAAATACATCCATATTTTCGTCAGCAAAACCCTTAATGTAAAACTGAGGGATAAAATGATGTTTTTTTGGGTTTTGCTTAGCCATAACTGATAACTGCTCCAATTTTTATATCAAATATGCAACATAGACGTTTTAAGCCTAACGCTCGCCATAATACACCACAACATATTACGCTAATGTTGATAGACCACCGAAGACTCCAAAAACAATTCAGACCTAGAATGCCGAGCGTTGATGGTCGTATTAATGGCTTTGTTATGAGCCTATATTAAATAGACCAAAAAATTAGAGCTAGAATTAGGAAAAAGAGGATGACTTTAATCATGGACACATCTGATTCTAACGTTTCCTGCGCATTTTCTAAATGAGATACTTTTTCTGATAGCACTGAAATCTGTGACGCTGTAGATGAAACCACATCAGGATGAATCGAAGATAAAGACTCCCTTATAACATAACTTTGATACCATGATGAAAATATAAAAGAAAACAACCCTAAAATAAATGACACACCATAAAAGTCTACTTTAGCCCAGATTAGACTAATAACATCAGTACTAAACCCAAACATATAAAAATAACTGCCGATAGTCATGGCAACATACATTCCAACACTTGACATAATCAATATAGACATAACCCTAAACATCATGCTTGAAGCCAATTCTCTATTTGCTTCTACCAACTTGGCTGTATCCCAACCAATATTTCCTACAACTACACCAACGACTAGATAGAACGTTTGTAAAAACATTTCTAAAACAGCGAGCTTAGAGTCATAGTTTATTGCTTCATCTTTCATATTTTCTACCGATGAAAGTAAATCGGTAAAGGTGAAATAGATACACAAAAACGACAATGACATATAAAAAGATAAAAGGACTCTACGCTGCGATTTCTGCGTCATAATAAAAAACACCTTACAACTGGGGGGGTTAAGAATACCGTATTTAAAACAACCGCTTATTATACTTGAGCACAACTAAATAGAACAGGCTCATAACAGCTATTAGATAAAAAATTCTGCATTTAAACCCAGAATTTTTTATCTAATTATTATGCCACCAATTGTACTAGCCTTTGTCCCTCCATAACAATCACTTATACCGTCACCTCATTGATTAGCGTGGCAAATATAGAATTAACCTGTCTAGTATGATTCCCACTAAATCATAAACTTACGCGCGTTAAACCCGTGTTGTAACCTTCAGAACCTATCCGAATATCAAAGTGAGTGAAACTCTATAAATCCAATGCTTGACCCTATACGGTAAGGTGTTTATATTGTCGCCCGCCCAACGGGGCACATCCTAAAATGCACACCGGCCATCCTGCCATCATTCGTGTATTTATATTGGTGTTGTGAACTTCCATGCTAACGAAACTTCGTCCTTTTACTCGTGAATCGGGTGCGCTTATGCATCTTTCGATTCCAATCATTTTGACTCAAATAGCGACCCAAGCGATGGGATTTGTCGATACGACAATGGCTGGCCAAGTAAGCCCCTGCCGATCTCGCCGCAATTGCACTTGGCACTAGCCTTTGGATTCCTGTATTGCTGCTACTGCGTGGCGTGATTATGGCGTTAACGCCTGTTGTCGCTTACCACCGCGGCGCACGTGACTTTCAAAGCATCTCTGTTGAATTCTTCCAGATGGTTTGGTTGGCATTAATCGCGAGTGTGCTACTTATCGCTTACTTGGTGAGTGCTAAACCGATCTTAGAATGGATTGGTGTAGCCGCCGAGATCATCCCTATTGGTAGCGATTATGCCTTTGCCCTAGCCTTTGGTGTGCCGGGTATTGCCCTGTTCTACACCTTGAATGGCTTCTGTGAGGGTATGAACAACACCAAAGTGCCGATGATCATTTCTGTCGTTGGTCTATTGGTGAATATTCCAGTTAACTATGTGCTTATCTACGGTAAGTTTGGTTTCCCTGAAATGGGCGCAGTGGGTTGTGGCTGGGCAACAAGCTTAGTGTATTGGCTAATGTCGGGAATGCTGTATTCCTACATTAAAGGTCATCACCACTACAAAACCATCATCAGCTTTGCTGACGCTAAACCAAAAGCAAAAGAGATGCTTCACCTTCTAAGGTTAGGTTTACCTATCGGGATGAACATTGCGGTGTGTGGCAGCATCTTCGCGGTAATCGCACTGATGATTGGTCGTATTGGTGCTGAGAACGTAGCAGCAGCGCAAATTGCACTTAACATTTCGAGCCTGACTTACGTGATTCCTATGAGCATCTCGTTTGGCATTACGATTCGTGTTGGACATGCATTAGGTGAGAAAGACGAACTAGGCGCAATTGAACGCAGCAAAGTCGGTATCTTGGTTGCAGCATTAACCTCGCTTCTTTCAGTAGCGATGTTCTTACTGTTCCCTGAATGGATAATTAGGCTTTACACGACCGACCCAGCAATTAGCGCAACAGCAGCTGTATTGTTGACCTTTACTGCGATGTACCAGTTCAGCGATGCATTACAAACGTCTGCTAACGGTGCATTACGTGGTTATAAAGATACCAAGATCCCAATGATCTTAGCCATCGCTTCATACTGGGGCTTAGCATTACCACTGGGCATGGTTTTGGGCTTAACAGACCACATTGTTCCTGCAATGGGTGAAGAAGGCTTTTGGATTGGTATCCAAACGGGCTTGAGCGTTTCAGCGACACTGATGTTAATTCGCTTGCGATACGTGATTAAGAAACGTGACTTGCCACCAGCAAGTGCTCCATTGGCAAACTAAGAAAAATCATCAAGCTAATACAAAAAAGCGCGTTATTGCTACTCGGCAATAACGCGCTTTTTTATTGAATTTCTATAAACCAGATGATGTGCTTGGCTTAACACTCATCGTTCATAACACGAACTGTACACTCACAACCATCTACTGGACATGTGTCTCCACTTGTCCTGCCGCCAAAAGAATCGTAAAGAACATAACAACCCGAGGGTAAGGCATCATCAGTTATGTTATTTCTGTCAAGGTCAGCTTGACTGAATGGCTGAGTAAATCCCACTACCGTGTGTCTGTTGCCTAATTCAGAGATTATACTGTCATCATCTGACAAAGTTAGGAAGTGGAGCATATTTAACGCATCTCCTGATTCACCTTCACTTTCAGGGCATAGCGTTCCCCAATCAACTTCAACACTACCGATACCAAAATCAATCACATAGTTACTCTGATCACCTGGGTTTGTTGCGTCAGGATCAAGCCCAACAATAATGGCTTTAGAAGTCACCTGCGTGATAACGCCTTCCATCGCACCAGCAACACCTTCAAGTACCGCTTCTCTTGCTGACTCCTGAATATTGAGGAACCTCGGGGCTGCTGTAACGGCCAATACTCCAAGTATCACGATCACAATGATTAATTCCATTAAAGTAAATCCGTTTTTCTTCATAACACCCACATCAACTGACAACTACAGATACAATTACTGAATGAACTACCAATAACTATACATCGTGATGAGATGCGGAACACCTTATGTGTCGCGTCAGAGCTGTTGTTTAGTCGATTTTTTGACCTTACGCATGCGGAAATAAAAGTAAGTGCCTGCTGTCACTGTCTTATTTGATCGCGTTGTTTCTAAATAGGTCAAATTTTCGATATTACACTGCAGGTACATTCTTCATTTCTGTTGCGCTCTATCGGAGTATCTGCGTCGGCATATCGCAAAAAAATAGCGCTCATGTATGACATAAGCGCTATTAAATAACTGGAGACTCAACACATCTCTCAAAGAGATATGTTGGGAAGTCTAGATTTTAAATGAACCGACATAACGATCGAGAACTTGTGATAACTCTGCCAACTGCTGGCTTGATTGCTCTAACTTTTCACTTGCGCTCAAACCGTTTTTGACTGAGCTATTAACCGTATCCATGTTCATATTAATTTCATTCGCTACCGCTGATTGCTGCTCCGTTGCCGTTGCGACTTGCGTATTAATATCGAGAATAGCCAAAACTTGCGTTGAAATTTTTTCCAAAGCTTGGCGAGCCATTTCAGTTTCAGTCGTACCCTCTTCAATTAGGTTCTTACTATTACTCATCGAGCTAACAGCGTTCTTAGCTTCGGTTTGAAGTTGGTTGATCATAGTGTCAATTTCATCGGTCGACTGTGCTGTTTTTGTCGCAAGGTTACGAACTTCATCAGCAACAACCGCAAAGCCTCGACCAGCTTCACCGGCACGTGCAGCTTCAATTGCAGCGTTCAGTGCAAGCAAGTTTGTTTGCTCAGAAATACCTCGAATAACGTCAAGAATAGTACCGATCGACTGAGTATTATCAGCAAGGCTCACGATGATGTTAGAAGCACTATTCATTTCGGCTTCTAGGTTTGCAATCGAATTTGTGGTCTTCTCGATCGTCTTATGACCTTCTTGAGTTTCACTCGCCGCCATGTTTGCCGCACTTGCAGCACCAGCCGCGCTAGACGCAATTTCATTAACCGTGGCGATCATTTCATTCATAGATGTCACGACCAACATGGTTTGTTCGTTCTGCTCTTGTCCTCTTTGCAATGCTTGCTGCGACTGTTCACGAAGCCCAATAGCAGTGCTATTTAATTCAACACCCGTATTCACTGTTTGAGTAATAATCTCGTGCACCTTGCCAACGAACACATTGAAAGCCGATGAGATTTGAGCAACTTCGTCATTCCCTTTGATAGGCAAACGTACCGATAGATCGCCATCACCTTCAGAAATATCGTGTAATGTGTTTTTCAATACCAAGAGAGGCTGCATCAGTTTGCTAAGAAGAAGCGATAGAACAACGAGACAAACAACAAAAATGAAAACCATTGAAGCTAGCTGGTAGCTAATAATACCGTTCGTTGCTTGGCTAACCTCTGTGATAGGAATGCCGATATCAAAGGTGCCGTACAGCTCACCGTTGACGTAGATAGGTGCCATGATGTCAAACACCCATACTTTTTGAACATCAGCGTACCATTTTGAATACTGTTGTACGCCTTGGGTTGCACCTTTAACGGTATAGCTATCTTCGTAAACCTTATTAAGTTTTTTTTTATCGCTGTGAGCAATAGCACTTACGTTACTATCAATAACAATGGCATAAGTGACATCAGATCGCTGTTTCAGCTCACCCACCAGCTTTTGTAAATCTTGAACTGGGTTGTCTGAATTCTCTAAGATATACCCAGCATTTCCAGCCAAGAATTCGGCTTGAACTTGAGATTTGTTCAATATTATCTCATCGATTTTTTCACTTGAAATGAAATAGGTTGACGCCATACTCGCAGCGACTGCAATGCCAAACATAATAAAAACGGCAAATAGGATTGTTTTCTTCATTTAGGTTGTCTCGACGCAGTTTGTTAAAAATTCTCTGAAGGTTTCAATAACTGAAACCAAAGCTCGCACGTTCTATCTCGTGTTAGAGCTCCCACTAATCCTTTATCTGTCAAAATCTCGATAACTTTAGCTAAATTATATGAAAAGCATATGTTAGTCACACTTGCATAACATATGGCGTATCTAACGCGGAATCTACACTGGGAAATCCGATTAACAATTAATAAAGTCGTTTAGAAAAACATGCGCGAATACACAGCAATAGGCCAGAGACACTGCTATCGAACAAATAAAAAAGCGCGTTACTGCCGGTGGCAATAACGCGCTTCTTGAATCGATATTTTACGATATCGTTTTAAGCTATTCCGTTTAAGTTATATCGTTTTAATTAATCACTTTCACATAAGGAAGCACTCGGAATCCATCGCGTACTTTTTGGCTTGGAATGTAATGGCGGAAAGCCAAGTTAAACACACCAGAATCGTTCTCTGTTTTGATGTTGTTCACCGCATCATCGCCACAACCAAAGCTTACAGTGTAAGTACCGTCTGCATTTTTCTCAGCCGTGTTTGAGCTTACGTTCGCCACTTCACCAAACATGAAACCTTGCTTGTTGTATACCGTTACCGACCAAAACGCTTGGTTCTTAGGATCATCAAAGGTTGCTTGATGACAAGTGTCTGCCGGGAAGTTGCCAGAGACTTCGTAGATATTGTCATCTAACTGCGCGCCACCCCAACCGATAGCCGCACCCACCGCGTACTTCTCTTTGGTAAACATCTCTTTTGAAGCATCTTCAGGGCTGGTAAACATACCAAACGTCGCCTGAGCACCATCGCGTTTCAGTAGTTTTGGCATTTCCATCTTAAGGTTTTTCTCGACCTCCTCGAATGATTTCTCATCCACTTGCATTGCCATGAATTCGGCGTCTGCTTTTGCATCAATGCTCATCTGATCTTGGATTTTGTGAACTTCATCTTTGGTGAACGTCGCGTCGGTACGAACGATGACATAAACGTGGTCACCACTATGTGTAGAAAGATCAAACGTACCAGAACCGTATTGCATTGGCTGAATACGGTGGTCTTCTGTAATCACCTCCATCGACATGTATTTACCTTCAGGAATCTCAGGTAGCGTAATCGTCGCGCCTTGCGAAACGTTAATCACAGCCATTGAGTAGTAAGTGTCTCGGTTCATTCGAACCACAGGCTGTTTATCGGTTGGTGTGAGTTCGCGTTTGTGCAGGAATTTATTAACGCCAACAAGCTCTTGGTTTTTCAAATATTGGCGTGACGTTTCGTACACCGCGTAATTGTCGACGGTAGTCACTTCGCCATCGGCATTGAAGAACTCTGTCAGAGTTGAAACTTCTTCAGCTGCGTAAGAAGAAAGAGAAACTGCGCTTAAACCTAAAACTACTAATGCTAATTTTTTCATTGTTGACCTCTAATAAAATCGATAACGCTAAATCAATACATAGTCCATTTGTTTTTGTTCGAACAGTTAGTTCGTTAACCGCTCAACTTGTGAACAATGTTATCAAGGCAGCATAAATTCACAAATGACATCGCCGTATAAGAGATATGCAGCGAAGTAATGTTACTTATCAACCTTTATTCTTGATTAAAATACAAACAATACAGTAGCCTATTTATAGACCATGCAATTCAGTAATTCCAAGGTGAGTCGTTAACAAAGATATGTTGATCGCGTATGTCGAAATTATTTTCGACTACCCTTAGCAAAGGTGATTTAAATAATTGCTTTAACTAACAATATTTATCTTTTCGCCATCTGGTGACCTGAATCTCACTTGATTAATTAGTCAATAGGTAAGCAAATGAACCCAACTTTAGACTCTATAAACCAACTAAAGCAGCAGATGGAATCCTCGGTAATTGGCCAACAACATATGGTTGACACATTACTGGTTGCACTACTTACAAATGGTAATGTTCTGCTTGAAGGGTTACCCGGAACAGCAAAGACTCGTTCTATCAAATCATTGGCTTCTGCCCTAAAAGTTGACCTTGGTCGTGTTCAATTCACTCCAGATTTGTTGCCTTCGGACGTAACAGGCACAGAGGTGTATCAAGATGTAGACGGCAAACCGACGCTTACCTTCCAACCGGGCCCAGTTTTCAACAATCTATTACTGGCGGATGAGATCAACCGATCTCCAGCAAAGGTACAAGCTGCGTTGTTAGAAGCAATGGAAGAGCGACAAATCACTGTAGCTGGCAAGACTTACAAACTGCCTGACCTATTCATGGTTTTAGCGACACAAAACCCGGTAGAGCAAGAAGGGACATACCCACTGCCAGAAGCGCAAATGGACAGATTTATCATGAAAATAAATCTCGATTATCCAGATGCGGATGCCGAAGAGCAGATCATTAAGATGGTTCGCAGTGAGGAAAAACCAAGCACAGACAAACCAGCACCTATTGATCCTCAATGTATTTTTGATGCTCGCGATCAACTGCGCGACATACATTGTAGCGACGCGGTTCTTAAGTACATTGTCGCGATTGTGGTGGCAACAAGACAACCCGAATTGTACCCAGAGTCACCCCTTTCACAGTGGATCGGTGTTGGTTCAAGCCCACGTGCAACCATCGCATTAGACAAGTGTTCAAGAGCAATGGCGTGGCTAAACGGAAAAGACTTTGTTGACCCCGATGATGTTCGCAACGTGGTTCATGGCGTTCTGCGTCACCGCCTGATTCTATCGTACGATGCACTTGCTGAAGGCGTCAGCTCAGACCGAGTCATCGATGAGATTTTGTCTCAAGTTGCAGTAGCGTAACGCGAGAGGCCACCATGGAGACGAAACCAACACTTGATCCCGATATCTATACCGATCTAAAGGCATTGCGATTGTTGAAATACAAGGCGCATGGCTTTGACTTTCTACCTAATCAGCCAATCAACAGTGCGTTAACAGGTCGCCATGTTTCGAAGCTACGTGGGCGAGGATTGAACTTTGAAGAGATGCGTCACTATCAGATTGGTGACGATATTCGCACCATGGATTGGAAAGTGACGAATAGAACGGGCAAGCCACACGTCAAAATATTCTCTGAAGAACGCGAGCGTAACGTTTATGTCATGGTCGATCAGCGCACGAGCATGTTCTTTGGCAGCACAGGTCGAATGAAATCTGTAGTTGCTGCAGAAATCGCAGCTTTGATTGCTTGGAAAGTCATAGACAGTACCGATCGTGTGGGCGCCATTATCTATAACGACAGCACTGCTCTGCCTATTTCACCACAACGCAGCGCAAATCATGTACTCAAAATACTCAATGAGATTGCGAGTAAGAATCAGCAGCTCAAAGCGGGAAAGGCTCAAGACACCCAATCCAATTCATTCGCAAAATTGTTTCATCAAGCGCAAAGGTTGGTTAAGCATGATGGGTTAGTGGTCTTGATTACCGATGGCTACGGCTATAACGAGCGTAGCGAAGAACAAATCAAGGCATTGTGTCAGCACAACGATGTGGTGTTGTGTCATGTTACCGACCCACTGGAGCATGATTTAGCCACGCTTAATAAGATGGTACTTAGCGACGGGCAATTGCAATTATCCGTATCAGGCCAAGAAGCACAGTTACGCGATGCATTCGCCAAAGACGTGGTTCAAGCCATTGATAATTTCACGGCAGTGGCGAAGAAATATCGAATCCCTGTATTGCCTTTCAACACCGTCGATCCAACCGATGTTCAGCTTAGAAAAGCACTCGGCGCGAGTTAAATAACTGAGAATTCAGACTATGACGACTAACACTGGGCTTGAGCCTTTACAGCCAGAAAATGTGAATCCATTAATGGCCTCTTTGTCTGAGCCTTCTTTGCCGGAAGGCATCTCGTGGCTACCGAATGCTCCAGGTTGGTACTGGCTACTCTTGTTGCTGTTTTGCTTCGCTTTATATCGTGTCTATTTAGTTATTCAAAAGTACCTCGCAAACACATACCGACGCGCTGCCTTGGTAGAACTCGAGCAACTCTCTTTGGAGGCTCAGTCTGGTGACATTTCATCATTTCAAAAGCTACCACAACTGCTACGAAGAACCGCATTGTATGCCTTCCCTCGTATAGAGGTCGCCCCTTTAACCAGCACAGATTGGGAAAAATGGTTAGACGACCATTGCACCAAGCGTCAATTTTCAACCGAGTTCTCTACATCAGAACTCTCAGGCGTACTTGCTCAACTCGCCTACTCTTCAGCAGCGACATTAACGGAAGAAAAACGAAACGCCATCATGGAGAACGTTGCACTTTGGATAAAGCATCACGAGGTGTCACATGATTGAATTTGAATACCCGATAGCGTTTGCATTGCTTTGTTTACCCTTTGCCGTGTATTGGTTATTGCCTGTTTACAAAGAGTCAAAAAGCGCGATTCAAGTGCCCTTTTTTGATCGCCTGATTGCCGTGTCTTCACAAGAGCCCTCTGAAACCGCGGTCAAGATGAGCCGTCGCAAAGTGCAATGGCTATTAGTCATTATCAGCTATCTCGCTTTAGTCGTCGCGATTGCTAAACCGATGTGGGTGGGCGAACCAATAGAACAAAAGAAATCCGCTCGTGAAATTATGGTCGCACTTGATCTGTCAGGTTCGATGTCAGAAGAGGATTTTGCCGATAAACAAGGTAACAAACACGACCGTTTAACGATTGCAAAGCAGGTATTGCGTGAGTTCGCGGCCCAGCGAGAACATGACCGCTTAGGGTTAATCTTGTTTGCCGACTCTGCTTATGTTCAAGCGCCATTTACTGAGGATATTAACGTATGGCAATCGCTGCTCGAAGACGTTGAACTTGGCTACGCAGGATTTCAAACCGCTTTTGGTGATGCGATTGGCTTATCAATTGCCGTATTCGAACAAGAGCAGAGCCGTCAAAGAGTGATGATTCTGCTTACCGATGGTGATGACACCAGCTCGAAAATGCCTCCTGTCAAAGCCGCCGAAATCGCCGCCAAATATGGCGTGAAGATTTACACCATTGCAATTGGTGACCCGAGTACCAAAGGTCGCTACAAGATGGATCTTCCCACTTTAGAGAAGGTATCAGCCGCAACTGGCGGGCAGATGTTTCATGCCATGGACCGAAAGCAACTCGAACAAGCTTACGCAACGATCGACGAACTAGAACAGCAAGAGTTCGAACTTTTATCTCATCGTCCGAAACACAGCTTGCACCACTATGCATTTGGCGTATGTCTGGTGAGCAACCTACTCGCCGCCTTAATCGTATTTGTTGCAAATCTGCGTCGTAAAAAAGAAATAAAACGTGTTATTCGCCGTAGAGAGGAGCTAACCAATGACTGATTTCAATACATTGTTTGGTGGCGATATCACCCAGTTTCATTTCATACGCCCATTATGGTTGTTAGCACTGGTCCCGTTCGTGTTGTTTTATCGCGCACTCGTTCAACAAGACGATTTGGTCGCGCAGTGGCAGCCTGTGATGTCTAAAAACATGGTGGAACATCTGTCTCTCAACCAAAATCGAGCGCGTATGGTTTCTCCTAATCGATTGTTTTTGGTGTTTGCGGTTCTAGCCACGCTCATTATGGCGGGTCCAACGTGGCAGCAACAACCTTCACCATTTTTTGAAGACAATTCCGAGCTGGTGATCGCCTTAGATGTCTCTGATTCAATGAATAAAACCGATATTCAGCCGTCACGATTAGAGCGCGCTAAACAGAAGATCAATCAGCTTGTTGAACTGCGAGGCGATGCAAAAACCGGATTGGTTATATACGGCGGCAGTGCCCATGTCGCTATGCCTGTCACCAAAGACAAAGAGTTAACGCGATACTTCCTCGATGTATTGGATGGAAGCTTGTTACCAGATAATGAGAGCAAACCGGCTTCGGTGTTAAAGCCAACGCTCGAGCTAATCTCACAAGCAAAAGCACCATCAACGGTTTTGATACTGACGGACAAGACCAATGACCAAGCGATAGAAGAATTCACTAAAGCGTTTGAACAACAACAACACCAAGTGATCGTTTGGGCTATGGGCGAAAACCCACAAAGTCTCGGAAATGGCACGGCAGGTTTAACAGAAACTCAACTCGCTTCACTGTCACAACTGGCGCAAGCAGGTCATGGAAACATGGTTTCATTCACCCACGACGCTAGCGATGTAGAAGCGGTGTATCAAGGCATTCAAAACAACCTATTTGCGGTCAACGATAACGCCCTGCCTTGGTTAGACGCGGGCTATTGGTTGCTGTTCTTGTTGCTGCCTATCCAATTGATGTGGTTTAGAAAAGGGTGGACGCTACAGTGGTAAATAATAAACAGATAGTGAACCCAAAGGTAATCAATCAAAAGATTGATAATCTGACGAAGCCAACCTCTTCGACTCCGAACCAATCCAGTCGTTTAGCTTGGTTATCCAAACTTAAGCCAATACACTTGTTGCTTATGCTTACTGCAGGAAATCTGATTTGGGGAATTGCCGATAAGCACTCATTTTTTGATTTTTGGCTATCCAACGATCAACACGCTTATGTCGAGTTCAAGCAAGGCAACTACGCGCAAAGTGCCGCTCTGTTCGATGATCCAACATGGGAAGCCTACAGTCGTTATTTGTCAGGTGATTTCCTTGGCGCGATTGACCTATTAAGCCCACAAGTAAGTGAACAAGGTGGTAAACCCACAGCTTTGACTGATTTCGATAAGTTAATCGTCGCGAACAGCTACGCTCATACAGCTCAGTTTGATAAAGCTACTGCGCTTTACAACGAACTGTTAAACAACGGACCGTATTCAGAACAAGCGACCAACAACCTAGCCGTTGTGGAAGCTGCGATAGAGAAGATCAAGAACACACCACCGACAAAACAAGATTCAGAAAAAGTCATTGATGATAGGAAATTGGTCGACGACGAACCAAAAGAAGGGAGTCAGAAGGAGCTCGTGATCTCTGACCAAGTCTGGCTAAAACAGGTCAGACAGAATCCATCTAAGTTTCTAAGACAAAAATTTCAGCAGGAATACAGCAATGAACAAAACTAAATCGACCGTCCGAGCATTCTCCCTTATGAAGTGTTGGTTTACTGTCTTATCCGCGATAGTGCTTTTAATTTCAATGCCTGCCAGTGCTACTAACCTAGAGCAGCTCGTCAGTGACGGTGAGTTGAAGCTGAATGTTGAAATTAAAGCTCAAGATGTCGCAGTGAAACAACAAGTCGCACTCGACGTTGAAGTATTGAGTACCCGCCCCTTTCAAGAAGAGTTGGCATTACCTTACTTAGATATGCCCAACACGGTCGTAAAGAAAGATGAGCAGAAAGTCGCTCGTTCAGCACGCACAATTGAAGGCATTAAGTGGTTTACACAAAAAGCACGCTACTACTTGTACCCTATGCAAGCTGGCGAGTTTACTGTTCCTGAATTGAGCATCCCTGTTAGTGTAGAGCTTACCAGCGACAACGTTGTTGAGGGCGTGATTCAATCGCAACCCATTAACTTTACATCCAAAGTGCCCGTGAGCAACATTGATACAGACGCGTTGATTGTGAGCCCAAATGCTGAGCTTTCGATATCAACCGATCGTCCGTTAACCGACGAATTCGAAGTTGGCCACGCTGTCACTGCAACGTATACATTGAGCGTGGCAAACTCACACATGATGTTGCTGCCTGAGATCAACATCCCAGACATCTCCGGCGTTGAGTTGTATCGCAAACCAGCAGTCAAAGAAAACGTGTTTAATCGCCTGAATAAAAGCAATACCGCGACACTCAAACAACAGGTGACGTTAATTCTTCAAGAACAAGGGAAAGTCGTCTTACCAAAACAGACCATGACATGGTGGAACACAAAGACCAACCAGCTGGAATCGTTGACTGTTGAGCAGCAAACGCTTCAAGTCGGTGACGCAAAATCATTAGACTCGCTAAGTAACACTCTAGGATCGAGCGATCGGGCTCAGACCTTATCGAATTGGTTGAGTCAATATTGGCATTACTTGATCATCGCTGGAGTATTCCTTACTGCGATTGCTCGCCTAATCGGAAAGCATTTTATTGATTTAAAGCGTTATCTTGTCGCACGCCAGCAATTGAATACCAAAAAGTTGAATATTCAATTCTGTCGACACGTTGAAGAAAAGCAGTACAGCAAAGCGGTGCAAACTGTCTATGAGATTACGGGGCGAAAAACCTTGCCGAAAGGCACGCTTCAACTGCCTCTAGATTCTGAATCAAACGACATTTGGAAGAAGTTATTGAAGCTTGGCTACGCAAAAAGTACTGAAGGCTCAGTTTCAACTTCCCTCTCAGTTTCACTAGCAGAGGCCAAAACACTGTTAAAAGCCATCAATGATTCGCCCAAAACCCGAAGAACGCCGTTTAGGTTTAATTGGAATCTGAACTAAGCGGTCAACTTAACTAAGCTGCGGTGTTAGCAAAGACGTTGGCTCAACTGTCACAAACAACGTCTTCAATCACAGACACCACTAAGTTCTTGAACCATTGATGTGCAGGGCTGGTAACGGTTCTTTTATGCTCAATCAAAAACAGCTCGAACATTAACTCGGGTACTTTATCTAGAGAGAATATCGGCACTATCTTATCGCCTATTCCCTCTAGTTCCGTCAATTTGTGGGTCGCAACCAAAATTGTATTCGAACTCTGCATCACTTCCACCAGCGTAAGCAGCTGTCCGCTTTTAAAGGCAATATCTCTCTGCATTCCTTTCTTAACTAAGTAAGTGTCTACAGGGTGTTGCAGCCCGTAATTCGAGCGAATATCGAGCGTGAGGTCAACAAAGCGAGATTCGAGGCACTGCTCAAGCGTAACATTTTTTGCTTTCGCTAAAGGGTGATGTTCAGAAACATAAAACACCGGATAGATCTGGCCAAGACTCACATATGGGAACTCGATTGGATTACTCGGGGCTTCGATGTGAATGGTAAAATCCACATCTCGTGATAACAGCTGGCTGGTTGGCGTTTTTGCAATCGGATATTCGATAAGACTGGCGTTTGGAGCATCGTGCATGAAGCGTTCAGCAAGGGGCACAGAAAGCATCCGACTCATTAATGGCGGTACAGAGACAACAAAGGTTTGAACACATTCAGCAGGGTCAAACGCAGATTTCGTTACTAGGCTTCGCATCGCCAACAGTAACTCTTCTAAAGGTGCTTGCAGTTCTAGCGCTTTTTGCGTAGGCACTAAGCCATTCGACTCTCGATAAAACAGTGGATCATCAAATAACTCTCGCAAGCGACTTAAGGTACGACTCATCGCAGGCTGAGACAGATACAAAGTATTGGCTGCGCGCGTTACGTTCCTCTCTTTGATTAAAACACTCAACGACACTAATAAGTTTAGGTCCAACCGAGAAAGCTGTTGTTCGATAGTCATCATAAGACATGCATCCGAGTAATATCACTCGTTAAATAATTGCACCTATGTGACTAACAAACAAGTAGTGGATAATCATCGGTTGAACCTTTCGTTTAACAATGCGAGTGATTCAGTAGATGTGCCCTACTTTACTGTCATCTATCAATACCCGTTTTCTGTCGCAGTAAAGGCGTCAATACGACCTGTTATTTTTAGCAATTATTTCTCAGTCTTGAGCAATGATGTCACCCATTTTTGGAGTGGATCTTCGTTATACCTCGGGTGCCAAGCAGCCACCACAGAAAAGCTCTCTGGGGAATGCTCCATTGGGATCGTCACCAAATTGAGCCCTTCAATAGCTCTGGATGGCAAGAACGCAATAGAATCTGTGGTGTTTAAATACATGGGCACGATGGAGAAACACGGTGCGGAGACCACCACGTTGCGCTTTAACCCAAACTGACCGAACCATTCATCAATCGATCCTTTGAAATTTGGACGCGATGGTGAAGCAATAATGGTTGGATAAGTCGCCAGCTCCTCCAATGAAGGTGTGGTTTGTGCTATTGAAGCATGAGGAGATGCAACACACACATGGTGCTCTTCAAACAGCTTGATTACTTTGTAGCTGCTTGGAATGTAGTCCGGAAACGCGATCGCTAAATTGACCTTTCCGCTTTCCATTAGCTCATGTAGATTATCGATTTCAAAATCACGCACAATCAGCTTTAAGTTCGGTGCTTTTTCCCTTAATTGTGCGATTAAGCTCGGCAAAATGATCTGCTGTGCGTAATCCGTCGCCGCAATCACAAATGTCCCTTTTGCTTTCTCGGGTACGAAGTTTGTTTTAGATAACAACAAATTGAAGTCGATCAGTAAACGATCGACACCGACAGATAACTCTTGTGCGAAGGTGGTCGGAACAAAGCCGTTGGTTTTTCTCACAAACAACCTATCGTCGAACACTTCTCGCAGCTTCTTCAAATGCTCACTAACAGCTTGCTGGGTCATCCCCAATTGATTCGCGGCTTTGGAGGCGTTCTCTTCACGGATTAAAGCTTGGAAAACTCTAAGTTGCTTTATGTCTAATCGGTCTAGTTTGCTCACACGCACTCGCTCGGTGAAGTTGGATTCCATGTCAGTGTAACACTCAACAAGAAAAACCAGTAACACTCACAATTAAGCTTTGTTGCTACTTGTTTAGCTATTTGATTAAAGTTCTTCCATCGAAACGAAACACATACAGATCGGAGAACAACATGAAAACAATCATTCTAATTGGCGCACGTGGCAAGATGGGTCAAGCAGCACTAATGGGGTTAGGCAATCACAACGTAATCACAGCGGGTCGCTCTGGCGATGTCGATCACATCGTTGATATCACTGATCCTCAATCAATTGAAGCGCTGTACAAGAACGTGGGACACTTTGATGCGGTCGTGAACACCGTTGGCCTCTGCGAATACAATACCTTTGCGGATATGACTGAAGATCAATGGATGACCACGGTAATGAGCAAAATGATGGGACAAATCAACCTTGTTCGCATCGGCCAAAAGTACATTGCTGATGGCGGTTCATTTACTCTAATTAGCGGTATCTTGAATGTTAAACCTATTCCTTCTGCGATTGCTGATGCTACCACTAGCGGCGCAATTGATACCTTCGTTAAGACTGTCGCTTATGAAATGCCAAGAAACACACGTATCAATGTCATTAACCCGACCGTTCTTGCCGAAGCGTGGGATGTTTACGGTGAAATGATGCCAGGTTTTGAACCTGTACCAAGCAAACTTGTTGGCAAAGCATTTGAGCGCTCGGTCGATGGTTTTCTTACTGGTGAAGTGATTTTCGTAGACGCGTAATGCACGAACATTAATTACTTTCCTGCAACTAAAAAGGCGAATCCATCGGTTCGCCTTTCTATTTAAAGAATCGTATTTATCGATTTATCGCTAAATATGAGCCAGCCGCAATCATTATTCCACCAGCACTTTGGTTTAACCTTTTATGTGCGCGTGGCGTTTTCAACAAACCTGCCATTCTGCCCGCGCCTACAGCGATAAGCATTAAACCGGACATTAGAGCAACAGATGCTAGCGCAGAAACCAAAACGATATCTTGTGAGCGCAGAACTGTAAGGTCAATGAAAGTCGGCAAGAACGAAATATAAAACAGAATCACTTTAGGGTTTGATGCTGAAATCAAAAAGCCTTGCGCGAAACTCGCGAGTTCGGATTTCTGGCTCTGTTTGGCAGCGAGTTCAGCTGAGCCTTGCACTTCAGGTAAGCTCTTAAACATCTTATAGCCCAAGTAAATCAAATAAGCTGCACCAACGTAGCGAATCACCTCAAACGCAATCGACCAATTCTCGGCAATCGTTGCTAGACCGAAACAGGCAAGTGCAAGATAAATAAGATCACTGCATATCATCCCTAACGAAAGAGTGATGCACTTTCGCCAACCATTAACCATGCCTCGAGCTAAAATGGCAAATACGCCAGGCCCCGGAGTAATACCAAATATAAACATGGCAATAAAGAATGTAATCGCACCTTCTAATGACATTGGACTGTCCTTTTCTATAACCCAACATAATTGATCATGAACGTATCATGGAGCTTCGATTCGCGTAAAGAACGTTTTTGACTAAGCACGTTTAACACAACTCATGTTTTGAATAAGTGTCACACGTAATTTCCCCACTACGCCTGAGCCCAGCGCCAAACATAAACTCCAACTTCAACTTCAACTTCAACCAATCACCAATCACCAATCACCAATCACCAATCACCAATCACCAATCACCAAAGTGTTTTTCGTTAAGACACAAAAAAGGCGAACCTGTAGGCTCGCCTTCGAAAACAATGATCGAAAATCAACGTGACAAGATTAGTTAGCGATTGGAGACAGTAACTCTGGGTTTACGACTATATTTCTTACACCGTGGGCGTGGTCTTCGTTAAAGTCATTACCTTCACACCAGCTACCCACTGTTGCGATATTTACTTTCGCGACTTGTGGTCTAACGCTCCATGTGACTTGGAAAGGCGAACCTTGTTCATTGTAACCAGGACCCGTTGTAGAGCCTGCGTATTGAATCGCTGAACCCGTATTTTGAGGAATATTTGGTGCTTGGTTTAAACCGTTGACTTTAGAGTGTTTCGCTAATGCTTCAAAGTCGAGAGCTTTGTCGTCATTAACTAATACATAGACTTGAGTTTCAACACGCAGTTGCGGGTTGGTAATCGCGTCGTTAAAACAAGCACCCAGTGTTTCACCCGGTTCAACTTGCGCCGTTGAATAAACATAGTGAACTTCAATGGTGTCGCCCGAATGCAAAGAACCATGATCGCTCGGACAAACCTTGCCCTCAAATGGTTTCAGCTCAGCAGAACTCAACTTGCCTGTGTATTTAAAGCCACTCTGGAATCCCTTACCATCACCGTTGCCAGCATATTGAGTAAACTCGCCGCCTTTATGCTCAGCATTTTTATGGAAGTGAATATTACATAAGTTCATCGCTGTCGAATCAGGGGCATCCGAAAACAGTCTGGTATTTGTTCCTTTCAATGAACCCAAATCTCGTGGGGCTTGCGGTCCAAAACCTTGTCCTTGGGTATTTTCAGAAAGCTTCGCTCTTTGTTCTGCGATAACACCATCTGATACCGACTCATGGCTCGCGTCTGATGCATTTGCATGAGCTGACAACATCACCATCGCGACACTTAAAAACACACTCTTGTTGTTCATTTTTCTTCCCTAGAATATTGATAACTAAACCTAAACCGAACCTAACAGCAAACATCTTACTATGCTCACATATGAATATAAGAGTTGTCTTTGTAAGATTAGATTTCATTGCTTACTTTCGGATGAGTATTAGAACCTCTGATGCATATAACAAGTCAAACACGTTAAATTCGGCGAGTCCCTTCCAGAACTAATAATTTCCTATTTTCGTTAACCGTCACTTGACTCAAACGCTCAGATAGGTGAACTCGATTATTAAGCACAGTGATGGCCAGATTTAGGATCAAAAAAGGCGAACCACTGGGCTCGCCTTCACGTTTAATTCTATCTATTAGGTTGGCATTCTTGGTTAACGGTTTAACCATTACCGGTGGCAAATATCCCAAACGTCATGACGTTTAATGCATCTGTCACGCCCTCTAGTGATTTAATCACGGCCTTAGTCGGTTGGTTATGACGAATAAAATAGCTTCCGATACCTTTTTCACCGCCACTCTTAGCATCGCTTTCCGTTGTTTCTGTCGCTGCTACTTGAGAAGGTTCCACTGATTCTGGCTCTGCATTGGCGTGAGTTATCGTGTCATTATTTGAATCAAGGTTTGAGTTTGATTCATGATCAGTTATTGGTTGATGATTAACGAACGATTCATGGGAAGATTCATGGGAAGATTCAACGTTGGTCTCAGCACTTGTATCAATTGCAACATCGACATTGCGCTCTTCTTCCAAGCTTTTCGACATTGCGTCTTCGTTGCTCAATGTATTGTCGTCTAGCTGATGATTACTCGTTGAAGAACAAGCTGTTAAGAAAAATAGGCTAACGATGAATATGAGTAAGTTTCTCATCATAGTGATAAAGCACGAATTAATAAAACATCGTTCGATTGTAGTTTATTTGGTAGACTACATCCAGCACCAAGCAGCGTAAAAGTGAAGTGTCATGTACTTGAATAGTAAAGAAAAGCGTACGATTGTAGGTCTAAAACTAATAATTCGAGACTTCAATCAGGTTGCCATCAGGATCTCGAATATAAACAGAGACAATTTTTCCCGTCGCACCGGTTCGCTGTACTGGTCCCTCTTCTATCACAACGCCTTGCGCTTGGATATGTTCGGCGACTTCAGCAATTGGCGTATTGGTAACAAAGCAGAGGTCCGCACTACCGACCTGCACACGCCTTGCCTTTGGCTCGAACTCGCTACCACTGAGGTGTAAATTGATCTTCTGCGTCCCAAATGACAACGCCAACCTGCCCTCGCCAAATTCGATGGGCTTCATTCCAAGCACCCGTTGGTAAAAGTCGACCGTAACTTGTAAATCACTCACGGTTAATACCAAATGATCCAACTGACTGATTTCCATCATTACCTTCCTGTAACTAAGAGTGATAAGGGCTTATTGGCGGTGACTAGGCTTAGTTAGGTGAACAATGTCATTCGACAACCCACATAACTCATAACAGAAATGTAGGTTGGAATTACTGAACTTAGCCTTCGCGCTTACTGAGCGTGTAGGAAACTAAACTATCATCACCTACCTTGAACACCCAAACATTCTCGCCATCCACAAACTGAAATTGATTGGTTGATTCGGTCAGCTTTAATTTCCCAATAAATTCAGACAATGCTGGCTCGCCGATAACGAAGCTTCCTTCTGAAGTATTCGCATCCAGATCGTTATTCACTTCAATCTTCACTGTAGATTGAGGCAGAATATCGGGTAACCAACCTCTGTCGAACAATCGCTCTTGTTTGGCTTGCGCATAGGTCGAATACTCATCGCTAACTACATCTGAACAGCCAGACATTAGGGCCAAAACTGGAAGTAGCAAAGGGAGTAAAACGTTAGTTTTCATTTAATTACCATAACTTGAAAGTTGGAATTTGAGATCATACGTTGCCATACAACCTCATTTCCATCCACAAAATCCATTTTATAAATCAACCGTAATCATCATTCAAATTAATTGACTTTATTTACATACAGCCAGTGCTAGATAATATTCAGACCAAAGGCGTCTTTTACATCGAACAGTACCTTTTGCGTTCTTTCCCTAGAGACTTCGCTACCATTTCGCAAAATATCGATGAGCTGCGCTTTGTCATCCAGCAACTCAGATCTTCTTTCACGAATAGGACGAAGCATCTCTTGCAGGCACTCTTCCAACACTTTCTTAGTTTGTCCATCGCCTAGCCCACCTCTTTTGTAATGCTCTTTTAGTTGACTGACATAGTTAGCGTCTGTGTGAAAAGCATCAAGATAAGTGAACACGATATTCCCTTCTACCTTGCCTGGGTCTTCAATTCGTAGATGATTTGGGTCGGTATACATGGATTTGACTGCAGCTCTGATCTCTTTCTCTGTTGCACCCAAATTAATGGCGTTGCCCATCGATTTAGACATCTTACTTTTACCATCAGTACTAGGGAGGCGAGATGCATTGCTGAGAAGCGGCCTACATTCATTTAAGATTGGTTTACCAGCAAGCGAGTTAACCTTTCTTGCTATCTCATTGGTTTGTTCCAACATCGGCAATTGATCATCGCCAACAGGCACTAAAGTCGCGTTAAAAGCAGTGATGTCTGCCGCCTGTGAGATTGGATAAGTGAGGAAGCCAGCTGGAATAGATCGTCCAAACTCCTTGTTCTTAATTTCGCTTTTGACCGTTGGATTCCGTTCTAAGCGAGCGATAGAAACAAGATTGCTGTAGAACATGGTGAGCTCAGCTAACACCGGCAACTGTGATTGCAGACAAATCGTGGTCTTGGTCGGGTCGATACCCACCGCAATATAGTCAGCGACTACATTGAGAATGTTGGAAGAAACCTTCGAAGGATTATGGGCGTTGTCGGTAAGCCCTTGCATGTCAGCGACCAATATCGTTTGGTCGTGAATATGCTGCAAAGAGACTCTTTGTTTAAGTGAACCGACGTAATGACCCAAGTGCAAAGGCCCAGTAGCTCTATCGCCAGTCAGAATGATTTCAGGCTTGTTGGTATTGTTCTTACTGCCAATATTATTGCTGTCGGTATGGCTGTTTGAGTTAGTATTCATGGTGTATCTCCAAGTTAAAAAGGCTACTGGAGATAAAAAGAGGCGACATTTTTGATGACATTCTTAGCTACCGTCCAGCAGCTAAAGAATGTAAGTATTCCGTGCTGCTCTATTGAGAGCACCACCAAAAGAAAATTGAAGTTGAAGTTGAAGCAGAATTAAATTTCATGGTTAAAACCTATCAACAATACAGACGAGCGACAACTGTTATTTACGCGCACCAAGAAAATAGGTTTAAGATTAACAGTTTATAGGCTTAATCTTTAACGGAACACAGCTCAGTGATTCGAGCACACATGGCTTGGTTGACTGTGAAGTGGGTGTTGAGGAACGCTAATTGGGCAAGTGCCGATTCAGCCGTACGCTCGTAACCTTGTGTAAAGGTTGGTAGCAATTGAGCAAACTTAGGAAAGCGCGCTTCTAGCCTTCTATCCGACATAAATTCATCAACGAATTCAGGCTCAGAATGTTCAGTTTGATCCACAAGATCGATCAAACGATCAAGTGCGTAAGATTGAACGAACCGACTGCCCGACAGCTTTTCGCCTCGATTATAACGAGACATACCCACATAAAGATTAGTTAGAGCCTCACCAATGATCCACTCTTGCGAATTAGCTTCTGCCGCCCTTTTTTGTGGTGGGATACAGCACTGAGTATCAAATTCAGGTTGCTGCCAAACAATGCGCCCTTCAGCAAATGGAATATGCGCTAACTCGTGGGATTCAAACACCGCAAACTCGCAAAAGATTCCGTCAGCGTACAGGACTTTATAGCCATCGACGGTGTTTCTCACCGCGTAGTCGATTGGCTGAATGTCTGAGAGCCAATGCAAGCTGTCTAAGAAATACTGCTTATGCCCCGTTTGTACTATCGCGAAAAAATCGACATCTGAATACTGATCAAGTCGTTCTGTTTCAATACCTACGGAGCCCAATCCCAGTAAAGCATGAGCCTTACCCGATGCTTCCAAAGACTCCCCAATCGCATCTAAACGCTGTAGTAATTTTTCTGGTGTGTTTATGTGTCTTGTCTGCATCACTTTATCCGTTTGCATTGCTAAATCCCCATCAAGTTGAATGCCACTCAACCTAACTGATAGTTAGAACATCTAAGAAGCCTAATTTATAAAATATGTGTTTCGGGTAACGATCTGCGCAAGTTATTGTTTGAATTACAGTGGAATTTAGATGTGAGAAAGAGTGTGTTCAAGCTATAAACAACACTCTTCTGTCATGACTTATCTTTTTAACAGCTTATATTTGCAACAACTGATATTTACAAACAATTAAACGATAAGAGCTTTAGGGTTAAAGCGATGACTTCGCTAAATAAGCTGCCATTTCTTGTGGTGGCACCATGCCTCCGCCTGTCGCCCACACAAGATGCGTTGCATTCGCTAGCGTCGACTCATCAATCTGTAGACGAGCAAGGTACTCACTATTTTGCTCAACATGAATCACACCCGGCATGCCCGCGAGTGCTGATGGCTCAAGTTGAATACCCTCTGCTTGATTCAGTTCGCCTAACAATTGGTACATACGTTCATCGGTTAATGTGTAATAACCATCAAGCAAGCGCTCCATCGCGCGACCCACGAAACCTGAAGCCCGTCCAACCGCCAAACCATCCGCAGCTGTTAAGTTGTCGATACCAAGATCTTGCACCGCAATCTCATCATGCAAACCGGTATGAACACCGAGCAACATACAAGGCGAATGGATTGGCTCAGCAAAAATACAGTGCACGTGATCACCAAAAGCCATCTTCAATCCAAATGCAACACCACCGGGGCCACCACCCACACCACATGGTAAGTAAACAAACAAAGGATGCTGTTGATTAACCACAATCCCCTGTCGCTCGAATTGCTTCTTAAGCCGTTCTCCTGCCACCGAGTAGCCAAGGAACAGTGTTTGTGAGTTTTCATCATCAATGAAGAAACAACGCGGGTCTTGCTCTGCCTCTTTACGTCCTTGTTCTACTGCAACGCCATAATCTTGTTGATACTCGACCACGTTAACACCGTGCTCTCGCAGTTTACTTTTCTTCCAAGCTCTCGCGTCTGCCGACATATGAACGGACACTGTAAAACCTAGCTTGGCACTCATGATACCGATCGACATTCCTAGGTTACCCGTTGAACCTACCGCAATGCTGTATTGTTGGAAGAAGTCACGAAACTCAGGTTCAAGCAACTTGCTGTAGTCATCGCTCTCACACAGTAACCCCGCTTCAATCGCAAGCTTCTCGGCATGCGTTAGTACTTCATAGATACCACCGCGCGCTTTGATTGAACCTGAAATCGGTAAATGGCTGTCTTTCTTCATCATCAAACGCCCTTTTATTGGCTGCTGATAATGAGCTTCTAATGCTAACTTCATTGCAGGGATATCGATAAGCTCAGATTCGATGATGCCATTCGTCACATGAGTTTCAGGGAATGCCTTCACCAAATAAGGGGCAAACCTTTGTAACCTCAAACTCGCATCATGAATATCTTGTTCGCCTAATCCCACATAAGGCAAACCGCGCTCCAGAATCGTCACATTTGGGTTAAACCAAACCACTTCTTCCAATGCAATCAATTGTTGAAGTAATGGGAAATCTGAGATGAGTTTATGGATATTCAATACGGTCATGGATTACCTTCTTTGGTAAAGCGCGCGCGACGCTGGTTCAGTCATTAGTAAACCTATTTAAACGGTATTTGTGTAATCATTCAATGACCTGTAGGCTAGCTTTTCTTCTCATAAGCAAACAGTAGAACAACCTATGAGCGCCTCTCTTCGTAATAGCATTTTCGTCATGTTAGGGATTCTATTCCTAGCACTTAACCTTCGTGGGCCTTTTACGAGCTTGGCTCCTGTGCTTTCTCAGGTTATGGAAGGCCTCAACCTTACGTCGTCGGCTGCTGGATTCTTAACAGCTTTGCCACTGTTAACTTTTGCCTTATTTTCACCATTAGTCACCAAGATATCTCAACGAATTGGTCTAGAACCTAGCCTGCTCTTAGGCTTAGTTTTGATCACTACGGGTATTACACTGCGCTCTTTTGGAGCAATTCCGACGTTATACATCGGCACAGTAATGATTGGACTTGGTATCGCGATTGGTAACGTGTTGTTGCCCGTTGTAGTGAAAATTAGCTTCCCTACTCGTATTGCGACAGTCACTTCTTTGTACATTTTTACGATGGGCATCGGTTCGACGTTAGGCTCAAGTTTGATGGTGCCGTTTTCAAATCTAACCTTATTCACGGTCACGGGTTGGCAATTAGCGCTGTTAATGAACCTAATATTCCCAATATTAGCTCTGATGATCTGGTTGCCTAAAATCAGAAAACGCTCTTCTTCATCGACCAATAACAAGCATCAAGAAAAGCCGATTCCGATGAAAAAGATGATCAAGAGTGGCGTTGCATGGCAAGTGACACTAGCTCTTGGGCTGAACTCATTTACCTTCTATTCTTTGGCAGGCTGGCTTCCACAGATCTTGAACGACCTTGGCTACAGCGAAATCGATGCGGGTTATATCTACGGATTTCTACAATTTTCGACTATGGTTCCGGGATTACTGTTACTGCCGTTCTTAGGTAAAAGCGATAACCAACAATGGCTCATTACTCTGTGTGCATCGAGTGTATTTATTGGATTGATTGGGCTGCTGTATTTGCCTGAGTTTGCGATCTTTTGGGTGGGACTGTTTGGATTAGCCAACTGCTCTACGTTTATTATTGCGCTCTCTTTTGTCGGCTTACGTACATCGAATAGCAGCCAAGCCGCATCGCTGTCGGGTATGGCGCAAGGAATTGGTTATGCTTTAGCGGCAACAGGTCCAACGCTGGTGGGTAAGCTTCATGCTCAAACCGATTCTTGGAGCTTTCCCATTCTGCTGATCGCATCTGTTGCATTTGCGTGCACGATTTTCGCGGCATTGGCAGCACGAGACAAAAAAGTGAGCGTTTAGGACAAACAGATTGGTTATGGCGTCGCGACTTTATTGCTCGCGACTGTATTGCTGACGACGGTTTTGATGTATTCACTTGGCGACAAACCAAACTTCCCTTTAAAGCGCTGGCTAAAACGCCCTTCCGATTGATAACCGCAAGACTGAGCCAACATCGCCACATTCTGCTGCCCGTTTTGCATCAGATAAAGCGCATGACTCAAGCGAACTTCAGCCAGTACCTCACGATATTGCATGCCTTCAAGTTTCAATTTACGGATAAGCGTGGCGCGGCTCATCGCAAAGCGCTCTGCTACCGACTCTAACGGGTGTTTCTCGTCCGGTGAATGCGAAAGGTAGTGGCTGAGTTTCTGGCTAAACGAGACGTTTGAGCTAGTAAACAATCGATGCAGTACGCCCTTCTCGGCTAATTGCTGATACAAACCCTGCAACCAAAATTGTTGGGTCTCTTTACTCATGCTTTGTCTATCAAAGGAAAACAGAGCATTGAGTGAATCTTGTAAGCTACGATCAGCTTGTACTTTAGGCAGCCCCAGATCATTCGAGCGTTCCTCACTTAAATCAAGCATCCCTTGAGAAGGTTGGAATTGAAAGCTGAATACTCGCGACAAGAAACGTCCTTTGTGGGGCATATTCTCAAAGCTTAGTGAAGCTGATGCCTCACACAACAACAGCTCAGAATGTGAGAGTTCTGCCGCTGAATCTTTCCAAAACAGGCGCTTACTGCCTGTAATGATCTGAATGATACTAGGAGATAGAATCCTCACATTACGCAGTTTTTGTAAATGCTCTGCACGAAAGATCGTCACTTGATATTGATGATTCATCTCATCCCCCTTGTTTACTTATTATCAACGACCAGCTTTCGCATCAATAACTGGTCGCTTTATTAGCTTGTGTCAATTATTAACGTGTATAAAGCTATTAACGTGTATAAGTTGTAGTCAGTTTCGCTTTGTTTAAAGCCATGCTGTTCAACGTGAATCCAACCACAGCCGACGGCGTGTTTTCGTCTAGGTTGAGCTTATCCGTTGGCAATGCCCAAACCGTGAATTGATAACGGTGCATGCCATCTTTTTCTGGAGGACAAGCGCCACCGAAACCTACCGTTCCATAATCTATACGACCCTCTTTGCCACCCACTTTAGAGATATCGACACCGCGAGGTAGCTCGCTCACTGTCGCTGGAATATCAAACGCCACCCAATGCCAGAAACCACTTTCAGTTGGTGCATCTGGATCATAAGCCGTGATTGCAAAGCTTTTGGTTCCTGCTGGAGCATCTTTCCACATCAACTGCGGTGACAAGTTCTCGCCATCACAGCCCCAACTTGAATATTCAAACGTCTTCGCCATTGGGTGACCTTCTTGAATATCATTACTCGTTAATTCGAATGCCTGAGCCGAGCCCGCTGTTAAGATACTAAGTGCCAATACTGATTTAATGAGTGTTTTCATGGTGGTTCCTCTGATTAGGTATGAGCCCAGTATAGTCCCCTCCACCCGCCCAATAATGACAATAAGTACACAATTATCTAGTTTAACCCATTCAAATGATACTTACTGTATTTTTAGTTTATTGTTTTAAAACATGACCCACTCGACAATTTGTTGTTAAAGGAACACTTGTTGACATTCAGGTTACAAATCACGTCCAAAACTCTTTAGACTCGCCCCACGACTTTTAACGAGAATGATTGGATGCGCAGGTTTACCTTAGCCCTTGGCTTGATCTTTTGGCTCCCAACTCTAGCCAATGCCCAAAGTTTGCAAGACAAGTGGCAAACCCTGTATCAACTGAGCTGGCAATCATCCCCAATCCTAGTATCTCAACAAGAGTTGGCTCAGTACCCGAAAGCACTTCTTCAGGAAAGCAGCCGCTACCCGGATTTCAACCAATTCAGTTGGGAAGACATCGCCGCACTCGCCTCTATACAAGATCACTGCCGAGCGATTGAAAATGCCAACCCTTCTTTGAACGATGCCATCGAATTCGAACTCGCTGTGTGTCAAGAACAACCCTTGGATTCAATCTGGTTCGCGGCACACTCAAAACGACACCCTGCTGGTGGCAGTTTTGCTGATCGTTATTTAGCCGCTTACCCAGATGTGACCGAGCAGATACGCCCATTTTTGAGTCTTACCAACCCTCAGCACCCTTTATATAACAAGCTAGAAAACCTAAGTGCACAAGGCAGAGAAGCACTGCTCAGTGGATACCGTGCTTGGCAACAAGACGATGTGCTTTGGTTAAGTGGCGAACAAGGCTGGAAAGCCATTCCCTTAAATGTTTGGCAACCTATTGCAGAGCGACAAGAGGTATCTTTGACGGGTGAAACCTGTACTTTTCGTTACAGCAACGTGTGCTTAAGCGAGCCTAGCAATGACAATCTGATCATGAAAACCTTGATCTTTACATTGCTGTTAACGTTGATTTCCGGACTCGGTAGAGTCTTATACCTAAGAACAAAACGACGAAAAGAGAGGCAGTTCGTTTTACAGCTTCTTACTCATGAACTGCGCACGCCAATTACTAGCCTAGGCTTAACCGTCGAAATGTTTAGAAATCGCTACGATGATTTTTCTGATGAAACTCAAAATGCAGTTTGGCGTTTAATATCCGACTATCAAAGGCTCTCTCAGCTCACCGAAAACAGTAAAGTGTATCTAAGTGCGGATCAGTCGGAGCCTTTATTAAAGCAGAACGCATCCTTAGAAGAGTGGCTCGATCATGTATGTGAAAAGCACAATATCGAGTATCAATGTGATTCAAGTGATGCTGAACTTAACCTACCGTATTACTGGCTAACCATCTGCTTAGATAACTTGATTAAGAACGCTAAACAGCACGGTATAGGTGAGGTTTTGGTCAAGGTAGAACTCGCTGATAAGCTCAGGATTGAGGTGCAAGACGAAGGTCACTTCCCTTCTTTTCTGCAACGATTTGTATCTCGAGCAACACCGAATATCAATCACAGGCAAGACAACATGGGCATTGGCCTGACTATTGTCGAACACTTGATGAAACAAGCGAATGGCCGCCTGATTATTCTTCGTAACCCAACCCGATGTATTTTGGAAATAGCTTATGAACACCCTACTGCTGATTGAAGACGACCATCTACTTGGACAAGGCCTCGTCAGCTTCTTTGAGTCCAATGGTTACCCATGCCTTTGGGCGAAGGATTCAGAGAGTGCCAGTAAGCAATGGTTCCTAGCCGATCTAGTGATACTGGATCGACAACTCGAAGACGGTGACAGCTTGCGACACCTGCCGAATTGGCTACTCCTCAAAGCGCTTCCTGTGATTGTGTTAACGGCTAAAGTGGAAGTCCAGCAACGCGTAGAAGGCTTAATGGCAGGTGCCAAAGATTACGTCACTAAACCTTTCTCAAACGAGGAGTTGCTTGCTCGAGTCATTACCCAACTTCGTCCGTTAGGGGGGAGCCAACTAAATTACGCCAACATTGAAGTCCGCTTGTCTGAACGAATCGCTTATTTGGATGAAAGCCCGATCACGTTAAAACCTAAAGAGTTCCAGTTATTGGTCTTGTTTGTTCAGAACCAAAGTCGTGTGTTTCATCGTGATGAGTTACTCAATAAGATTTGGGGTTATCAAGCCTTTCCAAGTACCCGAACCGTGGATAATCACATACTGCGCTTGCGCCAGAAGCTGCCGACCCTAAAGATCGAAACACATCGCGGCGTTGGTTACCGCTTAGCTGGGGAATCATAATGAGAGTCACATCGTTAATCGCATTGATCTGCGCTTTGCCGTTTGCGTGTCACGCCGCTTGGTTTACCAACACACCATTGCAACATACGTATCAATCTCTGCTTGATGAACAACCTCAAGTCGCGTGGCAAGAGCTTCAAATCGCACTCAATCAACAAACACTTGATAGCGA
The DNA here is from genome assembly GCF_963889365.1 of Vibrio sp. OPT20. Lineage (NCBI taxonomy): Bacteria > Pseudomonadati > Pseudomonadota > Gammaproteobacteria > Vibrionales > Vibrionaceae > Vibrio > Vibrio sp. OPT20. The sequence continues at coordinate 150,256 of NZ_CAWPOA010000107.1, read as the reverse complement.
GCTTTGGTTGCCAGTTAAACAAGAGATACTGAGTCAAACTCAATGCGGAACTTCACTAAGACAAGACACTGAGACGAAACATCACATTCAAGTTAGCTTCATTCGACGCTACGGCCTGTCATCGCAAGGTTATCAAATCAAAGTCGCTGCAGAACAACTCAGTGAAGACATGAAAACCCAAACACAACCTATCTCTCTGGTCTCCCCTAAAGGTAAAGTCCTTCTCGATGGACAACTCGCTTCTAACAATGAGTATCAAGAGATTGAGACCAGTGAAATGTTTATCAAACCCGAATCTGGTGTTTATCAACTAAAGATAGGTTCAAACCACTATCCTATTGTTGTCGCTTTAGGCAACAGCAAGCGATGGTTAACACTCGAAAGTAAACTCAGCGAACCACATATCGTGATCACGCCACCGAAGGTGATCGACAATTGCCCTAACGCCAATATGAGTTGGCAATGGTTCGATGAGAACTACAACCTGTTAGGCTACAAAGTGCCAATCAAGACAGCGCAAGCGCCCGTTCCCACAGAAAGCCCACTAGGGACTAATGCCAAACACTTGAGTGCTTCGGTTGAAATGTTTGAATACCAAGGCGCGATTGAAGTCCAATATGTGCAGCGTGTCGCGGTGCCTTTCTAATTGAATGCTTTCAGAAGAAGATTAGACACTAGGTAATGCAGAAAATAGAGACATATAGGTGACAAAGCACTAGCGCTACTTGGGTGTAATAACCGTACTTACCCTTTACGGAATCTAGATATGCTCAGCGTACGCCACCCACTCAATCTTTCTACTTGTGCCATTGTAGCTTTAACAACAGCTTGTCTGTTTTCATCCAATGCACAAGCGAGCCAAATAACGCTCACCAGTAATAGCAGCGTTAGCGGCAGCAGTAATAGCAGCGTTAGCGGCAGCAGTATTCGCGACAACGCTAACAGTGCTACCAACAATACCGTCTCTATTTCATCGAATACTTTAGAGATAGATTGGAACGGCTTAAGCGTTAACAGCGGCGCTCTCACCGTTGATAACCAACCACAGAAAGTGACGAATCTAGTCATTGGTCTTTCCGATAAAACTAACTCAGCAAAGACTGCAACTTGGACCTTAGTACCTAGTGGGATAAACATTGAGGCAGAACTAAATCAAGATCAACTCACTTTTCAGTTCAGCTTCCCTTCCAATATACAGGTGAAACGTAACCAGTCCGTAGAGTTGGCGTGGTTTGATCTTGCAGAACAACAGACTCAGACCCTATTTCTTCCTTTTAGCGAAGGCATGCGTGTACCTACAGATAACAAGCTTTGGGGTAGTTATCTAGTCGACAACCATTCCGGAAGCAACACTACTCAAGACTTAAAGATGCCTTTTTGGACGGCGCAACAAAGCAATCATTTCATTAGCTATCAGATGGTTAATGCAACCAACAATCAACTGCTTTTTTCAAATGCATCCTCTAATACTTCATCTCATTCAAAAACCAAAATTGATATGAAGGCATCACACCAATTTACGATGCTCAATCAATCACAGCCTTTTATTGTTCGTATCGCCCTTGGAGAGTCGTGGTTAGATGGAGCGAAACACTACCGCGATTGGCGCATCGAAAATGACCTTTCTGAAACACTGATTGCTAAACAAAAACGCAATCCGGATGTGAGTAACCTAATCGGCGCTAGTCACGTTTACCTATTTGGCAAAGATCCATTGAGCACTCAAGACGTAAGTAACTGGTGGGGATTGAAAACATGGTATCTAGAGAGGTCTAAACTCAGCATTTCTGCGGAAGCGAAAAGAGAGCTGTCGTCACTGTCTAAGGGTAAAGATTGGTTCAGTCAGTATCACAAACAACTATTGTTGGACTCTATTAGCCAGTCATTGCAGGTGTTATATCCTGTTGGTAATCCGACACTCGAAAACAACACGATTAAAGCTCACTACGTGGCAGCGCAGAATAAGAAGAACTGGTTGCTAGAGCACGCTTCCCCTTACCTAAACTCGTCAGACACTTGGGGACAAGCGTTGTCTTCAGACATGGTCACCAACCTAAATAAGGCAGGCTTAAACAAACTGTGGCTAGGATTCGATAATTGGATGCCAGCATTCTATCAACCTAACGCCGTGGCTATGGCAAAACAGTCCGGATATCTAGTCGGTACTTACGATTCCTACAACACAGCCATTCCTGAGAAGCTCAATGACAACTGGCTAACCGCTCAATTACCAGAGCCGATGCGTCAAAGTTGTGCCATTGAACTAGCGGATGGGAGTTTGAAAAAAGGATTTCGTGGAAACGGCTTTTACTTAAACCCGAATTGCCATTTAGAATACGTAAAACAACGCGCTCAAGACATTATGAGATTCGGCAACTTCAACAGCTTGTTCTTAGATGTTGATGCAACCGCCATGGCACGTGAAGATTACAGCGGCTCTATAGATAATCATATCAAGAGTCATAGCTACAGCAATGGAAATGGCGATACAAACGAATCAGACATGCTTTCAGGCTTCAACAACCGAATGCAGTGGCTAAGCGAGCAACCATCGTTAGTATTGGGCTCTGAAGACGGCAACAGCCTAACAACAAAAGGCATCGTGTTTGCACACGGCTTAGAAACGGTTGGTTTTGGTTGGACAGATAAAGACATGAAAGGGAACCGCCGATCTCCCTATTACTTAGGTCGTTGGTACCCAGACCACAAGCCTGACTTCTTCTTTAAACCCGCCGAGGTTAAAGAGCCCTACAAGTCGCTACTGTTTTCGCCACAATATCGAATTCCGCTTTACCAAGCCGTTTTCCATGATGAAGTAATCAATACGCACCATTGGCACTCAGACAGCCTTAAGTTCACCAATGTACGAGCAAATCGTGACTTAACCGCCATGCTGTACAACACGCCACCGATGGTTCACTTAACCAGAGATGAAGCTTTATCAAGTTCAAGCCCAAGAATCAAAGCTCTCAAACACTATCAAGATGGCTTTGAACCGATGCACGAGCAGTTATGGGATAAACAGTTGGTCGATTTCGACTGGTTAGACAAAAGCGGCGAAGTTCAACAAACCGAGTTCAGTGACGGGAGTAGGATCATTGCCAACTTTTCAGACCAAACTTTTCATCAGAGAGGCCTTAAAGTCTCGCCGAGCGCTATAAAAGCCGTACTAAGCAACGGACAAACGTTAGAGTGGAAATCAAAGCCTAACTAGTTTGATCGTGCCGTTTTAAAGCGTAACCTTATTCACTATTACGGGTTAGCAGGTAGTGTTGTTAACGAGCAAAAATCCACACCTTTTGACACTCAGGTACCAATCCCAATCGACACCTAATTCTCTCTATTTTTGTACAAGAAAATTGGGTGCCGACCACAATTTCAAACACAGATGTTTTCACATAAATCTCAAAAGTGATATCAATGCCTATATTGAATGATAATAACACAAAAGAGATATTTTTGATGAAAAAGACCCTACTCACTTGCTGTGCCCTTCTTGCCTTTTCTTCTTCGGCAATCGCTAATGTTCAGTTTTCGAATCCAGAAGGAGCTTTAGGCGAACCTTCTAATTACTCTCAATACAAAAATGTTTTGTCAGTGTCTGAGCTTCAAATTTCAGATCCAAACGGAAAGAAAGGCAACAAAGACTATTTTGCGCTCGATAATAACTACGACGGCATTGTGAACAACAACTTCTATGTCGACAAAGAAAGTGAAGCGCTAGTCTTTACCATGAAGAATGACCACCTGCGTAATGAGCTACGCGTTCAGGAAAACTTCCGCACAGACTTAGCAAATGAAACATACACATTAAGTTCGGAAGTGGAGATCATAAACCCTGAAGAGTCGATGAAAAACTCAGACTCTAAGCAAGACGAGATTACATTCCTACAAGTACATAACAAAGGCTTAGATGAGCTTGGTACTCACAATGTCCCTCACCCTTTGCTTCGTGTTGTATGGAAACGTGACAATAATGGTATTGAGGGGCATTTCTGGGCAATCATTAAAAACAACGCTGTAATTTGTAAAGGATCGTTCGGCAAGAAAAACCAAGACAAGGAAATGTGCAAATCAGACGTAGCATATTCTCAGTATGACTTAGGCAAAGCACCACAAGGCAAACCAACAGCATTTGATCTAATCGTGGGTGATAAGAAACTCATTGTTGACGTAAACGGTGAACGAAAAGTTGAGCAGAATATTGACTACTGGCGTCACCTATTGAGCTACTTCAAAGCTGGCGTATATAACCAATTTACGAATGGACAAAGTGAAGCTCACTTCTACAAGCTAGAGTACACAGAGAAAAAGAGCTAGTTCGGTACTTAGCCTACAACTACATTAGTAATCAGAAAAAACGAACTTGTTAGCAAGTTCGTTTTTCTCTTTTCAATGTTATTGGTCATTGTCAATGAATTACAACTAATCAACAGTTAAGCAGCCGATTCCTTCTGTTGCTCCCAATACAATATGCCTTTATTTCGTTCTTTGATTGGCTCTATTTTGAAAAGCAGTCAGTAGATAGTCGATAAAGACCTTTTTACGTTTCGGCATCAACTGCCTGTCTGCATACACTAGGCTTACTGAAACTTCTGGCATGTCATATTCAGGTAACAAACGAATCAGCTTACCTGTCTTGAAGTGCTCACGACAAATGAATTCAGGAAGCACCGCCAAGCCGAGCCCATCTACACACGCTGTTAAGCATGCCGTGATGGTATTCACCCGCAACTGACACGGTAGATCGATCAAAATCGACTCTCCGCCTTCTAATTGCAAATGCCACTTAGGTAGACGTGCCGCCTTGTTCACCACCTCAATCATCCTTAATGGAGGCTTAAGGTCATCGGGTGAAGAGATTTCACCGAACAGTTCTAGATACTCAGGGCTGGCTACCAATACACGCTTCGATGTTGTGAGGTAACGAGAAACCAAGCTCGAGTCCACTAGCTCACCAATTTGTGCGTAAAGATCGATCCCCTCCGCAATGATGTCGACTTCTCGATTTGACAGCTCTAAGTTCAAAGTCACGTTTGGGTGCTCTTTTAGGAAACTGTGGATGTATGTGGCTAATACTTGATGTCCCAACTCGACAGGCAACACAACATTCAACTGCCCTCGGATCAAATCCTGATTGGCAGAAACCTCTAACTCAGCTTGGTTCATGATCTCTTGCATCTGCATGCTCGACTGATAAAAGCGCTCACCCTCTGGCGTTAAAACTAAACTTCGTGTCGAACGAGTGATCAACCTCACACCTAAGTGCTGCTCGAGCTCATCAAGCTTTCGGCTGACGGTCGACTTGGTCATGTTCAATGCTTCAGCTGCGTGCGTGAAACTCCCACAATCAACAACTTGTGTAAAAACAGTCACAGCATTTAAGTCCATCGTACTTCTCCCAAAGCTATATTAGTAAGATTTTTGCAACAGTGTTTCCCTTTTTTCCTATCTTATCAATCAATCGAATTCATTTACAATTCGTTACATCTAAATAAAAACAAAATGAGAAATAAAAAATGACAGAGAACAACAACGCTTCGCAATCAGTAAGCACAAAAAAACGTAAAAAAGCTCCGCTTATTGCTACTGCGATCATGCTGTCATTAGGTCTAGCTGGCGCCGGATATTGGTACGGCTATGGCCAATACTTTGAATCTACCGACAATGCCTACCTACAAGGCGACATCACTAATATAAGCCCGAAGGTGTCGGGGTATATTGTTAAGTCTTACGTGAGTGATAACCAATCGGTTAAACAAGGTGACTTGTTGGTTCAAATTGATGATCGTGACTACCAATCTGCACTTGCTCAGGCGAATGCGCATTTAAGCGTCGTTCAATCAAGCGTACACAACCTTATCGCTCAACAAACGTTACAACGTAGCCAAATAAATCAAGCTGACAGCCGTGTTGATTCCGCACAAGCTGAATACGAGCGTGCAATCCAACAAGTCGTGCGTTCTCGTAGCTTATTAAAGCGTAACTATGCTTCGCAAGATGAAGTCGACAGCATGGTCGCACAACAAAAAGTCACCCAAGCAGAACTTGAAGAAGCAAAAGCAAACCTCGTCGCAAGTAATGATCAACTAATCGTGATTGCGAGTGAAATCGAACAAGCAAACGCATCCGTGACTGAAGCTCAAGCACAAAGAGATCAAGCACAACTTAACCTTGATTACACCAAGGTTTACGCGCCAGCGGATGGCGTGATTGGTAAACGTAGCGTCCGCGAAGGCTTGCTGATTCAAGCAGGCGCACCACTTATGAGCTTGGTACCAAACAACCAGGTGTGGATTGAAGCCAACTTCAAAGAAACACAGCTAAGCGGCATTCACAAAGGCCAAACGGTAGAAGTCGAACTGGATGCCTTTCCGGGTCAGCCACTCGAAGGCGTTGTCGACAGCTTCTCCCCTGCGACTGGTGCAAAGTTTGCGCTACTGCCGCCAGAAAACGCGACAGGTAACTTCACTAAAATCGTTCAACGTGTACCGGTTAAAATCATCATTCCAGATCAGCAAGAGTTGAAAGGTCGACTGCTTCCTGGTTTGTCTGTGGTAGCGACCATCGATAAACGAGGTTAGACCATGAGTAACGCTGGTGTTGTCACCCAAACTAACGATGATGGCGAGGTTTCAAGACGCCATTGGATCGCCCTATTCGGCGGCTTAATTGGCGCATTTATGGCGATCTTGGATATTCAGATCACCAACTCATCTCTCAAAGATATTCAAGGTGCGCTGTCTGCCACCTTGGATGAAAGCTCGTGGATCTCTACGTCTTATCTAGTCGCAGAGATGATCGCTATCCCACTCAGTGGTTGGCTTTCTAAAGCGCTCGGAAAACGCCGTTATATCACGTGGACGACGGCCATTTTCACCATTTCATCTTTGTTGTGTTCGCTCTCTTGGAATATGACCTCGATGATCGTATTCCGCGCGATGCAAGGCTTCAGTGGTGGTGCTTTAATCCCGCTTGCTTTCTCGTTAGTGATTCAGTTATTACCTGTTAACAAACGTGCTGTGGGTATGGCACTGTTTGGTGTAACCGCGACCTTTGCTCCATCGATCGGTCCAACATTTGGTGGTTGGCTGACGGAGAACTTTTCATGGCACTATATTTTCTATATCAATATTCCGCCTGCTTTGCTTGTGATCACCATGATCCGATATGGCTTGGATGATGAAAAGCTCGACCTGGGCACACTGAAAAAAGCCGACTGGTTTGGTATCGCGACCATGGCGTTAGGGCTCGGTTGCTTGGAAGTGGTACTAGAAGAAGGTAACCGTGAAGAGTGGTTCAGTTCGAGCTTTATTATTGGCTTGAGTATCGTCTCGGCGGTTAGTTTGGTTTACTTTGTGATAAACGAACTCCAACACAAAAAGCCATTGGTTAACCTGCGGCTATTGCGGGATGGGCAGTTTGCTATGTCTTGTATCGCCTATTTGATTTTGGGGATGGCGTTGCTTGGCTCTATCTATGTGCTGCCGATGTATCTCACTCAAATTCAGCAATATAACGCGATGGAAATTGGTGAAGTGCTAATGTGGATGGGTTTCCCACAACTTCTGATATTCCCAATTGTGCCCAAGCTAACACAAATCATTAAGCCTAAGTACTTGGTGACCTTTGGCTTCGCAATGTTCGGTTTCAGTTGTTACGTGAATACGCACATGACAATCGATTTTGGTGGCCAACAGCTGATTTTGTCTATGGTTCTGCGTGCTATCGGTAGCCCATTTATTATGGTTCCACTGTCTTTGGTTGCCATGAAAAACATCAGCAAAATGGACACGCCAGACGCATCAACGTTAACCAACGTAATGAGAAACTTAGGTGGCGCTTTCAGCATCGCGATTATCGCTACGCTATTGGATAACAAAACCCGTGAGCATCTGGCTCACATCAAGGAGTCGCTACCTTCAGTAAGTCAACTTGGTTGGCAAACGCTTCAGCAACAACAAGCGTTTTTCATTCAGTCAGGAAGTGATGCCGCAACGGCGATGCAACAGGCTCAAGCAAGTTTACTTGGCACCATGCAACGTGACGCTGCCATTATGGCTTACAACGATGTGTTCTTAATGATGACGGCGTTCTTGGCTCTAGCGGCAGTATTGATTTTTAACATGCGTGATTAGCGCTTGTTTTTTAGTTAGTAAAGCTTCAAAAAAGGCTACATTTCGGATAAAAATCGAGTAAGAAAACAGAGAGGTAAGCTTATCGGCTTACCTCTTTTTTATTTCTAAAACACGGATAACCCCACAAAAATAAGGTAAACGCAGTCTGCGTTTGAAGGCTTTCATAAATGTTATCGAATACTCTTTAATTACCAATAGTTTATTGAGTGTTTGTATGTGATATAGGCACCTTGACAATGTGCAACCTGACACCTAAATTAAACATAACATTTGGTATTGAGGAAAATGGATTTGACCTTACCAACAGACCTGCGGGTTTTGATTGTCGACGACTCTAAGAGCGCAACAATACTTATTAAGCAGCAACTCTCGAGCTTGGGCATTTCACATGATTGCATCTTTATTGCGACCGATTATCGACAAGCCATCAAGGCGGTCGAGACGCACTCTTTTCATGTACTCCTCATCGATTACCACTTAGAGCAATCCTTCACGGGGTTTGAGCTTTTGGGGATCCTCTATCGAAACAGGCTCATCGATCATACAGTCGCCACAATTCTTGTTTCTGGGGATATGCGTCAGGAAACCGTATTGACTGCCCTTTCAGGCGAAGCACATCACTTTGTTTCTAAACCGATCAATACTCAATCTTTAGGCAAGAAGATTCAAAGTGCTGTGTCCGTTTCGAAGAAACTCACCCAACTGAATGACTTATATCCGATCACTAATCTGGAACGATTGACACAAGCGTTAGCGATCTCCCCTAATGGCAATAGCGTTCAGTTTGAAGCGACGTTGATTGAGCACTTAATTGGAGGCAAAGAATGGGATTTGCTTTCAAGCACAATCAACAACTCGAACACGAAAATGCACCCGACCAAATTAGTCGCAGAGGCATTAATTCTAGACAGCTTGGGTAAACCGAACCTAGCCATAGAAAAGCTCCACAATTACCTGATTGCTCAACCGTTGTCATTAAACGTTATTGATTGTTTAAGCTGCATTTATGAAAAACATAATATGTTACTGCCCGCACTTAAACTGGCCATAAGAGCGTTTGAAATGACACCTAGCATCAGTCACCGTGCGATAAGAGCAATCGACTTGGCAGAAAACGTCGACAACACCCTGATGCTTATCACGCTTGGTGAGATGTACGCGACGCATATATCATCTGCCGACATTGATATTATTCATTCCATTAGCGCCCACTTCAGTTCACTAAAGGCGACCTACCAACGTGAGACACAATTAAAGTACAAACGTATTCTACTGGAACATGCTAATCAATTCACAGAGTTGGTAAACCTCAAACTTCCGGTAAAACAACAGCAACAAGTTCTGGCCAGCCTTGCCCTATTTCAAAGTAATATTTTACTCATTGAGAACAGCCCTCAAGTTGCTCACAAGAAAGTGATTCGAGCCTCGACACTGTTAGCAAATAACTTTTATAACCAACCCACTCACTTATTGCTTCAATTGCTGCCTCTTCTGACTCACTTTGGCGAGTACTCCCTGTACCACTTAGTTGCAGAGTGCTTAAAAGCTCGAGGGGAGACAATAAACCATCAACTCGAATCACAAGATGTAGACCCTTCTACTTGTGTAAATATCGAAAATTCCGATTCCATCCAAGAACTAAAGGACTACATTCACAATTACCCATATTCAATTGCGGCGAAACTTGACTATATATATGCCGTCCATAAAGCTCATATAGAAGAAAACCTTAGACACGAATACTTGAAACAGCTCGCACAGCTAGAGCTTCCACCAAGATGGAGCCAATGGCTCAGTGATTCATTAAGATCTGGTTTTTCTACTAAGCCGCCCAGCCCATTTTCAACATACAGCCGACAGGAGTCTATATGCTAGATTTTGATGCCTTAAATGCCTACTTAGATAATGACAAAGAAGTGATTTTCGCTGTGTTGTCTGTGTATCAAGAAGACCATGGCAATTCATTAGAAGAGATACAAGAACTGGTACAGCAACAGGATTGGGGCAAGCTTCATTTTACCGTACACACATTAAAAGGCATATTAGCCAGCTTCGGCGAAGAAACCGCCACCGTGGCCTTAGAAAGAGTCGAGCAAAACACACTTAATAAGCTTGCACCTCAAGATGATGATCTTTCTGTTATCTACAGCGAAATGAAGATCATCAACAAACAAATCGATGAGGTGCTCAGCACTTATTAGTCAATTCAATGAGCTTTTAGTAATCACTTTTAGTCTTCACTAATAGTTTTTATAGTTTTACGCAGCAAACAATGTCAGCTGAACAGGTTAAAGAGCTGAGGTACTTTGGCAACATGGAACCTCGACTCTTGCCATTTTCTCCTCATTATCCCCAGTCAATTACATAGTCCAAACACACCTATAAATTCACCTCACTTATCTACATATAACGATGCATAACACGTGCTTTATAAACCCTGCATGTTCATGTTTTATCTGCAATAACGTCCCTCTCAATAAGATGTAACTTAGTTAAATATTTGTAGTTCTTTTTGTGACAAAAACATACGAAATTGCATTTTATTTATTGGTAAAGAAGAAACTGTTATCTACACTCTAATGAAACCAAGCGTTAATCACTTGGTGGCATAATAATAAAATAATAAAATAAAAAAATAAGACGTTCAGTCGGCTAAAAAAGGACAAGGAAATGAACAATGACAGTTTTGCTGCGTTTCAGGGGCTCACGGATGACACACCCACTAAAGAATCATTTTCTACCACTGCAGAACCTTATGCTCGCTATCTAAAGGATATTGTGGGGATTGATTTGCTGTCGCGTGAAGATGAGGTGTATTACGCAAAATTGAATCGCGCGGGTGACAAGCAAGCACGTGACATCATGATCGAATCAAACCTGCGACTTGTTGTAAAAATCGCAAAGAGTTACCTAAAACGTAAAGGCAATAACTTCACCCTGCTCGACCTGATTGAAGAAGGTAACATTGGCTTGATTAAGGCAATCGATAAATACGATCCAGAACCCGGTTATCGCTTTTCGACTTACGCAGTATGGTGGATTCGAGAGAATATTGAAGCGGCATTGATGAATAAAGGTCGTACTGTCCGATTACCCGCCCACGTATGCAAAGAAATAAATAGCCTCGCGTCCAAGAAGCTCGATGTAAGTAAAAAAATGAGTAAAGAGATTTCTATTTCAGAGTTGTCAGACAGCTCTGGCGTTAAGGCAAAACGTGTCGACCAACTCGTGGCGCTTAGCGGGTTTATTGACGTGACAACAACGGTTGGTATCAGCCACGCACCAATAGTACTTGAACAGTGTGAAAGTGAGTATATCCCTGACCCGCAAAAAGATTTTGAAGATCAGTCTTTTACCCAAGCTCTAGAGCAAATAATAAACACACTGCCACCCAAATTACAGAAGGTTCTCATTCACCGTTTTGGTTTCTTTGATAACAAGGTGAAAACACTGTCTGAGGTGGGACAAATGCAAGATGTGAATGTTTCTAATGAGCGTGTTAGACAAATGCAGAAAGAAGCAGTCGAGAGAATTCAAAAACGACTCAAATTTGATGGTTGGGTGTAAGTCTCAACCCTACTGATAAGTTATAACGACAGGAAAGAACAATAACGTTAGACAAAAGCATCGTTAATTGTGAGCAACAACGTTAATTAAAGAAAGAACCTTAAGGGTTAGCCTCAAAGCTTGCCCTTTTTGTTTGCCTAATTCGGTAGAAAAACAAAAAGACCGTAAGCACACGAACCGTAAGTCGCTAATGGCTAATGGCTAATGGCAAGTGCCACAGCATTAACTTACCTTAAAGAAGTGACTCGCTCACTGCGTAAAATGAGATAATTGATGTAAGTGGTTTCAAGGCAATCTTGTTCCCACACAGATAAAATCCGTTTGGCCGCAAAATAATAATCTTTGTTTCTCAACAGCATCCCAACGGTGCCGCTGAGCTTTTCAAATCGAACGTGATCGCTCGCAGAGATGTAGTCATCTTCACTTTCAATAATGGGTGCTAAACCATCAGCAAACCAATTATTCAATATTTCTCGCATCTCTAATTCGGACTCAGGCACATCCACACTCGACAACTCACGATGTTGAGGTGGTGGCACGATGTACTTCGACGCTTGCGGTGAACTGACATAACGATACATGTCGTCCCTCCTTTCTAACTAACTCTTCTAATAATTAAGGACATTTTTATCTGTTCTCAAGTTTATTTAGCGAAACAAAACAAATAAAAAAGCCATGCATCAATGACTCTACATAGCTTTAATGAGGGCAACTTTACGCTGCCCTATCTACTTGTTGGTTTAGACTAAATGTCGGTTCAGACTAAAACTAAGCCCTCTCGATTAAATCGAGCTTTGGTCGAAGTCGTTGCCTTGATCGGTTCCAGTTTGAGAATCTGAATCGAAGCTTCCAGAGTCATCCGTGAAGTCAACACCTTGATCTTGACCACCTGAACTTGTCCAGTCGCTGCCTCCAGATTCCATACCCGCCATGTCCGGTTGCTGCTCTTGAGTAGAACCTTGCATGGTGTATTGATCATCGACCTCAACTTCAACAGAACCGCTTGCTCCGTCGATTGAACTACCCAATTCGTCGTAACCTTGGAATTGGATCTCGCTAGTACCTTCATAACCTTCTGGAAGTTCAACGGATACAGGCTGCTCTAGGTTGCCACTGATTGTGAAGCTACCATCACCGTTATCCAGTGCGTTGCTCACAGTAGCGCCCTCAGGTAAGCCAGACATATCAGCGTAATCAACCGATTCGTTACCACTCACCTCATCTGGAATCGAGATAGAGATGGTATCGCCCGGTGCCGCGGTTACATCTGCTGTACTGTCTTCAGTTTCAGCATCTTGAGCTTGGTCATCAGCTTGTTGAGCCACTTCCACTTGTTGCTCTTCTGTTGCTTGAGCAGCTTGGACTTGTGGTTCATCACTTTGTACTGAATCATCTTCAACTTGGATGCTTAAGCTATGACTTGATACTTCACCGCCGTCGTTAACTTCAACATTCATCGCTAAGTTGCCATCGAAGTCTTCGTTCGGCCAGTAAGTCCACTCACCTTCACCTGATTCGGCAAAGAAGCCAGCATCGTTCGCGTCTGCAACATCAACAACTTGTGCAGAATCACTCACGCCCAACTCATCCACCAGCTGTGCATCCGTGATAGTTAGTGACCCATCATCAGCTAAGGCATAACTTTCACTCGCCGCTGCTTCATCTCCGCCTTGGATATCCACATTGAAGAAGCTTTCGATGCGATTTTCGCCATCGGTCGCTATAAACCCAACTTGAACATCGCCGGTGTAGTCTTCAGCAGGAGTGAATTGATAGTTACCTTGGTTATCGCTCTCTATTACGCCCTGACCTTCCATCAAGCTTACTGATTCAATGCTCAAGCTATCGCCTTCTGCATCGCTCAGGTTCGCTAACATGTCTTCATCAGTGAACGATAAAGTGGCATCCGCTGCGATTTCCGTCGTTGTGATACTGTTAACTTCTGGTGCTGCATTGTCTTGCGAGTCGCCTTCTTTCACGACTACGCCAGTTTGCTCATCATGAAGCACGCCATCTTTATCAACTACGTATGCAATGTCTGCTTCGCCCGTAAAGCCTGGTGCTGGTGTGAACGTCCAAGTGCCATCGCCATTATCGACAATCTCACCTTGGCTGCGGTCGGCAAGATGAACCAGTTTCACTTCATCATCGCTGTCTGCATCCACATTCTCAGCCAATCCGATTAAGTCGTCCGCTGTTAGGATGATGGAATCACCCGCTACAGTTTCGAAATCACCTGAATCGATACCATCATCAAACGCTTCCGGCTCATCTCCGTAATCAACGGTTGTTGCACTTACGGTTACGAAGAACTCACCATGGAAGTCTTCAGGCGGCGTCATTTGAATGTTTGAGATATCCCAGTCGAACAGGTCGATGTATTGACCCGGCTCGGTGATCATCACGGTATTCACACCATCGGTTACCTCGAATCCAACAGGGAAACCTGTCATCACCAAGTTACTTAGTGTTTCTGAATCATCGACTAGGCCAACGTTCAGTCCTAAGTGACCCGTTTCATCCTCACCGAACACCAATGGACCGTCATGGTCAGTTGAAATAACCGCGCCATCTGCGACAGGACGTACGAACACAGGAACATCGAGAACCGTTTCAAACTCACCGTCACTCACGACAACTTGCAGGTCAAAAACACCCGCAAAGTCGCCTGTTGGTGTGAATGTCCAAGTACCATCACCGTTGTCTGTTACTTCTCCGCCATCTTCACCGTCTGCGGTGATAATGCGAGAAACAACAAGGTCAGCGGTATCAATGTCACCGAACAAGTTCATCAAGTCGCCAGCATCGAAGGTGAACGCGCCATCTTCGTCTGTGGTCATCATTGCGTTGCCGACATTGAATGGTGCGTCGTTAACCGGAATGACATCCACATTCAGCGAGCCATCAACCACTTCTTCGCCGTCAGTCGCTTGATAACCCAGTTCTACCAAGCCATTGAAGTCTTGCGTAGTCACTAAGTGATACATGCCGTCTGGTTGCTGAGTTAAGGTCGCGTTCGCTGGAGCTCGAACTGTGATGCTCTCGATGCTGATCTCGTCGCCATCAAGGTCTGTTACTTGATCTGCGATGTAAGCAGGGTCAATCACCATGACCACATCTTCTTCGCCTTGCATCTCAATCATTGGCGCTTCAGGTGCATCATTCACTGGTGTAACATCGATGTTGCCGTCGACTGAAATAGTCTCTTGGCCATCGCTAACATTAAACGTCATTGGCACATCGCCATTGAAGTTTTCGTTTGGCATAAATGACCAAGTACCATCTTCGTTGTCTAGCAACTCACCTAAGCTAGGGTCGATTTGTAGACCCGAAGCTGACAGCTCATCTGCGGTGTTATCGATGTCGGTAGCTTGAGCTAACAACATGTCTTGTGTGATAAGGATGGTGCTGTCTTCGGCTGTGGTTAGTTTCACTTCCTCAGATTCTGGTCCATCGTTCACAGCCAGAACTTCGATTCCTGCCGTTGTTGTTGCAGTTGCACCGTCATCATCGGTCACAACCACATCTAGGCTGATATCACCATTAAAGTTCTCGCTTGGCGTGAAGGTCACAGACCCATTATCGTTTTGAATCAAGGTGCCGTCAGAGCCTGAGTAAGTCACGCTTTCAAGCGACACTTCGCCATCAACGTCAGAGCTATTAGCAATTAACTGCTCAGGGCTGATTGTGATGGTGCCATCTTCGTTCATTTGGTAAGACGTAGAACCCGCTACTGGCGCATCGTTAACATCCGTTACCGTCACACCAATATTCGCATCGACTGTCTCAGTGCCATCAGTCACTGTGAAGCCAAGGTTTACATCGCCATTGAAGTTCTCGTTCGGAGCAAAGCTATAAGTGCCGTCACCGTTGTCAGTGAACACACCCTCTGCACCCGTGTAAGACACATCCGAGATAGACAAGTCATCGCCGTCAATGTCTCCAGCGCCTGCTAGTAGGTCTGCATCCGTGAAGACTAGCGTTCCATCTTCCTCAACGGTAAAGTTTTGGTCTTCTGCTGTTGGTAGGTCATTGACTGGGTTAACCGTTAGGTCGACGCCAGCTTGAACAGTTTCAAGGCCATCTGAAACATCGAAGCTTAGGTCTATGTCGCCGTTGAAGTCAGCTTCCGGAGTGATAGTAAATGAACCATCTTCGTTCGCTGTTACAGTCGCATTATCACCCGCAGATAGGTTGCTTGCGGTTAGTGCATCACCATCAACATCGGATGCGTTAGCCAGCAACTGCTCTTGAGATAGCGTAATTGAACCATCTTCATCAACCGAGTAAGCCACGTTTCCGGCCACTGGTGCGTCGTTAACTGCAATAACTTCAATACCAGCGGTGGTTTGAGCGGTAGCACCGTCGTCATCAATAACCGTCACATCAAGGTTGATGTCGCCGTTAAAGTTTTCGTTTGGTGCGAACGTGACCGAACCATCTTCATTTTGAACCAATATACCGTCTGCACCTGAGTAGCTCACGCTATCAAGCGACACTTCACCGTCCACATCGGAGCTGTTAGCAATCAACTGCTCAGGGCTCAATGTGATGGTGCCATCTTCGTTCATTTGGTAAGACGTTGCGCCTGCCACTGGTGCATCGTTAACGTCTGTTACCGTTACGTCGATGTTTGCATCAACCGTCTCTGTACCGTCAGATACTGAGAAGTCCAGACTTACTTCACCGTTGAAGTTTTCGTTTGGAGCAAAGGTGTAAGTGCCATCGCCATTGTCGGTAAACACACCCTCTGCGCCAGTGTAAGACACATCAGCAACTGAAAGCTCATCACCATCAATATCAGAAGCACCCGCTAGCAGTTGCTCGTCTGTAAAGGTAAGTGAACCATCTTCTTCAATGGTGTAAGCGACATCTTCTACAACCGCGATGTCATTCACTGGATTCACAGTAAGGTCGGCCGTTGCAACAACCGTTTCAGTACCATCAGAAAGGTCGAAGCTAAGGTCAATATCACCATTAAAGTCGGCATCCGGTGTAATAGTAAATGAACCATCATCGTTTGCCGTAACGGTAGCGTTATCACCCGCGGTCAGATTAGCCGCGGTAAGATCATCGCCGTCCACATCCGATGCTTGAGCCAGCAGTTGCTCTTGGCTTAGCGTGATTGAACCATCTTCATCCACTGAGTAAGCCAAGTCACCTGACACTGGTGCATCGTTGACTGCGATAACATCTATACCCGCAGTGGTTTCAGCCGTTGCACCCTCTTCATCAGCAACGGTTACATCTAGGCTGACATTGCCGTTGAAGTTTTCATTTGGTGCGAAGCTGTAAGTACCATCACCATTGTCAGTAAAGATACCGTCTGCGCCTGAGTAGGAAACGTCGCTAACGGATACATCACCTTCAATGTCTGAGCTGTTCGCAAGAAGCTGTGCTTCAGAGATGGTAATCACGTTATCTTCGTCAACGCTGTAGGTCGTTGAACCTGCAACCGGCAAGTCATTAACAGCAATGACGTCGATACCTGCGGTTGTTTCAGCGGTTGCGCCATCTTCATCCATAACAGATACATCAAGACTGATGTCACCGTTAAAGTTTTCGTTTGGAGCAAAGGTGTAAGTACCATCACCATTATCAGTGAATACACCATCAGTGCCGCTGTAGCTTACATCGCTGACAAACACTTCCCCTTCAACATCCGAGCTATTCGCCAGAAGTTGTGCATCGCTTAGGGTGATACTGCCGTCTTCTTCAACGCTGTAAGTTGTAGAACCTGCTACCGGTACGTCGTTGATTGGAACCACTTGAACATCAATATTCGCCGATACAACATCTGTACCATCGCTCACATCGTAAGTTAGGTCGACATTACCATTGAAGTTCTCGTTTGGAGCAAAGGTATAAGTACCGTCGCCGTTATCCGTGAACACACCGTCTGCGCCTTCGTAGTTAACCGACTCGACAGAAAGATCATCGCCGTCAATATCCGTTGCACCAGTCAGTAGCTGTTCATCGGTAAAGGTCAGCGAACCATCTTCATTAATGGTGTAGTCGTGGTCGTAAATTACAGAAAGGTCGTTAACTGCTGTTACTGTCACGTCTAGTTCCGCTGGAGTAACCCCACCGTTGCCATCGTCTACGTTGTAGCTAATCGAGAATTCACCATTGAAGTTCTCTTCCGGTGTAATGGTGTAAGTACCATCACCATTGTCAGTGATAAGAGCGTTCTCAATAGAAACATCTCCAACACTTGGTTCGTTTCCACCCGTATCACCAGAGTCATCACCTTCATCGCCCGTTAGCAATTCAGAGATATCAATGCCGTTTTCATTCGCGAGCGCTTCTTCTGCCGTTGGCAAGTCGAATGCATTTTGAGTGCCTACATCTTGGCTTGGAACAATAATGCCATTCACGATATCGAATACATGCCAGTGGTCACCCGATGGGCTTTCAGATAAATCAGGGCTAAAGGTTTCAACCAATGTATCGCCAACAAATACCTGAACCTGTACATCTTCAGCACCATCTACATCCCAACTTCTGCTGGTGTAGTTGTGTACTGAATAGTGCATGTCAGCATCTTGGTAGTTTGGAATGGTGATGGTTTCAGGGCCGCCACCATTTGTGTCATCTACATCTTGCTGAACAACGTTACCTTCACCAAGATCATGGCTCATGTCGCGATAGTAAATATGGTCTAGCTCATTGCCATTCTCTGTATCGTAGAGCCATAGGTGGTTGTCCATATCACGTGGACTGTCACCCCATGTGACCACGATACGCATATCTGTTTCTTCAAGGACTTCAGATATTGCAGTCACGCCACCATTGGTATCTTCGCCTGCTGGAACTAGGAAGCTGCTAGTAATTGAGCCTTCTTGTTCAATCCTAACGGTACCTTGGTCAACAACAGGACCGCTCACAGAGTAGTTACCGGATTGATCCGTCTCCGCCGTGTAAGAATGACCTGCGTTGTCGGTTAGCGTAACATCCGCACCTGCGATTGGATTGCCAGTTTCAGCATCCAACACAGTACCAGTAACGGTCGTTTCATCGCCCTGCTCTCCGATAATTGCGGTCATGTCATCGTCTTCGATGTCAGTCGCGAATTGTAGGAGCTCTTCTTGAGTAATGGTGTATGAACCGTCTTCTTCAATGGTTATCGCCACATCAGCAGAAACAATTGGCGCGTCGTTAACTGGGTCAACGGTCAAGCCTAAGTTAGCGGCAATTGGTGTGTCGCCATCGCTGATGCTGTAGGCAACATCGATGTAGCCATTGAAGTTTTCGCTTGGAGTGATTGAGAACGTGCCATCGCCATTGTCGACAATCGTTGCATCGTCACCCACTAAGGTTAAGTCGGAAGCGACAAGGTCGTCGCCCTCAATATCAGCGGCATTCGCAAGTAACTGCTCCTGTGTGATAGTGATGACATTATCTTCATCAACGTTCGCATATACATCAGATGTCGTTGGCAAGTCGTTGACTGGGTTTACCGCCAGATCGGCGTTCGCCACAATCGACTCGGTGCCGTCCGAAATATCAAAGCTTAGGTCGATATCGCCATTGAAGTTCGCATCTGGCGTTACCGTAAAGGTGCCATCACCATTATCAACAACGGTTGCATTATCGCCTGCGCTTAAGTTGCTTGCGGTTAGGTCATCGCCATCCACATCAGATGCTTGAGATAGCAACTGCTCTTGAGTCAGAGTAATGGAACCATCTTCATCAATGCTGTATGCCAAATCACCCGATACAGGTGGATCGTTAATTGGAAGAACATCAATACTTGCGCTAGTGGCTACTGTCGCACCTTCTTCATCTGTCACCACCACATCTAGGCTAACATCGCCATCGAAGTTTGCGTTCGGTGCAAAGCTGAATGTGCCGTTACCGTTGTCAGTAAAGATACCGTCAGCGCCTGTGTAAGTAACGCTATCAATCGCTACTTCACCTTCAATATCCGAAGAGTTCGCCAACAGTTGCTCTGCACTGATGGTGATAACTTCATCTTCGTTCACTGAGTAGCTGGTTGAGCCTGCGATTGGCGGATCGTTCACCTCAAGTACAGTGATTCCCGCTGTGGTCGCTTCTGTTGCCCCTTCTTCATCGGTAACAACAACCGCTAAGCTAACATCCCCATTGAAGTTCTCGTTTGGCGAGAAAGTATAAGTGCCGTCACCGTTGTCTTCGAACACACCATCACTGCCAGTGTAAGACACGCTATCAATCGCAACCTCACCTTCAATATCTGAAGAGTTGGCTAATAGCTGTTCGTTACTGATCGTGATTGAGTTGTCTTCATGCACAGTGTAAGACGTGCTGCCCGCCACTGGTGGATCGTTCTCAGGCGTCACGCTCACATCGATGTTCGCTTGAACCGTATCCGTGCCATCTGACACATCAAAGCTGAAGTTCACATCACCATTGAAGTTCTCGTTTGGCGCAAAGCTGTAGCTTCCGTCGCCATTATCAGTAAGAACGCCATCAGCACCCGTGTATGTCACACCTTCTACCGTTAAGTCATCACCTTCAACATCCGTTGCACCCGTTAACAGGTCAGCGTCAGAGAAGTTAAGAACCCCATCTTCACCAATAGTGAATGCTTGATCTTGTGGCTCTGGCGCATCATTGACAGGTGTTACCGTCAAGTCTAGGCCAGCAGCGACCATCTCTTCCCCATCGGTGACATCGTAACTAAATTCGATATTACCGTTGAAGTTTTCACTCGGAGTAATGGTGAAGCTGCCATCGTCGTTCATTTCAACGGTCGCATTTTCGTCATTAGTGGTTAGATTGATTGCGGATAGGTCATCACCATCAATATCGACAGCGCGCTCTAGCAACTGCTCTTGAGTTAGCGTGATACTGTTGTCTTCGGCCGTAACGGCACTGATATCACCATCAACTTCTGGAGCATCATTCGCTGGCGAGATATGAATCGTCACATCTTGCGTTGCCGTTGCGGTGGTGCCCGTATCAACATCAGTCGACGTCGCATTCACGGTTAGAACCACATCCCCATTGAAGTCACCTGAAGGGATAAACTCTAGCCCTTCTAGCTCGCCTGGTTGCAATGACCATGTGCCATCACCGTTATCGGTACCTGCAGAAAGCGAGCTGCCTTCCGGCACATCTTCAATCAAAATAGCAAGGTTTTCTGAACCATCGGTATCGGTTAGAGCGGCATCAATATCGAGTGGTACAGGTGTATCTTCGGTACCAATGATTTGGTAATCCGCGTCAGACACTGTGATTTCAATGTTATCGATGCCAAACGACTCATCACTCACACCTTGGTTCAAGGTTGAACCGAAGCCTAACTCAAGTTGGCCGTCTTCAACGGGTACCGTTAAGTTGATTTGGTGCGCTTGGTCGTTCCAACCACTGAAGCCTTCACCTTGCGACACGCCGTGAACAACTTCACCCACTTCATTGCCCGCTGAATCGTACAATGTTGTAGTGCCATCTTGAGTTTGGAACGCCGAGTTGTCTAACGAAGTAAGCTCTTCGCCGCCGACAAAGATTTGGAATGACTCACCATCCCAAGAATCAATTTCGTAGAAACTGAACGAGATATTAACTTCGCTCACATCACTTGGAATGTCGTAAGTTTTGCTGACAGCTTCATCGCCATCAGTGCCACCAATACGACCTAGCATGTCACCTGATTCGAAGCCTTGTGAGCTTTCAGTACCGGTATTCCAACCGTTTGAGCCAGACTCGAAGTTGTCTGAAGCAATCACCAAGTCAGACGCAATCGACAGCTCAGGCATATCAACCACAGATTGAACATCAATCGTCGCTTCTGCTGATACTGTCGCTGTACCGTCATTCACGTCGAACGTAACATTCACATTGCCGTCGAAGTTTTCATTCGGTGCGAATGTGTAAGTACCGTCGCCGTTATCAACCAGTGAACCACTGTCAGAAGCGACATTTTCAACCGATAAGTTATCGCCATCAATGTCGCCCGCATTTTGCAGCAGTTGTTCTTCAGTAAAGGTAAAGCTGGTGTCTTCTTGAGTCACAAATTGTGGCTCACCGACTGTTGGCAAGTCATTAACTGGGTTAACCGTTAGGTCAGCCGTTACTTGAAGCGTCGCATCACCATCGGTAATGTCGAAGTTCAAATCAATGTCGCCATTGAAGTTCGCATCTGGCGTGATAGTGAAACTACCATCATCGTTTGCAGTAACTGCCGCATCACCACCAACGGTCAGGTTAGCCGCTGTTAAGTCATCGCCGTCAACATCGCTCGCCTGAGCAAGTAATTGCTCTTGGCTCAAAGTAATTGAGCCATCTTCGTCCACGCTGTACGCCAAGTCGCCCGATACCGGAGCATCGTTAACAGGCAGAACATCAATGCTTGCGTTAGTCGCTACGGTTGCGCCTTCTTCATCAGTAACGACAACATCAAGGCTTACGTCGCCATCGAAGTTAGCGTTAGGTGCGAAGCTGAATGTTCCGTCGCCATTGTCGGTAAATATACCGTCTGAACCTGTGTAGTTAACGCTATCAATCGCCACTTCACCTTCGATATCAGAAGCGTTCGCCAACAGTTGCTCTGAACTGATGGTGATAACTTCGTCCTCGTTCACTGAGTAGCTGGTTGAGCCTGCGATTGGTGGATCGTTCACCTCAAGTACAGTAATACCCGCGGTGGTCGCTTCAGTTGCGCCCTCTTCATCGGTAACGACAACATCAAGGCTAACTTCGCCGTTGAAGTTCTCGTTTGGTGAGAAGGTGTAAGTACCGTCACCGTTGTCTTCAAAGACACCGTCAGCGCCAGTGTAAGTCACGCTATCGACTGCCACAGCACCTTCAATGTCCGAAGAGTTAGCAAGTAACTGTTCGTCGCTGATGGTAATTGAGTTGTCTTCATGAACGGTGTAAGACGTGCTACCTGCAACAGGTGGATCGTTCTCTGGTGTCACGCTGACATCAATGTTGGCTTGAACGGTACCCGTACCATCTGACACATCAAAACTGAAGTTCACATCACCATTGAAGTTCTCGTTTGGCGCAAAGCTGTAGCTTCCGTCGCCATTGTCAGTAAGAACACCGTCGGCACCTGTGTAAGTCACACCTTCAACCGATAGGTCATCCCCATCGATATCGGTCGCCCCTGTTAGCAAGTCTTCATCAGTGAAGTTCAAGATGCCGTCTTCACCGATGCTGAACGTTTGGTCTTGTGGTTGTGGAAGGTCATTAACTGGATTGACGGTTAGGTCAGCCGTCGCAACAAGCGTATCTGTACCGTCGCTAATGTCGAACGTTAGGTCAATGTCACCATTGAAGTTCGCATCTGGCGTAATGGTAAAGCTGCCGTCATCGTTAGCAACAACCGTCGCGTCTCCATCAACAATCAAGTTAGAAGCAGTCAGGTCGTCTCCGTCTACATCGCTTGCTTGAGAAAGAAGCTGCTCTTGGCTCAAGGTAATCGAACCGTCTTCCTCAACACTGTATGCCAGGTCGCCTGATACTGGCACGTCGTTGATTGGTAATACATCAACCGTAATAAACGTATCAACTTGAGCGCCGTCTTCATCTTGAATGGTCACATCCAACTGCACTTGGCCGTTGAAGTTTTCATTCGGAGCGAAGCTACATGTACCGTCACCATTGATTGAGAAGATACCGTCTGGGCCATCGTAGTTGATCTCAACAAGCTCAACATCACCTTCAATATCAGAAGCGTTCAGCAGAACTTGAGACTCATTGAAAGTCAGTACTGAATCTTCATCGATGGTGTATGACGTTGGGCCAGCAACTGGCGGATCGTTCACTTCTAGAACCGTAATGCCCGCTGTAGTCGATACGGCTGCATCGTCTTCATCCACAACAACCACATCAAGGCTAACTTCGCCATTGAAGTTCTCGTTTGGAGAGAAGGTATATGTGCCGTCACCGTTGATTTCTAGAACACCGTCACTACCACTGTAAGTCACGCTATCAATCGCCACTTCACCTTCGATATCCGAAGAGTTCGCTAGCAATTGTTCGTTACTGATCGTAATAGAGTTGTCTTCATGAACCGTGTAAGACGTGCTACCCGCAACCGGTGGATCATTCTCTGGCGTCACGCTTACATCAATGTTAGCGGTTACCGTATCGGTACCATCTGATACATTGAACGAGAAGTTCACATCGCCATTGAAGTTTTCGTTTGGCGCGAAGCTGTATGTGCCATCGCCATTATCGGTTAGGACACCGTCTGTGCCAGTGTAAGTTACACCTTCAACACTTAGGTCATCTCCCTCAATGTCCGTTGCACCTGTTAATAGGTCTTGGTCATTGAAAGTTAACACACCATCTTCGCCGACTGTGAATGTCTGGTCTTGTGCTTCTGGACCATCGTTCACAGGTGAAACCGTTAGCTCTAGGTTGGTAGAGACAACATCATCACCATCAGACACATCAAACGTAAAGCTAACATCGCCATTGAAATCAGCAT
>NZ_CAWPOA010000107.1:118173-126077 GCF_963889365.1 Vibrio sp. OPT20 | reverse complement strand
CTGGCGTTAATGTGTACGTACCATCACCGTTATCAGTAATCGTAACGCTCTCATCATCGGTTGCTAAATTCAGAGCCGTCAGCTGATCGCCATCGAGATCACGAGCATTAGCTAACAAGTCTTCTTGCGTAATGGTGATAGAACCATCTTCTTCTACTGTTGCTGCAACAGGCAGCGCTTCAGGTGCGTGCTCAATGTGCGCGCCTGTCGCGTTAATGTAGATGGTTTGAGAGACCGTTTCAGAATCATCATTCGATAGCTCTGTTGCGGTTGCAGTTACATGAACTTCAAGCTGTTCGTTGAAGTCTTCTGGTAACTGGATTTGTAGTGAATTTTCGATAGCCGTTGTTGGTAAGTTCACCGTACCATCAGGGCCAACCGTCACTTCACCGCTGTAGATTTGGCTGTTCACTTCACCCACATCGATTGTGAAGTTGAAATCTGTGTAGTCAGCGTCACCGCCGCCATACAGATCTTCAAAGCCGTAAACCAGCTCGCCGTCTTCGTTAACCGTCGTGCGAGTATGTTCGATACCATCTTGGTTTAGCTGAGAGCTTGAACCACCATGGAAGATCGCGTCACCATTCTGGCCTTGAACCACGGTCTCAGTGCCATCTGCCGCAACAAAGACAAGTTGAGGATCAACCGTATCCATGTTCGCAGGCGAACCATCCTCAGCACGGAACTCATACTGACCGTCTTGCATCGCATCAAAGTCGTTGTGCTGATGTCCGTTTGGAATTAAGAACAGGTTAAAGCTCTCACCTTCCTCGACTTGGAAGCTGAACTGATCTTGCCCAGGGACAAGGTCACCGCCGCCACCCACTTGTGATGCATTCTCGTAGACAACTTCAACACCTGTAATGTTGCCGTCTTCATCGACTTTGTAGTAACCCGCTGCGTTTTGGTATCCCGCGGTTTCACCTTCAAACGTTACTGTGATTTCAGTATCGTTGTAACTGGTGATACCGTTTTCTTGGTCATTCAGAACGCCTTCATTATCGTATTGAATAACCGAACCTTCTGGCACACCATCCACCGTTACCGTCAGTGTTTCTGATAGATCTTGGTCTACTAGCGCAGCCGCAATATTAAGCTCAACAATGCCGCCTGGCTCAACCAAAATAGCTTGGTCATCAACGTTAACGCCGTCGCCATCGGTTATCACAAGATCCGGCGCATCCGCGACTGCTTCAATATGAACGTTAAGGTCTTGTTCAACCTCATCCGTACCGTCTGTTACCGTAAAGCTGAACTGCAGATCACCACTGAAGTGCTCTTCAGGAACGAAGCTGAACGTGCCGTCACCATTGTCGGTGACTGTACCTTCATCGCCAGAGTAATTGATGCTAGTAACGCTTAGGTCGTCGCCATCAATATCAATTGCACCACTCAACAAATCTTCTTGAGTGAACAGGATGCTGCCATCCTCTTCGATGTGGTACATTCCTGGGGCAACAATTGGAATGTCATTCACCGGATTCACGGTCAATGTCATATTATTAGACGTGCTCAGCTCACCATCGCTCACCTCATAAGTGAATGCAATATCACCGTTGAAGTTTTCAGAAGGTGTCACTGTGTACGTGCCATCACCATTGTCTACAATGCTGGCGTTCGGATCATTGGTTTCAAGCGAAGAAGCAAATAGCTGATCGCCATCTTGGTCGCTCGCGTTCTCCAACAGCATTTCTTGTGTAACGAGGATTGAGCCATCTTCGTCGACATCAGCCACCATTGGCGTCGCTTCTGGTGCATCGTTGACGAACTCAACTTTTAGGTCGATGTTTGCGGCAACCACATCAGTGCCATCGCTCACATCAAACGCTAAGTCAACGTTACCGAAGAAGCCCTGCTCTGGTGTTAATGTGTATGTTCCATCGCCATTATCTGTGACTTCTACCGTGTCGCTTGCGCTCGTCACATTCACCACAGACAGTTCATCACCTTCAACGTCTGTCGCTTGTGCCAGTAATTCAGCTTCGGTAATAGTAATCGCTTGACCATCTTCCGTAGTGAAAGACATGTCTGGAACGTCTGGCGCATCGTTGATTGGATTGACGGTTAAGTTGAGGTCGGCAGCCACGGTCTCAATCGCGTCAGTGACATCGTAAGTAAATTCAATCTCACCAAAGAAGTCTGCACTTGGTGTAATCGTGAAGCTACCGTCTGGGTTTTCTACAACAACCGCATTTGGATCGTTGGTCGCAAAGTTAACCGCTTCAAGGTTATCGCCATCCACATCGGTTGCATTCGCTAACAGATCCCCTTGAGTGATAGTGATTGACCCATCTTCATCAACAGCGGCTTCAATTGGGCCACTAACCTCTGGGCCATCGTTGACAATTTCAACGTCGACTGTTGCAGTGCTTGGCGCGCTTGCTTGACCATCACTGATATCGAAGGTCAGATTCACTTCACCAGAGAAGTTCTCTGCAGGCTCGAAGGTGAACGTGTTATCGCCATTATCCGTTAACGTACCTTGCGTTTGGTCTGCGAGTAATAGGTTTTCAACATGAAGAATGTCGCCATCAACATCGGTCGCACCAGACAATAGGTCTTTCGCTTCGATGATCATGGAGCCGTTTTCAAGCATTTGGGTGTGCAATGGCTCACCAGGAACTGGCACATCATTGACCGGTACAACCGTTAGGTCTAGGTGCGTTGCAACTTCATCAGTACCATCAAACACCTTGTAGTCGATGTCGATTTCACCATTGAAGTTTTCATTCGGCATGAAGGTAAACGTACCATCGCCGTTATCAACTAGCTCACCGTTATCACCACCGTAAGTGATGTCAGAAATAGACAGCGTATCGCCTTCCACATCGGTGGTGTTCGCTAGCAAGTCATCCGCACTGAACGTGATACCTTCATCTTCGTCTGTCGATAGAACAATCGGGCCAGAAACGATTGGCGCATCATTTACTGATTCGAAGTTGATGTTGATGATGTTGCTGTCTGTCAGCTCACCATCGGTAACTTGGTAGCCGAGTTCAATTTCACCATGGAAGTTTTCATCCGGCGTTACCGTCCAAGTACCATCACCATTATCGATGAGTGTTGCATGCTCTGAGTTTTCACCCACCAGCTCTAGATTTTCAATATCAAGGTCGTCGCCATCAATATCAGATGCTTGCGCCAGTAGTTGCTCTTCAGTAATCACAACCGAAGCAAATTGAGCAGAACCTTCAGTATCGATAGTGATATTAGGAAGATCAGCCGTTAACTCAATTTCGTTGTCACCCGCATGGATGTTCAACTCAACCGTTTCGGTGATTTCTGAACCGTCTACACCAATCGATGTGAACACCGCTTCATCATGAAAAGTTTGTGACACTGTCATGTTTTGAACGACGTAAGTGCCATTACCTTGCACGGTACCAAGCTCAAAGTAAGACACCGGTTGATCAACCGTTAGCGTGTAATCTGTCTCGAAAGTACCACGGTCTTCTTTGTGGTAAGTCATCGAGTCAATTAGGTCGCCATCCTCATTGAACGCTTTGATTTCTACTTCTGTAAAGTGACGAGACTCTTCCATGAACCAACCACCCAAACCATCTAGGTGGAAACTGATTTCATTGATGTCTTGACCTTCAACCGAAACAGTCAGTTTCTCATCACCACTCAGGCCTTGACGGTCTGTATCACCAAGTCCGTGACCAATGTGGGTGTTACCATTCCAGGCACCAAGTGGATCATCGTTACTTTGAACGGTTACCGTTAAGTCACCATCTGAGAACTCACGCGTATAAGGGTCTACTTCTGTCCCCCAGTCATCCACGCTCGCGTTATCGTCAAACGTACCGATTTGTGTGGTGTGTGTACCTTCAGCCAATGCTTCATCACTAGGAACAAAGCGTACTTCGGTATCTGCAGGAACTTCTTGTCCTACTTCTAGTACCACCCATTCGTCATTCACATTCGCTTCAATGATGCCGTTTTCTGGCGCTTGGTCTAAACGTAGTGCTGGCTCTTCACGAAGTGTCACACCAACGGTTTGGTCTTCTTGCGCTTGGATGAAGATTTCATCGCCCGCTTCCGGCGCATCGTTGACAGGATTAACCGTCAAGTCGAGTGTCGTCAGAACTTCATTCTCACCATCACTGATGCTGTATGTGAAATCCAACTCGCCATTGAAGTTTTCTGTGTGCGTAATGGTGAATGAACCATCGTCATTAGTAACAATTGTCGCATCTGGATCGTTGGTTTGTAGGTTAGTTGCCGTTAACTCATCACCTTCAATGTCGGTTGCGTTTGCAAGCAACTGCTCTTGAGTAATGGTGATGGAGTTATCTTCGTCTACCTCTGCCTGAATGCCAGACGTTTCAGGTCCATCATTCACAGCAATAACATCAATGCCAGCGGTTGTGGTTGCGGTTGCACCGTCTTCGTCAACGACAACAACATCTAGTGAAATATCACCATCGAAATTTTCATTTGGCGTAAAGGTGTAAGTGCCGTTACCGTTATCAACAAATGAGCCGTCATCACCGGAGTACGATACTCCAGACAATGAAACATCGCCTTCTACATCGGAAGAGTTTGCCAATAGTTGCTCATCACTGATCGTGATTTGGCCATCTTCTTGAACTGTGTACGATGTTGAACCCGCAACTGGTGGATCATTCTCAGGCGTAACGCTGACATCAATAACAGCTGATGTTGAATCAGTACCGTCAGAGACATCGAATGAGAATTGAACATCACCATTGAAGTTCTCGTTTGGAGCAAAGCTATATGTGCCGTCGCCATTATCGCTAAGAACACCATCTGCACCTGTGTAGAGCACGTTTTCAATCGACAGCTCGTCACCATCAATATCCGACGCGCCTGCAAGCAGGTTAGCATCGGTGAAGAGTAACGTACCGTCTTCTTCAATCGTGAACTGTTGATCTTGCGCTTGTGGCAAGTCATTAACCGGGTTCACGGTAATGTCTAGGCCAACTTGAACTGAACCACCATCGTTATCGATGATATCGAAGTTCAGGTCTAGGTCACCGTTGTAGTCGGCGTTAGGTGTAATGGTGTAGCTACCATCATCATTGTGTTGGATGGTCGCATTTTCATCAGTAGATAGATTGATAGCTTCTAAGTTGTCGCTATCGATATCACCTGCTCGTGCTAGCAATTGCTCTTGGCTTAGCGTGATGGAGCTATCTTCATTGATGGTGTAAGCCAAATCGCCCGATACTGGCGCATCATTGATTGGCAATACATCGACGTTAATGTGTGTATCAACCGTTGCGCCATCTTCATCTTGAATGGTCACACCCAGTTGAACCTGACCATTGAAGTTTTCGTTGGGTGCAAAGCTGCATGTACCATCACCATTTACAGTGAAGATACCGTCCGAGCCATCGTAGTTAATGCCAACAAGTTCTACATCGCCTTCGACATCCGAAGCGTTCACAAGAATCTGAGATTCACTGAACGTCAGAACCGAATCTTCATCAATGGTGTATGACGTTGGACCCGCAACCGGTGGATCATTCACTTCTAGAACAGTGAAACCCGCAGTGGTTTCATCAATCGAACCGTCTTCATCGGCAACAATAACGTCAAGGCTGATATCGCCACTGAAGTTTTCATTAGGAAGGAAGGCGTAACTGCCGTCACCATTATCTTGGAACACACCATCTGTGCCGCTATAAGTGACGCTGTCAACCGACACGGCACCTTCAACGTCAGAAGAGTTTGCTAGCAACTGTTCATCAGAAATTGTGATGGCATTGTCTTCGTTGACCATGTACGAGGTTGAACCCGCAACTGGCGGATCGTTCTCAGGCGTCACACTGACATCAATGTTAGCGCTGACCGTTTCTGTGCCATCAGACACATCGAAACTAAAGTTCACATCGCCATTGAAGTTTTCATTTGGCGCAAAGGTATAAGTACCATCGCCGTGGTCGGTCAGTACGCCATCACCACCTGTATAGCTAATACCTTCAACGGTTAAGTCGTCGCCATCAATATCGGTGGCACCGGTAAGTAAGTCGGCATCTGTAAATTGCAGCGTACCGTCTTCTGCAATACTGAATTGTTGATCTTGAGGAACCGGCAAGTCATTAACTGGGTTAACAGTAAGATCGGCGGTTGCTTGAACTGTGTCAGTACCATCAGTGATGTTGAATTGAATATCAATGTCACCATTGAAGTTCTCATCTGGCGTAATCGTGAAGCTGCCATCGTCGTTAGCTACAACTGTCGCATCACCACCAACCGTTAAATCGCTTGCTGTTAGGTCTTCACCTTCAACATCAGACGCTTGAGACAACAGCTGATCTTGGCTCAGTGTGATTGAACCATCTTCGTTAACGCTGTAAGCCAAATCACCAGACACTGGCACATCATTGATTGGTAACACGTCAACATTGATGACGGTTTCAACTTCTGCACCGTCTTCATCACGAATGGTGACATCAAGCTGAACTTGGCCATTAAAGTTCTCATTCGGAGCGAAGCTACAAGTGCCATCACCATTTACTGAGAAGATGCCCTCAGGGCCATCGTAGCTAATACCCACAAGCTCAACACCCCCTTCTACATCTGAGGCATTAAGTAGCACTTGTGATTCACTGAAGGTCAACACTGAGTCTTCATCAATGGTGTAAGACGTTGGGCCAGCAACCGGCGGATCGTTCACTTCAAGAACATTGATGCCCGCGGTCGTTGCATCGGTCGCACCCTCTTCATCAGCAACAACCACATCAAGTGCAATTTCACCGCTGAAGTTCTCATTTGGCGAGAAGGTGTAAGTGCCGTTACCATTGATTTCAAGGACACCGTCACTACCAGAGTAAGTCACGCTGTCTATCGATACATCACCTTCAATATCTGAAGATGTTGCCAATAGTTGTGCATCAGAAATGGTAATCGAATTGTCTTCATTCACCGTGTAGGACGTTGAACCCGCAACTGGCGGATCGTTCTCAGGAGTCACGCTAACATCAATGTTTGCAGACACCGTATCTGTACCGTCTGACACATCGAAGCTAAAGCTAACATCACCATTGAAGTTTTCGTTTGGAGCAAAGCTGTATGAGCCCTCACCCAAGTCAGTCAGTACGCCATCAGTACCGTCATAAGTGATACCTTCAACCGTTAGGTTATCGCCTTCAACGTCTGTAGCGCCTGTAAGCAGATCGGCGTCTGTGAACAGTAAAGTACCGTCTTCTGCAATACTGAACTGTTGATCTTGAGGTACTGGCAGGTCATTAACTGGGTTAACGGTTAAGTCTGCAGAGGCTTGAACCGTATTAGAGCCATCTGAGATATCAAAGCTGATATCGATGTCGCCATTGAAGTTCTCATCTGGCGTGATGGTGAAACTGCCGTCATCGTTAGCTACAACCGTTGCATCACCACCAACCGTTAGGCCGCTAGCCGTAAGGTCATCGCCCTCTACGTCAGATGCTTGAGAAAGCAATTGCTCTTGGCTTAGACGAATCGAACCATCTTCATCGATTGAGTACGCTAGGTCACCCGATACAGGCGCATCATCAACCGCTGTTACGCTTACGTCGATGTTCGCTGACACTGTATCGGTACCGTCAGATACATCGAAACCGAAGTTTACATCACCATTGAAGTTCTCATTTGGTGCGAAGGTGTAAGTTCCATTACCGTTGTCAGTAAGAATGCCGTCACCACCGTCGTAGGTCACACCTTCAACCGTTAGGTTATCACCTTCAATATCTGTAGCACCAGTTAACAGGTCTGCATCGGTAAAGACAAGAGTGCCGTCTTCTTCAACGCTGAACTGCTGATCTTGAGGTACTGGTAAATCATTTACTGGGTTAACCGTTAGGTCTGCTGAAGCTTGAACGGTATTGGTACCATCAGAGATATCGAAACTGATATCTATGTCACCGTTGAAGTTCTCATCTGGCGTAATCGTGAAG
>NZ_CAWPOA010000107.1:109582-118065 GCF_963889365.1 Vibrio sp. OPT20 | reverse complement strand
GATGCTTGAGAAAGCAATTGCTCTTGGCTTAGACGAATCGAACCATCTTCATCGATTGAGTACGCTAGGTCACCCGATACAGGCGCATCATCAACCGCGGTTACGCTTACGTCGATGTTCGCTGACACTGTATCGGTACCGTCAGATACATCGAAACCGAAGTTTACATCACCATTGAAGTTTTCATTTGGAGCAAAGGTGTACGTGCCGTTACCGTTATCAGTAAGGATACCGTCGCCACCATCGTAGGTCACACCTTCAACAGTAAGGTTGTCACCTTCGATGTCGGTAGCGCCTGTTAACAGGTCTGCATCGGTGAAGATAAGTGTACCGTCTTCTTCAACGCTGAACTGCTGATCTTGAGGAACTGGTAAATCATTTACTGGGTTAACCGTTAGGTCAGCCGATGCTTGAACCGTATTAGTGCCATCTGAGATATCAAAGCTGATATCGATGTCGCCATTGAAGTTCTCATCTGGCGTGATGGTAAAGCTGCCATCGTCGTTAGCAACAACCGTTGCATCACCGCCAACCGTTAGGCTGCTGGCAGTAAGGTCATCACCTTCCACATCAGATGCTTGAGAAAGCAACTGCTCTTGGCTTAGGCGAATCGAACCGTCTTCGTCGATTGAGTACGCTAGGTCACCCGATACAGGCGCATCATCAACCGCTGTTACGCTTACGTCGATGTTCGCTGACACTGTATCGGTACCGTCAGATACATCGAAACCGAAGCTTACATCACCATTGAAGTTCTCATTCGGCGCAAAGGTGTATGTACCATTACCGTTGTCGGTAAGGATACCGTCGCCGCCATCGTAGGTCACACCTTCAACCGTAAGGTTATCGCCTTCAATGTCCGTTGCACCTGTTAACAAGTCTGCATCGGTGAAGATTAACGTGCCATCTTCTTCAACGCTGAATTGTTGATCTTGAGGGACTGGCAAGTCATTGATTGGGTTAACGGTTAAATCGGCAGAAGCTTGAACCGTGTTAGTGCCATCTGAGATATCAAAGCTGATATCGATGTCACCATTGAAGTTCGCATCTGGCGTGATGGTAAAGCTGCCATCGTCGTTTTGAGTAACTGTCGCATCACCACCAACCGTTAGGCCACTAGCAGTTAGATCATCGCCTTCTACGTCAGATGCTTGTGATAGTAATTGCTCTTGGCTTAAACGAATCGAACCGTCTTCATCGACTGAGTAAGCAAGGTCGCCAGATACTGGTGCATCATCGACTGCTGTTACGCTTACGTCGATGTTTGCAGCTACCGTATCAGTGCCATCTGACACATCAAAACCGAAGTTTACATCGCCATTGAAGTTTTCATTCGGCGCAAAGGTGTAAGTACCATTACCGTTGTCAGTAAGAATGCCGTCGCCGCCATCGTAAGTCACACCTTCAACAGTAAGGTTGTCACCTTCGATGTCAGTAGCACCTGTTAATAGGTCGGCATCGCTGAAGATGAGTGTGCCATCTTCCTCAATTTCAAACGTTTTATCTTCAGGAACAGGCGCGTCATTAATAGGACGTACCGTTAAATCAATTGCGCTACTAATCGTTTCTTGGCCATCACTGATGTCGAAAGTAAGGCCAAGTTCACCATTAAAGTCAGCTGAAGGAACAACGGTGAAAGTACCATCACCATTATCTTGAACGGTTGCATCTGCACCAACTTGAACGTTGGAAGCAACAAGCTCGTCCCCATCTACATCACTTGCGTATTCGAGTAATTGTTCTTGAGTGAATGTTATGGAGCCATCTTCATCTATGATGTAAGCCAGATCTTGTTCAGCTTCTGGCGCATCATTTTCACTTTCGACTTTGATTTTGAACGTTTCGCTTACTGTTTCAGAATCAAAGTCATCTTCTACTTCGCTGATGGTCTCTTCGTCAGAAGCTTGAACATCAACTGCAAATGTCTCTTCTACTGTTTGTGAATCTAGCTCATCACCAACTTGTTGGTCATCCGACTCTGAAGATGTCTCACTCGGCGCTGCTGAAGTACGTGCAGCTTGGCCTTGTTCTTCATTACCTTCAGCGTCTGCTCCACCTGTCGCAGACTCTGCGTTATCGCCACCTACTGCTTGAGCGCCAGCACCCGCTCCGCCACCACTGCCAGCAGCATTGTCCGAGCCAGCTTCCGAAGCCGCACCACCGACTACATTGGATTGTGCTGCGTCTGAATCTCCATCGCTTTCTGGCGTCTCTTCTTGAACAGCCGCACCAGAAGCCGACGCATCTTCAGCATTACCTGCGCCACTCGGATTGTCTTCTAAAGCCTGATTAACCTCGTCGGCCGCATCCGTGTTTTCAGCACCCGTCGCTATTGTCGACGCAATCGTATTCTGTTGATTTTGTTGATTCTGCTGTTGGGAGGGCGTACCCGCGTCGTTCGTGTCCGTTTGTTCTACCGCGTCATTTAGATCTTCATTTTGGTTGTTTTGGTTATTTTCGCCTGCCATTACAGCCTCCGTTGCTACTAGCTAACTGATCGTATTTAGAGGCATTAAAGGACACCATTTTGAAAAACCAAGTTTTTATACAACATTTTTCATATTTTTCTTTTTATACATAAAGAATCAAAAAAAATTTGAAAACTACCTTTAAACATCCTTAGTTATTGTGATTAAAGCAATTACGGCGGTGGAATGATGATAGACATGACAAGTTTGCTGCGTTCAATCGACAACAACCACAAAGGGCTTCAATTGCTACTAGGCGATTTTTATAAGGACTTTTCAGACGCAGCGAACAACATAGAGACGCTCCATAAAAATGACCGTTTTGATGAGCTCAACAACTACTCAAAGAGATTAAAGACCATCTTAACTTTACTGTGCGATCAAGACTTGCCACCCAAAATGGCCAAATTGGAACATTTGAGTAAGCACGAATTCCCTGCACCTGAAGATCTTTTAGAGGATGTAAAAACTGAATTGCACAACGTCAATCGACAAATCAATCACTTGTTGGACATTAAGGAAGTAATAGATGACAAGTCATCGAGGTAGTCATGAGCAATAACCAAATAGAACATCACTTAAGAAAAGCGCTCGTTTCTAATAATGAGGCTTCTAAGGTCACAGCTGATGACACCATTGTGCTTGCAAGTGCCATGACCAGTGTTCACAAAACGTTGCTCATCATATTCCTACTCGCTTTAGTCGCTATCGCCGTGGCATCACAAGCGCGTATAGACATCGTCGTTTCTGTGCGTGGTGAACTGTTGTTGGAATCTGACGTTGAGAAGGTGCAACACCTAGAAGGCGGCATATTGGAAGAGATGTTAGTCCGAAAAGGAGAAGTCGTTTATGAAGGACAGCCGATCGCACGAATTCGCTCACTAGACCGCAACACACAACTCGATACCGTGAATACTGAGATTATTCAGATAGAGCTCGATAAGATTCGTTATGAAAGCTTACGCGACATGGTAGAACCCAACTTCGCTTCTTATATCGAAAAATTTCCAGAACAAGTTCAGGTCAACATGAATACATGGCGACAAGAGTTCTCTAAAAACCGTTCAAATGAAGAGCTCATTACCCACGATATTAAACACAAAAACTCCCTGATTAAATCAATGCTTAAGCGTCGTAAAAGTTCAGAGAACCAACTATCGCTCATTCGCAAACAACTCAACATCAAAAATACGCTTTATAAAGAAGAGATGGCGTCTTATGTCGACGTCCTCAACATGAAAGTACAAGAATCCAATATGGTACGTGAGATTGAGAACCTTGATGAGTCGGTCATGAACGAACGTTTTCAGCTCGACAAACTGGAAAAACAACACCGTGACTTAGTTGAGAATCGAAACTCTGAGTATCAAGCGCAAATCATTCAAGCGAATAAAGACCTAAAGCTGAAGCGAATCTTACAACCGCAGCATTCCGACAAGGTTGATCGCCTAGTTGTCTACTCTCCGGTGGATGGTGTGGTCGACAAACTGCACTTCAATTTCCGTTCGGCTGTGATTCCGCCAGGTGAGAGTATCGCCGATATTGCACCGATCAATAACTCCCTTCACGGTGAAGCGAAGATCCCACGTAAAGACATGGGATTTGTCGAAATTGGTCAGGCAGTGAAAGTGAAAATGGATACCTATAACTTTGCAAAATACGGGTTTGTTGAGGGAACCATCGCCTCAATCAGCCGTTCATCATACGAAGAAGAAGACGCTGAGTTCTATTTAGCAGAGATTGAAATTGACCGAAACTTTCTTGAACGAGGAGGCACTCAATA
The DNA here is from genome assembly GCF_963889365.1 of Vibrio sp. OPT20. NCBI lineage: Bacteria > Pseudomonadati > Pseudomonadota > Gammaproteobacteria > Vibrionales > Vibrionaceae > Vibrio > Vibrio sp. OPT20. The sequence continues at coordinate 113,814 of NZ_CAWPOA010000107.1, read as the reverse complement.
CAAATTATCACCTTATATGGAATTTACCGCCGATGTAAAAACAGGTTCGCGTCGCGTGATCGAATACGCAGCGAAGCCGGTGATGTCAGCCATCGAAGATGCTTTCGATGAGAGGTAATCAATGAGCGGAAAACCTTCGTACAATATTTCTGTACCCGCCCTGCGACTGAGCATATTGTTTAGCATCGTACTGGCTGCGCTCGCTTTCTATTTATACTTTTCTTGGTCGAAAGTAGATTCAGTCGCGCAAGTGCAAAGTGCCCCACTGCTCATACAAGCTCAGAAGCTTAATCAGACCATCGAACAAGATATTCAAACTCTGCAGCAGTGCTTAAGTAACGACACTTGTGGTACTAACGAATTCAATCTAGTTAACTTGAAGCGTGATATAGATGAATTTCGATCTTTAGCCTCTTTGAACAAAACTGAGTTCAGCTTGGTTGGCGCTACTGAATACACGCAACTTGAATTAGCGATTAACCGTTTCTCCGATAGCGCTAAAGCACGTGCCGATGTACTCGATTTATATCTCTCACTGACCAACAACTATCTGCAGATGGATGACAACTATCGCACCATGTTTAACAACCATGCGAGCGATTTGATCTCTGAGAAAAACGAGTTCTTCGTTTGGTTGTTTATGGTGGTCGTAATACTGGCCGTGATAACGGTTCTATCTAACGCTGTCGCCATGTTGAAACTGAAGAAATCCAGCTCTAACGAACGCGAAATCGACTATGAGTTCGATGCTCTGTATCAAGAACTAAAACAGTTAGATTTACAAAGGCTTGAAGAGCTTCTTAATGAAGTGAGCATCAATCCCAAACAGCGTCAGATCTACTCTCATCTCAAACTGATCTTCAGTAAATTGGAAGACCAAAAGCGCAATAACGATCTCTACAAACAGTTGTATGCGCTGATCGGCTATGAGATTCGAGGGATCACCAACACCATTAACGGTGGTGTCCAGTACCTCGTTCAAGAAACCGATGAAAACGGCGTTTTGATGGCGAAGGACATTACCTCTGCATGTAGCACCCTATCTGAGCTAGCAGAAAACTATAATCGATTGATTTCACAGGGCACGGAAAGCAAGTCGAAAGAGTTTTCTCTGCTGAGCGTGCTATCTGAATTAATGATTCATATTAGTGCCAAAGTACAACGTAATGAAAGCCAACTGGACTGCTTTATTTCCGACAACTTACCCAATCGCGTAGAAGGCCAATCCACCAGCTTGTTCTGGATATTGTTCCTACAGCTTTCAAATGCCATTCAACTCAAATCAAATAAGAAACTATTTGTGACGATTGAATCTGGGGCGGCTTCAGACATGGAAAATACCCGAGTTACCATCAATCTAAACTTCCTTTCAACGTTAGATGTCTCTGTAGCCAAGCTCAATAAACTCCATTGGAGCAGTCACAAGGACCACACCGCAAGCACAGACGACTTAGCAAAAAGCGTATTAAAAGATTACGGGTATTACGAAAGTCACTGGTTCCAATCGGGTACGCAGGAACGTTTTCAGATTGAGCTTGATCTCAAGGCGAAGAATTTCCACACAGAAAAGACTCGCTTCGACGGCAAACGTTTACTGCTGTGCGCCAACACTCAAGTTCGCATCGATGTGATGAAGAAAATGCTCAGTAATTTGGGGCTGGACATCACCGAAATTCGGACTGCCAATGAGTTATTTTCAGCGGCGAAGACCTTTGGTGATTACGATGCGATTATGCTCACCGATACCTTTGAACCCAACAAGTTACCGTCACTGAGTAAAACAGTGAAATCTCAACTTAAGAACCACCCAAATACCAAGTTGCTGTTATCGGTAACCAACACTCAGCATGCGCAAGAGTGTCACAGCTTCGTCGATAAGATCATCAACTCCCCTGCGATTCCTTATGAGTTTATTCCTAACTTGCTCACCATTATGGAAGCGGAAGCATCAGAAGAACAAATGGAGAACAGCTCATTCCTAATCGTAGAAGATGACCGAGTTCAGCAGATTTTACTTAAACGAATCCTTACCAAGCAAGAATATGAACCAGAAATGGTTGGCGATGGCGCTGACGCAGTGAAACACTTCATGAATAAACGTTCTGACATCATCTTTATGGATTGCATCATGCCGGGTATGGGCGGTATTGAAGCCACAAAACGTATTCGCCAGTTTGAACAAGAAAACGAGAAGAACCCTTGTACCATCATAGGTGCAACCGCATTGACCAGCAGTAACGAACACCAGGCTTGTATCGAAGCCGGAATGGATTACGTGATCAGCAAACCTTATAAAAGTGACCAAATAATCAAGGTGATCAACAAGTATGTGGCGGTACAAAAACTTAACTAGCAGCATCATGGCTGCGCTTGCTTTAAGCACGACACCTTCGGCATCGGCGACTACCCTGCTTGAAGCGGTAGAACTCGGCCTGCAAAACAGCCTATCCCTTCGCGCCAGTGATAAAGGTGTGGAAGAGAACGAATACAACATAGGGATCAGTCGCTCTAAGTTTCTGCCTTCACTCAATGGTGCAGCCGATACGACATGGAACGAGAATGAAACCTTACTATCGAGCGTTCCCGATGAAACCTCTAGCTATAACTCAAACAGCTACAGCCTTTCTCTTTCGCAATCCATATTCAATCTTGGCGACATTTTTAAATATGGGACGGCTAAGCTTGACTTCAATATCGAAGAAGTTAAGCACGAGAACAAAATTCAAAGCACTATTTCGGAAATCGGTTCTCAATACTTTGAGTATTTGAAAAACAACGCCCAAATTAAAGCGACCAAAGTTGAGCTCAAATCGTCTGAAACGCGTGAACATCAAATGCGACGTAATGTAGAGCTAGGTAACACCGCAGCCAGTGAGCTGTACGAAGTAATTGCTCAGAAAGAAGGCGTGTCGAACCGATTAAGAACCTTGCAAAAAGATCGACGTGTCATTCTCAACGGGCTCTCTATTCAAATTCAATACCCTATCACTCCGTCGCAAGACATATACGAAAGCGTACCGCTAAAAGAGATAAACGAAACCGAGCAACGGACGATCATGGATCAGGCGTTAAAGCTGAATAACGACTTGTTGGTGGCAAAGAAAAACGTAGAGAGAAGCCGCAGAAGCTTAAAAGAGAGCGGTTCGAACTTCTTACCGACCGTGTCGCTTTCAGCCAGCTATCGACATGATGACGCCAATAACTACGATAAAACCGACATTACAGCCACAGGTGAAAGTAACTCAACCAGTGTTGGCTTAAACCTCGCAGTGCCTATCTTGTCGGGTGGTTCTGATTACTATGGCTATCAAAAATCATCGACGGCGATTGAACGTACCGAGCTGCTTTATCAAGATTCGCTTTACACCACACGTAACAACGTGAACACCTCAGTACTCAACATTAACGATTTCTCGCAGTCTATAAGCAGTTACGAAAATATCATCCGCGCCAACTATGCCTCTTATAAAGGTATCCAAAGAGCTTACCAGTTAGGCACGCGTACCATCACCGACTTGCTGGCGGCGGAAAGCAAACTGTTCAGCGCTTTGAGAGACTATGAAAGCGCACGATACGACTACATCATCGAGACCATCAAGCTTGAGCAAATTAAGGGCATACTCTCTATTCAATCGATAGAGAGCATCATGCAATTAATGAGCGATATTGAAGGGCGAAATAATCAAGAATTGGTGCCTAAACACCTTCTCTCAACGGAGTCATTGAGAAAAGGAGGTCGTAATGCAAACTGAGCAATTTTCGCAAAAGATCAATATGGCAGATAAGTGTTATCTGACTTTCTCAACGATAATATCGACCCTGTTTGGCTTGGTACTACCCTTCTCCATTCTGATCATTTTTGACCGAGTGTTACCCAACCAAGCACAAGATACTCTGTTCTTGTTGTTCGCGATTATCTTGATTTCCATCTTCCTCGACTATCACTTAAAAAATCAGGAAGAGAAGATTTCCTCTGTCATCATGAGGCAGTTTGAGACCAACTTAACCAACAAGGTATTTCAATCCATCTGTTTGGCTGAGATCTCTAAATTCCGCCGTTTAGAACCGGGCGAATACCTAGAACGAATCTCAACCATTCCTGAACTTAAGACTTTCTTTGGTGGAGAATCGGTTCGAGCACTGATCAACCTTGCTGTCAGTTTGATTACCATCCTTATCATAGGACTCATCAACATATGGGCTGGTATTACACTTCTGATTGCCTCTGTCAT
>NZ_CAWPOA010000107.1:70335-109530 GCF_963889365.1 Vibrio sp. OPT20 | reverse complement strand
CTTGGCTATTTTCGCGTGGAGCCTTTCCAAACAAAAGATTGGTAGTTTGCAGAATAAGTCAGACATCGAAGGGTTAACCACCTCCAAAATCATCGAGATCATCTCTAGCCCGCTTGATATCAAAGCTCGAAATATGGAATACCGCGTTGAAAGCCTGATGACACAAATGGTCGAAGAGCGCGAAGTTGAGAACATCAAATATGAGCAGATTGAATCGAACTTCAGCCTAATATTGGCGCTCATCCAACAACTTTCTATAGCTTGTGTTGTTGTGGTACTGGCAACGGCCGTTATCAATATGGAATCTAGCCAAGGCATCATGGCCGCGATCATCATGCTAACCAACCGTTATTTTGCGCCTTATCAACAAGTGATGCGCACCGCGAGCCGTTGGGAGTTAAACAAACTCCACATACAACGTATCGCCGAACTGCTTGAGCTGGCGGCTTCGGTTGAACATCAGCATGAGACAACAGAGGTTGAACGTATTTCGGTTAAGTATTCTCAAAAACAGCGTATCGAGTTCGAACTTGGGCAAGCCTATTTACTTACAGGGAAAAGTGGATCAGGTAAGACCCACCTCGCTAACTGTATTACGCGCCAGAACAGTGATAGCAAACTCGATATCATGATTAACGACACGCCTCTCGATGACGTTAACTACAACGTTTGGCGCAACAGTGTGTTGATGGTCGATAAAACAAGCTCGTTCGTAGAAGGGACGATTATCGATAACCTAACCTGCTTCCGACCAAGTTTGAATAATACGGCGTTTGCACTTTGCGAGACCATGAACATCAAGGCACAAATCGATGGGCTTCCTGCTGGTTTTTACACAGAACTCAAAGGCCACATGCGCAATCCATTCTCACGCCAAGTAGGTTACGCCTTATTATTGGTTCGCGCCCTGCTCGCCAGTAAGCGTGTATTGATATTTGATGATATCGATTGTGTCTATGATGAGGAATTTGCACGAGTGGTGCTGACCAGTACCGCCTATCGTGCCAATGACAAAATCCTAATCATCGCCAGTAATAAGATGGACAAACTAAACCACCGCCTCAAACGCGTAAAACTTACCGGAGGTGATCAATGAGCATCCTAGTTGATTTCAACAATGTTCCGCAGCGGGTGTTGGACTTTGAAGCAAGTGGTTATGATGAACGCTACAGTCAGTCACCGCTGATTCGTGGCCTAGCTTACACCTTAATTGCACTGGAATGGGAAGGCACGCCGTCTATCCTCAGTGACGCTTTTATTCCTAAACAAAAAGATAGCGACAGTTTTACTGCGACTATAGAGCGTCTTGGATACCGCTGTGATGTGACCAAGCTAAAAACTCTCGAGAATATCGATCAGTACCCTCACCCATGCTTTATTGAGATAGAGAACCTTAGCGCCATTTTCTTAGGTACTAAGGATGGAAAGTTACTCCTGTTTGATTACACGAACAACAACACCATTGAATACCCAATGTGTAAAAAGCCATGTTTGCTGATTTCGATTAGCGAATATTCTCGTCTATTCCGCGAACCACCGCCGGAATCGCAAGACAGAAGCAATTGGATAAAATACGCTTTCTATCGTTATAACAACGAACTTAAAAGCTTGATCATACTCAGTTTCGTCATCAGTATACTGGGCGCGTTACAGCCTTTCTTTATTATGAGTGTGTATAACTTCGCGCTCACTTCGAGTTCTCAAGCAACGCTCTATTGGCTCACTTTATTTGCCATTATTGTTGGCTTCTCTGAATACTTCTTTAAGAAAATGCGGGTAAATATCATTGCCACTTCCGGTAAAGATCTCGCGGTGCACATCTCACAAGCCGTAATATCGAAACTTCTCTGGCTGCCCTACGCGATGACATCAACCGCTGGGGTTTCGTCGCAGTTGGCTCGTTTGAAAGATATCGATACGTTCCGCCGCTTAGTGACTGCAGAATCAACCCTCAGCTATTTTGATATGCCGTTTGTGATTGTATTTATCATCGCCATTGCTCTGATGTCTGGTACAGCGGCATTGGTGGTGATGGGTGGCTTAATCTTGATGTTGGTGTTCTGTGTGTATTCTCGCTATATCTACTCTCAAGCCACATCCAAAAGCTCGCGCGCCAATGCGATGGTCTCGTATCAATGGAATGAAATCCTTCGTGGTATCAAAACTATCCAAGGCCTGCCTTTACTTCGTGTCGTTCAATCTCGATTCAGTGCTTCACATATGCAAAGCACCAGTGATGCCGAGAACGTTGCCGTGACTAACAGTAAGATTCAGGCCGCTGGCGGCAGTTTGATTCAGGTGATTGGTACTGCCAGTATCGTGACCGCAGTAATCGGAGTAATGGAAGGGACTTCTGATGCTGGTGCGATGCTCGCGACAGTGATATTGGTTTGGAAGGCGTTAGGTCCGATCATGGGTATCTACAACTCAATTTCTAAATTCCAGTCGATTAAGGCTTCGTCCGCACAGATCAATAACTTAATGTCGATGAATGACGATAAACTGACCTTAGAGAAGAGCCCGCCTATTCGCTTGTTCCAAGGCAGTATTGTTGGCAGTGGTGTCAGTCATCGTTACACAGGTGCGGCGACCGGCTTAACCAACCTTGGCTTTAAGATACCACCCAGTGCAAAAGTCGTCATTTGTGGCCCTACCGGTTGTGGGAAAACAACACTCATCTCAATCATTGCTGGCTTAGAGGATCGTTATCAAGGCGCAGTATCCGTTGACGGCTACAACATCAAGCAGTTCAATAGCTACCGTTATCGCACCTCAATTAACTACATCCCTTTTAACCTGCATATTTTTGAAGGCTCACTAGAAACCAACTTCATTCTGCATAACGGCCTCATTCCAACAGAGAAGATGCAAGAGATGGTGAGCTTCTTCGAACTGGACGAATGGCTACCAGAAGGCTTAGCGACTCAATTGAGTGTCGATAAGTGCAAAGGTCTTCCAAATGGAATTCAGCAAAAGCTTCGTTTGGCCCTTGGCTTGGGCAACTGTGAGCAATCTCTGATAATCATTGATGAGCCCTTCAACGGTGCCGAGCAAGAAAACGCGCAATACTTTAACCGTTTGTTTAGCGATAAGTTGCTGAATAAAACAGTCATTTTTTCGACTAACGATCCCGGCTTAATCGCCACATCCAACATGAGTTTGGTTCTAGAGCCAGATGGAAACTTGAAATATTTTGGCTTAACAGACAAATACTTAAACAGTTTGAGCTAAATCATAACGCTTACTCACAATTCGTCATTTCGCGACATGGATGTAATTGACAAAATCATTAGTGAGAGAGATGATTCGACCCAATACCACAGGTAACAAGGAAACAAATGTACACATTCGTTGCAGACAAGCTTGATGTTGCTTACTTATCCGCAATTCCTGAGAATCATATATTTCAGGGCTGTGACGTGCCCGAAGAAGAAATCGAACTTCGAGAGATCATTGAGATTTGGTACGAATGTTCATTCCTGCCTGCTTTCAATCTTCAGAAAATTGATATCGAAAACAAAGCTGAGCTCACAGTCGTACAAATGCATGTTTTGAGCAACGATACGAGCACGCTCGCCTTCCTACTCAAACACAGAGCATATCGAGCCGCGTTGAACAGAATGCTCGGTATTTGGACATTAGAGCCCTCTGCAAAAACGGTTTTAAAGCAACTTCTTTTCGAATTAAGCCTCGATAACAATCGTCCTCATTAGTACGCTTTTTAAGTTATTCATCAATAAGCATAAAATTAAACAAACTGCCAAACGCTATAAATTACTAATAAAAGAACGTATATCAAAATAAGCTCTGGAATCACAAGAACTTATACCCCTCCCACACTTCTATTAAATTTGCGGTTTCAAAGTTTCCATATCGGCATTTTTATTCTACTGTTTTTATATAAAAACAGTTGGATGGATCCTTATATGGCGATTACGGTCTGGAATAACCTTTCAGTCAAACATAAACTCTTTGGCTTAGTTCTACTTCCCATTTCATTATTACTCTTCCTTGCAGGTAGACAGGCTTATATTTTAACGACTCAGTTGACCGATTTTGAACGAACCAATCAGTTATCTGTGTACCTTCAAGATATCTCGGTTCTTTATAGAAGCACTCTGGCCTCTAGCCCTGAGGAGTTTGAAAATCAAAGCAATCAAGTAAAAGCTGAATTAAAAACCCTGTCTCCAATCATTTTTTTGGATGCTTCTGATGAAATGAATCAATTGGTTGCCGACTTCAGCGAAGCAACCTTATCGACAATGCAAGCCACTGACAGCTACGATAAATTGGATGCCCTTGAGTGGCAGAGCGACTTATACAAGCAGTTACTGCTCGAAATAGAAAAAGTCCCATTCGAAAACACTAAACGGGAAATTCAACAACACCTCACCGCATTGCAGCAACTGGAATGGCTGATGTTCTGGTCAAACGAAGAATTTAAGCTGGGTACCTCTCTGATTGAGATATTCCAAAGTAGCCAAGAATACGATCCAGAACTTGCAGAACAGATTGAAACCTTGAGTGAAAGACAGCAATTGTTCTTAGAACGCTTTGTTTCATTGAATGCCAACGAACATCAAGTGTCACTGATGGTTGAAGTATTTCGAAACGATGTATTCGCTCAAAGCCAAGAGATTAGAAACGCGCTACTCGACCTAAACGCAATCAGCCAACTGACTCCTAAAGAAGTTTCTGTCGGCTTAGAGGCGATGAGTGCTCGACTTAACTTATTACAAAGCCTTGGCGGCGTGATTAAACAAGAATTCCAACAAGAAGTTGAGCAAGCTATCTATGACGCACAAATACAGCGAACTCTGTTCATTTCAATCGTTGCCCTGCTTGCAACGATTGTGATGGGCTTAACCCTAAGCTTAGCGAGACAAGTCACTAACAACCTGAATTTAGTGTTAGCTTTCCTAAAAAGCGAAAATGACGAAACTCGCCCTTCTTTGGATAAGTTAATCCAAGGCAAAGATGAACTCAGTCTATTTGCGCAGCAAGTTGAACGATTGACCATCGAGCGAGAACTTGCAAAAGAGAGGCTTACGATAGCGAAAGAAGACGCAGAGCGAGCCCAAGAAGACGCGGAAGAAGCGAAAGATCATGCAATACAAGCTAGCAAAGCGAAAAGCAGCTTCTTGGCCAATATGTCTCATGAAATTCGTACCCCACTCAATGGCGTTATTGGTATTTCCGAGATTCTTGCAGATACCCCACTCACACCCACACAGCGTGATTATGTGGATACGATTGAAACTTCATCCCAACTGCTACTGAGCTTGATCAACGATATCTTAGACTTCTCGAAGATTGAATCTGGCATGCTGTTAATCAGCCCTCACTCGGCGTCGATTAGAGAATCGATATACGACATAGCCTCTATTGTTGCGCCAAAAGCCAAAGAGCAAAAAATATCGGTTAACGTCGATATCAGCCCTGATACACCAGCACGCGTGATGATCGACGATCACCGTTTAAGACAAATCCTAATGAACTTTATGTCGAATGCAGTGAAGTTTACGGCAGAAGGTGGCGTCACATTATCAATCCAAACGCTCGAACAATCTGACGATAATGTCACCATTCGATTTGCCGTTCGCGACACAGGTATTGGTATCGACAAGCAACAACAGAAGCAAATATTCGAGCCCTTTGCTCAAGAAGATGACTCAACTACACGTCAATTTGGCGGTACTGGTCTTGGCCTCGCCATCAGTACACAGTTGGTCGAACTGATGGGTGGCCAGATTCAGCTCGATTCAGTCAAGGGGGAAGGCAGCTGTTTCTACTTCGACTTAGAATTACCCGTTGACATGATGCTACCGAAACCAAGCACGGCAACCGCTGACATTTATGTTCTGGGTAACGAGAACATGCTTTCTACACGAATAGAATGCGACCTTAACCTTTATGGCTTAAAGGTAACTCAGCGAACGAATAACACTTCCGCGATGACCGAACAACTCGCGACTCAGAAACACAACAAACCGATTACTGTCGTTTTCGCTGAAGATGATGCATTCCTAGCTAATATCCACGCAGATAACTTAGCTAAGCTGCACCAAAATGGCATCACTATCTGTTTGATACGTTCTTTCTTAAGTGAGCCTGCGGATCTTGGCGACAGCGTTACTGCACAAGTCGCACAGCCCCTACTCGGCTTACGTTTAATTAAAGCTATTGAGCTCTGTGATACGCAGGGTTTAGCTGAGCTTTCAGAGGCAAGCCAGCAACCTCTAGAGATCCAACACAAAATCCTCATCGTCGAAGACAACAAGATCAACCAAAAAATTGCTGGGCTTCATGTCGGTAAAAGTGGTTTTGAATTCGAGTTCGCTAATAATGGTCAAGAAGCTGTGAACATGTTCACCGCAAACCCTCATTACGCAGTGATACTGATGGACTGTATGATGCCCGTCATGGATGGCTTTGAAGCGACAAGCAACATTCGACGCGTTGAAAAAGAGACCAACGCCACACGCCGTATCCCTATCATCGCCTTAACCGCCAGTGTGATTGATGATGATATTCAAAAGTGTTTCGACGTAGGTATGGATGACTATGTACCAAAGCCATTCAAATTTGAAATGCTAAAAGAAAAAGTACTTGCCGCCGTTGAAGCGATGCCACTTCCTGCTGCCTACAAAACTAAATCTACGAAAAAACCCGCGACCGTAACGCCGATTCTTAATGCTGCAGCTAAGCGAACATTGCCAGAAGAAAGAGTACAAAACACGGTTCCGAGTAAATCTGAAAGAATACTGCTCGTCGAAGACAATCGAGTTAACCAAAAAGTCGCTTCTGTGATGTTAACAAAGGCCGGCTACGCGTTTGAAATCGCCGACAACGGACAAATCGCCGTCGACATGTACCAAAACGACAGTAGCTTCGACATTATTCTAATGGATTGCATGATGCCCGTTATGGACGGCTTCACTGCGACCAAAGAGATCAGAGAGCATGAGAAAAACCTAGGCTTAAGCAAAACGCCTATCATCGCGTTAACCGCCAGTGTTATCGACGATGATATTCAAAAGTGCTTTGATTCAGGCATGGATGGATATGTAGCGAAGCCCGTAAGAAAAGAAAAGCTATTCCATCAAATAGAAAGTGCGACTTGTTAGGAGATACCCATGGATTGGATTAGAACAATAAAAACACTTCCCCGCAGAGTCATGTTGCCAGTCGCGGTAGGGCTATTAGGAAGCTTGCTTCTTCTCAGCCCTGCTCACGCCGCTGAAGATTATGCCATATTTTCTTTAGACTCCGGATTTGAAGAGATATCAATAAACAAAGCGCGAAAGCTCTATAGAGGGAAAACTAAACGCCTCAATGGCAAACGTGTTGAACTGTCTGATTGGCCTGAGAACAGTGCCGAAAGAGAGGACTTTTATCAGCTTTTGCTTGGAAAAAATGCCGCTCAAATGAATGCACACTGGGCTGGTTTATCTTTTTCAGGAAAAGCGCGTTATCCAAGAGAAATCAAAACGGCGTCAACCGACAGCTTAGTGGACTGGCTTGATGACAAACCAAACCGTATTGGTTACTCCCCACTCTCTTCGGTTCCTCAAAATGCCAACGTTCTCTACGTTATAAGTTCGGAGAAATAATATGAAAAAAATAATTACGTCAGTGCTATGTGCTTCGATTGCCTCTCCGGCTTTTGCCATTATCGAACTTACCGATAATTTTTCGTTAAGCGGATTCGGTTCTACTTCTTGGGCAACCTCAGATAACGACAATCCACTCATCATCAACCGCGGTTTTACTGATGAAAATTGTTACGACTGCGATACCACATTTGGAGTTCAGTTAGACTACTTCTACAACTCATTCAAAGCTTCTGTGCAAGTTGTCAAACCACCTCAGTATGATTGGAGTGATCCTCAATTAGAGTGGGCTTACGTCGGTTACGAGTTTAATGACTTCGATGTAAGTATTGGACGCTTAAGGCTGCCACTGTTCCTTGCCTCTGAATACTACTATGTCGGCCAAGCCTATATGACAGCAAGACCGCCAACAGAAGTATACAATTCCGTATTAGGTATTACTGCCTTCAATGGCATAAAAGTGAGCTGGACTCACGATGTAAGCGATGAAGCTACCCTACTACTCTCTCCGTTTTTCGGAATTAAAGATAACAACGAAGTCGATTTCAATTCGACAACTGAGCTTGAATTTGAAACCAATCGAATGTTTGGTGCCAATCTACAATTGAGTGGAGAAGATTATCGTTGGAATTTGTCATTCCTCGATTCCAATTTTGACCAGACCGTAAAGATTAAAAACATCGGTTCACTTCCAACAGCAGACAACCAACACATCCAACTTTGGTCGTTAGGTGCTGAATACGAATTTGGTCAAGCTGTACTTGCCAGTGAAGGGCAAATCAGCGACTTCTCTTCATCCATGTACGCAAGTCTTGGTTACCACTTAGGGTCATTCACGCCTTACGTCGTTTATGGCGCACAATTTGACTCCAATGAACACTTAGAGGGGAACAGCTACTTAATTGGCGTTGACTATGATGTGTTACCTAACGTGTCTATTAATGGTGAAGTGCAATATTTTGAGGCTCGTAAAGCAAACGGTGCCTTTGTTGAGGATTTCAATGCACTTACTGGTTTTGATGACAAAGATGCCGTCCTTTACACCATCATGTTGAGTTTCGTTTTCTAACCCAGAATTAAACAATCGTCATTCAAATCAAAGCCCAAGATAGTCACTCTACCTTGGGCTTTTTTATCACTGTCATTTTTCAGTCCAACCTGTCGAAACATAAACCGTAACTATCGTTTCAATGGTGAATATTGAGATGGTTTTATTCCAATGTCAGAGCGGTCAACATTGTGTAAGAAGGCTGGAAACTCACGAACTTCACCGCCTTTATTCAGTCAACCTAAGAGCGAATAAACAGATACCTTAAACGGAGAACGCATGCGAATAGCGACTTTATCTTTAAGTTTGGTTTCAGCGGTCGGTTTCGCGGCTGAGCCAAATCCTTTTCCAATTACGCCAGACGAAACTGGCGAAGAGTTTATGGTAAGTGCAACGAATCCATATGTAAGCAGCACTGGGTATTCGATACTCAAGCAAGGCGGTAATGCGGTCGATGCAATGGTGGCGATGCAGATGACAATGTCGGTGGTTGAATCGGATATGACTGGGATTGGCGGTGGTACTTTTGCGCTGTTTTACCAAAAAGACAAAGATCAATTCCTCGCACTTGATGGACGAGATGAAGCCCCTTCAACTGCTACTCCAGACATGTTCATGGAAAATGGAGAAGCACTCAGTCGAAATGAGATTCTAGGGGCTCGTTCTGTAGCGGTTCCCGGCACACTTCGTTTGCTCTATAGCACTCATCAACAATACGGAAAACTGCCATGGTCTGAGCTTGTTCAACCCGCGATTGAACTGGCAAGCAAGGGTTACGCGATGAACAGCTACACCTACGACATCGTGGTTCGTGAACAAGAACGATTGATTGAAGATCCAGAAATCGAAGCCCTGTATTGGAATGGCGACCAAATCAAACCAACCGGCACATTGATGAAAAACCCTAAGCTTGCCGATACTCTGAGCAACATTGCCCAACAAGGCGATAAGTACCTTTATGGTGGCGAGTTTGGTAAGCACATCGTTGAAACTGTGAACAGCAGAATCGATGCCGACCACGCAAAGCTCTCTATTGAAGATTTTGCACAATACCAAGTCAAACAGCGTGAGGTTATTGAAAGTGACTACCGAGGCAACAAGATTGTCTCGTTTGGTTATCCAGCCTCTGGTGGCGTGATGGTTGCTCAAAGCCTTGAAATGTTAGAAGCCTATGACTTAGCCGATATGTCTAAAACTGATGTTGAACCTTGGCGCTTGATGACCGAAGCCATGAGAATCGCCAAGGCCGATCGCATCGCTTATGCAGGTGACCCAGATTACATCGAAGCGCCAGTTGCTGCCCTACTCGACAAAGCCTACATCGACGAGCGACGTAAGCTCATTCCAGAGACTGGTATTGCGAAAACAAAGCCAAAAGCAGGCAAACTAACCGATACTGATTACGCTCAGTATCAAGGTTTTGAGAGCCAAGATACCGGGCACATATCCATCATCGACAAAGACGGTAATGCCATTGCAATGACCAGCACCGTCGGCACAGGCATGGGGTCAGGGGTAATGGTCGATGGCGTGATTCTTAATGCCCAAATGGCAAACTTCTCAACCAAGCCCACCATAAACGGTAAACCGACTCAAAACTCTATTGAAGCAGGTAAGCGACCTCGTTCCGCGATCACCCCGTTAATGGTTATGGATAAAAAAGACGACCTGCGTTTAGTGGTAGGTTCTCCTGGTAGCTCACAAATTCCGGGGTACGTGTTGAAAACTGTGGTGGGCATTCTCGATTGGGATCTGTCTGCGCAGGAAGCAATTGACCTTCCAAACATCCAATACGGCACCAAGATAGATCGCACCAAACCTTATGACCCAACGGGTTTATTGGTCGAGAAGAAGACTTACGCTGAAATGTTGGTTCCAGAATTTATGCAGCTCGGTTACCCAGTACATGTCATTCCAGTGGTCAGCGGTTTGAACGCCATTGAAATCATAGATGGCAAGATCCAAGGCGCGACAGACAGACGCCGTGCATCCACCTCAATGGGCGAATAATTTAACTTAACGGGTGAGAGAATAAGCTCACCCACTTTAGATGTTTCCAACTTGTGCCTTGCTTTAATAGACATTCCAAACAGAACTCTAGATCCAAAAAAGCCAGTCAAATATTTCGACTGGCTTTTCATAAGCGGCTTATCAATTTACTCATTCAAATATTATGAGCTTGGCGCTACTCGCTTCTCTTTCAGCTGCTCAATAACATAGTCAGGAGCCACTTTACCTAGCTCACTTAAGCAATCATCGGTCTTGTCGTTGCCGTAGCGCACGTAGATATCACATACCGCGTATAACTGCTCCGGAGAACCAGAGATCAAATACGCCTTCTCGAACGATTTAGTCGACTTGTCGATATCCAAATCTTCTTGTAGTACCCCATTCAGGTACCAGTAATAGCTGTTATCTTTTGCAAGTTCTGCTGCTACTTCAATCTCTTTGGCTGCTGCTGCCTTGTCTTCAAGGCGAACCAAAGTTAATGATTTAGAATAGTGCATCGCTGCATTGTCCGGCACGTTCTTCAAACCACGATCCAACACCTCGACCGCTTGTTGATCTTTATTCTGAGCTCGGAAGTTATCCGCGTAGCTCAGCCAAACTTGAGGGTCTTTCTGGTGAGTATTAATCAACTCAAGATAAATCGTTTCCGCTTTATCCCATTCATTGTGCCAACGGAGCACGTCAGCGAACAACAATTGAAACTTTTCAGATTCTTGTGATTCCAAGAATGTGATTAACTCAGCGACAGGTTGTTCGATTTGTGCTTTCTGTTCTTTATCTAACGTATTGTAATCACGTACTAAGTTCGATGTTGCTGAATGACGAACCATAGAATCTGTATCGCTCAGCAAAGGCGAAACTAACGCCCAACGGTGCTCAAGTTGATATGGCGAAGAACCGATAATCGAAGCCTCACGAACTTCAGGGTTTTGATCTTTCAAACCTCTTGCCACCGCCACCAGCGCATTCTGGCTTGGGTATGAAGCAAGCTCTTGCAGTGCACCAGTACGATTTTCAACAGATTGATTCTGATCTTGTGCCATGTAAGACAACTGTTGAATACGGGTTTGAGTGTCCGTCATTTCGAGCACTTGATTGATATTTTTTGCCGGTGCGTCAACAGTTTGCTCAACGCTATTCGCTGCCATTGCTGACGTTGAAATCAATGCGGACGTTGAAACTAATAGAGCAACAGCCGTCGCTAAACTCTTCTTCATCATAGTATTACCTTAAACTGGAGAACTTAGCCTGTCCTTAGACTCGTATCTGATTAAATTTGTCTTGGACCTGTTGACCCAAAAAACGAGTTAAAACTTGGTCTCGAACGTAGTTTGTTGCGCCTGTTTTGCACGATGTGCCATCAATACTGAATCACTGAATTTGCCATGAGCAACCGGATGCCCCATCGCACGAGCGATATAAGCCATCGACTTGTCGACATGAGAAAAGAACTTGTGCCAACCTGCACATAAGTAGTTCAAGCCCGGTTCGCCTGCGCGAGTTTTGATAAAGCGGTTCTTAGGACACTCACCATGACACGCAAACTTGTAGTCACATTGCTGACATTGACTGGTCAGCGTGCGTGATTTAGCGAAACCAAATTTCTGTTGTGGTGCACTATATGCGAGGTCATCAAGCTTCTCGTGGTGGATGTTGCCTATTTTATATTCAGGGTAAACATAGTGGTCACAAGAAAATACGTCGCCGTTAGGCTCCATCGCTAAGCCTTTACCGCAGATCTCATTCAGGGTACAAAGCGGGTTCGGGCGACCAATCCATGTTTCTAAACTTGCTTCAAAATACTGAACGAACACTTTACCGATGTCGTTCTTCGCCCACTCATCAAATACAGAAATAAGGAAGTTACCCCAAGCCAAGTCCGACACACACCACGATTCCATAATCGAGTCTTTATGGCCGGGGATAAGGCGTTTGTCGCCTTGTTTGAGCTGCTCACTCACTTGAGACGTTTGTGGCGCAACCGTTCTAAAGGTTTTTTGCTCAACGATAGGGATAAACTGCATTTGCGGTGACTTCACCACATCACGTAGGAAGCGATACACCTCAAGTGCATTTTGACTGGTGAGGTTATTCACACAAGTCAGCGTTGCGAACTTCACTTGGTGTTTGTGGAGCAGTTCAACGGCCGCCATCACTTGTTTGAATGTACCACGGCCAGCTCTGTTAACACGATACGCATTGTGCAGCATTTCAGGGCCATCAATACTCAAGCCGATTAGGAAATTGTTCTGTGCTAAGAATCGCCCCCAGTCGTCATTCAATAATGTGCCATTGGTTTGCAGATCGTTTGAGATCAACACACCTTCAGGTCGGTACTTTTTCTGTAGTTCAACCACTCTTTCAAAGTACGCTAAACCCAGCATGGTCGGTTCACCGCCCTGCCATGAGAAGATAATTTCAGGCGTATTTTGACCTTCGATGTATTGTCGGATGTAGGTTTCTAACGTCTCATCATCCATTCTTGGAGAACTGCCTTTCTTGTACTCCAACAAATCTTGCTTACTTAGGTAATAACAATATTTACAGTCAATGTTGCACGCTGCGCCAATTGGCTTAGCCATAACATGCAAGCGTTTAGACGCTTTACCATTGTATTGTGGACCTTGAGTAATGTGCATGATTTATCTACCTATCTTAGTGTCTGTAGCCATCATAATGCCTATTTCAGTCAGTGGCATGTTATACCCTTTATAACCAATAGGAATGACCTTAAACGTTAAAATTGCCCTCTATTTCGAACATTCGAGGCACGTGATGAAATTTTTCAATTACAAACAATTAGCGGCGATCAGCAGCGTCACCATGACTATTTTCCTAAGCGGCTGTGCGAGCGTGCCTACACACCCTATCGCCCAAAAAATCGACCAAGAAATGGTGCTAGTTGAAGGGGGTACATTCACCATGGGTTCGAACGATCCTGAAGCGACCAAAGCAGAACGACCAGCGCGAGATATAACTGTAGATAGTTTCTACATTGCGAAGTTTGAGGTGACTCAAGAATTGTTCGAATCGGTGATGGGTTCATCTCTCAGTTATTTCCAAAACCCACAAGTTCCGGTCAATAACTTAAGTTGGCAACAGGCGAACTACTTCGTTGAACAATTGAACGAACTTACAGGTGAAGAATACCGTCTGCCGACTGAAGCTGAATGGGAATTTGCGGCGAAAGGTGGCAACAAGAGCAAAGGCTATACTTACAGTGGTTCCAATAACTTAGATGATGTTGCGTGGTACTCAGCAAATTCTAAAAATAGCGCACATCCAGTCGGGCTAAAGAAGCCAAATGAACTAGGCTTATATGACATGACCGGAAACGTGGGTGAGTTTGTGATTGATGCCTTCGATGACACCTTCTACCGATTCGGTCCAACAGACAATCCTAACAACGCAAAACACAGCGACGTTGGTTTATCACATAAATCGGTTCGCGGTGGCAGCTTTGCTTATGACGAAAACGAATCTGAAAGTTACCGTCGCGACTTCGCAAGCCAATCGATCACTATGTCGGACATGGGCTTGCGTTTAGTTAAGGATGCGAACTAGCTAAAAATACGAGCTAGTTATAGGTGCAGACGGTTATGACTCAATAATCTTCACCAACAATCCTAAAAATACGATTCGCACTGTATACACGTTAGAAATCTGACCAAATATTAGATACCTGACCAAACCTTTGAACTCTGCGGCAATACTGAATAAGGAAACTCTATGCAATACACCAAGCTTTCAGGACTGACACTCGCGTTACTCTGTGCTCTCCCAGCTTCGGCTGCGGAAAAGCCAGATCTAGTCCTTCAAATCACGGTAGATGGCCTGCGCGCAGATCTTATCGAACGATATAAGCATAACTTCGGTGAAGGCGGTTTCCGGTACTTAATGGATGATGGTGCTTACTACACCAATGCGAATTACCAACATGGCAACACGGAAACGATCGTGGGCCATGTGTCGCTTGCAACAGGTGCGCCACCGAGCGTACACGGCATGGTAGGTAACGTTTGGTATGACCGTAGCGAAGAGCGTTTGGTGTATAACGTAGAAGACGGCAACTACAAAATGTTGACCTCTGGCGCGGGTGTCGACAAAGCAACTGAGATCGACCCAACGCAGAAGACAGCACAGGGCGATGGACGTTCTCCGGAGCCAATACTTTCCACCACGTTTGGTGACGAGTTGACGATTTCCAATAGTGGAAAATCAAAAGTGTTCGGTGTATCAGTGAAAGACCGCGGCGCAATCTCATTGGCGGGACACAGTGGTAAAGCCTTCTGGTTCTCCAAAGCGCAATCTGAGTTTGTCACCAGCAACTATTACTACGACGAGTATCCAGATTGGGTATCACGTTGGAACGAGAAAGCAATTGCTGCTCAGTACTCGAAACAGAAGTGGGAGCTCTCATTACCACGTGAGAAGTACACGCTGCAAGAGCACGATACCGAACACAAAGTGAAACTCGGTGACTTCCAACGCACCTTCCCTCACCCTTATGGCCCTGCAAGTTACAAGTACTACAGCACAACGCTAACCGTTAGCCCGGCCGGTGACGAGATCACAGAAAACTTTGCAAGCACACTGTTGATGCAAGAGAAGCTAGGCCAAGGTGAAGTGACTGATTATCTGTCTGTGAGTTTCTCATCAAACGACTACGTGGTGCATTTATACGGCCCTGAAAGCCTAGAAACAGAAGACAACCTAATTCGACTTGATAAGACGATCGCCAAGCTTCTTAAAACCGTTGATAACCAAGTCGGGCTAAAAAATACATTAATTGTATTGTCTGCCGATCATGGTGTTCCTGAATCTTCACCTGCGGCAAATGCGCTTGGCTTTAATCAAGCTCAATACTTCAATAAAGACACATTGCTCTCGAGTGGTGTTGAGAAACGATTGAAGGATGAATTTGGTCTAACCAAAGACGCCATTCGCTTGTACGCACAGCCTTATATCTATCTGAATCACGATTTAATCGCAGAGAAGAAACTTGACCTAGCTAAAGTGCAGGAAGCGATCGCCGATGAAATAGCGAAAGTGAAGGGTGTGGCGTTTGCAGTATCAAGCAGTGATATTGCAGCAAACCGAGTGCCTGATACTCATGTGATGCAGCTAATCAAAAACAACTACCACCCTGCTCGTTCAGGTGACGTGTATGTGGTATTTGCACCGCGTAGTTACATTAACGATATGGAAGGCCTTCAAATCGCCTCTACACATGGCTCACCATGGAAGTACGATACGCATGTCCCTGTAATCTTCGCAGGCTACGACGTTGAAGCCCAGAAGATTTCGCGGGCAGTCACGCCATACGACATTGCGCCAACACTTTCGAACAAACTGGGTATAACCCAACCAAGTGGATCAATTGGAGAGGTGTTACAAGAGGTCACTGAGTAGAGTATACCTCTAAGGTTTCGTGAGCTAGATTTCGAATCCAGCACCCACTCATTAAAAGAGTCGTTTATCATATTCAGACTGATTCAGTCGAAACAGATAAGCGGCTCTTTTTGATCGATAAAGGATAGGTTGAATCTAACCTAGTTCTTACCAGAATATCGAAACGCTTCTCTGGTCAGCTGATCCAACTGGTCATCATTCATCTTGTTGTGCACAACCGTGATACGGCCTAAATAAACCAGTGGGACTTCTGCTTCACGCTCTTCTAAGTGAAACTTGATCGCCTCGGCTGTCGCCACACCAAGATCATCACTCATTCTCATTGGAGTCGCATCCAATTCATCCGTACGAATCTTTTCAATCTCTTTCGCTGTACCGCCCCAACCCGTCACATAGATTTCAGACAACATGTCGGCATTGTTTAATGCATCCACCGCTCCCATGGTCATCGCAGTATTGGCGTTGTGGACCATGGTCACCTCGGGGAAATTACCGAGCACTAAACGAATTCCATCGGCACCGCCTATCTTCTGGTATTGCCCAAAATGCTCATACACTGTTAGCCAATCACCTTTCTGTTCTACGCAATCAATGAAACCTTGCGAGCGTTGGGTATCTGTTATGCCCGGTATCCCACGATTCGCTGAAAATTCTACGTCATTACCGAGCTCTTTCACCACATGGTCACACAGGACATCGGCCCCCATCGCGCTTGAAAAATCGAACCAGCTATCCGGTTGATGTTTCCATTGTTCATTGGGCGTGTGAAAAGCCCAAATAAAGGTTTTGAACTCTGTCGAAGCAGACAGTTTTTGAATATTCTCAGCTTGAATACCCAGTTCAGAAGGGCCAAAAATCACGAAGTCGTAAGGGGTTTCAGAGTTCAACACTTGTTCGGTGTATTGGGTCTGCAATGAGTGCTCAATTTGCCTTGAAGTGAACTCGCTGATCTCAAATGGTAACTCCAAAGCGACGAGCCTTTGCTTCAATGCTGTGTAATTTCTTGTCCAAAAGTCAGAAATATCTGCACTTGGGTAAATTAATGCAATTCTAACCGGTTTTTCTACCGACATTGGAGCCAAAAGAATCGGTTCGCCACTCACAGTCTCTTGAAATTTTTCGAGTTTCTGAGCATCAGCCTCCACCCTCATCCGGTCAGACTTGGCGTACAAAGGGAGGGAAAAACACGCTGTCAGTAGGGTTAGCAAGACGTTTTTACAAATTTGACCCGGCATAACTGTTACCAAATGTTTGAATGTTTATTAACATTATTATAAATATAGAGCGATTATAAGTTAAAGCGTTTTATAAGCCATATGAATAAGAGATTAAATTTTGCGAGTTTGTTGCTCGCTATTACTTGCTACTCTCAGAGTTTTGCGGGTAATCATGAAGACGATTTCTTCCAATATGCTGAAGAAAAAGTGATGCGTGCGGTTTCCAACCAGCGAACGTGGAATGGCCCCACACAAGGCCCTGCTGTGCGCCATGAAAAGAACGTTATTTTTGTCGCGTCTGATTTACGTAATGGTGGCGTTTATGGCGTTGGGAAAGGCATATCTGAAGCCATTTCCAACATCAATTGGCACCTTAGATTCATCGATGGATTAGGCTCAGAAGTGCGCCAAGGTGCAGCTATCAGGAAAGCGATTGGTTTTGAACCTGATGCCATTGTGTTGGGCGGCATTGACGCTGTCCGACACAAAACCATTTTGAAACAAGCTGAAGATCTAGGAATTGTAGTCATTGGATGGCACGCGACTGAACTTGTCGGTGGTAATCCAGAAATAGGTTTATACACCAACATCACCACCGACCCTCTCGATGTGGCGGAAGTGGCCGCGCTACTCGCGATTGTAAACTCAAACGGTCGAGCGAGAACCGTGGTGTTCACCGACCCTAACTATGAAATCGCGATGATCAAAGCCAACGCGATGGTCAATACCATCAAGCGTTGCAGCGCTTGTGATGTACTTGAGCTTAACTATTTACCGCTCGATAAAATTGCCGAGCAAATGCCTGCGACATTAAAGAACCTAGATGAGAAGTACGGCGAGAAAGTCACTCATCTTCTGGCAATCAACGACCTGTACATTGATTATGCTATCCCTTCGTTGGAGTCAAACCTCGAGGAGTACCGGTTGATACCACAAAACATCTCAGCGGGTGACGGTAGCAAGGCCGCGTACAAAAGAATCAATAGCGGTCAATTCCAACTAGCAACAGTACCTGAACCCTTGTATCTACAAGGCTGGCAAATAGTCGACGAACTCAACCGAGCATTTAATCAAATGCCGCCAAGTGGCTACTCTGCCCCTGTGCATCTCGTCACGCCCGATAATGTTGAAGAGCTCATCAGCCAGTCAGACAAAGGCATCTACGACCCTAAAAATGGCTACCGTGAAGCGTATCTGAAAATTTGGAAGCCACAATGAAATTACCTCAGATAAACATCACCCAACGACTCATTATTTCGAACCTGCTTTCGCTTTTGATTGTCAGCTTTGCTGTCATCATGGTGATTCGATCTCTGTATTACGTCGAGTCGACGCTTAAAAACGAAACTTCGACACACGTATCAGACTTGATTGTTAACTCTGAAATCAGCCGACGCGTATTTACGCTCACCTCTCGAGTTAAGTTACTTGAACAGACTTTTTTGTTCAGTGAAACCACACTGTCGGAAGAAGCATTTAATGTGGATTTCCAGCTTCAACGACTCAGAGACCTATCAACTAACGAAGGTTTCTCGCAAAAAATTGATGCCTTTATCGATAACTTCCATCGTTTCTTAGGCAGTTCGCTCGCATTAAATCGAATTCTAAAGCAGACCAATCAAATCGACGCCGCCTTAGCCGAACAGCTTGACCAGCTCGAATTTGCGATAGCCGACAGCAAGCTTAGGCACTTAGACCAACCAAATTTCATTCGTTATAACAATGAATTAGATCTCATCAACATGTTGAGAGAGTCGTTTCTCACCTCAGGAAAAATGGTTGGAGACATTCACAGTCGCATCACGCCAGAAACGGAGAAAGTTCTGCTTATCGAAGTCGAGAAAGAACTCGATATATTCTTACTCCACTTAGAAAACGTTGATATCGAAACGACGGCGGTTATTGCTGAGAAAAAAAGAATCAATCGAACGGTGAAACGATACAACGCCGCTTTGAAGCGCATTAGAGCTAATCTGGAGCAGCGTTGGCTGGTGATGGCTTCACTATTAGTCGCTCAAAGCGACCTGTTGGAGATGGTAGAAAAGACCGAGTCACGCGTACAAAGCCAAGCCTTAGAATTAACCGACCAGCTTGAAAAAGAGATCGGCTTATCAAGACTGAACGCCATTATTATCAGTTTTTCAGCTGTTGTATTATCGATGTTGTTGGTTCACCACGTTGTTCGACACCATATTCGAAAGCCACTCAATGCACTGAGACATGGCTTCGATCGTCTAGAGTCTGGAAGCCTAAAAAACCCAATTAACTTGGGCCGAAGTGACGAATGGTCTCACTTGGAGAAAGCCTATAACGATATGGCTTCAAGGCTATCTAAAGCATACCTAGACCTCACGGAAGAAAAAAAGAACTTCGACTTCCTCGCCCACCACGATCCACTGACCAGTTTGGCAAACCGACTATTGGCAACCAAACAGTTAGATGAAGAGATCAGGAAATCCTATGAGAACAACGCCTCTTTCTTGCTGTTCTACCTCGACATTGACGAGTTTAAGACCATTAATGATTCTTTAGGGCATGCACCAGGTGACAACTTATTAGTCAATGTCGGGCACATATTGAGTAACTTAGTGGGTGATAAAGGATTTGTTGCCCGAATGGGTGGAGACGAGTTCTTGGTTGTTTACTCAAACATTGGGTTAGACGAAGGCGAACCTATCGCAGACCGCTTAAATCAAGCGTTAAGAAAGCCTTATTACATCGATGATAATTCTATCTTTGTATCGGCGAGTATTGGTGTGTGTGAGTACCCCACTCATGGTTTAGATCGTGAAACTCTAATCAGAAATGCGGACACAGCAATGTATCACGCAAAGCGAAACGGCCGAGATCAATATCGCGTCTACGCGGACGAAATGACTCACGAGGTAAATGACTTGATTGAAACCAACATGGGGCTTCATCAAGCCATTGCCAATGACGAGCTTGAAGTCTTCTTCCAACCCAAAGTCAACTTAGACTCGCAAGACATCATTGGTGCCGAGGCTCTAATACGTTGGCGTCACCCTAAGCTGGGCTTATTGCCGCCTGTCGATTTCCTTGAGGTTGCCGAAAAAAGCGATCTCATTATCGACATTGATAAATGGGTATTTAAGAAAGTAGCGAATCTGATTACCGAATGGCAACGCGCAGGAATGGACCTACAGGGCGTAATTTTTTCCATCAACTTCTCAGCGAGAATGTTCTATATGACCGATCTCGCAGACCAGTTACAAGTGATACTCGACGAAACGGATTGTCAGCCTCATCAGCTGCTTCTGGAAATCACAGAAAGGGATATGATGCGAGATTTCGAGACCTGTTCAAGGACCATCGAGGTACTTCATTCTAAGGGTTACAAGATCGCTATCGATGATTTTGGAACGGGTTATTCTTCGTTGTCGGTGTTGAAGAATCTTTCCGCCGATTGCGTAAAATTAGATCGAAGCTTTATTGAAGATATTAACTCGTCAAAAGTAGATTATGAGATTACTTGCGCGGTTCTCAAGCTCGCGCAAATACTCGATTTCTCAGTGATTGCAGAAGGCCTTGAAACCCAGAATCATGTAACGACTCTGCGCCAGATCGGTTGTAAATATGCTCAAGGCTATTTCTTCGCACGACCTTTGCCTATTGATGATTGGGTGTCCTACTTCTTGCTTAACTCAGAACAGAGCCCAAAAGAGGCTTAGCATCCGTTACTTAAATGAAACAATTCAGTAAGTTAAGTTCCTTCACTGATTTATGATTAAACAAGGGCTGCCTTCGGGCAGCACCAAGCGAAACATATCTTACGAGTCCCACCTGACTCTAACTTGTAGGTCAATATCCCGTCCCCTTGTAGTAAACACCGCTTACCTCAGCTCAGGGATACTGGCTTTCTTTCCATTTAAAATTGCGCGAATGCTTTCTATGACCATGCCCTTTAGAAGCTAACTTGATAACTCTTTTGCTGCCGCTTTGAGCTTAGTGCGCAACCACTTATGGCTAGGTTCGTTAGTGCGACTGGGGTGCCAAATCATACACATATCGAGGTCTTCCAATTCGAATGGCAAAGGCAGAGTTTTAACGTCATATTTTTCAGAAAAGCAACGCACCGATGACATAGGTAGCACTCCAATGTAATCAGAGCCCTCAATAACAGGCAGCATCTCAACAACGCCAGCAGCTCGATAGACTATTCTACGTTTTTCAAGGTCACTGTAGTGTTCAGAACTCAATAAGCTTCTACGTGCATGCCACCTAGAGACCACCACATGATCAAGTGATAAAAACTGTTCCATATCGATAGTATCACCAATCGTGGGATGGTCTTTACGACACACCACCACCAGTTCCTCTTTAGAGATCACCTCATGCTTGAGCATGGTTCTTCCTCTTGGCGTCATATCGATAATGACATCATGTCTTTGAAGCCTTAAATCAGACTCGTAATCTTCCGTAAATAGAGGATGAACTTCTAATGCGATACCAGGTGCGACTTGGCTGATTAACTGCATGACTCTTGGCATCATTTCATAACTCGCTGCGGAAACGCAGGCAATTGAAAACACACGGCCAGAGGTTTTAGGGTCGAAATCTCTTGATGCTGATAAGGTAGAAGTAAAGTTTTTCAGCGCAGCAGCCATTGCTGGATAGATATCAATAGCGAATGTGGTTGGCTCTACGCCAGAAGTAGTTCGATGAAACAGTGGCTCGTCATAGATATCTCTCAACCTTGCAAGCGCTTTGCTCACAGCTGGCTGGCTTATATCCATGCGATTAGCAGCCCTAGATAAGTTCTGCTCTTCATAAATAGCGACAAATATAGGAATTAGATTGAGTTCGGTACTTTTCATACAGTTCCATATTAAAGAAGCAGGTTCCCTATAGTAGAGAACCTGCCGATTTTGTTCGATGCGAATGACTAAAGTTTGCTACTTAGTTCTATCTTTTAAGTCTGGTAAGGCTTTAGGGATTTTCAAGCGGTCGAAAATTGAACGAGAATTGCTTGAGTTTGATTTATCACTGGGTAATTTACGTAAGCTTTTCCATAAACGAGTAAATACGTTTTTGTCTTCACGCCCTTGTTGGAGGGATTCACTGTCTTCTAGCCAACGTTTCTGTCCATTCAATTTACCAAGTTGCGCTTTATTCAGTTCTAACTGAGAGGTTTCGTTTCGCAATTGGCGGTAGATAAAGGTTCTTAATGCAGGCCAATTACCTTGCTTAAGTAAACGACGTAGTACCAACCAACCTGATGTTGGGCGGTTCGCATAATAACGTTTAACAGAAACAAAGCACGCCACACTGAATAACAGTGCCAGACCAACGCTAATAAACACTGACATGTAAGCCTTGATGAAAGATTGGACTGTGTGTTTAGCTTCAAACACATTCCCTTTTATCACCACGGTTTCAAGGCGTTGATTCTTGCTGTCCCACCACTGAAATGAAAACTCTGGCAACGTAAATTCACCGCCCTGCTGAATAACATAAACCGTCTCCTCAATTCGACTGGAACGGTAGTTACCACGATCTTGAGTATCATCTAAACGATTAGGTTGCGGGTAAGCTTGGTACTGCTGGGGCGATTCATTGTTCAACACATCCGGCAGTAATACAGACAAACTGTCTTTCGCCTTGATGGTTACCGTTCGAGTAATGGCATCGCCTACTTTTAAGTTTTCACTCGAGCGTTGCCATTGTTGCTCTGTATCTACTTCTGTTGCAGAAAACCAAGGCGATTCATTATCAAGTAAACCTGAAGGCAACGAAGCTTCAAACTTAATTGGCTGCGTGTAAAGCGTGCCGCCAACGTTAGAACCATCAGGAGCAGAAACTTGGACGCGAACCGGCACGGTTGGAATGACAAACTCGCCAGAAGTCATCGGATAGAGCGTCACTTCCCATCGTTGACGCGACCATGTAGTGCCATTGACCCGTTCCGTGTAATTAGTCGCGAGTTGGTTACGTTGCTTAGCGATCACGTTAGGGATTTCGATACTGCCGATTCGAGTCCCTCCCGTTAACCAACGCGGCGTCGCCACCTCAATATTCAGAATTACCTGCTCATTAACGCTCACTTTAGTCGGCGTTATCTTATCGCCTGACTTTGGCTTTTCCCCTACCCAAGCGATAAGCTCAACGTCACCACTTTTTTGGAGATCGAAGATATCGGCAGCAGAAGCAACAAAAGGAGAAAACCAACTCAATATAAGAGTCATCGACAGTAACCACTTATGGGATCTGAATCGCACTCTCTTTGATTGAATGGCTTCAAGAGCTAAATCATATCGACTCATTGGGTTTGCTCCTGTTTTGATACCTGTTCCTGTTTTGACGCTTGTTCGATGGAAGGTGCAGGGTCTCGTAGCTGAATTTGGAATTTAGATTTTAAGAAGAACTTAGGGTCCGCTTCTACTCGTTTTAACCACTTATCGGCAAGCTCTTGGCTACCCAAAATTTCATTGGCATTAAGCGTTTCCTTGAGCATCAATTCCGCTACCGTTTCTTCTTCAGCGCCATCACCCGTTCGTGGCTGATCGTCTTCGAGTTCTAACGACTCTTCAGGGCCATCTGTGGTTCCGGACTGGCTTTCACTGGTTCGGTTTACCTCTTCGACAATTCCACTAAGTACAGCAAGATTGTTTTCGACATCCGTTCTTAGTTCTGGTGACAGATCCTCTTTCTCGCTTAATGATTTCAAAAGGTCTCGCGCCGCAAGATATTCACGCTGTCTGGCTAACGCACTCGCCGCGTTGTATAAACCAAGGTCAGTTTTGGTTTGCAGGAATGCACTGTGAGCGAGCTTAAAATCACGAGCATAATAGTAAGCCGCGCCTTTTCTCATGGGGTCAGTAAAATGTTTTGCAGCTTGAAGGTACTCCTTCTGATTCAACAGGCGTTGACCTTGCTGATCGGGCGTTAACCATAAGTCCCACCACCATTGAGCTGTTTTGTCCCAAGCCGTAACCGACTCCACCACAGCGGGTTTCTCAGCGGTTAAGTTGACGGTTTTCGCCAAAATGCTTGGTGAATACAGGCTGCCCGAAATCACTAGACCAACGACACACCACTGCACCAGCCATCCTTTTCTGAACCACAACAACATGATAATCGCCATTGGGATAAGCAAGCCATAGCCCATGTCTTTCCAAGGCATTGAAGATTCGCCGCTGAGCTGCATGTTTCTTTCAACCGCTCTGTTCAGTTGTTGGATATCCGAATCATCAACGGTCACCTCAACCACTCGTCCACCCGTCTTACTCGCTAAGTTACGCAGTGAATCTAGGTCGACTGGGTTATCGCTCACCACATTACTGTTTCCTGCGGCGAGAATGAGCAACTGATACGGATTGTCGTTAAAGAAACTCTCGTACGCCCTAATGGTGCTTGGGTTTACACCATCTGATACCAGCAGTACAGAAGAGCCTAACTCACCAGACAGTTGTTGATTAATCAATGGCAGTGCTTCTTCTGCTGACTTACCTGATACCGGCATGATATCGGGTGTGATAGCCGCTAGAAACGGTTCGAATACCTTGCTGTCTTGAGTAACGGGCATCGCGACGTGTGCGCTGCCTGCGTAAACAACTAAGCCCGTATTACCGCCTTTCCGAGCTGCTAATAAGTCTCTAATCTTCTGCTTAGATCGTTCCAAGCGACTCGGTGGTAAGTCTTTAGCGAGCATAGATTCACTGTTATCAAGCACAACCAACATCGACGCTTTGTCTTCACCAAAAGGCGAAGCCTCACGCTGCCATGTTGGGCCAGAACAGATAATGATGGCGATAGTTACAATCACCACCAATAGCTTCAATGGCAGCTGCTTACGCCAGCCTGTTTCGCCAATGGTCAATGCATCACGTAAGTGTGCAGGTAGAATGTCTTTCCACGTTGGTTTGGTCTCTTCTCTCCAACGAACCCATAGCAGGAAGAACATCGGAATAAAGGCCAACAACCACAAAGGTCGGATAAAATGAAACTGGGTAAAGAACTGTTGCAGAGTGAGAGAATCAGGCATCATCCTCTCCTTTCAATTTTTTAGTTTTGGAAGCCAAAAGCGATCTTCTACGTAAAGTCGCCAGACTAAAGGCCGTCAAATACATCACAACAACAATCGCCATTAAGTAATGGTGCAGTCCCTGTTTAGGACGATAAGTGGTACTTTCATATAATTGTGGTTCTAGTTCACCGATTTGAGCGTAGGCTTTGGTTAGTTCGTCGCGGTTAAGCGCCTCAAAGGCTTCGCCACCAGACTCTTGAGCCACTCGTTTGATGGTTTCCATATCCAAAGCCACTTCACCAACGGTTTGTGGGTCACCCATGGCGATCACGTGAATACGAACGCCTTTCGCCTTCGCCACTTTGGCGGCATCAATCGGTTCAACAAAGCTTCCCGTATCATTACCGTCGGTTAGTACGATCACGACCTTCTCTTTTTCGTTGGCATCAACACTTGAATCTTGAACGGCAGCACTTTGCTTTTCGCTTTGTTCAAACACCTTAATCGCCAAGCCAATTGCATCACCTAAGTGCGTGCTTTGCCCTGCCATAGCGACATCGGTTTGATTAAGCAGTTCAAGCCACACATCTTGGTCAGCTGTAAACGGTGTTTGTACAAACGCTGCATCACCAAAAAGAATCAAACCGAGTCGATCCCCGTTTCGGGTAGTCGCAAAATCAGCCAGCACTTCTTTGGTCGCGTCCAAACGAGATATTTTATCGCCCCGCTTAGAGGTAAAGTCTTGTTCTGCCATTGAGCCAGATAAATCGACCACTACCATCACATCACGACCTAATTGTTCGCGAACTTGCGGCTCACCAAGAATGGTTGGTTTAGCGAGCGCACACACCACTAATGCCCAAGTAATAATGAGCGTGGTTCGTTGCCACCAGCTTGGTGTTAGCTGGCTTGCCCCTTCAGACGGCGCCTCACCAATCGCTTCAACCAGCTCACTGAAAAACGGCACTTTGATCGCCATTTGTTTGGTGCGATAAGCAGGTACGGCGAAATAAACGAGTAAAGGCAAAGGTAGTGCGATAAACCACAGTGGGTGCGCGAATTCAAAGCTGGCAGATAAACTATCAAACATTATCTTGCCCCTCTGGTTTCGCTTGTACATCTGGTTTATGAATTTTTAGCCACATCATCGCGGTTTGAATCACCTCTAAACGCTGTTCAAAGCTCAAACGCACATTAGGGTCAATTAAGCTCTGCATCCATAATTCTGAGATTTCATCGGCAAAGAACGCATTGCTGTTTTCACTTGTGTTAGCGCTAACAGGCAGATAAGCGTTTAGACGGTTTACATAGGCTTGTCCAAACAGCTTTGCATTACTGCTGTCTAGGTAACGAAGTACCACTTTCAGTACTTTGAAGGTTCGTTCTGTTGAATTTTTGTCTCGTGCATCCAATATCATGAGCTCTTGAAGCGCTTCTTTGCGATAACGGTTATTCCACCATTTCTGCGCCAAACGATAAGCCAGATAGATAGCGACCAATAACAGAATAACGCCAAGGATCTTCCAGCCGATCGTTTGAGGAGCCCAGCTCACACTGTCAGGAATCGCTACATCGTGCAGTTCGCGGAGGATATAGGTACTTGGAGGAGTATGTTCAACAGCCATTTAGCGCCCTCCCACTAGCTTCTGCAGCTGTGATATGTGATTGCCCGACGTGTCTAATTCTATATAAGGGAGGTTTTTCATCGCCATCAATTTAGCAAGGGACTGTTTCTGAAGTGCCGCTTTCTGAGCAAGACTTTCACTCGCGAGGTTTACCTTAGATTGGCTATCCAGATTAAGTTGAAAACGACCATCACCCACCACCCAGTTTGCGCTTGCAAGATCTTGAGGCAATGACTGTTCTAATGGGTCGGTGACCATAATGGCCAAGATATCGTTGTGTTGCTGTAACTGCTTTAGTCGATCGAGATGTTGTTCTCGGCAGTCTCGCCAGTCACTAATGAATATCAAGGTTGATTGCTTGAGTCTCATTCGTTTGATCAGTTCAATCCACTGGCTAAAACCAACACCCTCGCTGTCACTCACACTCACGTCTAAGCTTTGATTAGCCTTGGTAAGATGCTTTAACTGAGCCAGTAAATCAGACTGTGAACGCTGCGCTTTGGTATGAAACAGTTTTTGATGTGAGGCTAAAACGAAGCCGACACGGTCACCATCTTTTAGCACTCGCCACCCACACAGTGCCGCCACTTCGGCAGCCACAACGGATTTCATGGTGTTTTGAGAAGCAAAAAACATCGAACTCCGCTGATCGACACAGATCATCACATTACGGTCTTTCTCTTCGGTGTAACTGCGAACATGCGGCTTCCCCGTTCGCATGGTGACTTTCCAATCGAGATTACGGATATCATCACCCAATTGGTAATGACGTAATTCTTCGAAGTTCAAACCACGACCACGGAACAAAGAGTTATGTCTGCCCGAAAGTACGCTGCCCGCTTTTAAATGAGGTAACAGTGAAAATGACTCAGCTTGAGCCTGAATTCGCACTAACCTTGAATAGTCACAGTACAGTCGAGGATCAAGGCCTTGTGGTTTGGGAGCTTGTGTTGGCTTCGCCATGACGCCCCCTAGTTATCCGATCTCAACATTATCAAGCAGTTCTTCAACCACTCTTTGATGGTCAACACCATCGGCCAATGCATCGTAAGACAATGAGAATCGGTGACCTAATACGGTTGGCAACATGGCACGCACATCGTCTAACGTGACGTGGTCACGCCCTTGCAGCCACGCATAAGCGCGAGCACATTTATCCAATGAAATAGATGCACGAGGGCTTGAACCAATTTCAATCCATTTCGATAAGTCTGATTCTGGATAACGCTCAGGTTTCCGTGTCGCCATTACCAAAGCCACGATGTAGTTCTCAACTAAATCGGAAACGGCAATATCTGGAAGTTGGCGGCGCGCTTCAAGCACCAATTCAGGTTCAATATGTTGTGGAGTGACTAATTCTGAACTCGTTTCGCTACCCAACTCTTCACTGCGCACGAGTCGAATGATGTCGCGTTCAGCTTCATCTTCTGGATAGTCGACCGTGACTTTCATAATGAAACGGTCCATTTGTGCTTCAGGCAGTGGATACGTACCTTCTTGCTCAACTGGGTTTTGCGTAGCGAGCACCATGAATAGATCAGGTAGGATATGAGTTTGACCACCCACCGTAATCGTCCCTTCCGCCATGGCTTCAAGCAGAGCCGCTTGTACCTTTGCAGGCGCACGGTTCACTTCATCGGCTAAAACAATACTGTTGAAAATAGGGCCCGGTTGAAAGTGCAACTGAGGCTTTCCATCAAGCTCTTGATACACTTCTGTACCGGTTACATCTGATGGCAGCAGGTCAGGCGTAAACTGAATTCGACCAAAACTGGTGTTCAGTAGGTTCGCCAGCGATTTCACTGAACGAGTTTTCGCTGTACCGGGAAGTCCCTCTAAAAGCACATGCCCATTAGTCAATAACCCTATCACCAGAGCCCGAACGACGTGGCTCTGACCGATAACACTTTTCTCTGTTTGTTCAATCAGTTGGTTTATTGCTTGTTGCGCATGGTTCATAGGTCTTCCCTTAATTAAATCTGGCTGCGTACATCCTACTCACAAGCCCCATAACTATTAGTTATACACGTGATAATTGTTCATCAGCGCGATAAGTTATAAACGTGATAATTGCTCATAAGCGCGATAATTGGTTACAAGCGGAATAAGCAGCAAGCACCATAGCCAAGCTCACCTCATCGCTTTATTTAAACTTAGCTTTCAATTGGTTAATGGCCTCCGGCGGTGCCACTTTGCTCAGTGATGAAATACATTGCTCAAACGCCTTTGGTACGCCCGGTATATGGCTGTTTCGCGCCAACACTTCACACTGGGCATACAAGTGCTGTGGGTTGCGGCTAAATTGGTAAGCCTTGTGCAGTGATTGACTTGCCGCAAGCACATCCGATTTCTCCAAAGCCAATCCGTACACATACCAATATTGTGGGTCGGTTTGCGCAGTTTCAGCGGCTTGTTTAAGGTAGTCCGTTGCTTGTTCGTAATCTTTCACTCGAAGCAGAGATAACCCTGTGCTGTATGGCAATACACTCGATTTAGGCTGAGCTTCAATACCTTGCTTCAAGGTCGACAGCGCTTTTGCTTCGTTACCTTGCGCACGATACAAATCCGCCAAGTTGGCGTAGCTGTTTTCGAAATAAGGCTCGATTTCGATAGCACCTAGATAAAACTCAATCGCTTTGTCGTGCTGACCTAAATCCCGGTAGACGTTGCCTAGGTTAGTACGTCCAAATCCTCTATCGGCATTAAACTGCTGTATCTCAATGTACTCTTCCAATGCAGGCTTGATTTGGTCTTTCTGCAAAGGATTCATTTCTCCCCAGTAACGTACCAATGCACCTGCGGTTTCTGAACGAATCGACAATACAGGGTCTTTCAGCAGCGGCTCTAGAATCTGCCAACGGTCAGTGAATCGGAAACCAGACGAGCCTTGCACAACGCCCAAACGGATCATTTCATCATCATGTTTCACCGCTCTTGCTAGCGAGATAAGCGTATTCTTACCCGTATTGCCGCCCAAACGTTCTAAGCTCGATGCACGAATGATATTGCTTAAGCTGGAGTCCTGAGCCGAGTATGCCAACGCATCCTCTGCACCTCTGTGCCCTATTGAGTCAGCATAAAAGGCAACGGCAAAATGTTGTTGGTTACGATACTTAGAATCTGGGAACCACTCACCGATTTGCTTATCTGCCCACTGGTCAGTTTGGTCTTCATGACAGCTAGTACACACGTTCGGCGTTTTAATATGTTGGCTAATATCAGGACGCGGGATATGCCAACTATGGTCACGTCTTGGGTCGACCTCCATGTAAGTCGTTTCTGGCATGTGACAAGTGGTACATTGTGAAGCTTCGGTATTCGCCTCGTGGAAGGTGTGCTTTTCAGGCGTGTACTCTGATGCAATGTGACATTGGCTACACACCGCTTCTTCGGCAATTTTTAGTTCAGCGGTATGGGGATCGTGACAGTTAGTACATGTGACGCCTTTTTCAGCCATCACTGATTGCAAGAAAGATCCGTAAACGTAATCTTCATCGTAGATTTGACCATCGTTATGGTAAAGCTCAGGAGTAATCAAACTTAGACGATACTTATCAAAGAAAGACCCGTTAACGTGGTCACCCGTTTCATTTAACTGAGTACGTCGGCTGTGGCATTGCGCACAGGTTTGAACTTGATTGGTATGGATGATGTCTTTTGGTTGCAGGGTTGAGTTGCCCTCTTGGTAGATCCACTCTTTGACCGACTTCGACAAGTCGCGATCAAAACCATAATGCGCCGAGACTTGAGCATCCTTTCCGCCGCTGGCTTTTGCTGACTGATCTTTGGTCAATTGAGCTTTTGCTAGCTGGGCTTGTTTAACGTGCTCGCTTGCAGGCCCATGACAGGCTTCACAACCGACATTAATCTCAGACCAAGTAGTGTTGTAAGTATTACTTGCGCTGTCGTAGTTCTTTTCTAGGTTCGTTGAATGGCAATCAGCACACATGAAGTTCCAGTTTTGACCGCTATTGGTCCAGTAGAATTCATCAGTGTTGGTGGTATCCGGGTAGAGGTTAAACCAGCGTTGACCGCCTTCGCCCTCAGTGCGAGAGTCCCAAGCGAAAGGAATCAACTGTACTCGACCGTCTTCAAACTCAACCATGTACTGTTGTAATGGTTCAAAGGCAAAGGTATAGCTGATTTTGTAATCTTTGAATTGCCCGTCTGGGCCTTCGATATTGACCCAGAACTCTTCACCCTTGCGAAAAAATCGGTTGGGTTTACCGCTATGAGTGACCGTTTGATCGTTGAAATCGCCTAATACAGATTCATCTGCAGCGTGTTTCATCGCCATGTCATGATGAGAGCCCTGCCACGCTTCGACTTCTTCACTATGACAATCAACACAAGCTTCCGATCCGACATACGTGGCTTTAGAGCCGATAGGTAAAACATCAGAGTTAGCGTGTGAAGCTACAGAACTGAGCTTTGAAGCCTCAGTGTTGCTATTAGGATCTTGCTCGTTGGCATAGGTGCTCAAACTGAACAGCGACAACATAAGTGGAGACAAGATTACGGATAATACTGCGACTCTCTGGTGTTTCAATCCGTTCACTAGCGAGCACAACCATGCAGACATAACATTCCTTGTTTTTATACATCCTTATGCTTACTAAGGTAGACGTAAAAACGACTAAAATACAATTATTTAGTGGCAATGAGCACGATAGTTGTGATTCATATTCACGACCGGGATTTACTCATCGATATGCGCATAAAAAAAGAGCTCCTAGGAGCTCTTTCGTGTTATCAGTTTCATCAAGCTATCAGTTTCAATAAACCAAAGCTTACTTATTATGGTTCTCTTGAAGTTTCTCCATAACCTGATCCAAGCTAAAGCTTGCTGCTTTTTGGCGTGGTGGGTATTCGGCAAACGTTTCTAAGAACTCGCCTACATACGCTTGCGCAGGAACGAACATATAAGCATGGTCTAACAACCAGTCATAATAGGTATTCGAAGTAATATCTGCGTTT
Source organism: Vibrio sp. OPT20 (assembly GCF_963889365.1). Classification (NCBI taxonomy): domain Bacteria; kingdom Pseudomonadati; phylum Pseudomonadota; class Gammaproteobacteria; order Vibrionales; family Vibrionaceae; genus Vibrio; species Vibrio sp. OPT20. Next base: position 77,644 of record NZ_CAWPOA010000107.1, on the reverse strand, counting down.
TCGTATGGGTCCATACGCAGGTTAAACAGCTTAGGAAGACGTAACGTCACGAACGGTTCAGACCAAATCTGCATGGTACCCGTTGCACGTTGCTCCATGAACACCGCTTTCCATTGGTTGTAACGAAGCGCCGCTAAATCGCCATCATCGGTAAAGTAGAAGATCTCTGAACGACGGCCTTTTTCTTCTTCACCCGTTAGGTAAGGAAGGAAGTTATAACCATCTAAGTGAACCTTAAACGTTTTATCACCGGCAGTATGACCTTTCAGCAATTTCTCTTTGATTTGGTCATCACCAGCAGCGGCAACGAAGGTTGGCATCCAGTCCATGTGGTGCATGATTTCATTGGATACGGTTCCAGGTTCAATCTTACCAGGCCAACGGACCATTGCTGGTACACGGTATGCGCCTTCCCAGTTAGTGTTTTTCTCACCACGGAACGGGGTTGTACCCGCATCAGGCCAAGAGTTCATGTGTGGGCCGTTATCCGTTGAGTAGAAAACGATGGTGTTGTCTTTGATTCCCAACTCATCCACTTGCTTCAATAGTTGCCCAACGTGTCGATCATGCTCAACCATACCATCAGCGTAATTACCGACACCGGTTACACCTTTACTATCGGCTTTCACGTGCGTTCTAAAGTGCATACGTGTTGCGTTCCACCAAACGAAGAATGGTTTGTCCGCTTTCACTGCGCGATCCATGAAATCAAGTGCCGCGTCTAGTGTTTCTTCATCGACCGTTTCCATACGCTTACGCGTCAGTGGACCCGTATCTTCTATCTTGCCATCAGCGAATGACTTAATGACACCACGCGGACCGAACTTCTTACGAAACTCAGGATCGGTTGGGTAATCTTCATTCTCTGGTTCTTCTTCAGCATTCAGGTGGTAAAGGTTGCCAAAAAATTCGTCAAACCCGTGTGCTGTTGGAAGGAATTCATCTTTATCGCCAAGGTGGTTTTTACCAAATTGACCTGTCATGTAACCCATAGGTTTCAGCATTTCTGCGATTGTCGCGTCTTCCGCTTGCAAGCCAATGTCTGCGCCCGGCAAGCCTACTTTACTCAAACCCGTTCGTAATACACTTTGTCCCGTAATAAAGGTAGAGCGACCCGCAGTACACGATTGTTCAGCGTAATAATCGGTAAACATCATCCCTTCTTTGGCGATGCTATCAATATTAGGCGTTTTGTAACCCATTAAACCAAAGGTGTATGCGCTAACATTAGACTGTCCAATATCATCCCCCCAAATCACGAGAATATTTGGTTTTTCAGCTGCGAATGTGGTGGTGGAAGCCGCCATCATCGCCGTACCCAAAATTGCTAAACGACGCTTAACGCCATATTTCGCTGTCATAGAAACCTCTTCGTAAGTTATTTGCATCCTGCCCTACAACATATAGTCCATTTTTTAAACATGCGCGAGGTTCGCTAAGCTATTAATCTTTTTGTCATTTTTCATTCAGATACAGGTGCAGAAGTTATCGATAAGGTTTACGGCGACAAACATGATAAGGATCACACATGTTATCTAAGGGTTTCTGGCAACCATTAGCCTAAATTCAATTTAATCAGTAAGTTAACCATGCATCATAACGATTGGTTATAAGCACTATAAAAGGACGTAACGGAATTTTGAGAATAACATTTACTCATCGATGCGTTGTTCTAACGCATTAATCTTAAAAGTGAATCGGAGTCCTTATGGGTACTAAAATTAATAAACTAGCATTAGGTGTTGGCTTATTAGCAGCTTCTTCAGCGGCAACAGCAGCAGAAAAACCAAACATTCTTGCTATCTGGGGTGATGACATTGGTGTATTCAACATCAGTGCATACAACAACGGTATGATGGGTTACGAAACACCTAACATCGACCGTATTGCTAACGAAGGCGCACTATTTACTGACCACTACGGTCAACAATCGTGTACTGCTGGTCGTGCTGCATTCCTAACCGGTCAAGAACCTTTCCGTACAGGTCTACTGACTATCGGTATGCCAGGTTCGGACCACGGTATCCCTGATTGGGCTCCAACGATCGCAGACCTTCTTAAAGAACAAGGCTACATGACAGCTCAGTTCGGTAAGAACCACATGGGTGACCAAGACAAACACCTTCCAACAAACCACGGTTTTGACCAGTTCTTCGGTAACCTGTACCACCTAAACGCGGAAGAAGAGCCAGAGACATACTACTACCCTAAAGACCCTGAGTTCCGTAAGAACTTTGGCCCTCGTGGTGTAATCAAATCGACTTCTGACGGTAAGATTGAAGATACAGGCCCTATGACGCGTAAGCGTATGGAGCATGCGGATGAAGAGTTCCTAGAAGAATCTCTAGCATTCATGGAAAAAGCAGTAAAAGCTGACAAACCATTCTTCATTTGGCATAACACAACACGTATGCACGTGTGGACTCGTCTACAAGAAAAATACCAAGGCGCATCGGGTATCAGCATCTACGCTGATGGCATGTTAGAGCACGATGACCAAGTGGGTATCCTTCTAGACAAGCTTGATGAGCTTAAGATCGCAGACAACACTATCGTCATCTACTCGACCGATAACGGTGCAGAGACAGTTTCTTGGCCTGATGGCGGTGCTACTTACTTCCACGGTGAAAAAGGTACAACTTACGAAGGCGGTATGCGTGTTCCTCAGCTAGTTCGCTGGCCTGGTACTATCAAACCGGGAACTAAGATCAACGATATCATGGGGCACCAAGACTGGATCCCTACTCTACTAGCAGCCGCTGGTGATGATAAAGTGGTTGAGAAACTTGCGTCTGATAAAGGTGCAACTTACAACGGTAAAAACTGGCGTGTTCACCTAGATGGTTACAACTTCCTACCTTACTTCCAAGGCAAAGAAGAGAAAGGCCCTCGTGACAGCATGCTTTACTTCTCTGCTAACGCTGAGCTAAACGCAGTTCGTTGGAATGACTTCAAGATTTCGTTCGCAGTAATGGACGGTAACATTGTTGATGCAGTTCGCTTCCAACCAAACTGGCCTCAAGTAGTTCACCTACGTGCTGACCCATTCGAAAAAGCACCACACGAATCGGGCATGTACCTACGCTGGATGGCAGACAACATGTGGCTATTCGTACCAGTAGGCGGCAAAGTACAAGAGTTCATGAACACGCTACCTGACTACCCAATGCAGCAAAGCCAAGTGTTGAACCCTGGTAACTTCAACCAAAATGCTTACATGCTTCAAGGTAAACTTAAGCAATTAGAAGCGGCAGCAGCGCAAGCTAAATAAGTCCTTCTAGACCATGTAATTCAAGCAGTTTAGAAAGTACATGATGTAATACCAAAGCCGTGGTCACTCTATGCAGTTACCACGGCTTTTCTACGTCTGGCACTTGTTTTCTGTATCTGCATCAGTATCTGTATCTTAAAAATCCGAGTTTTATACAACAAGGTCTTTTCGAATTGACCGTTAGGTCACTAACTTACCCTACGTAACGCGTTGTTTCTAACGATCCCTATTCCTTGTCATTCAACGATTCAATGACTTCATCTTGCTCCTATCCTCTTGTTACACCATCTTCTTGCAACATCACCACTATGAAACTAAGTTTATAAATATACGCCTCTCATCCACAGGGTGAATAAGGTTTAAATCAGAAGGATTCTGACTTGCCAAAATTATCTAAACTAGATGGAACTAATACTATGAAAACGCGATATTTAGCAGTAATAAGCATCACTGTCATTTGCGTTTCAATAGGCCTACTGGTTTATGACGCCGCTTCTTTAAAGATGCACGCCTCATTTGAGCACCAAGAAAATCACTCTCATGCAAACGACCATGATGAGTCATACTCTTCAGAACACGACTCAAATACAGACTCACAAGACGCCCAACAAGCGGCATTTCCAGATCAACAAATATTCCCAATTCCAGATTCGACCGAGATTAACAATGAACTTGCCAAGATAGGTTGGGCGCTATTCAAAGACCCTAACTTATCGTCGAACCGAAGTGTCAGCTGTGAAAGTTGTCATAGCCTGCAAACCAATGGCGCTGAAGTGATTCCTGTTTCCATTGGCGTAAATGGAGCGGGAATGCGAAATTCACTCACCGTTTTTAACGCTGCCTTTAACTACCGATTTTTTTGGGATGGTCGGGTGAATAACCTTGGCGATCAAATCGATGGTCCAGTACATAACGTTGACGAAATGGATTCAAACTGGAAACACATTACGGACTATGTCTCTCAATCGGAGACTTACATCAGCCTATTCAAAGAACAATCGACAACCATCAACGAAGTTTCGATTAAGGCTGCACTTATTGAGTTCATGCAAGGGCTAACCACGCCTGATTCTCCTTTCGACCAGTACTTGCGAGGCGATCATTCAGCGCTGTCTGATAAAGCCAAGCGAGGCTGGGAGACCTTTCAAAAGCAAGGCTGCATTCGCTGCCACCAAGGTACCAATATTGGCGGAGGTATGGTGATGCGATTTGGCTATTTTGGGTTATCAAAAACGGGCTCAGAACGAAGTGAAGACCAAGGTCGATTTATGTTTACAGGACAACCACAAGACAAGCACCTCTTCCGTGTCGCCAGTTTAAGAAACGTGGCGATCACTGCCCCCTATTTTCATGATGGTCAAACTGAAACGTTAGAGGAAGCCATCAAAATCATGGGGGAAAGCCAACTCGGTAAAACATTTGAAAAGCAAACCATTAGTGAGATTAAAACATTTCTAGAAACCTTAACGGGCAGCCGCCCTCAGATGTTAGTGGAGTTTGAAAATGAATAAAATCAGACTCATCTTTTTGCTGTTTTTCTCGCTATTCTTGGCTTTGGTTAGCTTAATTATATTGACCTATTCTGAGCACGGGAAAGTATCGGAATATGGAGAATCTGTTCGAGAGCTGGGGCATGAAGTTTTAGAGATGCGCGATCAGATAACCAACGCTGCTCTCGTGGGCATTTCGAATCCTTACCAAATGTCGGCTGATTTAGTCAGACTAGAAATAGAACTGCAAGAGCTAAAGGATAGCTATAAGGGGGAAAGCATCTACTCAACGTTCTTTCAAGACTTACAAACCACCCAATTACTTGAGCGTTTCCACAAGGCCTCGATATCCAATGTCGATACGCTCGACAAGCTCGTCGGGTTGAGTGTCGCTCGTCAGTTCATACTGCAATCCCTAACGCTGCAACTCATTGATAGTAATTCAGCAAACCATCGAAAAGCAGCAAGGGTACATGATTCAGAAAAACTAAATGTTCTCTCTACACCGGAGCTCAACATTCAAAGTGAGTTACTTGCTAGCGTGTTATTTTCAGGGAGCCAAATTCAACATCAAGAGATTAGCTCAGAGTTGGCGGACCTGTCTGAAACGTTCGCTGAACTCAATCAGCAACAAAATGTACTGTTATCTCAAGTTCTTTCGGTGCATAACATGGAGTATCTTGAGCAAATTGAACATCAATTCACCGACCTTCAAGACCAACTAGAAGGCGTGATTGTCAAACTTATCATCACACTCGCGCTATTAACCTTCGCTTTCTCGTTCGCCATATTTATCTTCCGAGTCTTTGAATTAAAACGAAACAACCTTGCCTATCAAGAAGCCGCAGACAAAGCAGAAAAAGCCAACGAAGCGAAGTCCTTATTCCTTGCCACCATGAGTCACGAGCTAAGAACGCCGATGAATGGCGTACTAGGTATCGCTCAAATAATCAAAGAGGACTCGCAAAGCGCCGATACCCGTCAACAAGCACAGATCATCATCGATTCAGGCCAGCATCTTGTCACCATATTGAATGATATTCTTGACTTTTCTAAGGTTGAGCAAGGAAAAATGGAGCTTGAATATAGCCCTTTCTCAGTGGCAGATGTGGTGACACATCTTGATAAAACCTTGACGCCTCTTGCAGAAGACAAAGGCCTCGCTTTTACCATTAAAGATAACATCCCTACCCATATTCAGTTGATTGGTGACTCTGCACGTACACGTCAGATCTTATTTAATTTAGCAGGGAATGCCGTCAAATTTACTGAGTCAGGAAAGGTTGAAGTGGAATTCTTGATTGCACCAACCACCCCACCAAGCGTGAATATCTTAGTGACTGATACAGGTATTGGCATCTCAGAAGACAAGACCGACCATATATTCACGGCATTTGAACAAGCCGAGATATCAACGACCCGTAAGTTTGGTGGGACAGGATTAGGGCTTTCCATTGTCAAGCAGTTAGTCGAACTGATGGGTGGCACCATCACGGTTACCAGCCGGCTTAATTTCGGTACTCGATTTACTATCTCGCTTCCGCTTGAAATGCGCGAACTTGAAGAACAAGTCATCGATCAAACGCCAACCAAAACCAATAAGACTCTCGATGACTTCTCAGTATTGTTAGTCGAAGACAACAAGATCAACGCAATGGTGATTAGGAAGTTCTGTGAATCTATCAACTTAACGGTTGAGAACGCCTACGACGGTTTACAAGCCTTAGATAAATTAGTTTCAAACCAATATGACCTGATCATCATGGATAACCACATGCCTAACATGAGCGGCATTGAGGCAATTCAAAAAATCCGTAACGAACTCAAGCTGACTACCGTAGTTTTCGCATGCACAGCCGACGTATTTAAAGAAGCACACGATGAATTTATCATGTCAGGGGCTGATTTTGTTCTCACCAAACCATTACAGAAAAACAGCTTACAAAACGCCATCAATGAGTTTCATGACCAATTTGAGGGTAACCGACATAACTTGGCCAACGCACATAACCTTTTAACCAAAGGTGCAAGCAATATAACCATGTTAACCCGTCATCCCCAAAATAAACTGCCACTCACTGAGGAAGAACTGTCGCGTAGCCAATTCTTAGCTAACGATGAGCTCAAATCAGACGAGAAGCTCAAATGCTTGACGTCTCTCGTTGATGAGCTAGAAAACGAAATTGATGAATTGATAGAACTGTTCTCGAGCGCCAGACCCGATGACTTAAATAAAACGTTAAACGCGGTAATAAGCATTGCGTCAAAGTTTGAAATGACGGAAGTACTGGAACTCGCAACTTTCGCTGAACAGATAGCAGAGCGTCATGTCATGCCAGAAGCTGAGTTGCTCCAACAACTGATCAACCGCCTGATGGTCAATAGCCATCAAGCTACGCGCCTAATAAACAAGCTTAATCAACAACGTAAAACGGGCTAAGTGAGATATCACATGACATGGAACTTTAATTTACCCAATACGCGATCAAATATGCTCTTAGCCCTTGGTGCAACCATCATTTTTGTGGTCGACTATCATGTACCTTTG
>NZ_CAWPOA010000107.1:0-70284 GCF_963889365.1 Vibrio sp. OPT20 | reverse complement strand
GGCATTGCTATGGCCGTTCCCTACGTTACGATAGTATTGCTGGCGGCAACAACGAAAGATCCAACCTCCACAGTCATGTGGGCTATCACCTGCACCTTGCTTACGCTCATTGGCTACTACCTATCTAGTACGGGCAGTGAAACCTGGTTCGTCGCCTTCAACCGAGTGATTACGATTTATGCCATTTGGGTATCTGCAATCGTTCCTATGTATATCACTCTGCAGTCGCATCGAAGCGCTCAAGAGAGCGATTCAGATAATCCAGAAGAGAAAACGTTGAGGCCACACCATAATACGAACGAAAAAAATACGTTTCGTACGTTCAAGAATTAGGCTTAGGTTAAGTTTCGGTGAATTTTACCAAATCGAGACAAGGTAACTTGAAATACTTCGTTCTGCATGAGATTGTAATTTAACTATCCATAAACAACTGTATGATTATGAAAACATTACAATCCATCGCGCTGCTTTCCACAATTATCGTAGCACCACACGTGTTAGCTGACGTTGAGATCCAAGTTCCATCAAGTGTTGATATTCTAGCGGTCAACGAAGCTAAGCCAGATCTCGATGGTAGCTTATTCTCTTCTTATAAAACGCTAACCGTTCCAGACGGTCAAAATCAAATCGTATTCCAATATCAACTTGCTTTTGATAAAGGCAACGATCGTGAGTTCATTGATAGCGACGCTATTATTGCAACCTTTAGCGCGACTGACGCCGCATTAACGTTTGATATGCCTAAATACCGTAATACAGCTGAAGCAAAGAAAGGCTTGGAGAAGCTAGACTGGAAATTGGTTGATGAGAACCAAAACGCAATCAGTGTTAAGCAAGATAAGCTAATCAAAGATGGCATGCAGATTGGTCGTAAATACCCTCAAGAAGCTAAAGAATACAACCAGAAAGGCGGCATCGCAGCACTTACAGTAGGTGCTAGCGCGGGCGCAGCAGCTGTAGCACAACCCGTAACGCTTCCAGCAAAGATTGACGGAAATGCGGCGAATACAGCTGAAGAAATGTTGTATTTCTGGTACGAAAAAGCGGATGCTGAAACGAAGCAGAAATTCAAAGACTACGTGAACAAGTAGCTCAATGGTCTTAATTTAAAAACGAAAGAAGCTGGCGCACTGCCAGCTTCTTTTTTGTCTTCATCTAGATGATTTAGGCTTATATAGATTAAGCAGACTCAGTCGATAACACTTTTCCATCTACTTTTGTTGGCCACCCTAGCGCTTTGTATTCTGCAGCCAGTAAGTGCGCACAACGGCTAGAAACCGTTGTTTTAATCCAATCACCAAGCCCTAATACTTTATATTCCAATACAGCCATTTTCATAACAATTCTATTCCGCTCTAATTCAATTTATAAATCCAGAGTGAACATTATAGATGTTCTCTTGTAATGTATGTTCCTAAAAGAACACTGTGCATAATTTTTTGAAATATCTAATAAACACTGAAAATCTAGTAATCCAAACGTTAGCTCGTAGTGTTAAAGATTCATGCCTTAATTTCAGCAACAGGATCTCGTATCATCAAATTCATCGGTGAAATATGCTCATACAAGCCCTTAACATCGGTGATAAACACCTTTCCTCTTTGTATCTTAACCAAGCCTTGCTGCTCTATCCCTTTAAGAACTTCGTTTAGCCTAGGTCTTGATATGCCAGTTATCGAACTCAATTGAATTTGTGAAATATTAATGCTGACGGTTGCCCCCGCGATATTGGTCTGGCGTGCCGCAAGTTCCAACAAGACGTAAATGGTTTTCTGCTCTTTTTCATGAATCGAGGATAAGTAAGCCTGCATCCAAATAGATTGCGCTTTGGTTCCACAGTGAAGTAGCCATTTGTAAACCATGCATTTCCGCTCTGCGAGCTCTAATACCTTACTTGCAGGAAAAAGTACCATAGTAATAGGCTCGACTTCTTCTGCCACGGCAAAGAGGTTGTAGTCAGCATGTATAGACAAAGCACCCATCCAATCTCCCCTTCCAATAACACCACCAGATAAGCTTTTCATGTTTTCTGTAGAAAAACAGATTCCAGCGGAGCCACTTAAAATATAAAAGACACCGGGCAAATTCTGAAACTTTTTTGTAATCTCAAAGCTGTCGACACCCGATTTAAAAACGGCAATATCAAGCAAGCTTTCTATCAAGTCCGCAGACAATTCACACGGCCATTGTATTTGTTCACTGATTGTTGGGTCTAACAACAGTTTGTTCCTCCTCAGACAATCTCTGTGTCTGCTTTTATACGCTTATGCTTATGCTTATGCTTATGCTTAAGTTGATCTCTATTTCAATACAGCGTGACACTGTATATCTACACCTCGTTTAAATGTAGTTCATTAAAGCTTAAGACAAGATGTTTTTACGCAAATAAAATCATATTTCTTAATGTCTTAAGCCACTTATCCAGCTCAAAACCCGCTTGAGAACCAAAATAAAAACGACCAACACTTGTTGGCCGTTTAAGCTTTCTAAATCGCAGAATGCCGAGAGTTCGTTCGCATTCACCTATACCCTAAACTTCGCCTTTAGCTTCATACTGAAACTTTTGACTTTTGACTTAAGCGAGATACGCCAAAACAACATCACGATATTGCTGTTTCAATGATTCTTCAATAAAACTCGCTTCTATTGCATTTAAAGTAAATTGAGCAAGCTCTTGCTCCGTCATCTCATGAGCTTGGCTCACCGCGTTAAAGTTATCCGACATATAACCACCAAAGTATGCAGGGTCGTCCGAGTTAATCGTCACCGCTACGCCTCGTCTTAACAACTCAACAATATTGTGGTCTTCCATCTCATCGAATACACGCAATTTAATATTAGACAGAGGGCACACGGTCAGCGGCATTTTGGTTTCAATCAATTCGGCTATCAGAGCTTCGTCGGTCATACACTGCACACCATGATCCACTCGGCTCACGCTGAGCATTTCAATCGCATCGACAATATTTTGAGCAGGCCCTTCTTCTCCTGCATGCGCCACCGTTAAGAAACCTGCTTGTTTTGCTTGTTGGAATACACGTTTGAACTTCTCTGGTGGGTGCCCTAATTCAGAAGAGTCTAGGCCAACTCCGATGATCTTGTCTTGATGCTTCAACACATCGGCGAACGTTTGAATGGCGCTCTCTTCAGATAAATGGCGCAGAAAACATGCGATGATTTGAGATGTGATGCCCAACTCTTTATGACCCTGTTCAAGCGCACGATGAATGCCGTTAATAGCGGTGTCGAATGCAATGCCACGATCGGTATGTGTCTGAGGGTCAAAGAAAATTTCAGTATGGATAACATTGTCGGCTTTACAGCGTTCTAGATAAGCCCATGTTAAGTCGTAGAAATCCTGTTCTGTGCGCAGTGCATCAGCACCTTGATAATAGATATCCAGAAATGACTGTAAATCATCAAATTCGTATGCGCGTCTTAGCTGCTCTGGGGATGAATAAGGCAGATCAATGCCGTTGCGTTGAGCAAGTTGGAAAAGTAACTCAGGTTCGAGCGAACCTTCAATGTGTAAATGCAACTCTACTTTTGGGAGCCCTTGAATAAATGCGTTCATATTTCACCTACTATGGATTTTAGGTGTGCACTTACTCTGAATAATAGACAGGAGGTTTTCTTGAACGCCATTACAAAGAGTAAGAACACAATTGTGATCTAAACCCTTCGTAATCAGCACTTTGCGGGAGCTGGTAGAGACCCCCAAACCATATCATTGGGGTTATACGAAGCAAACGGTTGCTACTATACAGAGTTCAGTGTGAATTTCACTAATCGTTTCTCCATAAAACTAATAAATTACTCAGTAGCATTTAAGAATACTCGCCACACTTTATTCAGAACATCATTCTAACATTAGGTTGACACACTTTAGCTATTGCCGCTATTTTGTCTAAAACCACAAAAGACGGTCAATATGAAAGATAACCAATTCGCGAGCTTTGAGGATCTCCTCTCTCACCAAACCAACACTTTGACCGCATGCCAACCCAAAGATTTCGATAGCACTTTTTTCTTACTGGCAAGAGAAGCGCTCGCTTGGTTTAAGCTCGACAGGCTTACCCTGTTTCCAAACTCAATGATTCTTCTGGATACAGGAAAAAGTATTTCCGTATCCCAAACAGATACTCCACCGCTTGAAATGGAACGCTTTCTAAAAGGCAATTATCTTGATTACCTAAAGCTTTTACGTTCAAAAGAGTGTTGGCAGTTGTTCCCTGAGAAAACACTAAAGAACCATAAACTCGACCCGTTCCGTGTACTTTATGAAGAAGGTGCTCATTGGCATGGGATTGTAAGCCTTTCGCTGTTTGGTCAACAGTGGGGAGCTATCGGCTTCTCACGGTTCAATCGTTACGATAAGCCAATTGAAGAGGCTGACATGAAGCGAATCAAATTGCTGAGTGACATCTGGCTCTGTTTTTGGCAGCACTCCAAAATGACTCGTAGTGTCACCAGCGATGAAACCAATAATATTAACGAGAGTGAAAAGCTATTATTACTGACCAAAAGGCAGTGTGCGGTTCTAACTCAATTGGCACAAGGTTATACCGCTAAGCAATGTGCGGAGATCCTCTTTTTGAGCCCTAGAACCATTGAGTCACACAAATACCGCATGTTGGATATTTTGGAACTCGACAACCATACCGAACTGATTCAATTTGCGCTGCGCAATGGTTTCGGTATCGACAACAAATAACGCTATATTCGTATAAAAGCCCTAAAAAGCAATGATTTAAGGGCTTTGTTTAATCACTATCTTATTGGCCAATTTCAACTGAACTGAGTTAAGTCACTCTCAACGATAATCCGGTCGAATTCTCGACATCAGTAACATATCGATATACTTACCCGCTTTGAATGTACTCAGCCTTTTGGTGCCTTCTAACTGAAAACCCACTCGTTCATATAAAGCAATCGCGGAGTGGTTATCTGCATGAACCTCTAACTCAAGGCGAACGAGGTTTAGCCAGTTATCGGCTTGATTGATCGCTTCTTGCATTATAGTCTTACCGACCCCTTTGCCATGCATCTCCGGATTAATCGCTATCGCAAGACCAGCGCAATGTCTGTCTCTCACCTTCGTGGTCATGAATAAAGTAATGTGACCTACGACCTTGCCAGAAACCTCCGCAACTAAAGTGAAATGGTCTGAGTGACCAAACAGTCGCTCCACTTGATCAGAGCTAAGAAAAGGCTTTTGTGAGGTATTCTCTAATACTGACGAGTGTCGATAAATATCAAAAATATCTTGGTTATCGGTGGGTTCAAGATGTCTAATTTGTATTTCCAAAGCGCTTCCTTATCATATTATTTTTGTCCATAAGCTAATTTTCATATTACGGATAGCAACGAGCACCTACAACCTTTGAAGGTGTAAGTGCTCGAAATAATTACACAAATAGAAAGGCTGCTCTTAAGCTTCTGCTTTGATTAGTTTTGTTGACGTAGTGTGAATATTAGAATTTGTAGTCAACACCAACACTCGCTAATGCTTGTTCAGAGCTGTAAAAGTCAATCTTAGAGTCAATCGACCTTACACCGAGTAATGAAATAAACGACCAATCTTCATAACCCATTAAGCCGCCGAACTCATAAGCTAAAAATGCACCGAATTCATTCTCTTCACGTACTTGCCCGTAAATTGGATTCGACTCATCATATTCACGATCACTTGCATCTAGGGTAACAACAAAACCGTGGCGACCGACTCTCTTCGCGTAGTTTAATTCAATACCATAACTATCGAAGCTGAGTGCTCCTCCTTCTGCGTTTGAGTGGAAATACACCATTGAAGGAACAAATAGACCTGCTTGGTTTGGCAAGATAAAGCGGTACCCTGCTTTGGCGTACACATAGGTTCTTTCCCTATCCAGCAGCACAGCATCTTCCGGAGATAAGACTTGGCTACCAGATAGCTCTTCATCAACATCAGATTGCCCAAATGCGAGATCCGTTCGAAAACCAGTTCCACCGATATTCGTGAGCTGCAGTCGTCCTACATTACCTTTCACATCCGTTTCATTTCGATTAACGCCAACAGCATACGGATCCGTCCAAGCCTTGCCCGAGATAAGCGTAGGAAGAACAGAAAAGTCTAATATGGTGCCACCAGAAAGTTGGTATCTATAACCGATCTCAAACGCGATGGTACCTGTTGCAATATCCTCTCGTGTCGTACCCGCATACACTTGGTGAGTCAGCGATTCGCCAAAAGTATATTGAACCGTACCCAAAAAACCGAGTAGCCCTTGATTTTCGCTGTCCCCCTCCTTGGTGTTGGTTGCTTGATTCGCGTCTTGCTCGGTGCTCAAGTTACTGCTGTCAGAAGATACACCCGTCAAGACACTAAAGTTACCACTGAAACCTTCCGTTGGTGCAAGGCCACTATAAGCTGGCATTGAAGCGAATGCCGAAAATACAACTGGTAAAACAAACCTCATATTCACATCCATTAATTGAATAATCACCCGTTAACTATATGTATTAAATTGAAATTATAACAACTATTTAACGGAGACATTTATTCAACTGACGAATTGGGTATCTAAAAAATAGGTTCAAAGGTGCAATAAGTTGATCTATCGCTTTTAAGCTTTCGTAGTACTTCTCGAAAATAACGGACAAAACTCAAAGGAAGACAATATGTTTAACAAATTAATCAAAACCACATCAGTGCTAGTTGCGACGCTTCTTTTTACGGCTTTTGCTCACGCTAACCACCACGAGATGAAGAAAGACATCGTTGATGTTGCGACGGAAAACGGCTCTTTCAATACTTTAGTGGCGGCAGTGAAAGCAGCGGACTTAGTTGATACATTGAAAGGTGAAGGCCCTTTCACTGTATTGGCTCCCACTGATGAGGCATTCGCTGCGTTACCAGAAGGAACGGTCGACATGTTGTTGAAGCCAGAAAACAAAGACAAACTAGTTGCAGTGCTCACATACCATGTAATACCAGGTAAAATCATGGCAGCTGAAGTTATGAAGTTAAATAGTGCAGTGACGGTTCAAGGCAGTGCGGTAATGATAGCGATAGATGACGGCAACGTAATGATAGACAACGCCAAAGTTATTATGCCAGACGTTGAGGCTAGCAACGGTGTTATCCATGTGATTGACGCTGTGCTGTTGCCTAAATAAGAAATACAACATCGGTCAAAGGTTTTAAGAGGGTGTGACAGGTCACACCCTTTTCATCTTTTAATTAAAAAGTTTATAACGGTCTTAAGCCAACCGAGGCTGCCTTTATATCAACAAGAACTATATCGACAAGAACCCGAGTTACACAAACAAGCGGCCGAATATTAGAAATGCCGCCATCGACACTACCTTCGTGAAGACCACCACCCAAATGCAATCACCAATACTAGAGTGCGTCGCTTTCCCGAGTAGGAACACAAACAGAATCAACCCTAACACCCAGCCCACTGTCGGAATCAATGACACCAAAGCAACGATTGCAGCAATAGTAAGAAGGGATTTAAAGTCTGCGACCACGAAAGACATTTTGGAGGCGATATACATGCAGCATGCGGTTATTAATGCGTCCATCACAAACGCTAAAGCTTCAATTCCCACGTTACTTCCTTCACTCAAATTAGTTGCAGCGAATATTATCGCTAAAGTGATGATTTTTCTTTAAGAAGAGAACCAAAAGCAGGTGAAAACTGTAACAAAAATGAGATTACCGTTCGTCTGAAAGCACAGGTTTATTTGTTCGAATCTTCTAGGCCTTTAACCAGTGCTCCGGACCGAGTCTGATTTGCTTTTTGATAGGCATCAAAACTATCTTCGTGTTTAACTCCGAACAAACAAAGAAACGAGTTGATGACGAATGAAAAGAACGAAATGACGACAACAAAGAGAGGAAACAGCCCCGACACCCCAGCTTTTAAGGCTAGAACGCCAACACCGAAGGACAACATCGAAACTAATGTATATAGTTTAGACCTACTCACATGACTCATGAACAACACTCCTTGTATTCACTCAATGTTTAGATTAGACAAATTATCTTGCACACAATTTGAACTCATCGACAATATCAATAGATCAGGAAAAGTTATCCTTAAAAAGGTTCATTAATATTTCAAACTCGGTTTCTGTATCCCTAAACACTAGCCCACCTATTCAACTACCTTTTCTATCTTCAACTACCTTTTCCATCACGTAATTGGTCAGCTTTACACCACGCATTTCAACTTCCTGTTCATTCACCACCTTAAAACCAAGATGCTCATAGAAAGGTCTTGCGGTAATACTTACTTCAGAGAAATATCTCGATATACCACGAACTCGACCCACAGTGAAAACATGCTCCATCAACGCTTTCCCTACCCCCTTCCCTTGATATTCGTGGTGACAGAAAAAGTGATCAATCAAGCCACTTGGTTGCAGGTCAGTATAGCCAACTACGCAACCATCGAGTTCAGCCACAAAGGGTTGTAACCCATTCATACGCTTTTGCCATAACGCAAAGTCAAAGCTACTGGGTGCCCAAGCTTCTACTTGCTGTTGAGAATAATCTCGAACATTCACGTTACGTACGGTATGAAAGAAGATCTCCCACAGTGCTTTATCATCACTCGCTTGATAGTTTCGAATTCTAACCACGACATACTCCTTTTTGTTTTAAGTTCTTTCAGAGGTGCAAATAGACAGCTGAATCAGCAGGCTCAATAGTCCAAGCTCAACAGGCCCTGTAACCTGCACTCAACAGCCTCAGCTTTAGAACAAGACATCAACGATAAAACACAGCCAACCAGATCGTCACCATGTCTTTGTCCGTACCAATGACCTTGTGCTTTTCTCGTGCAGCGATGTTGATGTAATCCCCTTTTGATAAAGTAACAACGCGTCCATCTTCAAACTCGATGACACCCTTACCTTCAATCACCATCACCCATTCATTCTCATCTTGGTCATACCAACCCTCTTCTGGTGAGCTATGTCCATGCGACAATATCCTTTCGATTCGAACACCGTCGTTGGCAATCAGGTCATTGAATATTTCATTGGGTATTGATGAAGGAACATCATTGTAAATGTTTGGCATCAAGCTCTCCTAGCTAACATTGAATTGATTGGAATTAAATTGATTAACAACCTGGGCCTTAGCTGCACTGTAAAACCTAAGCAGCAGCACTCTTTCTGAAATAAAAACGGTAATAGCCCACCAAGTTACTGCAGATAAACAGCGCCTCCATCAGAACTGCTGTTGGCGAGCCAACTAAGTAATTGTGAACCAACCAAAAGCTCGTTCCGATGATCATCAACTCTCTTAATCGGCGGTCATCTTTATTGAAGGCAGCAAAGGTTTGAAATACGGAAGCAAAGCAACTCAATATGCTGGTCAGCCCCGAGTAAGTCATAGCAGTTGCGACCACTGACATGGAACAGAACAAATATTTAAACTTAGACGATGTAGAAAATACACTCGTCAAATAGCGAATAGTGGCAATCGTCATTAAGCTCGCTGCTGTCCATTGTTCGAGAAGAATAAAGTGGCTCGAAATAAGCACGCCAGCAAAGAACAGACAGGTAACGATTTTCTTTCTCTCTTTAAACTGAAAAGACAGAAGATCGAAACAAATAGCAATTGCGACTAATACTTGAGAAAGATAAAAATCTGACACGGTGATTCCTTCAATAATAACATTACGCCCTAGCCGCTTCTTTCACTGTGAATAATCGAATAAAACATGCTAGGCGGTTACAACAAAACAGAGCAAACAGCGCTCTAAAGCTTCTATAAAAATCTAAAGTTTCAACACACCACTGATCACCGTGATAGCAGAACCGATTAACTTTACTCGCCCGTTTGCTAATAGCTCTGTCGACATATACCCACCACGACGAGACGCCTGATAAGCACTGAAGCAGCTTTTGTTTAGCTTTTCAGCCCAGTGCTGCGTCAATGCACAATGTGCCGACCCAGTAACGGGATCTTCATTAACCCCAACCCATGGAGCAAAATAACGAGAAACAAAATCGAGTTTAGAATTTGATGAAAGTGCCGTCACAACAACGCCTCGCCCTTTAATACTCTTTAAAGCATCAAAGTTAGGTGAGAGAGCCAATAACACTTGCTCGCTGGAAACTTCGATTAACTGCTTGGAATCAAACTCTCGGAATGAAACGATTTGGTGCGGTTCTAAACCAAAGTGCTCAAGTAATGTGAGATTCGCTTCTGAGTTCAATGACAACTGAGTGCTAGGGAAATCAAGTTCGATAGATGATTCACAAACTGTGGCAGATAACTCACCCGACAAGGTGTTAAACACAACACTGTCACCTGTTTTAACCAACCCTTGCTCTTTCATTACATGAACGGTTGCCAATGTGCCATGCCCACACAGTTTTACTTCTACTTCTGGAGTGAACCATTTAAGCGTCATGGTGTTAAGCGCAAGAAAAGCCGTTTCAGATACCGCCATCTCTTCAGCGATTGAGAACATGAGTGACTCATCAAGTAGATCTTGAGAAATGCAGACCCCAGCTGGGTTTCCTTTAAAAGCTTGAGTTGTGAACGAGTCCACTTGATATATATCTAAATTCACAATAGTTCCTAGCTCTTATATTGGATAAATATTGTTGCCTACAATAAGCACAAACACCCCGTGCTACAAGTGTTCAACAGCAACATAATTAATACTTATTTAAGAAGTAAGGAATGATAAACAAAGAGTTATGAAAATAATAGGCGGATTAAGCAGAAGGTTTAATATCGGGCAGATAAGAGCTAAAACGTATCAGCCTGGTAGGAAACAAGCACACATTCGCGGCACATAGGCATTGTATCGTGCCACAAACGTAAGGTTACTCAGCAATGGTGAATCTACTGACGTACCAGAGCAGATTTCACAATGGTCAAGCCAAGCAGACCCAGCATGACTCCTGTCACTTTATCAATATAGTAAGCAACACGTGTAAACTCTTGACGCACTTTAGGTGTAGATAACAGGAAGATGATCGCCGCATCCCATACAAATACAACCACCGTCATCCAAATACCTAACCCCAACTTAAACATGAAGCCAATGTCATTGTTCAACACAACCGTGAATAAGCTCAAATAGAACAAAAGGTTTTTGGGATTAAGGATTCCTGATAGAAAACCCGTGACGAATTCTTTAAGAAAAGTCGTTTGGTTGAAGCTATCTCTTTCGGTAACATCCATATTGCTGTAATTACATTTCTTCGCTCTTATCGCTTGCACAGCAAGATAAACAAGAAACAGACCACCAATGACCTTCAGTACAATCATAACGGAAACGGATGCCGCTAGAATCGACCCTACTCCAACCAAGCACAAAGCAATATAAACCGCATTCGCACTGGCAATACCGAATGCAACGCCTAATGCTTTTCTTCCCTTATTTCGAACAGCACTCTTCACCACAATCACAAAGTCTGGCCCGGGACTCAATAACGCTAGAAAGTGAGCAATCGCCACGGTAACAAAAATTCCGACTAAACCCGCATCCATAAACCAATGTCCTTATTGTAAAATTTAATGCATTATTATTGCATAATTAACCTACAATTAGCTTTTTGGGTTAATTATTAGGGTTTCGATACTAAGAGAATCAGACAGACAACACGTTTTCACCGGTCTCGTTAGGTAAAAGACGGCCCAAATAACACGCTTTTTAATATTTAGACCGCTAAGCCATGATTTAGCTTGGTGTTTTTTATAAAGGCTCATTTATTCCCTAATTTGCGGGCTGAAAGTAAGTGGGCGCATCGGATATATTAGGTTGTACTAAAATAAGAGTCGTAAATTTGAAGCAGGTCGCAAAATTTGGGCTACGATTTAGTTAAGCAAAGTAGGAAAGGAATCCGTCAGTGAAAGCATTTTATGTTTCAGTCCTTGCGTCATCATCCTTTTTAACTGGCACAGCGTTTAGCCAACAGAATGATATTTATCTCTACAATTGGGATGAATTTCTATCCAATAGCGTCGTGACCCAACTGAGCGACACGTACGGCATTTCTTTGAAACAGCAGTTTTTTTCTGATGAGTCGATCAGAGATGAAGTGCTATTAAGCGAACGTCGTGGCGCATTTGAGCTCGTCATTATAGAAAGTATAAAGCTCAATGCGTTAGCCAAGCAGAACCTGTTTCATAATCTCAGTGAGTTACAACAATCCATTGCTGGTAATATAGATTCACGTTGGGTTGAAGGATGTGGCGAGTATGGCATTCCCTACGCTTGGGGGACTGCGGGAATCTTATATCGAAGTGACAAAGTAAACACTCCCACCTCTTGGAACGCTATTCTCGAACCAGACACGAACAGCAGTGGCCGCATAAGTATGTATTACGAACCTACGGATTTGGTGAGTACTGCACTGTTAGCAAATCAATTTGATCCATTTACCAATAATGAGGAGGAACTTCGCGTTGCCTATAAAACCCTGCAAGCTCAAAAGCCTCACTTAGAAAGCAACGAATACGTCATCGACTACATTCGCCAACCCGAACGTCTTGCTAACATCGACCTTGCCTACGGTTATTCTGGTGACAGTTATGTACTCAATGATTTGGAGCCTGATGCCTCTTGGTCCTACGCTGTGCCTCAAGAAGGCACCACGTTATGGTTAGAGTGCATTGCTGCGATTAATAACGGAGAGTTGTCTACACAAGCAACAACGATTTTATCATTCTTGTCGCAACCCGAGATCGCAGCTCAAAACGCAATGGATTCATGGTTTGCAACTCCAAGCTCAAAAGCAAAAGCCTTAACGACACAAGAGTACCAAAATGATCCGGAGCTTTTCCCTAGCAAAGAGGTCTTAGAACGCAGCTATCTGTATCAGCAACTCGAACCCAATAGCATTCAAATTCGTAACCGCATTGTCGACAGTTTGAGATAATTAATGCCAGTATTAAAGAAGCTCTACTTTGTGCTCATTCCTACCTTATTGTTCGTATTTGCAATAGGCGGAATGGTGACTTACAACTTGGCCTCTAACCACGCGAAACACATGTACTTAGACGAAGTACAATCGGATGTGAACACCGCGCTCGTGGCGGCTGAATACGAGCAGCTTGGCTTATCTTTGCTAGTGAAAGATATTGGCTCATCCCTACAGTTCTTGCGATATATTCAAAACCCGGGTGACTACACAACCCTGTCCCTGCTGGAAAAAAGAGTGCTTCGTGTCTTAAACCAGAGTCACGTTAATCAGTTTGGTCAACGTAATATCTATGTCGTCGATCCTAAATTCAAATTAACCCTCTCTACTTTACGAGCAGACCCTTTCGAAGGGTTAAAGATCCCCGACAACATCTATGAGAAAGTCTTCGACATCTATACTTCGTTGATTAATAAAAACGAGCTATCTCATGAAGGCTTCTCTTATATCTCAGTGAGTGGTGAGCTCAGATACGCTTATGTTGCAGCTATCGATCCTTACTTACTCCCTCAAGACAAACGTGCAAATGACAGTGTCAATCGATACATATTGATTGCAGACGGCCCATTAAAACAGTTGTCTGATTTACTCACCAAATACAACGATGATGACAACATGCAGCTTCTGATTGAACCGTCATCAGATACCGAACATATTGAAAATACACAGTTCGTTATTAAGTCCTTTGAACAAACCAAAGACAGAATCAAAGTCGAGATGAATAGTCGTCACTTCCTCGCTCAAGTCAATATTCGTGAAAAGAAATTCAATCACGAAAAATCCCTCATCGCTCAGGAGACCTTACTCGGTGGCTTAACGATATTATTCATTATTATGCTCATCGTACACATGGTCGTACGTTATCAATTAGTGCGCCCACTCAAAGACTTGTTACACGAAATCTCCATTGGTGGACTCAAACTTAGATACTTTAAACGGTCATCCGGACAAAGTGAGATCGACGGACTTAAGAACGCCTACATTGACTCACTAACGGAATTGAAATTCGAAGCTGAATTCGACCAATTAACCAAATTAGCAAACCGACGATCATTTATACGACACCTAGATGTGCGTATAAAAAGTTCAATGAGCCCACACTGCTACTTGGTTTGTTGGGACATTATCGACTTTCGTAAAATCAATGATTTATACGGTGCAAAGGTGGGCGACAATGTACTCGTTAGTCTAGCCAAAACACTAAGAGAAACCCTGCAGAATCAACAATCCTCTTTCGGTTTTAGTTGCAGCGACTATTCAATCGCAAGGCTTGGAGGAAACCAATTCATTGCCATATTGGAAGTGGGTGAACACCAATCAATAAACGAAGAAATTGAGAACATTAACAACACCCTAACAGGTACGACTTTCCTAGATTATTATGGGTTCAGGCTTTCAATTGCAACTGGTGTACTACCCGTCGATACCCCTAAGTTCGAGGAGATATGGCACCGATGTATTGATGAGATGTTGATTAATGCTAAGGACCACAGTGACGGAGAGAGCCGGATTGTTTACGGCGAAGAACTACTTCATTCACTTGAAAGACATGATGTTATCGAGAAAAGGTTATTGGAGTGCTGCGCGAGTGACAACTTTGAACTTCGCTTTATGCCTATTTTCAATGCTAAGACACTTCAGATCCACGGAGCAGAATGTCTGATTCGCTGCCCTGCTCTATTTGATATAAAGGCAGGGCCGGATGAGTTCATTCCAGTCGCAGAGAAAAGTAATTTAATATCCAAGCTCGACATGTGGGTCATTAGTGCCGCAATCAAGACCTATAAAGAGCTTGCAGATATTCACCAATATAAAGGCACCTTGTCCATTAACATCTCGGCGATGGAGCTCTACAACCGTAACTTTGCGGATAATATTCGAAAGGTACTCGAACGTTATCAAGTTCCTCCAAGCAACATCATTATAGAAATTACCGAAACCAGTTACGTAAAAAGCAGCAAGCTTACCGTGCAGACCATTGAGAGCATCAGAAGCTTAGGTTTAAAAGTTTCCCTCGACGACTTCGGTACGGGTTACACGGCGTTTAACCAACTTCTTCACTACCCTGTCGATGAACTTAAAATAGATAAGAGCTTTATCGATAATATCGTCCACGACAAAGCTGACCGCAAGATGGTCGAGTCCATGGTTAACTTAGGGCACTCTTGTGACACCTTCGTTGTTGGCGAAGGTGTCGAATCTCTCGAACAGTATCATCACCTTCGAAAAGCCAACTGCGACCTAATACAGGGTTATTTTTTCAGCCAACCACTCACTTACATCGAGTTCATTGAATTTGTTCGCGACCACAATCCGCAAACTATTCTGGATCAGCAAGCCCTTTTAGAACCAAGCACTAACGAAAGGGTTGTCGTGCTTAATCATAAATAAAAATGTTCGATTTAATTGCCATGCGCCTTAATAATCATGTTATTTGATTAACAACGGCCACTTCCCCACCCCTTTACAACCTATAATAACGTCTCAAATGAGCCAATATCTACGGCCGCAATACACGTTAAATATCTTGAGATTGACACTAAGTAAACAGATAAAAGCGCTACCCAGACTAATGACTACGTTCATTGGCTCGGATAAGGCTTGTAGTATTAAATATGTATAAGAAGGAAGGATAGATAGAGGTGGAGCTCAACAAGTGCTAGGAAGCCGTAACAAGTATTAGGAAAATGGGAAGCATTAACAAGAACTGGCAGGCAATCAGCAATCAGCAATCAGCAATCAGCAATCAGCTTTACTAAGCTAAACCCCCGAATTCAACTGCGAAGTGCGACACTCGCCAGTACCAAGCAGCTAAGCAACTAAGCAACTAAGCAACTAAGACACTAAGACACTAAGACATTCTTAAGAAATTAACCTTGCATGCTGGTCAACAACTCCATCATGTCTTTGGAACTTATGTTCTTCTTGTGCCTTACTACCGCATCAATCATTAGCTCCAAATTACCCGCAGATATGTAATCACTGAGCACGTCGTTAAACTTGTCCTGAATTTCATCACTCGCGTACAAATGGTCCGGAATAAAAAATAGGAACTGGCTTCCGCTGCTTCGAAATGAAATGGTACTTTCTGGTATCTTAGCGGTTAGAGACTTAGCGGCCGAACTAACGACAAGATCACCATATTCAAGACCATACTTTTGATTAATTTCGGTAAGGTTTCTGATACGGACAAAATAGAGATCAAAGTTATTGTCCTTAGAGTAGCTATTCTTAACAAATTTCATCAATGAAATTCGATTGCGAAACCCTGTAATAAAATCCGTAGAGTAGAGCTTTCTTTTGATAGAAAAATCCATATAAAAAATAATCCCAGTCAACAACAGGATGCCAACAAGAAAAACGCTACTGATTCGATGAACTGTCACTAAGTTATCAACCATTGAGGTATTTTCTTCAATTACAGGGCTTTGTAATCGAAATTTGTCGTTAATAAAATCTACGAGTGTGTGGTAGCAAATATCGACCTTTTTCTGTAACGATTCCTTGGGCAACAACCCTTGGCTGACCAGTTTAATCGAGGGCTCCAAGCTCTTAAATTTATCAAATTCCGCTGTGAAATAGGGCTTAAAGTTTGCTGACTTGATGAAATTGGAAGACTCAGTGCTGTTAATCAATATGTCAAAACGGCTCCACGTAATATCGTACGCTAACCATAACTCATCATAATCAATGGTTTCAGAACGGCTTACCATCAAGAAATTGGCGTATTCTTTCACCAATTGAAAGACGAACCACGTTGCCTCATTTTGTCGTGTAGAAAAACTCTTATTAATATCGTTAATGCGAGTAACACTGTAGATATTAACGGTGAGCACCACTGCCGCTAAAGATAACACGACGACTTTGATAGCAGTCAATGACAACAGCTTTTTCATACGAAGTCCTTACAAATGAATATCGCGTATCTGCCAGATCATCTTGGCATGGAAGTCTGTATTATCTATATCTGGAGTCGAAGAGAGTGGATATATCAACCAGTACGGCCCTTTTTCTCTGACTGACATAAATTGGCCATTTTGTTTAATCGCAATGATCGGCTGGTAATCGTCAAAGTCTTCTTTGGGCACCGCTATCTTATAGTCGTTTAGTGCAACAAAAGTGACCTGCGAGGCCATAGGTAAGTCCTTTGTTTCAAGCACCGTTTGTAAGGCCACACCGCTATAAACCAATTCCCCATCCAGCCAAGGTAATGAGGTGGTGATTTCTTTTTGAGGGAGCAATAGCAGTTGTTCTCGACTGAATTGATGCTTTTGCCCTAGGTGATCGAATATTGTGAGTTCGGATGCTGAAAAAGTAGAAAATGAACACAGTGAAAGTATAAACAGAAGTGCAGCTCTCATTTTAAACTCCATTCTAAAAAGGTCACTAAATTGAGTCTAGTTCATATTGGTCATTTGACTTGCTTAGACATTGCCTATTTTCTCAATAATGCAGTTCGACTCTTTCTGAGATAACGTTTCATTCCTGTAACCAGGTGCGAACAACACCTTCCCTCCTCTAAATAAGACTTTAATTAGCGTTCATACCAGTAATCCCGGTTTTTTAAAGGCAATGAGTAATCCAATCCAGCCACTGAATACGTACTGACCATCAAAATTAACAATAAATATGAGCCAGTAAGTAGCAAGAATGCTTGTTGCTGCATAACCTTTAATCGAACGTAAGCAGCTTTGAGAGCCTGTTTTTCTGATATCTGTCGCTTCTATTCCACCAGCAGGTATCGTGTGTCGCTCTTAAAAAAGCTTACTCATTTCATAATCAAGGGAATCGAGAATGAGTTTGAATATAAAAAAATTTAACCCCATGACGACACTTTCAACCCTAGTAATGACGTTGGTCATGTTTCCTGTTTCTGCTGACGTTAATCAAGAACAGTTCGAGTTAGGTAAGCAGAAAGCCAAGGTGTGCATGACTTGCCATGGCGCTGATGGCATCTCAACGCAAGACCCCTACCCGAACCTTCGCGGTCAAAAGGTGGGATATCTCATCTCCTCGTTAAAAGACTATCAGACAAGGGAAAGAACCAGTGGTTTGGCAATTCTCATGCAGCAACAAGCCGACACCCTTTCTGACCAAGACATCCGCGACATTTCCTATTTCTATTCAATGCTCGGCAACGATTCAAACTCACTCAACGAATCAAATTCAGTCAGCGAATAAAAGCTTTAGGCAAGGAGCCTTGTTATGGAACAAGTGACACCGCAATACAACATTAAGGTCGTTAAGTACTTCATCATCGCGTCTTTAGTGTGGGCAATCGTAGGTATGATCATCGGGGTGATTCTCGCCGCGCAATTGTATTGGCCAGTCTTAAACTTCGATTCTCAATATTTCCAGTTTGGTCGACTGCGCCCGCTACATACATCTGGGGTGATTTACGGCTTCGTCGTCAATATTTTGATGGGGACATCTTTATACATTGCCCAGCGAACCGGCCATTGTGAGTTGTTCAATAAAAGCCTTTCATGGATGGTATTTTGGGGATGGCAATTTATTCTATTGCTTGCGGTCATTTCCTTACCCGCAGGCCACACCAGCTCAAAAGAGTATGCAGAGCTTGAATGGCCAATCGACTTAATGATCGTGCTGGTTTGGGTGCTTTATGCGGTGTTGTTCTTTGGCACCCTTGCTAAACGAAAGGTCAGTCACATCTTCGTGGCTAACTGGTTCTTTGCTGCTTTCATCATCGTCGTTGCAATGATTTTCATCGTGAACAACCTCGCGATGCCAGTGTTGGCGATGAAGTCCTACTCTGTGTTTGCAGGCGCTCAAGATGCGATTGTTCAGTGGTGGTGGGGACATAATGCCGTCGGCTTCTTACTAACCGCAGGTGTGATTGGTATGAATTACTATTTCATACCCAAAGCGGCGGATCGACCTATCTACTCCTACCGGTTGTCTGTGATCCACTTCTGGGGCTTGGTCGGCTTTTACACGTGGGCCGGAACGCACCATTTGGTTTATTCTTCCGTTCCGATCTGGATTCAAAACATCGGCATCGTAATGTCTTTGATCCTGTGGCTCCCTTCTTGGGCCGGTGCGTTTAATAGTGCGATGACCCTCCTACAAAACAAAGAAAAGCTGAAGTCCGACTACATTCTTTTATTCTTTTTCTCAGCAATTCTTTACTACTGCTTGGCGACATTCGAAGGTCCCCTACTCGCTATTCGCTGGTTCAACATGGTGGCACACAACACCGAATGGATCATCGGTCACGTACATTCCGCAGCTCTTGGATGGGTTGGAATGTCAGGGATAGCGGTTTTTTACTATTTCATTCCGCGCTTATGGGGCCAAACCGATCTTTGGTCACGACGACTGATTAAATGGCACTTTTGGCTCGCTCATGCTGGCGTCGCCATTTATGCGATAGCACTTTGGATCGCAGGCATCGGTGAGGGTTATATGTGGCTCGCTCAAAATGAAAATGGCGAACTGATTTACAGTTTTGTAGAAGCGATGGACTTTAAAGCACCTTGGCTATTCATGCGTTTCTTTGGTGGCGCGCTGTTTGTACTTGGACTGTTTTTAATGGCATTCAACTTGTACAAAACGGTTCGTATGCCAGTAGTACACAATGCTAAACACACCGTTAATGAGGGGGCTTAAATGATGAGTAAAGACTTTACACATTCAATCGTCATTTTAATTTTGACCACCGTTGTTGTTGCCTCCTTCTCTTTGTTGGTTTGGGTAGTGCCAAGCATTGTCCGCGGAGACGATATTGCCAAAGGCAGTTTAGCAATGCCACTCACACCGATTGAGTTGGCAGGGCGAGACATCTACATCAGTGAAGGCTGCCATGTGTGTCACACCCAAATGGTTCGCCCTCTAGAGCCAGAAGTGAAACGTAATGGTCGTCCCAACCAAGAAGCAGACGATATCTATGAGTTTCCTAACTTGTGGGGCTCTAAACGTACCGGCCCTGACCTCACTAACTTAGGTAGAAAGTATTCTGACCAGTGGCATGTTATTCACTTAATTGATCCTCGAAAAGTCGTACCGACATCGATCATGCCCTCTTACCCGTGGCTGTTTGAACAAACGCTTACAGGCGATGATATCAGCGCAAAAATGGAAGTGTTACGTACCTTAGGTGTGCCTTATACCGATCAAGAAATTGGTGATGCCAGATTGCAAGTAAGAGGCAAAACTAAAGGTGAAGCGCTGATTCGCTATTTACAAAGCCTGGGTAAAGATACGTCACAGGAGGTATCACAATGAGCACATTCTGGAATCTATGGGCGGTACTCTTAACCTTAATATTCTTTATTCTGATGGTGTCTGTTGTCGTTAAATACTGGCGTAGCAATCACAAGGCCGATCACGACCACACCATTGGCACCTTTGATGGTATTGAAGAGAAAGATGCGCCTCCACCTAAGCTGTTATTTGTAAACTATGCGGTCGCATTTCTTTTGTCTGCTGGTTATTTGGTGCTCTACCCCGGGCTTGGCGAATGGGAAGGATTAGTCGATTGGGAACAAAGCGATGATAAGCTCAGTTCACCATCCACCACTCTCAATGAGCAATTTGCACAAACCAGCGAAACTACGTTAGAGGGATTAGCTGCAGTCCCAGAGATCGTGAACAGCGGTAGGATTCTGTTCCAAACTCACTGTGCCGCTTGTCACCGAGATAACGCTCAGGGACAAAAGCACTTCCCTAACCTGATAGACCAAGAGTGGCTCTACGGTGGCAGTGATGAAGCTGTGATTCATTCGATCGCCAAAGGTCGGAACGGTGCAATGCCGGGTTGGAGCGAAATCATGCGCCCCGATGAAGTGGCTAAGGTTTCTTACTACTTAGCTTCCCTCAATCAACGCCATACCGATGTTCCAGAAGTAAAAGTTAAAGTCGGCAAAGAGCTGTTTGTAAAATACTGCTCGTCTTGTCACGCTGATGGTTCTGTTGCGAACCCAGAGATTGGCGTGCCTGATCTCTCAGACGATATTTGGTTGCACGGCGGCAGTATTGAAGAGATACAACACACTATCAACAAAGGCTTGAACAACCTAATGCCTGCGTTTGATGAGCAGCTCACCGAGAACGAAATACTCGCACTGGGTGCTTACATTAGACATGCGGGCTCAGAGCAGCAACAAAGACTCACGAACCTAGAAGCTCAGTCTGTTGAACGTGGTGAATACCTAGCGTATGCCGGTGACTGTGTAGCTTGTCATAGTGCAGAAGGTGGCGAACCCTTTGCTGGCGGCCTACCGTTTGTGACCCCTTTCGGCACCGTGTATTCAACCAATATTACGCCACACACCACCGAAGGGGTTGGGACTTATGACTTTGATGACTTCCGAGCCGCGTTAGTTGCAGGTAAAGGTAAGAATGGTTACCTGTACCCTGCAATGCCTTACACCTCTTATCAATACCTCACCGACCAAGACATGGTCGATTTGTGGGAATACATGCAGTCAATCACCGCGGTGCCTCGACGTAATGACGACAACAGCATGATGTTCCCATCGAACATTCGTCTAGGGTTGCTCGGGTGGAATATTGTGTTCATGGATACCGATCCGATTGACTACCAAGTGCCTGAAGAGCTTAAATCGGAAGTCGAAAACGTTGAGAAATGGCAACAAGGGAAATATTGGGTCGCAGGACTTGGTCACTGTTCGGAGTGCCATACGCCACGAAACATTGCCCAAGCGCTGATACCAGAACGTATTTTCCAAGGTAACTTGATCGACGGTTGGAACGCGCCTGATATCACAGCTAATGAGCTCTACATCGATGGTTGGGATGAAGCAACACTCACCGACTTTTTACACACAGGCCATTCAGACAAAGGCACCGCTTTTGCGGGTATGGCTGATGTCGTGAAAAACAGCCTAAGCTTGATGACACGTGAAGATATCGAGTCGATGTCCTATTACCTACTCAGTGGTGACATCAACAACACCATTGCCAGTGATGCCGTTCAGTTACAGCCGAAAGGGTTTGATGAAGACTCTTACACGACTGATATTTACACCACGTATCGCCAAACGTGTGGAGCGTGTCATGGTGACGATGGTAAAGGTCGCGACCCTATCGCCCCTACGCTGTTGAATAACGGCATTATCATGCACAGCGATCCATTCAACACCATCGCGGTAACCGTGCGCGGCCTACAACCCACCTATCTCGACAAAGACAGAAACTTCATGCCGATGGCAAGCTTTGAAGATGTGCTGTCGGATCAAAGGTTGGCTGAGTTGATCACCTTCGTGCGATTACACCTTGGAGATAGAGAGGAACCCGTCACGGCGGAGCACGTACGAGAGGTAAGAGAAACACTTGAAGCAGCAGGTTACGCTGGAGGATTACACACCACACCTGAAATGTACGAAAATCGAGATAAGAACATTAACATTCGCTAGGTTCTCGACGTATTCGAGTAGCTCAGCAAGTAACAAGTAAGTTTTAGTATTGATGAATAAACCCAAAGGAGACCAGTGCGTCTCCTTTTCTTTTGCCCAAACCCAAGTTTTTGATACTTTGCCATACAACACAATTGTAACTAACTGATTACACAATTAAGCAGAGCTGCACATAATGCGATCAATCTCGCAGAACAAAGATGACACCAAGTGCATAATATGCAAAATTTTCTAAAGATGTACTAAGGACAGTTATGGATACAACTACACTCATCTACGATACGTTGGAAGGTCTGTCGAGCGCAAAGCCACAGCAACACGCTCAAATCCGCCAAAATCTATATAACCAATTAGATTTATCATTTGAGAAGCAGTTGGCTTTATATTCATCAGTTCTTGGTCCAGCAAGTGCTGGTAGATTGACCGACTTGGATAGTGCAGTGATGTCTGCACGCAAGATTGTTGGCTTAGAAAACAGCTAAACAACCTTCAACCTATCTCAACTTTAACGCTGCCATTGTGCTGCGTTTTTTTATGGACGCTATTTACGATAAGGACGGTTGGTTACGATAAACGTCGTTGGTTACGATAGACGTCGTTAGTTACGATAAGTAAGATAAGTGCAGTTAGGCCTGTTTTTCAAGTTACACGCATTCTCATTTGGTTAATCTTATGTTCCATTTTTAACAGGTGTGCAACCTCAACAATGGCGCTAATGTTAGTAGCACGTTAACCACACATCGGATGGAAGAATCATGAGAGTACTTATTGAATATACACAAACAGGCAAATACCGTGATCATGCGTGGGAAGCACTAACCATTCGTTCAAAAGGCGAAGTTCAAGCTGTGACTCCCTCTTATGCGGCTCAACTTATCGAACAGAACCGCGCCAGCTTATCGACCACTGAAAATCAAGATATCGTCATCCAACCTTAATGAATTTAGGAACTATCCCTCCCGGTTCTTAAACTCTATCGTTTTACTCGGTATCTAGTGATCAACTAGATACCAAGTAAAACAGAGTTCGATGACATAAAAAAAACGCTGCACGGATGCAGCGTTTTCTTGTTTCTAGCGTATCTTAATTCTAACGTAGGTAGCTTTTGACGTAAATAGCTTTTAACGTTGACTTAGATAGCCTCTAACGTAAATAGCTCTTAACGTAGAAAACTTCTAATGTAGACAGCTTTAACGTAAACAGCTTCTAACGTAAATCGTCTAATTATTTTGGCAGGTTTTCTAACGCTTCAACCATCGTCATTAATTTGTCTACAATTCTTTCGCCATCCACTCTCAAACCATTGTGTTCGTACTCGTTGGTGATCCACGCTTTTGAGTTTGGAATATTGGCTAGCGTTTCACGGCTGTAATCCAGCTCTACGTACATGTCGTCAGCGTAAACTGCACATGCCATTGGAACGGTATTCTTGCTTAGCTGCTCTGCATTATACAACTTGCCCCAATCCGATTTTTCAGCCAACAAATTTGCCGCTTCACGTAATGGCTTCAACGTTTCTAGTTGGTCGAACATCCATGGGTACACCATTTCTCCGGTAAACCAGAACTCGCTACCTGATTGGTAGTTAAAGTGTGGGTACTGCTCGCGTACTCGGTGTGCAGACCAGTTAGACGCTGCACCTTGGCAGTAAATCGATTCATGCAAAATCGCGTAGATTGGGTTCGTTAGGTAGCCCTGCTCTTGCTGCATTTGATTTAAGAAGCTGTAGCTTAACTGCTTGCTTCCGTTCACTTCAACAAACGCACTCTCCAATGTGAAATACATCGGCAGATTCGCTTCTCCGCCACCAAGGTTAATACCAATCAGCTGGAACTGTTCAACTGTAAACACCTGACCGTTTGGCAGTCTCACATCGTTGTTGAGCAGGTAATCAGAGATCTCGCGACACATAGCTTGTGCTTGTGGGAACTGAGCAAAGAAGGCTCTGTTTTTATCTTCGACACGCTTGTAAGTCGCACGATAAACATCGTCAGCTTCGCGTTCAATAGAAGGAATACCGCCCGTCACGTAGCAACGTTGCAAGCTCTGTGGGAACAGTGACAAATAGCTCAGTGTACAGAAGCCACCAAAGCTTTGGCCAATCGTAGACCATTGTTTAACACCAAACTGCTCACGAATCGCTTCAGCGTCACGAACGATATTGTCGGCTCTGAAATGCGTTAAGTACTCGACTTGTTGTTCTGGAGAAAGGTGCGCCAACGTTCCATGACTGATAACCGTGCTGTTGCCCGTACCACGTTGGTCCAGAAGCAGAACACGATAGTTTTGTAATGCACGCTTTAGCCAACCAGATTGACCGCTCACCCGTGGAGAAGGAAAACCTGGGCCGCCTTGAAAGTAGATCAGCCACGGCAGCTCTTGCGCATCTTTAGCGAGATCAACCAACTCACGTGCGAAGACTTGGATCTGTTGTCCATCTTTGGCTTGATAATCAAGTGGCAACTCGAAAGAGTGCTGACGATACAGGGTGGTTCCATCAATAAAGTTAGCTTGCACGCTTCATTCCTTTTTATCTGATTCTAAAGTCATTGGTACGAATAAAAATGGCGCCCTTTGGCACCCATATGAGCAAGATACGCATAGTAGCTTGTAAATGAAACCGTTTGTTTAACATGAATGTGAACGTGCTTCGTTTAATTGTTCAATTACCTCTCAACGGGTAACAACGTGTGTCAAAACAGTCAGTTTAGAAGAGGCTGATCCAGCGAGAGAGCAAAAGAATGAGGTAAAGAAAATCCAAAGCGCGAGGCAAATAAAAAGAGCTTAACGAGGTGAGGATACGTTAAGCTCTTTGATTTTATCTGTGTTGATAAACTAACTCGCTTATTTGCCGTTAATCTATCGAACCTGTTAGTTCTAATGAACCTAATAAATCTAGCGACTACGAAGCCGTCAGTTCACCGGCACCTTGAGTCGAGCGTTCACTGCTCTGAACTAGGATTGCGGTAGCGGTCTCTTTCAGTGCCGCCCACTCTCCATCATCCACCTCAATGCCATCGTTCCATGCTTTCTCTTGAGTTTTAAAAAGCGCTTCCGATTCAATGTGTGTTTGGTAGCCATCTGACAAACGTTCGATATCGAAATCCTGGACGGAAAGCTCGATGGTCATATTGTGGATATGTTCGACCGATGCCAGTGGCAAATCTGATAAAAACAGTTCTGGTGCAACGCAACCACGATTAAGCACATACAAAGTGCTCTTAGGGTTAGAGCCGTTATCCCAACGTGCCATGCACGCGATACCTTTCGCAGCCAGTTTTACAAGCTCGCTGTATGCTAGCCAACGGTTGTGGCAGTTATTTAGCTCAATTTTCAGCGTCTTCTTACCAACCATTTTTTCAATCGAATAGTCCATAATCACAGGAAGATGACACGCCAAACTCGCCTTGTGCAGGTCGACTTCAACCGTATTATCACTGCGCACTTGAATATCGACAGGGCGGTCGTCTTCTAGCCCGATGAAATTGCTCGCACTGTTAAAATGACGAACACCATCCAAACCGACCATTTGTAAATCTGCCACCATGTTCGCTATCACATCAGCTTCACCACATGTACGACGCATACCTAAAAAGGCTTTATTGACGGCCGCGACCAGTTCATTGTGAGAAACGATCATAACGATTTACCTCCATGTTGGCCTTTCGCATTTGTGCTGTGAATTGAAACATTTTGCGAACCAGACAGTTCAGCTTCACTTGGTAATATTGGGAACACCCACTCATCCTGATGAATTTCATCAAGCAGTGGTGCGCCTTGGAAAAACGTTACTCGTACCCAACGGTCTGAGCGAGGATCAAACTTAGTCGCACCAAACATTGCTAGCTTACAACGCAGTAAGTGCATTGGTGGCGAATCTTGATGCAGCACATTCATTTGAATGTCGCCCATCGCTTTGTTACCCAGCGTCCACACACGGCGCGCAATTGCACGGTGTTGCGGCTGTTTAACAAGGAACTCAGCCAATGAAAGCTCAGGCGCGAATTGCAATAAAGCATGGTACAAACGGTAAGCTTGACGGCCAATATCCAACGGCAGTTCACGCTCTTCACCCAGCTCTTCACCTCGAACACCGAGTCTTGGTTCTTCTTTGTCTTGAGAGCGATACCAGAACCAGTAGTTGTTCTCTGCTTTCGTAAAGTCAGTCGTGATAGCCCAGCGATACTTCTCTTCTAGTACAACCAACAAATCTTGGATCTTTTTACCACTAGGGAGTGATAGCGTCTCGCTGCAATTCATTTGCTCTTGATGGGCGTCCACTAATTCTGGGTACAATTCCATTAAGCATGAGATAAGGATTTCTTGGGCTTCCATACTCATGTGCTTAGATTGTTCGACTAACTGTGCCCATGTATCACACAGGCTGACAGAAGCTTCTAATGATTGTTCTGTGTGCTTCAAATCATCAACAGCAGCTTTGTTCAGCTCTTGCTGTGTTTCATTGATGGTAACGACTTGTTCTAAATGACAAATCGCTTTTTTAACTAAGGTACGTAGTGGCTCGATCAACGCCGTATCAGTCTGACTGGACAACACGTCCGCCAATGCATGTTCACGGGTTGTCATCCATTGATCGACAATACTAGGGTGGTTAATAAGGTATGGCGCCATACCTAAACCAGTCGCATTACCAACACCAAGGTAACGTTGTAATCCTCGATGCAAGGTAATCGCTTGTTCACCGCCCTGTTGTTCGGCTAGGTAATGAACCCAATCTAGGCTGAACTCACGCAGCATATAAACTGCACACATTTGCGCACTAAATGACTGATTAAAATCTTCATTTTTCTCTAAGATTTTAAAGTCTGCAATGCCAAATTTGCCATTGCCATAAACGGCAGTGGTTCGCAGGATGTAGCCTACTTCAGCGAGTTCTTTTGGCGTTGGTTGAACACCTTTCGCCAAGTGACTCACGATGTGTTCAAACACACGTACACTTTTGTTTGCACGCGCTAAAACAAGTACGTTATTTGGATTACGGCCGGCTTCTTGAAGCGGTACATTCGCACGAAGTCTTTCAAGTAGGGTGACATCAACATCACCAAGAACAAGCGCAAACGTTACGTCCCACTTTTCAGCAATTACACGGTCATTTCGTTCGTCATCTGCAATTTCATCGCAAAAAACAACCAAATGATAAACATGGTTTGGCGTCGCTAGCTTATAGATAACATGACCAAAACCTTGAGCGTCTAATTGCCACTCATGTTTCGTCACTTTCCACTCTTGCTGCGCCATTTTACGAATCAGAGTTCTCACGAAGCTGATGCGTGTTTGGTGCATCGCACCTAGCCTTTCCGGTGCCATGACAACCGTTGCGTCACGTAATGCTGATTCAGTGTAGGTAGAACGATGTGCATCCATTTTGCTCACCACCTTATAGTTATAGGATTTTGCTAGCCATTCAGAACCGATCGTTGCCGTCATTTGAAGCATTCGTTATTACAGTATGCTGGTTAGCTTTCACGTTATGTGGGGCAAGCGAGCTCGCCCCTTATTATTTGTCCTGACTAGATCGATTGACCTAAATACTTTGCCGTCCGGTGTATCTTCACCAGTACAGTTTTGCTGTTTCTTTCGGAATTTTTGCATCAGCCTTCTTTCGAAGGCTGATTTTTCTTATTTAATCAGTTTCTTTTTTACAGAGCTCTTGTCTTACAGAGCCCTTTTCTTTAAAAATCTGCTCTTTAAAAAGCCTGTTCTTTAAAAACCTTGTTCTTTCGCCATCTTGATTGCGATTTGAGGCGCATTCCAAAGCGATGGCAGTAAGATTATGGACACCGGTACCGCTGTGATTACAATGAACGATTGCAGTGCAGAGATTCCGCCTGAACCTAGGGAAATCAGAATCAATGCTGTTACCCCCATCATCACACCCCAGAAAGTACGAATAATTGCGTTAGGCTCTGTCTCACCACTGACTACCACACTGATGGTGTAAGTCATTGAGTCACCTGTCGTTACGATGAAGATCGTCGTCAAGATCAAGAACAGAATAGAGATAAGCATTGGCATTGGTAGTTGCTGAGTTACTGCCAGTAGCGCGCCAGGTAAATTAAAGCCTTCGAACGCTTTACTTACGCTGCCTGGGTCTGCAATTTCAAACGCAAGGCCAGAACCGCCAACAATGGTGAACCAGAAACATGTTACGAACGGTGCAATAAGACTGATGGTTGATACCAATTGGCGAATACTACGACCGCGTGAAATACGTGCGATGAAGATTGCCATCATTGGGCCGTAACCTAAGAACCAACCCCAGAAGAATACTGTCCACCAGCTCAACCAACCTTCGTCACCACGGTATGTTGCCATTGGGATGAAGTTATCTATCATGCTGCCTACACCTTGGATGTAGCCATTGAAAATGAAGTTTGTTGGGCCGAAGACCAGAATGTAGACCATCAATGCCATTGCTAAAATTACGTTGTAACGGCTTAGCATTTGCATCCCGCGGTTAAGACCACTTAATGCAGACAATGTGTAAAGAACGATAGCGAACAAGATGATGATCAGCTGTGTCGTGAAGCCATCTGGAATGCCAAACAGTTCGTTCAGGGCGTAGCTCACTTGCAGGCCTAAGAAGCCAATCGGACCGATGGTGCCCGCTGCTACTGCAACAATACAACATGCATCAATCAATGCGCCGGTATGGCCTTTCAGAGCTCTTTCACCTAATACAGGGTAAAGAAGAATACGAGGTTTAAGCGGTAAGCCTTTGTCGTAGTGAAGGTGCATAACCACGATAGACGTTAAGCTACCAACGATTGCCCATGCAAGAAAACCCCAGTGCATGAATGATTGTGATAACGCATTCACCGCGCCTTGTTGTGCATTTTCTTGTGCGCCGTACAACGGTGGTGGGCTCACGTAGTGTGCGATAGGCTCTGCTGCCGCCCAAAATACGCCGCCACCCGCAAGTAGTGTACAGAAGATGATTGCCATCCAGCGGAAGCCATCCATCTCAGGCTTATCGATGCCACCTAGGATAACCTTGCCTGTTCGCCCTGCCGCTAGGCCAAGACCAATAAGAAAAGTCAGAAGAAGAAGCATTTGCCAATAAGGGCCGAACACTTTTACAGACCAAGCAAAACCCGTGTTTACCAGGCTTGATAACAGCTCGCCATCAAACAAAGCAAGGGCTACGAACAGAGCAATAAAGCCGCCGCTGTACCATAGTGCTGGGTTGGTTAGTCCTAGTTTGTCTGAAGTAGATTCAGACTGTGTATTATTGTTTGCTGTGTTTGTTTGACCCGCATTTACGTTTGAAGATTTCACGCTATTGGTTAAATCAGACATACTCTGACTCCAGAGGTTTCTTTGCAGCTGTCACTTTAATGATGACTACAAGAGGTGTATTTAACACCTGCCCTATTGTTTTTTGTGTTGGGCAGGCTAATCCATGTTTGGGTTACCGCGTTGCGAAATAGACCGTTGTTCCTTTTGAATAGTGAAATTGGTTAAAACAGCACGTCTAAATGAACGTTTATTAGAAGGCTGCTAATTCGATGATTGCTAGTGAAAAAACACTTAACCCTTGCTTTGAGGCTCTAGGCCATCTTTCAAGAAGTTAAACCAGTTTTCTCCCAAGACTTGCCCAGCTTCAGACTCGCTGAAACCATGGCGCATCAATCCGTTATAGATGTTTTCCATACCCGCACTACCACAGAACCAAGGCAGCGCATCTGGCCAACCTGAGTTGTTTGCAGAGCCTTCGCCATAGTCCATTGCTTTAGACCAACGACCATTTCTCATCCATTCAAGAACGGCTTGAGGTTGGTTTAAGCATAGGTCACTACCAATACCTAGGTGTTCTACGCCAACCATGTCAGCAGTCGTTGCAACCATTTGGCAGAAATCTTCCAACGTACATTGGCTGCCGTTTGGTAGGTGGAATGGGTATAAGCTGAATCCGATTAAGCCACCGCGTGCGGTTAGGGCTTTAATCACATCGTTTGATTTATTTCGTAATGCATCATGAGCAAACGTAGGGTTCGCGTGGCTGATACAAATAGGACGAGAAGACAGGTCAATCGCTTCAAGTGTTGAGCGTTCAGCGCTGTGAGACATATCGATGATCATGCCCACTCGGTTCATCTCTTCGATAGCCTGTTTACCAAAGCGCGTGATGCCTGTGTCGTTCTGCTCATAACAACCCGTCGCCAGTAAGCTTTGGTTGTTGTAAGTAAGCTGCATGATCAAAAGACCCTGCTGACGCATCACTTCGATAAGACCAATCTCATCATCGATTGGCGAACAGTTTTGAGCACCTAGAAAAATGCCGACTTTGCCTGTCGCTTTTGCAGTTTCAACATCAGCCATTGAATGAATCGGCATGATAATGTCTGCATTTTGCTCGAATCTTAGGTTCCACTCAGCAAAGCGAGATAAGGTTTCACGAGCTGTCTCGTGGTAAACCGCGGTAGCGTGAACTGCTGTAATGCCGCTCGCCTTTAGTGTTTGGAAATATTCTCTGTTCCAATTGCAGTATTGCAATCCATCTATAACAATCCGTTGCTGGTACATAACCACTCCTATTGAAAGCTCAGTGTTCTAGCTCGGTTTTGAAAACACGCTCAAATAACATGTTTTCAAAAATGGGTTAAATCACTTACTGGGTGCTCAGTCTTTGAAATCTACATTGATTGAGCGTAATTGGGTTTGGATGTTGGCCTGACTCTGTGAATCAGGCCAATTCGATAGCTGGATAGCTAGAGACTTAATATCTTCAGCTATCCAATTCTTATATAGAAAGCTGCTTAGTAAGGACGCTGGTAAGCTGTCTTCACCACTGTGTAGAACTCTTTCGCGTATTGACCTTGCTCACGAGGACCGAAGCTCGACTCTTTACGACCACCAAACGGTACGTGGTAATCGGTGCCTGCTGTTGGTAGGTTCACCATCACACAACCTGTTTGCGCTTGTTGCTTGAACATTGCGCTAGTACGTAGGCTTTGAGTAATGATGCCGCCCGTTAGACCAAAGCGAGTATCGTTTGTTGTCGCAATCGCTTCTTCTAGGTCAGCCACACGAATCACGCTTGCCATTGGTGCAAACACTTCTTCTTGGTTCACTTCCCAATCGTTCTTAGTGTTCAAGAACAGCGTTGGAGACATGTAGAAACCTTCGTGTTTCATGCTTAAGCGTTCGCCACCGAATGCTAGCTCACCGCCGCTTTGACGTGCTTTTTCAACCCAACCTAGGTTTGCTTCAAGTTGGTTGCCGTCAACAACAGGCCCCATGAACACGCCGTCTTCTAGTGCGTGACCCACTTTCAGCTCGCTCATACGTTTGATTAGTGCTTCAACGTATTGGTCGTGAATGCCATCCATAACCACTAGACGAGAAGATGCTGTACATTTTTGACCTGCGCCAGAGAATGAACCTGCAATCGTTGCATCAACGGCTGTTTGGATATCAGCATCATCTGCAACCACAAGTGCGTTCTTGCTGCCCATTTCTAGTTGGCAACGAACGAAGTTTGGCGCAGTAGCAGAGGCAACCTTACGACCCGTATCAACAGAACCAGTAAAGCTCACACCGTTCACTTCTTTAGAGTTGATCAGTGCATCACCTACTTTTGAACCACTACCCAGTACAAGGTTAAACGTGCCTGCTGGCATGCCTTGGCGGTGGATGATCTCAGTGAGCGCAACTGCACTTGCTGGTGTTAGGTTTGCTGGTTTCCAGATAACGCTGTTACCGAAAGCAAGCGCTGGAGCGATTTTCCAAGCAGCAGTCGCTGTCGGGAAGTTCCAAGGAGAGATGATGCCGATAACACCCACCGCTTCACGAGTCACTTCAACAGAAACGCCAGGGCGCACTGATTCTGCGTTGTCGCCAATTTGACGAAGTACTTCTGCCGCAAAGTACTGGAAGAACTGACCTGCACGGTAAATTTCGCCGCGACCTTCAGCAAAAGGCTTACCTTCTTCACGAGAAAGCAACGTACCTAGCTCATCACAACGTGCAATCAGCTCGTCACCAATCGCTTGAAGTACTGCTTGCTTACGTTCAATCGGCGTTTTTTCCCACTCTGGTTGAGCGTGCTTTGCCGCTGAAATCGCCTGTTGAACTTGGTCAGCACTTGCTTGTGCGAAGTTACCGATGTTTTCAGAAATATCTGATGGGTTAATGTTCGCAACGGTGCTTACACCCGCTTGCCATTCGCCGCCAATGTAAAGTGCGTTTTCTGCTTGAACATTCTGTAATTGAGTCATCATTCTGTCCTTGTAACGGTTAGGTTGCGTTTGAGCCTGGCAACCATCTGATTAATGAATAAAACGTTAATTTATATAAGAAATAACGTTTAAATCTTGTATCTAAAACTGAACCAAGACGCTTGTATCAATAAAGATCTTTACAGACAAATAGCTTTAATCCGCAAATTGCCTCAGTTCACAGTATCTTTATTCAGGTTGAGAGGCTGATGCGTAAACCACGAACTCAACCAACATTTCTTCTCTTGCTAACCCTGCAACGACGACCGCAGCACGGTTTGGATAAGGTGCATTGAAGTATTCTCCGTATACGCTGTTAACCGTTTTTAGATATTCACGGTCTGTCACGTAAATCAGAACTTGCAGCACTGAATCCATAGATTCGCCTGCACACTCCAACGTATGAACAAGGTTGTTAAAAGTCTGACGCGTTTGCGCTTCGATACCGCCTTCTACTACTGCGCCAGTTTCATCAATTGGAATCTGCGCTGTGTATAGAGTGCCGTTATTAACGATTGCCCACTCTAGTGGTGCTTTTGAAGCGAAAAGCTCGGTTTTTACTGGGTGTTTTTTAGTTTGTGCGTTCACGATTCCATCCAACTTTGTAACAACTATGTTTCAAGATGGTTAAATACTGCACCTTGACGGCTGATAAATCTAACGGTAAATTTTGTGCATTTGATAAATAAAATCTATCACCTTTAAAAAAGTAAGGTATAGCAAGGCCTAGAGAAGGATTCCTGTCATGAGTATTAAGCTACAACAGTTAAAACATTTTGTTTTAGTGGTCGAAGAAGGCGGATTTAGAGCGGCATCTCACCGAGCAAATCGCTCGCAAGCGGCACTTTCAACATCGATAAAAGAGCTAGAAAAAATTCTCGGCCAACCACTGTTTGAAACGGGCAACAAATCGACGCTGACACCTTTTGGCGAAATATGTTTACCGAAAATCATTCAATTCTTAAATGTTTACAAGGCATTAGATAACGACCTCCGTGCTGCAGCAGCTGGCCAACAAGGGCGAGTTCGAATAGCGAGTGTCCCTTCAGTGGCCGCAAAACTAATCCCTAGTGTTTTAGGGGCTTTTTGCGAAAAGTACCCCAATGTTGAGGTCAGCTTAATTGACGATAATGCGGCAGGTGTGGAAGCGAGATTACTCTCTGGAGAGGTGGATGTTGCCCTCGGAAATAGCTCCCATTTAGAAGAAGAGAGCATCGATTTCACGCCTTTGCTCTCTGACCCTATTGGTGTGGTCTGCCTCAAAGACAACCCCATCGCCTCTCAACGAGAGGGAATAGAATGGCAAACTTTGTTAAAACAACCCTTCATTCGCAACGGTACTTGTACCCTACTTGACCCAACTCCCGCACGAATGCTCAGCGAACAGGCTCTTTATTCGGTAGAGAACATCACTTCGTTGTTTTCGGTGTTAGAACTCGGGATAGGCGTGACCACGCTACCTAAGTTGGCTTTCCCGACCAATGAAACCCGTTTGGTGTGGATCCCATTGATTGACCCGCCCTTACAACGTCAGATCGGTATTTTCAGATTGGCTGACCGTACGATCTCGCCACAAGCACAAGCCTTTCATGACTTGTGTATTCAATACCTAAGCTATGAAGAGTAATAGAAAAACATGAATGAAGGCGCTTCCTATAGGCCTATTGATACGACAAACATTTTTAGATTCCGATTATTTCTGTATTGAAACTGTTACTTCTGGGTCGATGCTCTGCGAATTCGTCCGATAATAATTCGACCCCACCTCAGCGATACCTCTATTTTTGAGTCAATTAACCCGTACTTTCCATCTGTATGTATGTTTTCTCGCCCTCATCATTGACCCTAGATCTTGTTGCATCAGCGGTTGGACGCTGAATTTTTCATCAAATTTTCATCTTGAACCCGGTGCTGGGCGTGTTGATTCGCGTTCCAATACATCAATAATGAAAATATGATAACGATACTAAAAAATATTAGCTTAATGATAAGGAGCACCATACTGCTATTTCACTACACAAACGAAACCGTCCAATATCAACAAAATCTTGGTTATACCCCGCTTCGAATTCCAACCCGTCATCACATTTAGAAAAGACTCTAAGTCATTGAATATGCTTAATTGATAATGTCATATCTTAATATTTTTTCTCTCTAATTTTCTGGGTAAAGCCTCCCTTTTCTCGCTATAAACAAAGCATTTTAAATATTCATGGATTTAATAATAGAACTATTACTTTCATAAATGAAAAACACTCATTTCAAAAATGGAATTATTGATGCCGATATTTGTCGTTTTGATCACATAATTTTAGGCGTAGTTTATATTTTGTCGAAACGATAGCGAGTTAGTTTTTAACGTTTAATTTCGTCAGGAGATATAAAGCCAGAAAGATTATTTCTTTGTTAACAAGTAAAGGTTTATTAACAAGTCAAATTGCTATTAACAAGTAAGTGCTAGTAACAAAACATATTCAAACTGTGTTTTATATTGACTTACACTGTTAAATATAAGGTTTTATTATGAGGCTTAATGGGATAAGTAGCGACATCCTTGTTGCTGCTAAAAGAGTTGTTCTCTGCCAAATAGTATTAGCCGTCGGTGTAGTTTTATATGAAGTGTTTTTTGGTAATAAAGTAGATATGGAGTCTTCAGCTTTGGGTGTCGTAATCGCGATGTTACCACCGCTGTTTGGTTTTATATATGCAAGCCTTAAGGTGCACAAGAATCCTAATTATAGTTTACGTGACTTAATGCAAATGAGTCGTGTCGTGAAAATAACCTATACGTTCTTAATGTTTATCTTGGCATTCCAGTTTTTTAAATTGGATAACCCAGTAATATTATACGCGTATATTTTCACAATGATTGGGTACTTCTTAACACCATTTATTACTGCCTCTACAAGATCGGAGTACGTGTAGTATGGATCAAGTCACTACCGCTCACGAATACATAGAGCATCACTTAACCTTCTTAACTACAGGTGATGGTTTCTGGGCGTTCAACATTGACTCAATGTTGATATCTTGGATCACGGGTTTACTGTTTATTGGAGCTTTTCGTTATGTAGTGACCAAGGGCACTAGCGGTGTTCCAGGTCGTTTTCAATGTTTTATCGAGCTTATCTTTGATTTCGTTAACAACCTAGTCAAAGAGATTTTTCAAGCGGAGGATAAATTAATAGGGCCACTGGCATTAACCACTTTTGTTTGGGTGTTGTTAATGAATGCAGTCGACCTATTGCCTATAGATTTAATACCAGGGTTAACTCGTGTAATGGGTTTAGAACACTTTAGAGACCTACCGACAGCGGATGTAAATATCCCAATGTCGATGGCACTCGGTGTGTTTATTTTATTGTTAACTTATACGTTTAAAAATAAAGGTTTGAAAGGCTTTATCAAAGAGCTAACTACTCAGCCATTTGATAACCCTATTTTATATCCTGTTAACTTTGTCCTTGAATTAATAACATTAATTTCAAAGCCAATATCACTAGGCTTACGATTATTCGGAAATATGTATGCAGGCGAGATGATATTCATCCTTATCGCACTAATGCCTTGGTGGATGCAATGGGCACTAAGTGTTCCATGGGCCTTATTCCACATATTAATCGTATTCTTACAAGCATTTATATTTATGGTACTGACCGTTGTTTACTTAGCAATGGCAACAGAAGAACACCACTAATTAATAACTAAAAAATTAACTAACACATTATTTATCGGAGATACAAATGGATATCGTAAGCGCAGTTTTATATGTAGCAGGTGCATTACTGATCGGTTTAGGTGCAGCAGGTGCAGCATCTGGTATTGGTAACTTAGCGGGTAAATATCTTGAAGGTGTTGCTCGTCAACCAGACCTTACTCCAATGCTTCGTACTCAATTCTTCATCATGATGGGCCTTGTGGATGCTGTACCGATGATCGGTGTTGGTATCGGTCTATACATCATCTTTGCCGTGGCTTAATTAAAAGCTTTGAAAAGATCGATTTGTAAATAATCA
This sequence comes from Vibrio sp. OPT20, assembly GCF_963889365.1. NCBI lineage: Bacteria > Pseudomonadati > Pseudomonadota > Gammaproteobacteria > Vibrionales > Vibrionaceae > Vibrio > Vibrio sp. OPT20. The sequence continues at coordinate 33,690 of NZ_CAWPOA010000107.1, read as the reverse complement.
AGATTTAGTGAGGAAGGTATGAATTTAAATGCCAGCATGTTTGGTCAAGCAATCTCATTCGTGATTTTTGTTTGGCTATGCATGAAATATGTATGGCCCCCTCTCACCGCGATGTTAGACGAGCGCCAAAAAGAAATCGCTGATGGTTTACGCCACTCAGAAAATGCAGCGAAAGAGCTAGAACTAGCAAAATCAAATGGCGCACAACTCGTCGCAGATGCGAAAAAAAATGTGACCGAACTGATTGAGCAAGGCAAAAAACGCCGCAACGAAATCATCACCTTAGCTCACCAAGAAGGTGAGCAAGAAAAAGCGCGCATCTTAGAACAAGGTAGAGCTGAGCTAGAAGGCGAACGTCAAAAGTTACGCCGTGAACTTCAGGCGGATATTGCAGATGCTGTTATTCAAAGTGCACAGAAATTGATTAGCAAAAACCTAGATTCTGAAACGAACCGAGCGTTAGTTGATCAAATGATAAGCGAACTCTAAACGGAGGCAATATGTCAGATTACACCAATATTGCTCATCCCTACGCTAAAGCATCGTTCGACTTTGCTTTAGGTGAAAACAAGTTACAAGAGTGGCACTCAATGCTGTCCATTCTTGTGACGGTAGCGGAAGAAGAAACGATCGCTAAACAGATTTCATCAGCAGAAGGTGTTCACACACAGCAATCTGAAGAACTGGTCAATCTAATCATTCACGTTTGCCAAGGACTCGTTGATGACCACGTCATTAATCTCATTAAAGTCTTGGCTGAGAATGGCCGTCTTGCAGTGATCAGAGACTTGTTTAACTTGTTCAGCGACCTAAAGGACGAACATGAACGTGTAATCCCTGTCACTGTCACCAGTTCAGAATTGCTGACACAAGATCAAGTTACATCACTCACTGCTGCACTTGAGAAGAAATTAGAGCGTCAGGTTGAAATGGAACAGGTTATTGATGACTCGCTGGTTGGCGGGATCGTCATCAAGGCGGGTGAAACCGTCATCGATGGTTCTTTGAACACATCAATTAGCCGATTAGCCCATCAACTTCACGCGAGATAGGTAACAATTATGCAATTAAATTCAAATGAAATCAGCGATCTAATTAAAGATCGCATCTCGAAATTTAATGTGAGCACCGAAGCTCGCAACGAAGGCACCATAGTCTCGGTTCGTGACGGCATCATTACCATTAACGGCCTTGCGGATGTCATGCAGGGTGAGATGATCGAGCTTCCAGGTGGCAAATACGCCCTCGCACTTAACCTAGACACGCACTCAGTCGGTGCCGTGGTTATGGGTCCCTACACTGACCTATCTGAAGGTATGAAAGTGAAAGGGACAGGTCGTATCTTGGAAGTACCCGTCGGTAACGGACTTCTTGGCCGTGTAGTGAACACATTAGGCGAGCCAATCGATGGCAAAGGCCCTGTGAGTTGTGACCGACTCGACCCTGTAGAAGTAATTGCACCCGGCGTAATCGAGCGTAAGTCCGTCGACCAGCCAATTCAAACGGGTTATAAAGCCGTTGATACCATGGTGCCTATCGGTCGTGGTCAACGTGAACTTATCATCGGTGACCGTCAGACGGGTAAAACAGCGTTAGCAATCGATGCGATCATCAACCAAAAAGATTCTGGCATCAAATGTGTGTACGTGGCTATTGGCCAGAAAGCCTCTACTATCGCAAACGTTGTTCGTAAACTGGAAGACCACGATGCGCTTAAAAATACCATCGTTGTTGTCGCATCAGCATCAGAATCAGCCGCGCTTCAATACCTAGCACCTTATGCGGGTTGCACCATGGGTGAATACTTCCGTGACCGCGGTGAAGATGCACTGATCATCTATGATGACCTATCAAAACAAGCCGTCGCTTACCGTCAAATCTCATTGCTACTTAAACGCCCACCGGGTCGTGAAGCTTTCCCTGGCGACGTATTCTACCTCCACTCTCGTCTACTAGAACGTGCTGCAAGAGTGAATGCGGAATACGTAGAGAAGTTCACCAACGGAGAAGTGAAAGGCCAAACAGGCTCACTGACAGCGCTTCCTATCATTGAAACTCAAGCGGGGGACGTATCTGCGTTTGTACCAACCAACGTAATCTCAATTACTGATGGTCAGGTTTTCCTACAAACCCAACTTTTCAACTCAGGCCTACGTCCTGCTGTTGACCCTGGTATCTCGGTATCTCGTGTGGGTGGCGCGGCTCAGTGCAAGATCATCAAGAAACTGTCTGGTGGTATTCGTACATCGTTAGCTCAATACCGTGAGTTAGCCGCATTTGCTCAGTTCTCTTCTGACTTAGACGACATGACGCGCAAGCAGCTTGATCATGGTGAGCGAGTAACCGAACTGATGAAACAAAAGCAATACTCTCCAATGTCTGTCGCTGAGCAAGCAACGGTAATCTACGCAGCAGAAAAAGGCTATTTGGCTGACGTAGAGTTGAACAAGATTGCGCGTTTTGAAGAAGAATTGATTGCTTACGCGAAAGGTCAAAACCCAGAGTTGTTCGACACCATCAACGCTAATGGTGACTACAACGATGAAATTGATGGTGCTCTTGCAAAGCTTCTCGGTGACTTTGTTGCGTTGAAAGCTTGGTAAACGCTCCGGTTTGTTGGCTGGAAATCAAAACAAATTAGGAGCAGATAATGGCAAATACTAAAGAAATTCGCACCAAGATAGGCAGTGTTAGTAACACTCAGAAAATCACCAGTGCAATGGAGATGGTTGCGGCAAGTAAGATGCGTAAGGTTCAAGACAATATGACGCTAACACGTCCATATGCTGAGAACATGCGCAAAGTTATCTCTCATGTCGCATCAGGGTCGCTGGAATACCAGCATCCCTACCTTCAACAGCGTGAACCAAAACGCGTTGCTTACATCATTATTTCGTCCGACCGGGGCTTATGTGGTGGCTTGAACTCGAACTTGTTCAAGAAAGTGTTAGAAGAAATGGAGCAATGGCGCACCAAGGGAGTCGAGGTAGAAACAACCTTAGTGGGATCTAAGGCTATCTCGTTCTTCCAACGCAGCGGCAATGTTATCGCGCAAACGTCAGGCCTTGGTGACGCGCCTAAATTAGAAGACATTTTAGGTACGGTTAACGCGATGCTAGGGCATTACGACGACGAAAAAATCGACAGCTTGTATCTCGTTTATAACCAGTTCATCAACACCATGGTTCAAGAACCAACGACCTTGCAGTTGCTGCCCCACCCTTCAGATTCTGAGGCCGATGGAGGCGCGAAAAAAGCTCGTCGTTGGGACTACATCTATGAACAAGCACCAAGAGACATCCTCTCTGAGCTGTTACATCGATACATTGAATCGCAAGTGTATCAAGGCATCGTAGAGAGCATTGCCTGTGAGCAAGCAGCCCGAATGGTGGCCATGAAAGCGGCGACCGATAACGCAGGCCAACTCATCGATGATTTGCAGTTGGTATACAACAAAGCGCGACAGGCTGCCATTACCCAAGAACTGAGTGAAATAGTCTCAGGAGCTCAAGCTGTCTAAGGGCAGGAAAGAGTGGGTTAAGAATAGAATTTGAGGATTTAGAGATGAGTGTTGGAAAAATAGTTAAAGTTATCGGCGCGGTGGTAGACGTCGAGTTCAGCGGCGGCAACAGCCCACGCGTTTATGATGCATTGAAAGTGACTAGCGAGGAAGCAAGCTCTCTCGTATTGGAAGTTCAGCAACAACTGGGTGGCAGCATCGTTCGTTGTATTGCAATGGGTACGTCAGATGGCTTGCGCCGCGGCCTAACTGTTGAAAACACCGGTTCTCCAATCACCGTTCCTGTGGGCGAAGAAACCTTAGGCCGTATCATGAACGTTCTTGGCCAGCCTATCGATGAATGTGGTGAAATCGGTCAAAAAGAAAGCTACGAAATTCACCGTGAAGCACCCTCTTATGAAGAACAAGCAAACAGCACTGAACTTCTTGAGACCGGCGTTAAGGTTATTGACCTTATTTGTCCTTTCGCAAAGGGCGGTAAAATCGGTCTGTTCGGTGGTGCTGGCGTAGGTAAAACCGTCAACATGATGGAGCTCATCAACAACATCGCCAAAGCCCACTCAGGTCTCTCTGTATTTACCGGTGTTGGTGAACGTACTCGTGAGGGTAACGACTTCTACTACGAGATGAAAGAAGCCGGTGTACTAGACAAAGTAGCCATGGTTTATGGCCAAATGAACGAGCCACCGGGAAACCGTCTACGTGTTGCACTTACAGGCCTGACTATGGCTGAGCGCTTCCGTGATGAAGGTCGTGACGTACTGTTGTTCATTGATAACATCTACCGTTACACACTTGCGGGAACAGAAGTATCAGCACTGCTGGGCCGTATGCCTTCAGCAGTAGGTTACCAACCAACACTCGCTGAAGAGATGGGTGTGCTTCAAGAGCGTATCACTTCGACTAGACAAGGCTCTATCACGTCTATCCAAGCGGTATACGTACCTGCGGATGACTTGACCGATCCATCACCAGCAACAACCTTTGCTCACTTAGATGCGACCGTTGTACTGTCTCGTAATATCGCTGCATTGGGCCTCTACCCTGCAATCGACCCATTGGATTCAACATCTCGCCAATTGGACCCGCTTGTGGTTGGTCAAGAGCACTATGACATTGCACAAAAAGTCCAAACAACGCTGCAACGCTACAAAGAGCTAAAAGACATCATCGCGATTCTTGGTATGGATGAGCTTTCAACTGAAGATAAACAGACGGTATCTCGCGCTCGTAAGATTGAACGTTTCTTAACTCAGCCTTATCACGTAGCCGAAGTGTTTACCGGTCAGAAAGGTGTATTTGTACCGCTAAGCGAAACACTAAGAGGCTTTAAAGGCCTGTTAGGCGGCGAATATGACGATATCCCAGAGCAGGCATTCTTGTACTGTGGTTCTATCGACGAAGTGCTTAACAAAGCAAAATCACTCTAAGAGGCAGGTGCACCATGGCTATCGGAATTACAGATAATACATTTCAACTTAATATTGTAAGTGCGGAAGGTACGCTGTTTTCAGGTCCAGCGTATGCCCTAGCCGTTTCTGGCGCTGACGGTGAGCTGGGGATCCGCCCCGGTCACTCTCCGCTTCTCAGTAAGATCAAACCGGGCGTAACCGTGTTTGTCACAGACCCTAAATCAGAGGGGCAAGTGCTTTATGTGTCTGGCGGAATGCTGGAAGTTCAGCCGGATGTGGTAACGGTGTTAGCCGATACTGCCTTGCACGGCCAAGATATTGACCGCGCTCGCGCAGAAGAAGCGAAATATGCCGCTCTAGAAAATATCAATAAGGGCAATGTAGACATTAACTTTGCACAAGCTCAGCTTGAACTAGCAAAAGCCGTTGCTCAGCTTCGCGCATCAGAACTGACGTCTTCTCGCACTCGACACTGAGAATAGAACTTAGATGTTTGATGCTTAGTGCTTAGTGCTTAATGTGTAAATAGTCTATCCACTTAAACATGATTTAAGTGGGTAGACTACATCAGGAACTCTTCTCTCCCCTCCAGCTTCCCTCCCTTTCAACCATCCCTAATACATCCTTTTTCACCAGCGCTTACACCATTATTTCTCAGCAAAACGCGCTTGGTGCGGATCAAGTTCATGACCAAGAGGTTGTGTGAGTGAATGATATAACTCTGGCTTACGACCACGAATCCAGCGTCTGCCCGTACACATATCTAACTCTTCTGCTTTTAGCTCTGCAATCACCATATCGTTATCAACACTATCGGTCTCAGTGATGATTTCCCCATAAGGACTTAGGATCATCGCATTGCCTGTTCTGACTTCATCCATATCAACGCCGACACCATTACTGAACACCACAAACATACCATTGTCGTGCGCTCTTGCTGGCAACCAACGCATTAACCACTCGCGGCCATTCTTACCCTGCATTTCAGCACGAATCGCATCTGGGTTTTCATCTCGGTTAAACCATAACTCAGGGTCAATTCGCTTCATCGCATTGGGGCTACGTGACTGACAACCGCCTGTCTGATGTGGCGCTATCAATATGTCGGCGCCTTTCAATGCAGTGATCCTGACATTTTCAACCAAGTTGTTATCCCAACAAATCAAGATACCGACTTTGCAGCCATGCGGCGTATCGAACACCGTGTATTGGTCGCCGCTGCTCATGTGCGGGCTAACAAAGGTATGCAGTTTACGATGTTTCTGAACTTCTCCATTTGGCATGGCAAATACGTAGGTGTTGTATAACTCGCCATCAGTACCCTGCTCTATCAAGCCCGCGCCAACGCTCATGCCAAACCGCGTTGCCAGTGAAACTAACTTTTGAGTGGATTCACCGCTCGGTAAAGGTTCAGCTAATGCTTCAATTTCATCGCGAGACAAAGCAGACACATGCCAATAACCGGTAATGCACATCTCTGGGAAACTGACGATCTCCACGCCACTGTCCGCAGCTTGTTGAACGTATTGCTCTATAACCGATAAGTTATACGCCTTATCACCTGCGTGGTGGTTAAATTGAACCGACGCTACTTTGATGTCTTTCTTCATGATTCGTCCTCAAATTCCGCTTTATTTGATTTGGTATGAACTCAGTATAAAAAATCGATTCAATTCCATATAATGAAAGATATTCTTAGTTCAATGAGCATTTGGAATGGAATTTGATTTACTGAAGGCATTTTGTCAGTTAGCTAAATCGGGCAATTATCGCTTGGCGTCAGAGCAGCTCTACATCACTCAGTCAGCTCTCACTAAAAAGATTCAACGACTTGAATCCAACATTGGGGCGTCTCTGTTTTCTCGTGGTAGGAATGGCGCAGAGCTAACGCACGCAGGCAAAACGTTACTGGCAGAAGCCCAACGCTTGGTTCATTCAATGCAAGCGTTTGAGCAGCTTTCAGGATCGGTGGTGAAAGGAACTCAGGGACATTTGAACATTGGCTTTGGTGTTTCCACTTATCATGAAGCGCCCAAGCTTATTGCGGCTTATAAACAGCAATATCCAGACGTTCATGTCACCTTAAATGACACGCCTTCCAAGCAGCAGACAGATGAGTTATTGAGCCATGACCTCGATATCAGCTTCAATCGGATACCAGAATCATCGGATTTAGAAAGCCTAACACTGTTCAATGATTCGCTTGTGGTCGCGATACACCAAGATCTTCTCAAGCAAGCGCCAAACAAAAATCTCGTCGTCTCTGAGTTATCGAAATGGCCTTATCTAAAGCTCGCCCAACATCGCGGTCCCGGATTAGACAGACAGATTCAACAATATTGTCTTGCCAATAAAATCGACTTATCAAAGACGCAAGAAGCCGATGATATCCTCACCCTGCTTGCCTTGGTTTCTGCCAATATCGGCTTCACCATTGTTCCTAGCAGTGCGCAGTTCATTAGCAATACCGATGTGGAATTCATTGCACTACAAGGTGAACACGCAACTTGGCCCGTCGGGTTGATCTGGAATGGAGAGAGTGAAAACCCACTCAGGGATAGGTTTGTAGAGTTTGTGGCTGATCAAAAAGAAAATTAGGCTAGAACCTAAATTACACCGACAAAAAAGGCTCACTAAATAATGAGCCTTTTGATATCTGTTTAACGTAAAACCTGGGTCTAGCGGTGCTTACGTTTCAAAGTAATAACGTTAGAAGAATTCAATCGAGTTACGGCCGCTTTTGTCGTCACGTGTTGGCTTCGGCGTATCCGCTTTCTTTTTCGGTTTGTTTTCTTTCTTCTTCTCTTTTTTCTCTTTCTTTGGTTCAGCCGTTGCGCTTAGCATTTCTGCTTTGCTTTTCTTAGATTCTTTCTTCTTAGAATCCTTTTTAGACTGACCTTTCTTCGCCTTGTTCTCTTTTTTAAGCGCTTCTTTCTTTTTCGGCTTTTCTAATTCTTCTTGTACTGGCTGATCACACACCACTACATAGTATTCTTGGTTGAATTCAAAGAAGTCGCCATCGTACATTTTACGACGCTTACGGGTTTCTAGCTCACCATTTACCGCTACGTAGCCTTCAGAGATGATGTGCTTAGCTTCACCGCCACCACTCACTAGGTTAGCAATTTTAAACACTTTGTAGAGCTCGATTGGCTGTGATGAAACATCAATACCAATTGCTTCAATTTCAATCTCTTCACCTTCTTCGCCCAGCTCTTGGCCTTCGTAATCAGCGTCTTCATAATGTTCTTGGTCCATGGTGACCTCTACCTAAATATGTACTTCTGAAATATTGGGCGCAGTGTAATCTTAAAACAACAAAATGACCATGTTGAATTGATCAGGTGATTATTTTTTTTAGTGCTGACACCTCCGTTATAACGTCCCACCAACATTGGAAAGACTCACAAGTTGCTTGGTGTATTCATGCTGCGGATTACCAAACAAAGTCTCAGTGTCACCTTTCTCTATTACCTCGCCTGCTTTCATCACAATGGTGTAATGACACAAGGATTTCACGACACTCAGATCATGGCTGATAAACAAATAGGTCAGGCCATACTTTTCTTGAAGTGACTTCAACAAATCCAGTACTTGAGCTTGGACGGTTCTGTCTAATGACGATGTCGGTTCGTCTAGCAAGATAAACTCTGGCTTTAAAATCAAAGCACGAGCAATCGCAATACGCTGCCTTTGGCCTCCAGAAAACTCATTCGGGTAACGGTGGCGAGTTTCAGGGTCTAGGTCTACCTCTTTCATTACGTCACAGATACGTTGGTCGAGTTCATTCTCATCCAATTGTTGATGCACTAACAAACCTTCGCCAATCACCTGAGCGACCGACATTCTCGGGTTTAGCGCAGAAAACGGGTCTTGGAAGACCACTTGCATACGGCTTCGAAACGGTAGCATCTGTTGGCGGTTTAAGCCTTGAATTTGTTCATCTGCGTAAGTAATTGAACCTTCACTTTGCACCAATTTGAGTATCGCCATACCGGTTGTCGATTTACCAGAGCCACTTTCGCCAACTAAACCGATTGAGTGCCCTTTCTTCAAAGTGAACTCCATATCGGTCACAGCTTTGACATGAGAAATGGTTCGCTTGAATAAACCGCCCGTAATCGGGAACCAAACACGAAGTTGATTAACATCGAGCAGAGGTTCACTTTCCGGAGAAACTGGAACGGGCAAACCTTTCGGGTCAGAGTTGATAAGCTTTTGCGTATAAGGGTGAGCTGGTGCATTAAAGAGTGTTTGGCAGTCATTGCTTTCAACCAAGCGACCATCTTTCATTACCGCCACTCTGTCGGCAATTTTACGAACGATACTCAAATCATGGGTGATAAAGAGCATCGCCATACCCAGCTCTTGTTGCAGATCTTTTAACAGGTCGAGAATCTGCGCTTGTACCGATACATCCAACGCAGTCGTCGGCTCGTCAGCGATAAGCAGCTCTGGCTCGTTAATCAGAGCCATTGCGATCATTACACGCTGACGCTCTCCACCAGACAATTCATGTGGATAAGCTGAAATCTTCTGCTCTGGGTAACGAATACCCACCTTGGATAGCCACTCTATCGCCAAGGCTTGCGCTTTATTAGTTCGCATACCTCGGTGAATCGCTAGGGTTTCAACAAGCTGTTTTCCGACTCTATGCAGTGGGTTCAACGACACCATAGGCTCTTGGAAGATCATGCCGATGCGACCACCACGAATCCCTCGCAATTGCCTTTCAGAACAACTCAGAATGTCGGTACCAGAGAAATTGATCTTACCATTCAAGTAGTGTGACGAGCCTTTAGGCAGCAGTTTCAGTATTGAATTAGCCGTAACCGATTTACCGGAACCACTCTCGCCCACCAGCGCGAGTGTCTCACCTTTGTATATCTCCAACGAGACGTCTTGCGTCACTTGTTCTATCGAATCTTTTCGCCCGAAACCAACCGACAATTTGTCTATAGTCAAAACTGGAGAAGCAGGCATTGTATTTGAAGTCATAACCTATCCTTACTTCTGTTGATGTGGGTCGAAAGCATCACGCACCGCTTCACCAACGAAGACCAGTAACGTAAGCATCAGTGAAAGCACAACGAAGGCAGAGATGCCAAGCCAAGGCGCTTGTAAGTTAGCCTTACCTTGCGCCAACAGCTCACCCAATGAAGGTGAACCCGCAGGAAGACCAAAACCTAAGAAATCTAACGACGTTAATGTGGTGACCGAGCCTGAAAGGATAAACGGCATCATGGTTAATGAAGCCACCATCGCGTTGGGTAGCATGTGACGAAGCATAATACGTTTGTCGTCAACACCCATCGCTTGCGCGGCTCTTACATAATCAAAGTTTCGACAGCGTAGGAATTCAGCTCGCACAATCCCAACCAAACTCATCCAACTGAACAACACCATAATCCCGAGCAACCACCAGAAATTCGGCTCGATGAAACTCGACAGAATGATCAGCAAGAATAAGGTCGGCATTCCAGACCAGACTTCAATGAAGCGCTGCCCAAACAAGTCGACCCAACCACCGTAGTAACCTTGCGTTGCCCCGACAACTACGCCGACGACGCTCGATACAATCGTCAGAATAAAACCAAACAGAACAGAGATACGGAATCCATAAATAATGCGGGCCAATACATCGCGCCCTTTATCATCGGTTCCAAGCCAGTTCACTGAATCTGGCTCCGATGGCACCGCGCCCGAAATATCGAAGTTTATCGTATCGTAGCTAAACGGAATGATTGGCCACACGATGTAACCGCTGTCTTCAATGAGTTCGATAACATACGGGTCTTTGTAGTCGGCTTCGGTTTCAAACTCACCACCAAATTCGGTCTCGGCGTATTCATTGATAACAGGTACAAACCACTGATTATCATAAGAAACCAAGAGTGGCTTATCGTTGGCGATGATCTCAGCGAACAGGCTCAATCCAAACAAAATGGTAAATATCCAAAGGGAGATAAAACCACGCTTGTTTGCTTTAAACCGTAACCAACGAGCTTCAGCTAAAGGGTTGTTAAACATTTATTATCAATACCTTTTTATTCATTCGCCATTAACGCGCTTCAAAATCAATTCGAGGATCAACCCAGGTATACGTCAGGTCGGAGATAATGCTCAGCACCAAGCCAAGCAAGGTCATGATATAGAGAGAGCTGAACACCACGGGATAGTCACGTTGAATGGTTGATTCAAAGCCAAGCAAACCAATGCCTTCGAGTGAAAACATCACTTCAATCAACATAGAACCCGTGAAGAAAATACTAATAAATGCGCTCGGGAAACCGGCAATAATGATCAGCATCGCGTTACGGAAAACGTGCTTGTAGAGAATACTGCTCTCGTCCAAACCTTTTGCTCGCGCGGTCACCACATATTGCTTGTTGATTTCATCAAGGAAGGAGTTTTTGGTCAGCATGCTGAGTGTGGCAAAGCCGCCGATGACCATAGCAAAAATAGGCAAAGCTAAGTGCCAAAAATAGTCGCCTATTTGCTGATACCAATTGAGCTGATCAAAGTTACTCGACACGAGTCCACGCAATGGGAACCAACTGAAATAGTTACCGCTTGCAAACAAAATAATCAGAATGATCGCAAACAAGAAGCCTGGAACGGCATAACCGACAATCACCACCGCACTCGACCAAATATCAAAACGAGAGCCGTGATGTATCGCCTTCATGATGCCCAAGGGTATCGAGATCACGTAGATGATTAAGGTACTCCACAATCCCAAGGAAATGGAAACAGGCAGTCGCTCGATGATGAGATCAATCACGTTACCGCCTTTAAACAGGCTTTCACCGAAGTTAAAGGTCGCGTAGTTTTTCAACATGTCGAAGTAGCGAACATGAATCGGCTTATCAAAACCAAACTGCTTTTTGATCTCTTCAACCACTTCAGGATCAAGCCCGCGAGAGCCTTTATAACCACTCGCAGACGCTTGGTCACTTTCGCTTAAATCAACTTCTTGCCCACCACCAGAAAAGCGCTCCATGATGCCAGAGTTATGCCCTTCTAATTGAGCAACGGCTTGCTCTACCGGGCCTCCGGGCGCTATCTGGATGATGAAAAAGTTGATGGTGATGATCGCCCACAGCGTGGGGATCACCAACAATAAACGTCGAAATATATACGCGGCCATGCTAACTAACTCCTAGCGACGTTTTTCAGGAAGCAAAGCCGCCTTCTCTTCTGAAATCCACCATGTATCGATACCTAAATCGTATTTAGGTAATACATCTGGACGCTCAAACTTGTCCCACATTGCAACGCGATATTCACCAACGTGCCATTGAGGGATATTGTAGAAATTCCACTGCAATACACGGTCAAGTGAACGACCTAACGTAAGCAGCTTTTCAGGATGCTGTTGGTTACGCGCAATTTCTTCTGTTAACGCGTCAACCACCGGATCCATTACACCTGCAGTATTGTAAGTAGAATCAATGTAGTTAGAGTTCCAAACAATCATTAAGTTCGGGCTAGGATAAGGGTTTGCGGAAAATGAAGACGACACCATGTCGAAATCACGATCACGCAAGCGCTTGATGTACTGAGTGGTATCGATGGTACGGATCTTCATCTCGATACCCATGCGTTTCAGGTTTTTTTGAACCGGTGTTGCGATACGCTCGGTGGTTGGGCTGTAAATCAGCAACTCAAATGACATCGGCTTGCCGGTCTTTTCGTTGGTCATCACTTTGTCTTTCAATACCCAACCCGCTTCTTTCAGCAGTTTGAAAGCGGTACGCATTTGGCTACGAATACGGCCGCTGCCATCGGTTACTGAAGGTTGAAATTCTTCGGTAAACACTCGCGGTGGAATCTGATCTTTGTACTGAGACAACAACTCAACTTCAGCTTCGCTTGGTAAGCCTTTCGCTTCATAGTCAGTGTTTTGGAAGTAACTACGAGTCCGTTTGTACTGACCATAAAACATGTTCTTGTTCATCCACTCAAAGTCCATCGCGTACGTTAACGCTTCACGAACTTTAGGATCAGAGAACACAGGAGATTGAATGTTGAAGACGAAACCTTGTGTTGTTTCAGGCTTCTCATGGTTGATCTCTTCTTTAATGATGTAGCCTTTGTCGAAGTTTGCGCCCGTGTAAGAGTTGGCCCAGAACTTAGCCGAGTTCTCGGTTCGAAGATCGAACTCCCCTGCTTTGAAGGCTTCCAGCATTACGGTGTCATCGCGATAGTAATCGTATTGCACTTGCTTGAAGTTGTTGCGACCAACATTGACGGGCAAATCCGCAGCCCAGTAATTTTCATCTAAACCATATGTAACGCTTTGACCAGACTTGTAGCTAATGATCTTATAGGGACCACTGCCTACTGGTGGCTCACTTAAAGGTTCAGACAGCTTTCTGTCTTTCCAGAAATGTTTCGGCAATACACGAGTGCTTTGCGCAAAGCTGAACAGTTTTTCGCGGTTTGGATGGTTCATTTCAATACGAACAACCAAATCAGAGACCGCTTTTACTGACTTAATCTCTTTGTAATACACACGATACTGAGGCACACCTTCTTTTGAAAACTTGTCAAAAGTGAAGGCAACATCGTGCGCGGTAATAGGTTCGCCATCTTGGAATTTAGCATTTGGGTTGATGTCGATTTCCATCCAAGTGAAATCACTGGCGTAGCGAACCTTTGAAGCAATCAATGGATAGTACGCATCAATCTCGTCGCTCGGAGAAAACATCAAGGTATCGTAAATCTCTCCGGTATAACTTGCAGCAACGCCGCGAGAACCGAATCGATTAAAGCTATCGTAGGTACCTATACTGCCATAGGTCACTTTGCCTTGCTTTGGCGCATCAGGATTAACGTAATCGAAGTGAGTGAAGTCGGCTGGATATTTTGCTTCACCAAAACCAACCAATTGTGTGGTTTCAATAACGGTGACAGCAGGAGTTGATTGGGTATCAGAAGCGTAAGTAACGGAGGGGTGTAAAGCAATAAGCGGCAGCATAACTGCACAGGACTTTAAATTAGACCTGAAAAACTGAGTGCGCTGCGAGGCTTTGCGTCGAAAAACTGTTCCCATTTGACTCTCCCTTCAAATGTCATGAATTCGATATTCAAGTTAATTAATCGGCTTTGAATGCATGCCGTTAAATCAAGTATAGGTTCAAATCTAACATCATGTAATAACTAATAAAACCATCAGCACCCTAACTCTTACTGTTTATTTACAATTAACTCGTCACCACTCGAATTTATTTGATGACGCAGGCTAAAGTTGCGTCACAATAATCTCACTAACATAAATGACAGAAGCGTCACTGACTTTGATTGGCTTAATTAATCAAACTTAACCCCTAAATAATCAACAAACTATACTTTACTGGAGTATCCTTGCTGCCTAGGTCTAAATGGAATGACACTTTGAATAAACCAAACCACATAACATTCGCAACGTTCAATCTTTTGAACTACCTCGAACCACCGAATGCTTACTATGATTTTGAGAACATCTACAGCTTTGATGAATGGCAGAAGAAACAGCACTGGATGGCTGAAACGATTCGTTCATTAGATTGTGATGTGATTGGCTTTCAAGAGATATTTAGCCCGCAGTCTTTAGAGCAGTTAATGAGTGAACTTGGCTACCCTTACTTTGCTGTTGTCGATAGTGCACACGTTGAGGATGACTACTTATATACCTCACCTGTCGTTGGTATCGCTTCCCGTTACCCGATTGAAAACGTGCAGCCTGTTACGCCAGATTCGAAGATACTGAAAGCGTTCAACCTTGGTGACAACTTCTCATTCAACCGAACACCTGTTCATGCCACTATTACGTTGCCTCATTTAGGTTCAACCGACTGTTATGTTGTGCATTTCAAATCCCAACGTCCGACGGAGCCAAGAGCTGAATCTGTCGATTCGGATAATGCTCAGCAAGGCGCAAAGCCACAAAGTGACACGCTCACTCGCTTCCACCAAGAACAACTTGGCTCTTGGTTATCGAGTGTTCAACGTGGCCTTGAAGCTCAGATGCTGCATCAATATATCACCAATCATCGCTACCAAACCGATCAGCCTGTTGTGTTGATGGGTGACTTTAATAAGCCTCTATTCAACGATGAGTTTAAAGGGCTGTTGAGTTACGCAATCAACCGAGACGAAAACAGCAAGCATTGGCTTTCCCACTTCCGCTTAAAAGACAGCTGGGATATTTATCATCAATTGCATGAACAAGACTTGCTTGAACAGCGTAAACCAACCCATTACTACGGCGCTTCTGGGTCTGTACTGGATTACATTTTGATGTCGAACGAATTCGATTGTCAGAACTCTTCAAGTTTGATGGAATTGTCTGATTACACCGTGGTCGATCATCACCTCATCAATCCTAGTTTTGAACACGATCAATTCAGTACTGACCATGCCATCGTTTCTGTAACCGCTCATATTCGTGAAGCTTAACTGCCTGATTCAGGTTCGCTTTTAAACAGGCGTCTTACCTAATCCGAACATGTACAAACGCAAGCTGTAACAGACAGAAAAAAACCGCAGTCAAAAACTGCGGCTTTCCACTTTAGCCAAACGGGTTGAGCCAACCGACGCCCCATTTAGAACCGATTTACCGTTTAGCAAGGTGTTAAACTTAGAATGTGTACATTGCGCCTAAGTAAAAAGAGTCCAGAACAACGGTTTCTTCTGTCTTGTGTCCGTTGTCGTTATCTTCGATGTCAAAAGCATCGGCTTCGTACGCTAGGCGAAAGCTCAACGAAGACATTGTAGGTGGTGTGTATTCAACACCAACACCCATACGGATGCCGTCTCCCGTATCATCAAAACCACTTTCTGAAGGGCGAGAGCCGTCTGCAAGCTTCATGTCTAGATCAATAGTCGATAAACCGATAGTACCAAACGGACGAACGCCATTATCAAACGTGTAACCAAGATTAGCCGTTACTGAAAAGATTTGAGGTGTCCAAGTGAAACCATCATTACGACCTGGTGATTTAGCAACAACATCACCAAAGTCCGTGTATTGCGCTTCAATCGCAACGATGCGATTAAATTTGTAACCTGCAATCAAACGATATGTGTTGTCTTCTGCTTCAAAGCTAACGGGTACATTTACAGAATCAAACATGCCACCGTCATCCACACCAGACGTACCGATTGCACCACCTAGGTAGAAACCGCTGTCCGCTGCCATTACGTTGTTTGCTGAAAATACTGACATCATTGCGATGCTTAGAAGAAATTTTTTGTTCATTACGGCTTGACCTTACTTAATGCAAATCAAGATTGTTACGCCTTCCTGTGCTGCACAATCTTGTTAGAGTTATCCGACACCCCGTCGAATTGGCAAGCAGGTTAATCTCACAGAAAACAAAAAAATAAATAAAAATATAATCACTTTGTAATCTCATACAACACAATCAGTTATAGCTAAATAACCATTTGAATAATCGACAAATAAAATCCATCTATTTCTTTAAAAAACCTCCCATCAATTTTCAAACCATCCCATTTTTAGATTTTATTCGTGCAGACTTACGCATGCTTACTTTCAACAGTGACGTTATTTTGCATAATCCGCGCGCTTTATCTGCTATCCCAACCCACTCCTCCACAATGAAGAATGAGAAAGATCGAAAAACAATGAATAACGAAATCCACTTTGGCGACTTAACTCTTAATGTAGATACTCGAAACATCACTAACAAACAGGGGAACAAGATCTATTTACGTCACCACTTGTTTTCCGTGCTTTGTCTACTGTCGAAAAGCGCCGGACAACCCATCCCTAGAAAAGACATCGTGAACGCATGTTGGGGAAACGAAACGGTGCCGACACAAGCACTAACCAATGTCATTTATTGCTTAAGGAATGTTTTTGTTCGCTTGAGAGCATCTAACATCAAAATTGTTACGATTCCTCGATATGGCTATACGTTGTTCGTCATACCCAATGCAAATGAAGCTGGATATGTAGCAATAGAAACACCCCTTAAAACCTCCCCTATAGAATCTGTTCAAAATGTTCCGGTGAATAAACTTTAGCTCCCTTTGCCTTAAGTTAACGTTACGTTGCCTTACCTTCTTAATTGCCGATGAAAGTGATTGCGATCACCAAAAAACGCCCCATCGAAACGTTTCGATGATCGTTATCACACTCTAAAACAATCAAACGTGCAAATGATAAATCACACACTATTATCACTATCGAAACGTTTCGATGGCTTTTTCTTGAGTTGTTCTCAACCCATTAAACGTTATTTTTCGATAGGTCGTGATATGAAAAAAAGTACCCTAATAAACTCTGAGCTCTCTTACCTAGTGGCGACTCTTGGCCATACAGATGAAATCACGATTTGTGATGCAGGGTTGCCGATTCCGGATCATGTGACTCGCATAGACCTTGCTTTGACTCACGGTGTTCCGAGCTTTCAGCAGACAGTAAAAACCATGCTGGATGAATCTCAAATTGAAGGTGTTGTAATCGCAGAAGAGTTTGCGAAAGTAAGCCCAGAGCACCACGCTGCGCTGATTGATTTGATCAAGACAGAAGAAGCGCGTTGCGGCAAACCGCTTTCGATTACTTACATCACTCATGAAGAATTCAAAGAGCGTACGCATGAAAGCCGCGCGGTGATTCGCACTGGTGAATGCACGCCATACGCAAATGTTATTTTCCAAGCTGGCGTAACGTTTTAGCTCAAGCGAAACGCAACGACAGCTCAGTGTCATCACTGAACCAAAAATAATGCATATACAGAACAATCAAATACAACTGGCCCCGAGTAAAGGAACCGACATGACTCAAGCCATTTTAGAACTTAGCTCAATTGAGAAAGCCTTCCCTGGTGTTAAAGCACTGGATAAGGCAAGCCTCAACGTTTACCCAGGACGCGTAATGGCGTTAATGGGTGAAAACGGTGCAGGTAAATCAACGCTTATGAAAGTGCTTACGGGTATCTATCACTTGGACAGCGGCACTATCGCTTACCAAGGAAAACCAGCTGCATTTAAAGGACCGCGTGACTCTCAACAAGCAGGCATTAGTATCATTCACCAAGAACTGAACCTAATTCCTGAGTTAACCATTGCCGAGAACATCTTCTTAGGTCGTGAAATCACGGGCACCATGGGTCGCATCTTGTGGAACGAGATGTACCAAGAAGCCGACAAGCTACTTAAACGCCTTAACGTGAAACACAGCTCGAAAACACCTTTAGGCCAGTTGAGCCTTGGTGAGCAACAAATGGTAGAGATCGCAAAAGCCCTATCGTTTGAATCTAAGGTCATCATCATGGATGAACCAACCGATGCGCTCACTGATACCGAAACAGAGTCGCTATTTAAGGTGATTAACGAGCTACGTTCTGAAGGCTGCGGCATTGTTTACATCTCTCACCGCTTGAAAGAGATCTTTGAGATTTGCGATGACATCACCGTGCTTCGTGACGGTAAGTTCATTGGTCAGTGTGAAGTTAAAGACACCGACGAAGATGGCTTAATCGAAATGATGGTTGGCCGTAAGCTAGACGAACAATACCCACGTATCGGCCAGAGCCACGGTGAAACCTGTCTTGAAGTGATTGGCCTGACGGGTTCTGGTGTCCATGACGTGAGCTTTACTCTAAAGCGCGGCGAAATCCTGGGTGTATCTGGCCTTATGGGTGCAGGCCGAACTGAACTGATGAAAGTGATTTACGGTGCCCTTCCAAGTGAGCGCGGCGTCATCAACCTAGAAAACAAAACCATCAACCCTGTAAGCCCGAAAGACGGCTTGGCCAATGGCATTGCTTACATCTCTGAAGACCGTAAAGGCGATGGCCTTGTGCTAGGACTTTCAGTGAAAGAAAACATGTCGTTATGTGCACTGGATCTGCTGACTAATAAAGGTCAAATCCAACATAAAGATGAAGTGATTGCAGTCGATGACTTCATCAAGCTGTTCAACATCAAAACCCCGACTCGCGAACAAATTATTGGCAACCTTTCTGGCGGTAATCAACAGAAAGTGGCAATTGCTAAAGGCTTGATGACCAAACCAAAAGTACTGATTCTTGATGAACCCACTCGTGGTGTCGATGTCGGTGCGAAGAAAGAGATTTACCAACTCATTAATAAATTTAAAGCCGACGGCATGAGCATCATTTTGGTCTCGTCTGAAATGCCAGAAGTGTTAGGAATGAGTGACCGCATCATGGTGATGCATGAAGGCCGTGTAAGCGGTGAATTTGATGCTAAAGAAGCAAACCAAGAATTATTACTGGCGTGTGCGGTCGGTAAAAAGATCAACGAGGACGCAGCATGAGTACTAAAACCATGAGCAAAACAACCGAAGCTCCAAAGAAAAAACCGTTAATCAGCAAAGAGTGGCTGATTGATCAAAAGTCATTGATTGCTTTGATCTTCCTGATTGTTGTCGTTTCATTCTTAAACCCAAACTTTTTCACCGTCGATAACATCCTCAATATCCTACGCCAAACTTCGATTAACGCCATTATCGCAGTAGGTATGACACTGGTTATCTTAACCGCGGGTATCGACTTGAGTGTCGGCTCTGTACTGGCACTTTGTGGTGCTTTCGCAGCCAGCATGATTGGCATGGAAATCCCAGTGATGATCGCAGTGCCAACTGCTCTAGTAGCAGGCGCAGCATTGGGTGCGATCAGTGGCGTGATTATCGCCAAGGGTAAGGTTCAAGCCTTCATCGCAACGCTTGTAACAATGACTCTATTGCGCGGCGTAACCATGGTTTACACCGACGGCCGTCCTATCTCGACTGGCTTTACTGATACTGCAGACGCGTTTGCTTGGTTCGGTACAGGCTACGCAATGGGCATCCCAGTTCCAGTATGGATCATGGCCGTGGTATTCGCTGCAGTATGGTACCTACTTAACCACACACGCTTTGGTCGCTACGTTTACGCACTGGGTGGCAACGAATCAGCAACTCGCCTGTCTGGCATCGACGTAGACAAAGTAAAAATCGGCGTTTACGCAATCTGTGGTCTGTTAGCAGCGGTTGCAGGCATCATCGTGGCATCTCGTTTGTCATCAGCTCAACCTACCGCAGGTATGGGTTATGAATTAGACGCCATCGCAGCCGTAGTTCTTGGTGGCACAAGCTTAGCCGGCGGTCGTGGTCGCATCATGGGCACATTAATTGGTGCTCTGATTATCGGCTTCCTAAACAACGCCCTAAACCTATTAGACGTATCTTCTTACTACCAGATGATTGCAAAAGCAGTGGTTATTCTTCTGGCGGTATTGGTCGACAACAAAAACAAATAAAACCTATTCACATCCTAGGTTAATACAAGTAACACCCTAGTTTAATAAAAGTGACAGTTTGTTTTACCTTAAAATATTAGAATCTATAAATAATGTAACTACGAGCTAGGACTCACATCCTAGCTCACCCTACACAAAGGACTTACACCATGAAAAAATTAGCGACTCTTATTTCTGCTGCTCTTCTTTCTACAACGGTATCTGTGTCTGCACAGGCGCAAGATACAATGGCAATCGTTCTATCTACATTGAATAACCCATTCTTTGTAACCATGAAAGATGGCGCAGAAGCGAAAGCTGAAGAGCTAGGCTACAAGCTTATCGTTCTTGATTCTCAAAACGACCCAAGCAAAGAGCTTTCGAACATTGAAGATCTAACCATTCGTGGTGTTAAGGCAATCCTGATTAACCCTACAGATTCAGATGCAGTATCTAACGCTATTCGTATTGCTAACCGTTCAAACATCCCTGTACTAACGCTAGACCGTGGCGCGAGCCGTGGTGACGTAGTGAGCCACATTGCTTCTGATAACGTAATCGGCGGCGAAATGGCAGGTCACTTCATCATGGAAAAAGTAGGCGAGAAAGCGAAAGTAATCCAACTTGAAGGTATTGCTGGTACTTCTGCTGCTCGTGAACGTGGTGAAGGCTTCATGAACGCAGTAAACGGCAGCGACCTAGAGCTTCTAGCAAGCCAACCTGCTGATTTCGACCGTACTAAAGGCCTGAACGTAATGGAAAACTTGCTTGCTGCAAACCCAGACGTACAAGCAGTATTCGCTCAAAACGATGAAATGGCACTCGGTGCACTTCGCGCAGTTCAAGCTTCAGGTAAAGACGTAATGATCGTTGGCTTTGATGGCACTGAAGACGGCATCGCTGCTGTTAACCGTGGCCTACTTGGCGCAACGGTTGCACAACAACCTGACCTAATCGGTTCTTTAGGTGTTGAAATGGCAGACAAAGTACTAAAAGGCGAGACAGTAGACGAGTACGTACCAGTACCTCTAAAAATCATCGCTAAGTAATCGTTACTAGATAACACGATATAAAGCAGGGGTCCCCTATCCCCTGCTTTGCTTAGCTCATTGGCTCATTGGCTCAAAACAAAAAGCAAAACTCCGACAGTGCATCGCTGTTTCTCATGCCGCTTACAAACGAGAGCGCAGATAACACCATGAGAAAGACCCATGCATTTTCAAATACGATATATCATAAGGCTCGTATCATGACTCAACTGATTGTTTTAGGTAGCGTTAACGCTGACCACGTACTGCAAGTTCCTTCGTTCCCTCGTCCGGGTGAAACCTTGATTGGCGGTAACTATCAGGTCATCCCTGGCGGCAAAGGCGCAAACCAAGCGGTCGCTGCAGCAAGATTAAACGCAGACATTGGCTTTATCGCCTGTGTTGGTGACGACCCATTTGGGATCAATATTCGTCAAGACTTTGCCAAAGATGGCATCAACATCGACGGTGTGATCGTTGTAGAAAACACACCGACGGGCATCGCGATGATCCAAGTATCAGCAACAGGCGAAAACAGCATTTGTCTCTCTGCGGAAGCCAACAACAAGCTGACTTGCGACCAAATCGAACCGCATCTAGAGAAGATTCGCGGTGCTAAGTACCTGCTGACTCAGCTTGAAACGCCAATTGAAGGCATTGAATACGCTGCAAAAGTAGCAAAAGAGAGCGGCACGCAAGTGATTCTTAACCCGGCTCCTGCTCGTCCATTATCGGATTCACTGCTTGCTTGTGTTGATGTGATTACACCCAACGAAACCGAAGCAGAAGTGCTGACGGGCATTACCGTGACGGACAACGCATCTGCTCATCAGGCAGCTTTGGCTCTGCATGCTAAAGGCATCGAAACGGTAATGATCACGCTAGGCGCGAAAGGCGTTTGGGTGAGTCATCGTGGTCAAGGTAATGAAGCTAGCGAAGGTGAATTAATCGCAGGCTTCCGCGTTGAAGCTACGGACACAACCGCTGCTGGTGATACTTTCAATGGCGCATTAGTCACAGGCTTGCTTGAAGACATGCCATTAGAACGCGCGATTAAGTTTGCTCACGCTGCCGCTGCCATTTCAGTGACTCGCTTTGGCGCTCAAACGTCGATTCCAAGCCGTGCTGAAACCGATGCGTTTTTGGCAGAGCAACTGTCTGCTTAGCTCGATACCTATTTGAAGGGTTAACTCCTGAGCTAAACCGTAGTTAACGGATGTAAGCCTTCAAATTCGGTAACAACAAATATCAAGCATAAGCCCCTGTTTTCAGGCAGAATATCGCCCAACGTGGAAAAGTGATTCCCACAAGGATTTTATATGGCAACAATGAAAGACATCGCTCGGGTTGCAAAGGTTTCAACGTCTACCGTGAGCCATGTGATGAACAAATCACGTTTTGTCAGTGAAGAGATTGCTGAGCGTGTTAACAGTGCGGCCAAAGAACTCAACTACGCGCCGTCTGCATTAGCTCGCAGCTTAAAAATGAAGCAAACCAAAACCTTGGGCATGCTGGTTACCACCTCTACCAACCCATTCTTTGGTGAAGTAGTGAAAGGTGTTGAGCGTCGTTGCTACGAAAAAGGCTACAACCTCATCCTGTGCAACACCGAAGGCGATAGCGAACGCATGAAATCCTCTATCGATACTTTGCTGCAAAAGCGTGTTGATGGCTTGATGCTGATGTGTTCAACGCTTGAAGGTCAACATATCGATGTGTTCGAGCGCTACCCAGAGTTACCTGTCGTGGTAATGGACTGGGGTCCAATGCTGTTCGCAAGTGATAAAATCCAAGACAACTCGCATCAAGGTGGCTACATGGCGACCAAACACCTGATCGATAATGGTCACTCGGATATTGGCTGTATTACTGGCCCACTGCATCGCAACCAAGCTTCTTCTCGTTATCAAGGCTATAAACAAGCAATGGAAGAAGCGAATTTAGAGATCAACCCTAAGTGGATTGTTGAATCAAACTTCGAATGCGATGGTGGCTTTGATTCTTACCAAACATTGAAAGCTCGTGGTCAAATGCCTTCGGCCTTGTTCGTCAGCAACGACATGATGGCGATGGGTGTGATTCATGCGGCAGCTCAAGATGGCACATTGATTCCAAATGACCTGTCTATCATTGGCTACGATGACATCCACTTATCTAAGTACATGACACCCGCTTTAAGCACAATCCACCAGCCAAAGCACCGTTTAGGTAAAGCGGCAGTCGATACCCTGTTAAGCCGACTACAAACGCCAGACGCCTACCCGCAAGTCGTTGAACTAGAACCGACTCTTGTAGAGCGAAGCAGCGTAAAAGCGATTTAGGGCTCAACCCGCCCATGATACAGTTGAAAGCTAGCTTATTCGGGCTAGCTTTTTTGTCTTTGGCACATAATTACGACTCTTACTTGCTCCATAAATACCCTTTATATGCAGGACTTACATCCCCAACATATGCACTTGCGCGCTTAGCAACTATTTACGCACTTAGCTACTCATTATCATCTACACTAACAATGAAATGACATCGACATGGAGAGCGCTGTTTTATGATCGCGGGTTGGTTTGACAACATATCCCTACAGAAGAAGCTATTGGTTAGCTTTTTGATTCCTATCGCTTTGATGCTTATCGTTGCTTTTTCTGTTCATGACAACACCCGAAATATTGTGAAAGACAATAATTGGGTCGTTCATACACACAAAGCCATCGCTCGGGCTCAAGAACTTCTCAGCCTAACAGTAGACATGGAAACGGCTCAGCGTGGCTATCTGATCTCCGGTGACCTCGTGTTTTTAGAACCCTACTACTTGGCACTTGATGTATGGCCTCAAAAAATTCAAACCCTTGCGACTCAAGTGAGTGACAACCCACCTCAAGTAGAACGCCTTAATCGAATTGATGCTATCCACAACACATGGCTAGAAAAATCAGGAGAGAAAGAGATCATGCAGCGTAACCTCGTGAACAGAGGTGAAGCTGAAATGCAGAGTGTTGTCTATCTCACTCAGCAGCAAACCGGAAAAAAACTGATTGATGAGGTCCGTCAAGAGATTGCTCAATTTATTGAAATTGAACAACAACTTATCAGTGTCAGAGTCGCCAAGTCCGAAAGCTCAGCCAATCAAACCAGTTATGTACTCATTCTGGGAACACTGTTTTCGGTGTTTATCTCACTCCTTGTCGCTACGTGGTCGTCCAAGCGAATAAAACGAAGATTACACACTCTACTTCAAGCAGCGAACCAAGTTGCCGCTGGCCATTTGAAACAAGGCGCTGCGACTCTCGAACTTGGTTCAAAGAACGACAGCCAAGACGAAGTGGCTCTCCTCACACAAAGCTTTCAAAAAATGACAACAAACCTCGTAAAAAATGACAGCGAAATGCGAGAGAAAAATCAGGAGTTAGTCGAAGAAAGAACCAAA
The DNA here is from genome assembly GCF_963889365.1 of Vibrio sp. OPT20. Taxonomy (NCBI): domain Bacteria; kingdom Pseudomonadati; phylum Pseudomonadota; class Gammaproteobacteria; order Vibrionales; family Vibrionaceae; genus Vibrio; species Vibrio sp. OPT20. Next base: position 9,051 of record NZ_CAWPOA010000107.1, on the reverse strand, counting down.
GCAGAAGCGGCGGTAAAGGCTAAGAGCGAGTTTCTGTCGACTATGAGCCACGAGATTCGAACGCCAATGAATGGAGTACTTGGTATCTCCCAGATCATTGCCAGCCAAACCCAAGAGCCGGAAACAAAAGAGAACATCGATCTCATTCTCGATTCTGGCCATCATTTAATGACGATACTCAACGACATATTAGATTTCTCGAAAGTGGAAGAAAATAAACTTGAGTTAGACTTTGCACCGTTTAATTTTGTCCAAGTAATACAACCTGTACGTAGCGCGCTTAAACCTTTGACCGATGAAAAAGGCATTCGCCTGTTAATCGAAAATAATATACCAACAAGCATCCAGCTGATCGGAGACTGTGCAAGATTACGTCAGATCATGTTCAACTTGGGCGGTAATGCGACCAAATTTACTAAAGAAGGTCACGTATCCATTCAAGCGGATCTCAACAGACCAAACAACCAACTTATTCTCACGGTAACAGATACGGGTATTGGCATTCCAAAAGACAAACACGAGCAAATCTTTAATTCGTTTGAACAAGCTGACACTTCAACCACAAGAAAGTTTGGCGGGACGGGGCTTGGCCTCGCGATCGTTAAGAATCTAGTCAGCCTAATGAATGGTGAAATAACACTGACGAGCGCTGTTGGGCTTGGCACAAAATTCCAAGTTTCTCTCCCTATCGCATGGCAAGAAGGAAAAACAGGGGATATCGTCACACCAGTAATCAATACAGAAAACCTGACTTGTGATTCATTGCGTATTTTATTGGTGGAAGACAATCGTATTAATGCGATCGTTGCACAAGGCTTCTGTGAAAAGCTCGGCCATCATGTTGATCTTTCGGAGAATGGTAAATTGGCAATTGAACGCCTCAAAATCAATCAATACGACCTGATCTTGATGGACAATCACATGCCGGAAATGAACGGGATCGAGACCACTCAGTACATCCGCGAGAAACTAAAACTCGACACCTTGATATTCGCCTACACGGCCGATGTTTTCCGTGAAGCTCATGACAACTTCATTCAAGCCGGTGTCGACCATATTCTGACTAAACCTCTGCAACAAGAGAGCTTTTTCGACGCCCTGCAACAATTTTCGAATCGATTACCTAAGCAAATAAAAACCGAAGGCTCGACTGACATCAAAAATATCGTCGAACTTCATCGCAAGCCAATTGAAACACTGAGATTAACAGAAGAAGAGATAAGTCAGTCAGAAGTGATACGCATACTTAAAGACGACACGGAAGGATTCAGCTTACTTATCGATTCAACCATTATTGAGTTCGAACAGTCTGTTGATCGAGTCATCGAATACTATTTATCGAAGGAGCTGGAGCCACTATGTCGCACTTTGCACTCCATTAAAGGTATGTCGCTAAACTTAGGTCTCAACATGCTTTCTAAGCAGGCATTAGAGCTAGAAGTACAGGCAAAAGATCAGCAACTGCCTGATATTGAACTGCTGCAAAGCTGCTCAATCGACTGACGGTCAACATACATCAAGCTCAGCGGATGAAAGCCGTTAATTCGATTGAGCGCCAGACTCAAATGAATGATAAAACTTAAAAAAATTCACTCTCAAACCAAAGCGCAAGGTTTAATCACTTTGCGCTTTTCGATCTTATGTCGCTCTAGTCTTTGTTCTAACGATTTAACGGTCTAACGGTCTAACGGTTTAACAGGGCGGTTATTTGCTGGATCTCATCTTCGACATCAATACCATTGTATTGCGGCGCAATCGAGAGATCTTGAATACTCACAGTTTCTACAGATTGCTTGTCGTTGAGCTGAAGCATTAAGTCTCCCTTTGGTGAATAGGTTCTACTGCTACCACAATAAGTCGCGGTAAACGCATCAACCACATCCTGCCCAACGCGATTACACGTCACGACATGACACCCCTCTTCTAAAGCTCTCGCTTGAGCAATAGCAAAGCTATGATGACCACCAAAATTCGCGGGATGGAGAACAACGTCGACCGACTGATACGCTCTCATGATCTCCGGGAACCAAATATCAAAGCAAATCGCAACACCAAACTTTAAGCCCTTGAGCTCAAATGTAAGGAGCTCACACCCACGTGAAAAATACTGTTTGTCGAATTTGGTTTGACTGACTTTTCTGTATTTATGAAGTAAACCTGAACCATCAACCACCACGACGCTATTGTAATATTGGCCGCTATCTTTCTCGGCAATACCAGCAACAATCAAGGTGTGATGCTTCGCTGCCATCTGAGTTAACGAATCAATAGTAGTACTGTCGTTGAAATCTTCTGCCAGTTCATGAATTTCTTCAGCATCGTTAAAAATATATCCAGTAGTGAACAATTCAGGCAACAGAGTGATATCCCCGACTGTCGATTCCGCTTCCAAAAGATCAGAGACCGACTCAATGTTCTTTTGTTTGTTTTTATATTCAACTTCAAGCTGAACAAGGGTGACGCTGACATTATTCAAAATCGAATCCTTGCTAGGTAATACTTCAAACTGTAATACTTCAAACTAGAGACTAAGAACGACAGAGTAAGGCAATCCCCTATCGCTTTCTTATTCGCACGCCAAAGGTTGAAGCAGGCGCACAGTCCTGTACGCATTTCAAATCTGCCTACGGCGCTAATTTAGGCTCTGGCAAAACGGGAGGCGTGCTGTCCATATAGGTTAAGAAATTTGCCCACACTTCATGCGTGCGCTGCTTGGTTAACGTTGTCTTGCAGGAAAGCGCCATAAGGCCTCGTATTGAACCATCACGCCATTGGGTGTACACAGAGTTACAATGAGCCGACATATACGCCTGCCAGCTCTCCTGAGCCTTCTTAATTGACGCCACCAGCTCAGCATCATAAGCATCGTGCTCAAAGCTGGCTGTAAGGTATTTATCCAGTTCCGCTTGTGCAGTTTCCAACTCAATTGCGGCACAGTGATTGATCTCTAGCGTGTTCATAGCATTCTCGCAATCGACTGTCTTTTCAACAGCGAGCACAGAGCACGAGAAGTAAGCCAAACCGAACAGTGTTATCGCTCTTTTCATAAAAATCCTTGATTCTGTCATCAATAATCTGTGTTTCGGTTAACTGAAACACAGATTATTGAGTCAATTTCCTTCAATATCCTAATCGTTTATAACTCTAGTCTTTATAGGGTTATAAATATCTTTTATTCGTATTAGTACTGCAAAACCAAGTAAAATCTACAAAGAAAAATCGGCTAAACATCAATATGTTACTGGTAAAATCGAAAAAACATTATCTTTATCAATAATTCATGCGTTTATTCACAATATTTATTATTTTCCTTGCTACCTAATCGTTAAATTTATAAATTAAATCGAATGCTCACTTAGATCGGTAGTCTTACTCCAACTATGGATATCAATTACCCGAATATTGCTAAAACATCTTTATGCTTCGTTGTTTCCTTTTGTATATCAATGGCAATGCTAATTCCGGCTACGCCTTTTCATTACCAAACGTTGACTGAAGACTCATCCAAACAACTAGAGCAAAAACTGAGGCACATTCAATCTCAATTCGATTACTTTTTGACTGAGGTTGAGCACGGGCAATCATGCGAGTCCGTGGTTACTCGGCTGAGACAAACGGTTTTTGATACCGACTGGATTAAAGAAGCGGCGTTGTTTAATAAAAATGACCAATTTTATTGTTCAACAACAGAAGGTGACGTCTCATTCCGTCTCTTTAAATCCATCAGAGAGCGCTTGAATTCCGATCCAAACATGACCACGTTGTCTTATACCAATGCTGCGATCACTAAAGTCAATTCCATCATGCTCATTTCTTCTAACGAAGATAATGCGGGAATTAGCTTAATGATCCCTCCTCATTTCCTGTACGACATAGTAAATCGAAATCTATCCAATTTTGGTATCGAATCAAAAGTAAAAGTAATTGATAAAAGCATATCCTTACCAAACGAAGGGACATATTTACAGAAAGTAGTCATTGTTTCTGATAAATACCCACTAACCGTTACCTCATATATTGGGTATCAGTATTACTTTAATTACCTCTTACGTTACTCTTGGTTCGGTTTCCTATTTGCAGGAATCGCGACAATTATCGCCGTGTCTATCAGGCACAATAAACAAAACCACAGAAGCTTAGAGTATTCATTATCTGATGCATTAAGAAACGATCACTTGCATGTCCACTTGCAGCCTATCGTTAACCATAATACTCATGAAATAGTCGGTTGCGAGTCTCTGTTGAGGTGGCATGACCCAATCGAAGGTAACGTATCTCCCGCAATATTCATCCCTCTTGCAGAAAGCTTAGGGTTAATAGAAGACCTCACGTACTTCGTGTTACGTGAAGTATTAGCCATGATCAACAGCAACCAACACCTGTTTCAATCAAGGTATGTCAGCGTCAACATAAGCCGGAATGTGCTATCAAATAGCAACTTCGCAAGCAAGGTGAGTCATATATACAAGAAGAACCCAGGCATTCTCAAGCAGGTGGTATTTGAGGTCACAGAGGATGGTGAATGTTCTGATGCCGATATGGTTAAGATTAAAGACAACCTAACCAAACTATCGAATATGGGCGTAAGAGTTGCGATTGATGATTTTGGTACGGGCTATGCGGGCTTAGACTTTGTGAGACAATTCCCGTTCAGCATTCTCAAAATCGATCGCGTGTTTGTGAAAAACATTTCAGACGAATCAAGCCTTGGTATCCCTTTGTTGGAGTCCATGCTTCAGTTGTCCCGCACCTTAGGTATGCAAGTGATCGTCGAAGGGGTTGAGTACGAGTCCCAAGTGAACATCTTGTCTAAACTGGGCGTCGACTATATCCAAGGCTTCTATTTTTATAAGCCGATGCCAATAAGCCTAACGATAAGTTTGCTCAGACAGCAACATATGGCTGCAGATAATGAAGACAAACTCTCATCCACCTCAACGCCAGAATGGGAACAAGTCTAAGCAGACTCATTGATGGCAGCAGGCCTCACAATATTTTTACTTCGAGTTAGGACACTTGGAGCGTTTCCAACGAACATAAGAACGTAGTTCACGCCCCTAAAATACATGCGTGGTATCTAGATACCACGCATGTATCTGAGAGTGAGCGGTTTCTTTCAATGTTACGCTTCACCGTTTACTCATAATCAAAACATTGCTGTTTGAGCCAATGGCCTAACGTTCTGATTTCAAACTGCTTGGCTCTCGAATTTTTGTAGACAAAGTACATATTGTCGCCAGTCGGTAAGTCGTGCATTGGGATACGAACCAAGTTTTGTTGAAGATCTTGATCATTAAGAAAGTAGTCGTTCAGGAACGCGATACCTTGATGGTATTTCACGGCCTCAGCAGCCAGTACCATGTGGCTGAATTGGCTGATTTTCACATCCTTTGGCAGGCTGAAACCACCGAGTTCACACCACTTAGCCCAGTCTTTCGCTTCACCGCCATCCTTGAAGATTGAACTTACTGAAAGTAACTGCTGATCCCACAGTGCCTCTGGCAAAGGTTTATCTTCGATTCTCTGCCACACCTTTTGGCTACAGAACGGATAGAGCTGCTCTTTGTATAGGAAGTCACTAACGTAGTTTTTCTTTGGCGGGTAGGCAGTAATAAAGCAGTCGGCAACTTGATCCGAGAACTCAGGCTCATCGGCCACCATACTTAACGTTAAGTCGATTTCTGGATGCTGTTGGCGTAAGTTTTCGAGCCTAGGTACCAACCATTTCACGGCCAGAGAACTGTACATTGCAATCCGAATTTTGCCACTGTCACCCTCGCGGATTTGGTAGCTGGCTTGCGCGATATTCTGCAATGAATGAGACACCTCTTCGTAGTAACGCTCTCCTATCGGGGTGAGCGATAAACGCCTTCCCTGACGCACAAACAAGGTTTCACCTAAGTATTCCTCCAGCAAGCGAACCTGATGACTCACTGCACTTTGAGTAACATGAAGCGCTATCGCCGCCTGAGAAAAGCTATTAAAACGAGCGACCGACTCGAAACATTGTATTGCTCTTAAAGGTGGTAATTTCATTATTAGTTCAGCTCATACTAAGTGAATTTTTATCATTATATATGAAACGATTTTATGCATTAAGATTACGCCATCACATTTCTTCATTTTATCTTTAACTCACACTGAACACGCATCAGTCAATGATAGGAGCTTCATCATGCCTTCAATGTCTGTTGGAATGGCAATGAGTTTACTCATTGTCGGTAATCTAATTGCGGTTTTCTCTGATGCCTTAATTAAAACCTTGGGCGAAGACATTGCTGTATTTCAATTTGTCTTCTTCAGACAGCTAACTGCCGTGTTAATCCTTCTGCCTTTTTGTTTTGGCGTGAGTAAAAAGAGCTTCACCGACGGGCTGAAATGGCATGCCCTGCGCGCGCATATATGGTTACTGGGTGCAATCTTTATGGTGTTTGCCATCAATGCTATGCCATTGGCCACCGCCAACGCGATTTTCTACGCCGCACCTTTGATGATGCTGCCGTTAGCCTTGGTATTTTTCAAAGAACAACTCAGCCGCTACTCAGTTGCTGCTGGAATATTTGGCTTTATGGGCGTTCTGGTCATCATTCGCCCGACAGAGATCGATTGGGCGGCCATTGCAGCGCTTATCGTAGCGTTAACCATTGCCAGCAATAACTTATTGATCCGTAAACTCCCGAAGCACCAAACCGTGGCACAAACCTTGTTGTTAACCAATTTAGCAGGCGTTCCGGCATCACTTGGACTCGCCATTTGGGAAGGCCGTGAATGGGATTGGTCACCACTGATCACTGCCGCAGGTTCAAGTGGCTTTATCCTCATCTACGCAGCGATATGTGTCGTCACTTACCGATCGGCAGAAAGCAATAAAATCGCCAGTGCTGAATACAGCGGCTTACTCGGTGCGGTGGGAGTTGGGTTGGTCTGGTTTGGTGAAATGCCTGATATTGCAATGGCGATTGGTACTGCAATGATCATATTGCCACTCATCTGGCTGGCTCGAAATGAAAAGAAGCAAAGATAGCGAAACGTATTGATACCAGGCCCTGAATACCAAGCGAAATGAGTAAGGTATCACTTCAGACAAGAGCTTGAATTAATATGAACAATGTGAAGCCGTAACGGTAAAAGCCACGGCTTCACATCTTTGTCTCTTCGTCTCTTGGTCTCTTGGTCTCTTCGAGCTGAGCTTAAAGAGAAATAGAAAGCGAACAAAGGGATGAGTGAGTCAGCTAATTAGACTAGTTCGTCGCTTTTGAATCGGATGAATTTGCCGCTTTCGTCGCTTCTTCAGCGGTTTTCTTACCAAATACCGTATCCATCATAAAACCAATACGCTTAGATGCATCACCGAACTTGTTCGGGTTAGCCGTATATGGAACTTTAAACTCTACTTCACCGACTCTTTGCCCGTTTTGATAAGCATTGATCTCCGCTTGCTTTAAGAACAACGCTAAGTCCCAGCTCCAATGGCCTTCATACTCCAATGTCAGCTTATCAAGATCGTGCTTAGACTTATCTGGTACGACGGTGTAGGTATAATCGTTATCTTGCAGCCACGCTTCCATGGTATTCAAGAACCCTTCACGTGTTTCAGCGTCTTTAACGATAACAACATCCACTTCAGTCGTAGGTTCTGGAATCGCGCTCCCTGTGTAACGAGGGGCTCCACAACCTGCCAAAATTAAAACCGAAAGCGATAATAGTAGGTATTTTTTCACGTTATATATCCATTAACAATTAACTGCGTAAATGATACCACATCAAAAAAATGACATATTATATATAAGCAAAGGTTAATCAGACATTCCTTGTTACATAAGGCACTAAAAAACAACGAAAGAAAATGCGAAGACGATGGGTCTCCTTGGAGGGACATTTAATTTCATCGCATCGTTGAGTGCATAAAAGGAATATCATGGAAAAGAAACTTCAAACGAAATTGGCGACCAGCCTACTGCTATTGCGAGTCGGCATTTTTATCGTCTTCTTGTTCTGGGGCTTAGATAAGATTCTGGTACCAGAGCACGCTACAAAGGTGCTGTCTGGCTTTTACGGTATCAACATTTCGGACAACGCAATAATGGCTATGGGTGTCGCTCAGCTCGGCTTTTTAGGCGCGTTCGTCGTCGGCATGTGGAAAAAGTACACCTACGGCGCCATTTTAGTCCTGCATGCAGGTTCAACCTTCGCCTCTTTTGGAAAATACATGGACCCGTTCAATAACCTTCTATTCTTCGCCTCTTGGCCAATACTCGCAGCCTGTATCGCGATCTTCTTACTTCGTGACTACGACACTTACAGCGTTTCCAACTAACACAAAGGGCGCCGTTATTGGCGCCCTGTTTGGTTAGACCGATTCTTATCAACCTAAAATACTCTGTTAGCTATATGACCCTATTTACATTTCTATAAGTTACTAGAAACCCTGTCAAACCTATTGAGAGAGCAACAATACATACTCCCCTCAGTATTGCATCATTGAGATAAGCTGAGTAGAAAAGCATTGCAATAAATGCACTACATGACACCAAAAAAGGTGCGATTGAGCGATGGGTAAAACGTGAAGTATCAACCACACTATAACGATCTAGAACCAAATCCAAGAGCAAGAGTATGTGCATAACAAACAAAACATTTAGTACTGGAAGTACCCAGTAAAACCAACCATCTACAGGAAAACTAAATAGTTGAACAAAGGTAAGATGAGCCAATATAGAAAAAAAAATACTTTTCCAACCATTCGAGCTACTTTGTACTCTAATACGGTATGTTCGTCGGGCAACAGAAGCAAGTGGCTTGGCTGAAGAAACCAAAATAGCCAACCAAACTATAAGTAATACCATGATTCAAGAGCCTCTAAATTAAGGTTTACGAGCTATTCTGAATTAGATATCTAGAACTATTTTACCCTAAGATATCGACACTTTACGGATGCACATAACGCCTTGCTCTTGCGAATCCCCTCATAATTAGGCATAAAAACAATGAGGTAGACGCGCATCGCCGTCTTTGATCTAATGAATATCGCTGAACACACATTTCGAACAA
>NZ_CAWPOA010000106.1:284357-297456 GCF_963889365.1 Vibrio sp. OPT20 | reverse complement strand
GTAGCTCCAATTGGCAGAGCAGCGGATTCCAAATCCGCGTGTTGGGAGTTCGAATCTCTCCACCCCTGCCATATTTAAGGCTCTAGCAGAAATGCTAGGGCCTTTTTGCTTTCTGAATCTAAAGCAGCTGATTCCTCGACTTACCAAAACAGCGCGTGCTGGGAGTTCAAATCTCCGGAGTGCCGGCTCAGTCCAGTCCTACCATATTTAAGGATCTAGGCTGCGCGTCCCAGCAGAAATGCTAGAGCCTTTTTTATGCCTGTCACTTTTAATGTAACGCTAGAAGTATTAAGTGCTCCTTTAGCTCCCCCTATTTAATCGAACCGCTTAATACCTACTAAATACAACCTTGCCGTATTTAAAGGCTTAGTCGAACACTAGAGCTTTCGTTCAGCACTCATCTCTCTCCGTAGTTTCTGGTAGTGACTAAAGCTATACCTGTTAGGCCTTGAGTCTAATTATTTTTCCGGAAGGAATGCTTATACAACTGAAGTCTGTTCTAAAGTGAGTAGACTCGCTTGCGTTGCAAAAAACGAGTTCTTTGCATAGCCTCACTTCCGGAAAGATTGCTGGCTAAGAGCGTTCTTATCATGTTGTCGGCAGCGTGATTAAACACCATTCGTCTTCGCTTTAGTCCCGATTAAATCTAATGTTTACCCAACATAAAGGCTTTTGGTTGCTTCAATAACAGTGCAGTAAACGCCGTGGTAAGTTCTATTGTTCATGTATACCTTTCAGCTAGATTTTCAGTGAGGAAATCGGCGAATCTGACTTTCATCAGGTATAAAAAAGGCCACCTAAATTAGGCAGCCTAGTTTGATATCTTGATGTTAATCTAACTCTTTCTCAGCTTGTTTCGCTTTCTCTATCATCGGAGTAATTGTTGAACCTTGGACTAAGATTGAGAACACAACAACAGCGTATGTCATCACGAGGATTATCTCTTTAACATCTATTGCCTTGTCTTCAATCACCCAGATACCTGAAGGGATTGAAAGTGCCATGGCTAGAGCTAGTCCACCACGCAAACCACCCCAAGTTAAGATCTTGATTGACCAAGGGTTGTAAGTTCTAAAGCGTTTGAATCCGATATAAGACAAGAAAACACTTAGGTAGCGTGCGCTTAGCACTAGAGGTACTGCGAACGCCATTAAGATCCAGTCTTCTTGGTGGAATTTGAATAGCAACATCGACATACCGATCAATAAGAACAATACGCCATTTAAGAATTCATCGATTAATTCCCAGAAGTGGTCTAAGTGATCCTCACTCTCTTTCGAGAACCCAATAAAGCGCGTCCAGTTGCCAATCATGATACCTGATACCACCATTGCTAACGGTCCTGATACATGTAGGACTTCAGCAAATGCATAACCAGCCGTCGGAATACCTATGGTTAATAGCAACTCCATCGAGTGGTCATCGGTGTTGCTGATTAGGTAATGGAATATTAAACCTAGAACAAAGCCATAGACGATACCACCGATAGCCTCTTGGACGAATAACATGGTCACGCTACCTACAGTCGGTGCTTCTGTACCGAACGCAATGGTAAATAGGGTAACGAAGATCACTAGGCCAAAACCATCGTTGAATAGAGATTCTCCCTCGATTTGAGTAGAGATTCGTCTGGGAGCATCGAGCTTCTTCACTATTGCTAATACAGCGATTGGATCGGTTGGAGAGATTAGAGAACCAAAAAGTAAGCAATAAATTAAGTCAAATTGAATACCGATAAACTGACAGAATCCATACAGTACAAAGCCAATAAAGAATGTCGAAAACAGTGTAGCGCCAAGAGCGAGTACCGTTATTTCCCATTTCTGATCTTTTAGATTAGGTAATTTAATCCCCAAACCACCTGCAAAGAGTAAGAATCCCAGTATTCCTTTCAGGAGGAAATCTTCAAAGTTGATACTGGCAACGGTTTCTGAGGCGATGTCAGCCAATTGGAACCAATTGTTTTGTCCCGCAATGATAATTAATAGAGATAACATCATTGAGCCAGCTGTAATGGCGATGGTTGTCTGCATTTTACCAATTTTGGTATTCACGAAAGCAATAAGCATGGCAGCTGCGGACAAGAAGCATAAGGTGTAATAGACCGACATTGGGATCCCAACATGTAACAAAGTATGAATATGAATTTTCGTTGTCTCATGCTCAAATAGCAAACATTTTTTTGTCATGACTTGGTAATCAATTTCATCTTTTAGACGTCTAGACTCCTTTTTAATGTGTGGTAGGATGGAGAGATAATTAAAGGAATGAGGTTGTACCGTGGGAAGTAATGTAAGGCAAAAGATTGACGCTCTGTTGAAGCAACGAATTTTACTGATTGATGGTGGCATGGGTACCATGATTCAGGATTATAAATTGGAAGAGCAAGACTATCGTGGTGAGCGCTTTGCTGATTGGCATAGTGATTTAAAAGGTAACAACGACCTTTTGGTACTTACACAACCTAAGCTTATCAAAGATATCCATATGGAATATTTGGAAGCCGGTGCTGATATCCTCGAGACCAATACCTTTAACTCTACAACCATCGCTATGGCCGACTACGATATGGAAAGCCTTAGCGAAGAAATTAACTTTACAGCTGCAAAATTAGCTCGTGAAGCGGCAGACGAATGGACGGCAAAGACCCCAGACAAACCTCGTTTCGTAGCGGGTGTGTTAGGTCCAACTAACCGAACTTGTTCTATCTCTCCAGACGTTAATGATCCGGGCTATCGTAATGTTAGCTTTGATGAGCTTGTTGAAGCTTACTCCGAATCGACACGAGCACTTATCAAAGGCGGCTCAGATCTTATTCTTATCGAAACTATCTTCGATACGTTAAATGCAAAAGCATGTTCTTTTGCGGTTGAATCTGTTTTTGAAGAAGTGGGTATTACTCTTCCAGTGATGATCTCCGGTACAATTACTGACGCATCAGGTCGTACGCTTTCAGGGCAAACAACAGAAGCCTTCTACAATGCCCTTCGTCATGTTAAACCTATCTCATTTGGATTGAACTGTGCATTAGGCCCTGACGAACTGCGAGAGTACGTTGGTGAGATGTCTCGTATCTCAGAATGTAACGTTTCCGCTCACCCTAACGCGGGTTTACCTAATGCATTTGGTGAGTATGACCTTTCTCCTGAAGATATGGCTGAACACGTTAAGGAATGGGCCGAGAGTGGCTTCTTGAACCTAATTGGTGGTTGTTGTGGTACAACGCCAGAACATATACGTCACATGGCTGAGGCCGTTGAAGGCGTAACTCCACGTCAATTACCTGATTTGCCTGTGTCTTGCCGTTTATCTGGCTTAGAACCATTAACGATTGCCAAAGAGTCTCTATTTGTAAACGTCGGTGAGCGTACTAACGTTACCGGCTCTGCTCGATTTAAGCGATTGATTAAAGAAGAGCTTTACGACGAAGCCTTGAGTGTTGCTCGAGAGCAAGTTGAGAACGGCGCTCAGATCATCGATATCAACATGGATGAAGGGATGCTAGACGCTGAGGCGTGTATGGTTAAATTCCTTAATCTATGTGCGTCTGAGCCAGAGATCTCGAAAGTACCAGTCATGGTCGACTCTTCAAAATGGGAAGTTATCGAAGCGGGCCTGAAATGTATTCAGGGTAAAGGCATCGTTAACTCTATCTCATTGAAGGAAGGGAAAGAAAAGTTTGTCGAGCAAGCTAAACTGGTTCGTCGTTATGGCGCAGCTGTCATTGTGATGGCGTTCGATGAACTAGGACAGGCTGATACTCGAGAGCGTAAAGTCGAGATTTGTACTAATGCCTACAATATTCTTGTTGATGAAGTCGGTTTCCCGCCAGAAGATATTATTTTTGACCCAAACATTTTCGCAGTGGCTACTGGTATTGATGAGCATAACAACTATGCGGTCGATTTCATTGAAGCAGTAGGGGACATCAAACGCGATCTTCCGCATGCGATGATCTCGGGTGGTGTGTCGAATGTTTCATTCTCGTTCCGCGGTAATAACTACGTTCGTGAGGCTATCCACGCAGTATTCCTATATCACTGTTTTAAAAACGGTATGGATATGGGTATCGTAAATGCAGGGCAATTAGAGATTTACGATAATGTGCCTGAGGATTTACGTGAAGCCGTTGAAGATGTGGTTCTAAACCGTCGAGACGATTCAACAGAGCGCTTGCTCGATATTGCGACTGAGTATCTAGAGCGTGCAGTTGGAAAAGTTGAAGATAAATCGGCTTTAGAGTGGCGTACTTGGCCAGTAGAAAAGCGCTTAGAACACTCTTTAGTGAAAGGTATTACCGACTTTATTGTTGAAGATACCGAAGAAGCTCGTGTTAATGCTTCTCGTCCTATCGAGGTGATTGAAGGTCCATTAATGGATGGCATGAACGTAGTTGGTGACCTCTTTGGTGAAGGTAAGATGTTCCTTCCTCAAGTGGTGAAATCTGCCCGTGTTATGAAGCAAGCGGTAGCCCATCTAGAACCATTTATTAATGCAACCAAAGACGTTGGTGCGACTAACGGAAAAATCTTACTGGCGACCGTAAAAGGCGATGTTCACGATATTGGTAAAAACATTGTGGGCGTTGTCTTGCAGTGTAATAACTACGAAATTATCGATTTAGGCGTGATGGTTTCATGTGAAAAGATCCTTAAGGTCGCTAAAGAAGAGAACGTCGATATCATTGGTCTTTCGGGTTTGATCACTCCTTCATTGGATGAGATGGTTCATGTGGCTAAAGAGATGGAGAGACAAGGCTTTAAACTGCCTCTTTTAATTGGTGGAGCAACCACATCTAAAGCGCATACAGCCGTTAAGATTGAACAGAACTACTCTGAACCTGTGGTCTACGTAAACAATGCCTCACGTGCTGTTGGTGTGTGTACTTCTCTACTCTCTAACGAACTGAAGCCTGCATTTGTTGAGAAGTTGGATATTGATTACGATCGCGTTCGCGATCAACACAACCGCAAAAAGCCGCGCACTAAGCCAGTCTCGCTAGAGAGAGCGCGTGCCAATAAAGTTGCTATCGATTGGAATGCGTATACTCCCCCTGCACCCGCTAAACCGGGAGTACACATCTTCAAGGACTTTGATGTGGCTACTTTACGTCAGTACATCGACTGGACTCCGTTCTTTATGACGTGGTCTTTGGTTGGTAAGTACCCGGCAATTTTTGATCATGAAGAAGTAGGCGAAGAGGCGAAGCGCTTATTTAAAGACGCCAATGATTTATTAGATCGAGTAGAAAGAGAGAAATTGCTTGAAGCTCGTGGTATGTGCGCTTTGTTCCCAGCGAACAGTGTTGGTGATGATATTGAAGTGTATACCGATGAATCTCGTACCGAGGTACTAAAGGTTCTGCACAACCTTCGTCAGCAAACCGAAAAGCCAAAAGGATTTAACTACTGTTTGTCAGATTACATTGCGCCAAAAGACAGCGGTAAAGCAGATTGGATTGGTGGTTTTGCAGTAACGGGTGGTATTGGTGAGCGAGAGCTAGCTGATGATTACAAAGCGAAAGGCGACGACTATAACGCGATCATGATTCAGGCGGTTGCAGACCGATTGGCTGAAGCGTTCGCTGAATACTTGCATAAAGAAGTGAGAAAGGACATTTGGGGCTACTCACCTGATGAGAATTTGTCTAACGACGATTTGATTCGAGAGAAGTACCAAGGTATTCGTCCAGCCCCGGGTTACCCTGCTTGCCCAGAGCATACAGAGAAAGGCACGTTGTGGGAGTTGATGGACGTTGAAAAAGCAATCGACATGTCGCTAACCACGAGTTACGCAATGTGGCCAGGTGCCTCAGTGTCTGGTATGTATTTCTCACATCCTGATGCCCGATACTTTGCTATTGCACAGATTCAACAAGATCAAGTGGATAGCTATGCCGACCGTAAAGGTTGGGATATGTTGGAAGCTGAGAAGTGGTTAGGTCCAAACATTAACTAGTTTGAATCTATGACGGGTTTTGATTCGTAAAAATAAAAGGGTTGCTTAAGAGCAACCCTTTTTGTATCTGTCGTTTGGTGAGTTTAAACTAATCGAGCAAGCGTCGTTTTATTCAAACAGCTCTTGATGCAGCTTTTGAATCGCTAACTTGGAGACAGATTCATCAAGCAAGAAGCACAGGTTATGTGGGCTCGCTCCGTAACAAATCATACGTAGGTTGAAATCTTCTAGAGTGCCGAAGACCTGCTTTGCATAGCCTTTGCTTTCACTCATGTTGTTACCAATAAGAGCAACAAGGCATAGGTCGTGTTCAATATCCACAGAACACAGCTCTTCAAGTTCAATTCGAGCGGCTTCTGGTAACTGAGGAGCACCACCCGATGTATCTGTTTGATCGAGAGTGAGTGAGACACTGATCTCTGAGGTAGTGATAAGATCGACAGAGATCTTATGCTTAGCGAGGATCTCGAACACTTTTGCGAGGAAGCCATAAGCATGGAACATGTTAGCGCTGCGTAGCGTAACCATGGTTTGATTGCAGCGTAGGGCAAGCGCTCTGAACAGAGGGGAGCTTTCAACTTGTTGACGAATCCATGTGCCACCGAGCTCTGGTGCTTTTGATGAGCCGACAAATACCGGAATTTGATGGCGTAGTGCCGGGACTAGAGTCGATGGGTGTAAGATCTTCGCGCCAAAGTTTGCCATTTCCGATGCTTCGCTGAAGCTGATCTCTGGGATAGGAGATGCTTTCGATGCGATACGTGGATCCGTGGTGTAGATGCCCGGAACATCAGTCCAGATTTCTAAACCAATCGCTTGTACTGATTCTGCAATCAGTGCCGCTGAGTAATCACTACCACCACGACCTAACGTTGTGGTGTTACCTTCGCTATCGGCGCCGATAAAGCCTTGGGTAACGACAACTTGTTGCTGGCATAGTGGAATCAATTTCTGTTGTGCTAAGGCTGCAATATCTTTTAACTGTGGTTCTGCTTTGCCGAAGTCACCATTGGTGCGCATCACTTCTCTGATATCAAAACGGACAGCGGGTGTGCCACGCTCGCGAATGATTTGAGCGAGGATATGTGTCGACATCAGTTCGCCACATGCCACTAGGTGATCGGTGAGTTTAGTACTGGCTTGGAATGATGCCGCTTCGGCTGCACTCGCAATGTCATCGAGAATGCAGTGCACATCTTTTTCAATGCTAATTGGGTCAGCTAGCTGATCAAGAATCGCGTTATGAATGTCAGTCAATTGCGTCAATAATTCCTGACGACGAGTTTTGTCTTGGACACCATTCGCTAGCTCAACCAGCAAGTTGGTGACGCCTGAGCACGCGCTGCTCACAACCAGTTTCGTATTCGAGTTATTTTCAATAATGGCAGCACAACGGCTCATTGCTTCAAAGTTGGCAACACTTGTTCCACCAAACTTAGCGACATTAAAAGAACCAGCTACATTAGATGCACTCACGATATATCTCCCACGACTTCCTAAAATAAAATTACTGTTGGGTAATCCAACGTCCGATGTTTTTCGAAGAGAGTATTTAGAGCAAAAAGAGAGGAATTATTAGAATAGTAACCTCAGAAGCTCTTCACCATATAGAAATGGCGACAGTTGCCGGGATTCAGCCCGCTCAACCGATAATAAAGGTCCTGCATCCTTTTATTATCTCGGCACTGCTCCCCCTTGATGCTTTGTATTGGAAATGCGGTTCCACAAAACATCTGCCTGGGCAGTGCTCCTCTTCTGCTAGATAGCCATTTCATTGAACGTGTTTGCGGTAACAATGTCAATCCGTAACTGGAGATATTTAAAAAATAATTTTAACAATTATGTGACACTGGTGTGACCTCAATACTTTTAGCTAATTGATGACGGTATCGATTTGCTTTAGGGTGGATTGTTCACAACATTAACGTAAGGGATGTACATGTCTAATTTAACACTCACTACTGCTATCGAGAGCTTTTATCCGCCACACCGAACGTTAATGGGGCCGGGGCCTTCAGACATTTCTCCTCAAGTTTTGCAGGCCTTGAGCCGTCCAACTATTGGTCACCTCGACCCGTTATTTATCGCGATGATGGATGAACTGAAACAACTTCTTAAGTATGCATTCCAAACTGAAAATGAGTTTACGATTGCTGTTTCTGCGCCGGGCAGCGCAGGTATGGAAACCTGTTTTGTTAACTTGATTGAGCCCGGTGAGAAGGTAATTGTTTGTCGCAATGGCGTTTTTGGTGAACGTATGCGAGAGAATGTTGTGCGCTGTGGTGGTGAAGCGATCCTTGTTGATGATGAGTGGGGCAAGCCCGTTTCCGTTGAAAAGGTCGAAAAGGCATTGGCAGAAAACCCCGATGCAGTTGCTGTCGCATTTGTGCATGCAGAGACGTCTACTGGAGCGTTATCGGATGCTCAAGCGATTTCAGCAGTCGCTCGTCAGTTTGATGCGTTGTCGATTGTGGATGCGGTGACATCATTAGGTGGTGTGCCATTGTTGGTTGATGAATGGCAACTCGATGCGGTGTATTCAGGTAGTCAAAAGTGTCTATCTTGCGTTCCTGGCCTGTCTCCGGTGACTTTCTCTCAACGTGCGGTTGAGAAGATGAAGGCACGTCAAACTCCGGTACAAAGCTGGTTCCTAGATCAAAGCTTAGTATTGGGTTACTGGAGTGGAGAAGGCAAGCGTAGCTACCACCATACGGCACCCGTGAATAGCCTGTATGCTCTGCATGAGTCGTTGGTTTTATTGAAAAATGAAGGCCTGGATAATGCGTGGTCACGTCACCATGCGATGCACCAAGAGCTTAAAGAAGGCGTAGAAGCACTAGGATTAAAGTTTGTGGTTGATGAAGAGAGTCGTCTTCCGCAGCTCAATGCGCTTTATTTCCCTGAAGGAATCGATGAAGCCAAAATCAGAACACAACTTCTAGAAGAATATAACCTTGAAATTGGCGCAGGACTTGGTTCTTTGGCTGGCAAGGCTTGGCGTATTGGTTTAATGGGTTATGGCGCTCGAAAAGAGAATGTCGCTTTGTGCTTAAAAGCGTTGCAAGACGTTTTAAAATAGCGGTAATAAACTCAAGTTCAAAAGAAAAGCGCACGAGAGATCGTGCGCTTTTTTGTGTCTAGACTAAACGTCAATATGGTGAATTAACTCTAGATTCCGTGACGTCATTTAGCAGAAGAAATGTTGTTTTCAGCTTCCGATATTTTCTTATATTGAACCTTGGAAAAGTCTCTATTTGGGAACAAGAAGCTCGCTTCACTACGAATTTGTTCGGCTTTACTGTGATCGCCTAATCCTTGATACGCTAGAATCAGGTTGCTGTAGAAAGCAGGCCTTGGCTTACGTTTTATGATCTCTAACGACCAATCTATATAAGGTTGGATCAAGCTAGGATCAGCTTTGTAGAGGCCGATATTTAGATAGGTGCTGTATACGTCCCAATCATAGCGATCTTTCCAGACTACAGGGTTCGTTACCTGCTTAAGAATATCCGGGTTTTTGGGTTTAGAAAGTTCAAATTGAGTCAGGACATAATTGGTATGCAGCGCGCTCAACATATAGAAACTCACCAAGATCGGAACCACCAAGCTAGACACTCTAAACAGGGTTTTACTAACGATACTAAACGGCTGTTGATAGTGACGAGAAGCTCGTTGATCGACCCAGTAAATCAAGATGATGAATGTTATCCAGTGAATCGCTGAGTGGTAAAAAGGGTACTCGAGCTGAGAATGTAAGAGTATCGGTATAAATAGTGCGAGCAGTGCTAGACGTGTTCCCTTCGCTGAGCTTGCTATACGTGACATGACTAAGAACGCAGCAATCAAGATCCCGATGATTGGTACTATTCCGCCCTCAACCCCCCAAAACAGGAACTCATTGTGCGGGTGATCCATTGAAGGAAGGCCGGGATGATAATTTGGGTTGAGTTGATGCTGGCGAGCTGTGTATAGCGTGTACTCGGATTCGAACTTCCCGTAGCCATACCCTGTAAATGGCTTTTCGATCATCATATCGAGCGCTTGTGGAAAGGTATAAGCTCGTGGGCTTTCTAAGTTAGCCCTTTTACTTGCGAGGCTATCAGTTGTACTGAGGCTGATTACCGAAAAAGCGACCACGATACCGACTAGCACTGATGCGCACCATCCGTAGAAGCGTTTCTTGGTCGAGAACTTGTATAGATAAGGCAGAATGCAGACAAACCCAATGACGGCAGCCAACCATCCGGTACGTGATGCAATGATGATCAGCAAAGGTACGGTTAAGGTTGGGGCTAGGTATAGTAAGAATGACTCGCTAATTTTGTGATTATATTTAGCGGGCTGTCTCGCTAAAAGATACGCTGAAAGCACAAAACCGGTAGCTAAAAAGCTGGCCATTACATTCGGTTGTTGGAATATCCCGTAAGGTCGATTAGCCGTTGTGTTGTAACCAAATAGATTACCGGGTTCCAGTAAGAAATATTGCACGTAACCAAAGAGTGCTTGTATAACCACAGCAAGCACAATGAACCACAACATGCGTTGCTTGTGTTTATTGCTGAACTTAAATTGCTGTAGTACGACGAATAAAGCGAAGCCCGCCCACAATCCCAGTAGTCGACCAGATGCGGCTTGAGGAAAGGCGTTACTGTAAAGCGTGGGTAGCGTAAGTATCACGCAACTGATCAGCAAGCCAACGGTTAACTTGGAATATTTGAGTACTCGGTTAGTCGCGAGTTGGTAGAAGCCAATTGCTAACGTAAAGCTAAGAGCTAACCAAGTGGTTGGGTTAAACGATAACGCAAGGCCTGAGCCTCCAGGATTCGGCATGAAAAAATGCATGGCTAACAAGAATACAACAGCTAAAGAAGCCAGAAATGCTTTATTGAGTGGTAGCTGAGTTACCTGATTTTCTAGTTGGGTACCGCTAGTGTGTATTGTTGCCATAAATCCCTAACCTTATAAAAACAGAGCTTGTTCCTTCTGAAACAAGCTCTGTTACTTTAACATTTTTCTGTCTGCTCGCAGGGCGCTATTTTACACCTACTTCAAATTTAACATAGGCTTAAGGAAGCGAGCAGTGTGCGAACCTTCGACTAATGCCACATCTTCAGGTGTACCTTCTGCAACAATCTCACCACCACCTTGACCACCTTCTGGACCAAGGTCTAAGATCCAGTCTGCTGTTTTGACGACATCTAGGTTGTGCTCAATCACGACAACCGTATTACCGTGATCACGCAGCCTATGTAATACCGTCAATAGCTGCTGGATATCGTGGAAATGAAGACCTGTTGTTGGTTCATCAAGAATGTATAAGGTTTTTCCCGTGTCTCGTTTAGATAATTCACGCGCTAATTTAACACGCTGCGCTTCACCGCCAGATAAGGTTGTTGCCGCTTGTCCTAGACGAATGTAGGAAAGGCCAACATCCATCAATGTTTGTAGCTTACGAGCGATAACAGGAACAGGGTTGAAGTATTCTCGAGCATCTTCCACTGTCATCTCTAGAACTTCGTCAATGGTTTTGCCTTTGTAGCGAACTTCTAAAGTTTCACGGTTATAACGCTTACCTTTACACACATCACACGGCACATACACATCTGGCAAGAAGTGCATCTCTACTTTGATGACACCGTCTCCCTGACACGCTTCACAGCGACCACCACGAACGTTAAAACTGAATCGACCTGGCTTGTAGCCACGAGATCGTGATTCTTGGGTACCGGCAAATAACTCTCGAATTGGCGTGAAAATACCAGTGTAGGTTGCAGGGTTTGATCTTGGTGTGCGACCGATAGGGCTTTGGTCAATATCGATCACTTTGTCGAAATGCTCTAAGCCTTTTATCTTTTTGTGCTTTGCCGGAACTGCAGTTGTTGCACCGTTTAATTGAGTGTGGGCAACTTTAAAGAAGGTGTCATTGATTAGTGTAGATTTACCTGACCCCGATACCCCCGTAATACAGCTGAACAAGCCTACAGGGATCGTCGCAGTGACATTCTTTAGGTTGTTCCCCGTTGCGCCAACGATCTCGACGACCTTTTTCTTGTCGATAGGCGTTCTTTGTTTTGGTATCTCAATTTCTTTGGCGCCGCTCAGGTATTGCCCGGTTAAAGAATTCGGGTTTTCGATGATGTCTTGCATGGTGCCTTCTGCGACCACGTGTCCACCATGCACACCCGCACCTGGGCCGATATCGATAACATGGTCAGCACAACGGATTGCGTCTTCATCATGTTCAACAACAAGCACTGTATTTCCTAGATCTCTGAGGTGAACCAAAGTTTGCAGTAGACGTTCATTATCGCGCTGGTGGAGGCCAATTGATGGTTCATCGAGTACATACATAACACCCACTAAACCAGCACCAATTTGACTTGCTAGACGAATCCTTTGCGCTTCACCACCAGACAGCGTTTCTGCACTGCGTGATAGGTTCAGGTAATTCAAACCAACGTTCACCAAGAAATGCAGACGATCATTGATCTCTTTCATTACTTTATCAGCGATCTGACCACGCTGACCGCTGAGCGATAAGTTTTGGAAAAACTCTAGTGCATCAGCAATGCTGAGCTGAACGATTTCTGGCAGTGTGGTATCGCCAATGAAGACATTTCGAGCTTCTAATCTTAAGCGCGTACCATCACAGCTAGAACACGACTTCGTTGATATGTACTTGGCAAGATCTTCACGCACCGCGCTAGATTCAGTATCACGGTAGCGACGTTCTAGCGTATTTAAGATGCCTTCAAACGGATGACGTTTGACTCGAATATCACCTCGGTCATTGATGTACTTGAATTCCACTTCAGTACGCCCTGAGCCTTTAAGAATGATCTCTTGAGTCTTTTTCGGCAGAGAGTTGAATGGCACATACAGATCAAAACCATAATGGTCTGATAGCGACGTTAGCATCTGAAAATAGTAATAATTCTTCTGATCCCAGCCTTTTATTGCACCTTCTGCAATGCTTAGGTTCTCATCTAAAATCACTCGACTTGGATCAAAATATTGTTGAACACCAAGTCCATCACACGTACCACATGCACCTGCAGGATTGTTGAATGAGAATAGGCGCGGCTCAAGCTCTTGCATGCTGTAGCCACACTTTGGACAGGCAAAGTTAGCTGAGAACACG
>NZ_CAWPOA010000106.1:249906-284300 GCF_963889365.1 Vibrio sp. OPT20 | reverse complement strand
TCTCTTCTTGCTCTTTATCATCCATCCAACCGACAACAGCGATACCACCAGATAGCTCTAATGTGGTCTCGAACGATTCGGCTAAACGTTGTTGAAGATCAGGACGAACCTTGAATCTGTCTACCACAACTTCAATGGTGTGCTTCTTGTGCAGTTCCAATGTGGGTGGATCGGACAAATCACAAGTCTCGCCATCAATACGAGCTCGGATAAAGCCTTGCGCAGCGAGGTTTTCCAGTGTCTTTACATGCTCACCCTTACGTTCTTTGACGATCGGTGCCATCAGCATCATCTTTGAGCCTTCAGGCAGTTCTAATACCTTGTCGACCATTTGGCTGATGGTTTGCGCTGCGAGGGGGATATTGTGATCAGGGCAGCGTGGCTCGCCGACTCGCGCGTAAAGCAGTCTTAGGTAATCATAGACTTCAGTGATGGTACCGACGGTTGAACGAGGGTTGTGAGAGGTCGATTTTTGTTCTATCGAGATGGCTGGAGATAAACCTTCGATGTGGTCGACATCGGGTTTTTCCATAAGAGATAGAAATTGACGGGCGTAAGCCGACAAAGACTCAACATAACGACGTTGACCTTCCGCATAGAGAGTATCAAACGCAAGTGACGACTTTCCTGAACCTGATAAACCAGTGATAACCGTCAGCTTATCACGGGGTATGGTTAGGTTAATGTCTTTGAGGTTATGCGTACGAGCGCCTCTAATTTCTATTTTATCCATCTCAATAGACCATGTAATTTTAAGTGGCTAAAGTATTACATAGAGTGAGATTTGTGCAAAGTTTTACTGGATAAAAAAACAGTAAACAAAAAAGGGCGACTCTTTTGAGTCACCCTTGGAATCATTTAATGTGCTGTTAACCAACCGCTAATTGCTGTTAACTCAATAGCTAAATAGCTAAATAGCTAAATAGCTAAATAGCTAAGCCGATCAATAGCTAAACAGCGAGTAAGCCAAAATTAGCGATTAAGCTTCTTTTGTTGTTGAGTGCTTACCTAGCTCGATTTGTTGCTGGTCTTTTTTGTATAGGTTCTCAAAGCAGTAATTTGTTGCTTCGATGTAGCCTTCAACACTACCGCAGTCAAAACGTTGACCTTTAAATTTGTAAGCCAATACACAACCTGCTTTTGCTTGTTTTAGCAATGCATCAGTGATTTGGATTTCGCCGCCTTTGCCTGGTTCAGTCTGCTCGATAAGCTCAAAGATATCTGGAGTCAGAATGTAACGGCCAATGATTGCTAGGTTGCTTGGCGCAGTGCCTGGTTCTGGTTTTTCTACCATGTCATCAACACGGAAAAGGTCATCTTTAATCATTTCGCCAGAGATAACACCGTACTTGTGTGTTTCGTTTTCAGGTACTTCCTGTACAGCAACGATTGAGCAACGGAACTGTTTGTATAGCGCAACCATTTGAGCCAGTACGCCTTGCTGTTCGTTAACACAAAGGTCATCAGCAAGTACTACTGCAAAAGGTTCATCACCCACAAGCTCGCGACCCGTCAAGATAGCGTGGCCAAGGCCTTTCATTTCACGTTGACGAATGTACGTGAAGTTTGCTGCTTCAATCGTCTCTCGGATATTGATCAGCAAATCTTCTTTATTGGTGCCGCTGATCTGGTGCTCAAGCTCGTAGTTCTTATCAAAGTGGTCCATCAATGAATGCTTACCACGGCCAGTCACGATGCACATGCCATCCATACCGGCTTCAATTGCTTCTTCAACGCCGTATTCAATCAGAGGTTTGTTGACGACAGGCATCATTTCTTTCGGCATTGACTTAGTTGCTGGTAAGAAGCGAGTACCGTAGCCAGCTGCCGGGAAAAGGCACTTTTTGATCATGATAAGACCCTTTATCTATAATAATTATGGATTCAACCTGAGTGGTTGATATTTCTGAGGGCAACTCTAGCATAAGTTATGTCGAAAATTCAGCAACAATCCGTATGGTTCACTAGAGTTTTCCTCAAAATTATCGTCAGTTTAAGAGGCTGATCAATTATGCAAGTAAGTTCTGGTTTGCCCATGCAATAGCTTGGACTCTATTCTTAACGGCTAACTTGCGAAATATTTGATAAAGATGAGATTTGACGGTGAATTCGCTAATAAACAAGTCATCGGCTATTTGCGTGTTTGATGAGCCTGATTGAAGGCAGCGAATCACTTGCAGCTCTCTAATGGTTAAGTCGACATTAGTAGGGGTGGTATTGGTGCTCACGATATTTCGATAGTAGAAGAGTAATTGGCTTGCCACTTTTCTAGGTAGCCAGTTGTCTCCATTAATGACCTCTTCAAGCCCCTTCGCTATTTTGGCTTTCTCTTCAGTGTTGTAAAAGAGACCTTTTAATACGCCAAACGTAATCAACTCCGATGTAGGAAGAGCTTTGGGGACGTTGAATAGAATGATCTCATGATTTTTCCACATCACAAGTAGATTTGGATGAAGGTTGATTAATCGAGGCACCTCTTTGTAATCAACCAGTAAAATTCGGTTGCTCTGCTTTCGATCAAATAACATCAAATCGTCCGGTGTCATTTTGTAGAGAATAATAGATAAGTGCTTTTCTATCTCTTTTACATGTAGATAGGTGTCGTTTGGGTCGATGCACAGAAAATGCAAAGTGCGAGCGTATCGAGATTTTCTCATTGAAATTCCTTGTTGAACTGGGATGAGATTTCACGTTGTCATGCATGCTTTCGCTTCTCTAGCGCCTTAATGGTGACTTGCGTTGAATATCAATTATCAAAGTAAATGAGTGGTTTGTAAGTGGAGAAAAAAGCAACATCGCTCTGAATATCATGATTTGTTACGTTTTTATTCTTTGTAGTGAGGCGAGAATAGGAATGCGATTTATCACTGCAGAAAAGCATGCTATTCTTGTGCGCTAAAATTTTCTGAGACTATGAATTTAGACGGAGCAAATCATGGCTAGCCGTGGAGTTAACAAAGTTATATTAGTGGGTAACCTAGGTAATGACCCTGAAATTCGTTACATGCCCAATGGCGGTGCAGTAGCGAACATTACCATTGCAACGTCAGAGTCATGGCGTGATAAAGCAACTGGCGAACAGCGTGAAAAAACAGAATGGCACCGTGTTGCTCTGTTTGGCAAGCTGGCGGAAGTTGCTGGTGAGTACCTACGTAAAGGTTCTCAAGTTTACATTGAAGGTCAACTTCAAACGCGTAAATGGCAAGATCAAAGCGGTCAAGATCGCTACACAACAGAAGTCGTTGTTCAAGGCTTCAACGGTGTAATGCAAATGCTTGGCGGTCGTGCTCAAGGCGGTGCTCCTGCTCAAGGTGGTATGGGTAACAACCAACAGCAAGGTAGTTGGGGTCAGCCACAGCAGCCACAACAGCAGCAACAAGCACAACAACAATACAGTGCTCCAGCTCAACAGCAGCCGAAAGCACCTCAACAAGCTCCTCAGCAGGCTCAACCTCAATATAATGAGCCGCCAATGGATTTTGATGATGACATCCCATTTTAAGCTCTGTTTTTAATATATTATAAAGACAGTATTAAATTGGAAAAAGCCGCGTTTATCGCGGCTTTTTGTTACCTAGAATTCTTAACGCTTTATTTACAACGTCAATTTATAGTATAAGTAGCAATACGGTATAATGTGAGTTGAAAAGGATTTCGTTATTCATGAGATATACCCCGACACTAAAATTGAGCACTCGATTGGTCGCATTTGTCACTGTGATAGTGATCAGTGCGATGTTCATTCTTTTTATTGGTGGCACACTTTCCTTTAAGCGTATCGGACAGGAATATTTAGACCATTATTTGGTTGGTATTGTCGACGTTGTAGATAAAGAGATGGAAGATCCTGACGCCGCGTATTCAATGCAGCGTTGGATGCCTAAGATGTTGCAGGCGAGCAATATTGTTGAGATGAAACTCTCGAACCAGACTGGCATCGTTTATCGTTTCAAAGATACCTCCCCACAAATTGATCCCAACCGTCTTTATGAAAGAAGCTTCATTTTAGAGCGCAATGAAGGTTATCGAATCGAGTTTAAAGCATTGCCTCCTTATATTGGTTATAGCTACTCAATGGAAGCAATGTGGTCAATTACTTTGGCAGTTGCATTGATCCTTTTCTGTCTGGCTCGTGGTGTTCGTTGGTTGAAGGAACAGTTGATGGGTTCTGAGATCTTGGAAGAGCGAGGAAGAATGATCCTCGCAGGGCAAGTTGAGGCTTATGCAAAGGGAGATGAACTTGAATGGCCATACACGGCAAGTGAAGCCTTGGATGTCTTGATCGAAGAGCTGCAAGATGCTCGTCAAGAAAGAAGCCGCTTCGATACCTTTATTCGTACCCATACCTTCCTAGACAAACTCACAGGCACGGCAAACCGAGTCTTATTCGATAACAAGCTTGAATCGGCTTTGCATGAAAGCGGTGCTCGAGGTGGTGTGTTATTGATACGTATCGACGAATGGGAGCAAGTTCGTGATGTTAATGACAAGCAAATCACTGACGGCTTTATTATCGAAGTTGGCGAAGTATTGTCGAATATTGTTCAACGCTATCCTGATGTCATTTTTTCTCGTTATTACGATGCTGATTTTGCCGTATTTATTCCGCATCAAGGGGCTAAAGATATTGGTACCTTGGCGGCTCAGTGTTTAAGACAGTTAGATAAACTAACCCCGCCAGAGCCTTTAGATTCTGATAATTGGTGCCATATTGGCGTAACCATGTATACCGAAGGTGAGCGTCACAGTCAGATCATGGATGAAACGGAAACAGCATTAAAGAGTGCCCAGCTGGAGCGTATTAATAACTGGAGCCGTTACCCTAAGCAGAATACAAATGAGTTGGATAGAGGCAGTGTTCGTTGGAGAACATTATTGGATAAAGCGCTGCTTCCTGAAAATTTAGTAATCTTTGCTCAGCGATGTTATCTTATGCCGGAATCTGGTCAAGCTAATGAATTACATAGAGAAATATTCACTAGAATTCAGGATCCTGATAAAGGTTTATTGAAATCGTCTCGATTTATGCCTGCGGTAGAGCAAGTGGGTTATCAAGCTCAAATGGACCAATCGGTTCTAAAGGTATTGTTGAAATCGCTGAAAGAGTCAACTCAGCCTCTCAACTATTCGGTGAATCTGAATGTTACTCCATTTGCGAATAAACAGCATTTTAAGTGGTTTAGAAGTGAGTTGTTACAACTCTCTGCTCAGCACCGCTCTCAGCTTGCGTTTGAGTTTCCAGAAGGGCACTTGATTGCCCACCTTGATTATATGAGACCGGTGGCAAAGATGCTGCGAGGTTTAGGGTGTAAAGTGGTGGTTGGCCAAGCGGGACGAACCATTGTTAGCACTCACTATATAAAAGACTTAAAGGTCAATTACATTAAGCTTCATCGAAGCTTAATAAAGAAAATCGATCAAAGGCATGAAAACCAACTGTTTGTCCGAAGCTTAATTGGGGCATGCGGTGACTCCCCAACTCAAGTTATTGCCGTTGGAGTCGAGACAAAACAAGAAAAGAACACCTTGATAGAGTTAGGCATTAACGGCTATCAAGGGAGGTATTTCGACGAAGAACAACAAATTATCCCTTTGCCTAATCAAGCTGAAAAGGTCGCGAAAGCGGAATCTGTTGTGAAAGTTGGACGAAGAAATCGATGGCGTAAGAGTAGTAGTTAACAATGAATTTTAAAGCGATTTTAGACAAGATAAAGCCAACGAATAATAAAGGCAGCTCTCAAGTTGTCATGTTAAGCAACGATGCCATTTATATTTCATCGACAGAACAAGAACCTCAAGTAACCAGCATTCCCGTGGTTAATGGGGACTGGGAGAGTGCGCTAAAGAAATCGCTTAGCAGTGAGGCGTTTACCTGTAATAGCCTCCAGCTGATTGTCTGTGCTAATTACTACCAAACCTACCAAATTGATAAACCGGACATTCCAGAGAGTGAATGGTCGGTTGCCTTGCCTTTTTTACTCAAAGATCTTGTCTCTGAAAGAGTGACTGAAATTATCGCGAGTGCAGTCGCGTTACCGACGTCGAATAAGCTGCAAGTGTATGTTCTGCCTAAAAAGCTGTTAGACAAGCTTTTGAATATTGCTAATTCGGTTCAGGTTGAATTAATAGGCGTTGCTCCTGAAGATGAAATCTGGGGTTACAGTGCTGGCGAACTGTCTAATTTCATCCTTTTGCAGCGCAGCGCCAATTCACACTTTAAGCTGGGTGCGTTTGTTGAAAATACTGTTTGCTTTCAAAGAACCATCCGTAGTGTTGTTCCACCTTTAACGGGTGTTGCATCAAGCGCTCTGCAGTTAGATGGCCTTGCTCTAGAACTCCAACGCTCGATTGATTACCTTTCTTCTCAAATTAAAGGTACTCAACTTCATCAGTTGAAAATCTGCTGTGATGAGGAAGATGAGTCTGAGTTACAAGGCGCGTTAAATAACACATTGAGTTCGACAGTTTCTCTGCTCGTTGAAGGTGAGCGTGATAATTCAGAGAGTTTGTTGGTTAAGCTCGCGGCTGAAAAAGAGGCTTTTAATGTCAATCTTTACCCTGAACATCTCAAGCCTAAGAAAGAATATTTTACGCTGACCAATGTTGTTGCGAGTTGGGGGCTCGTTTGTGTACTGCTACTTGGTGGTTACTTTGTAATGCAGTATCAAGCTTCTAATCTAGATAAAGCCCTAACAGCTTTGCAACATGACTCGAACCAGCTTAACAAGCAAGTTAACCAATTGAATAGTAAGTTAACTCAGCACAAACCGTCTCCAGAGAAAGTGGCGGCAGTTGCGCGTCTCAAACGTGAGACTCAGGCTAAAAAAGAGGCTTTGAAGGCGGTAGGACAATACGACGAATCACAACAAGTCGGGTATTCTGGCGTCATGAATTCCTTAGCTAAATTAGGCCGAAATGACATCTCTCTTTCGCACATCTACATGACTCACGATACTTTAGATCTTAGTGGCTTTGCTCGTAACGCAAATGTGGTTCCTAACTGGATTGGTCAGTTTAAAAGTGAGCTTAATTTAGTTGGACGTGCTTTTGAAAAACTAAAAATTGGTCGCAATGATCAGGATGTGGTGACGTTTGAGCTAAGTACTCGCAGGGAGAGTAAATAATGCAGCAGTGGAACCAGCTCAGCGATAAGTTTCTTGCATTAAGTCAGAGAGAAAAATGGCTACTTTTCGTGTGTGGTTTTGTTGGACTATTCATGTTGTTGTTCACCTTGTTGGTTGAGCCTGCGTATCTCGATTTACAGGCTAAAAATGCAAAGACGATGAATCTGACTCAGGCAAACCAGAGACAGCAAGGTGAGTTGCTCGTTCTTCAAGCTAAGTTAAACAAAGACCCAGACAAAGACATTAATCGAGAGTACAAAAAACTGCTGGTGGAGAGCCAAGATCTGTCACTTCAGCTTTCCCAGATTGTCGATGGACTGATCACGCCTTCTCAAATGTCTCAGTTATTGGAAAGTGTTCTTAATGCCGGAAATGGACTTAAGCTCGAATCGCTAGAGTCGTTAAAACCAGAAGCAATTTCGAATAATCAAGAGACCAGTGAATATTCAGGCTACTTTCTTCACCCTGTAAGAATGGAATTAACGGGCAGTTACTTTGATATTTCCGCTTATCTTCAAGCGCTTGAGTCTCTTCCTGTCAGTTATTACTGGCGCACATTTCAGTATTCGGTCGAAGAATATCCTAAAGCTCGACTGGTGTTTGAGGTTTACACACTAGGTACCAGACAGGAGTTTATCGGTGGTTAGAACTCTTTTGTTGTCATTACTTTTTAGTAGCCAAATGGCTTGGGCCGAACAGGACCCTACAGCGCCATTAGGTTGGTTGACGCCACAACAAAAAACAACGTCAGCTAAAAAGGCGCCAACTCGTTATCGCTTACCTTCTCTAGAAAGTATTGTGTGCAAAGGCGATACACCTTGCTATGCCATTATGAATGGTCAGATTCTCGGTCAAGGAGAAACGATCAGAGGGTACCGAGTTAAGAACATAGATCCAGAATACGTCACTCTGCAGAGAAGCTCTAAGCAGTGGAAATTAGAGATGTTCTCTTTAGATGTTAAGAATAATTAAGGTTAGAGTGAAGACATGCGTAAACTTGTAGTAGCAATCCTAGTGTCATCTTTAGTCGGCTGTTCGATGGGGCATCGAGATCCCGTTGAGATCAAAGAGTCTTTAAACGAATCGATTAATGAAGCGAATAGCAAAGCGCTTCGTGATCTTCCTTCGTCGGTACAAGATGACCTGATGCCTCAGCTTAATTCTGATGCCATGTCTCCGGGTATGGAAACCGTTAAGCGTTTTCGTATTCAAGCTAAAGGTGTTGAAGCGAGAACCTTTTTTGCTAGCTTGGTAAAAGGCACTGAATACAGCGCGGCTATTCACCCTGGAGTGTCTGGAAACCTTACTCTTAATTTAACTGACGTGACGTTAGATGAAGTGTTGGCTGTTGCTCAGGATATGTATGGCTACGATATAGAAAAACGTGGCAAAGTTATTCAGATTTACCCTGCTGGTCTGCGCACGGTTACGATCCCGGTTGATTACTTACAAGTGAAGCGTTCAGGTCGCTCATTGACGACCATCACCACAGGCACGATCTCTAACTCAGATTCGAATTCATCGAGCTCTTCAAGCTCGAACTCAAACTCGTCAAATTCATCCAACTCTTCTAACTCATCGAATTCGACATCGAATGGTGGAACAGAGATTGAAACGACCTCTGAAAGTGATTTCTGGCCACAGCTTGAAGCGGCAGTTGCTCACCTCATTGGTTCTGGTGATGGGCAAAGCGTAGTGGTAACCCCGCAAGCCAGTGTGATTACGGTTCGTGCTTACCCTGACGAAATTCGTGAGGTTCGAGAGTTCTTAGGTATTTCTCAGAAGCGTTTGCAACGTCAAGTTATCTTAGAAGCCAAGATCATGGAAGTCACTTTGAGTGATGGTTACCAACAGGGAATTAGCTGGTCGAATTTGTCTAAGTCGATTGGCAGCGGTGGCGTTGTAATTGATCGTCCGGCAAGTACTTTACCGCCGTTAGATGCAATCAGCTCTTTGTTAGGCGGACAAACTAACGTAACGATTTCAGATGGCAGCTTTGAAGCAGTTTTGAGCTTTATGGACACTCAAGGTGACCTTAATGTTCTATCGAGCCCGCGAGTCACGGCGGCAAATAATCAGAAAGCGGTTATTAAAGTGGGTACCGACGAATACTACGTAACAGATTTATCAAGTTCGGTCGGTAGTGGTGATGACGCGAATGTCGCACCTGAGGTTGAATTAACTCCGTTCTTCTCTGGTATCTCTTTAGATGTGACCCCTCAGATAGACGATAAAGGTAGTGTGTTCTTACATGTTCACCCAGCCGTTATTGAAGTAGAGGAAGAAGTGAAAGAGCTCAACCTAGGTTCCACGACGGGCTTGGTGCAACTTCCTTTGGCGAAAAGTTCTATTCGTGAGTCTGATTCAGTGATTCGAGCCAAAGATGGAGATGTTGTGGTGATTGGTGGGTTAATGAAATCAAATACCAGTGATGTGACCTCTAAAGTCCCATTCCTTGGTGATATCCCAGCACTCGGTCACTTGTTCCGCAACACCAGTCAATTAACTCAAAAAACTGAGCTTGTGATTTTATTGAAACCGACCATTGTAGGCGTCAATACTTGGCAATCTGAGTTGGAGCGTTCTCGAGACCTTTTACAAGAATGGTTCCCTGATGAAGAGTAGCGACTCATCTTCTCCATGTAGATTGGCAGTATCTAACTAAGCTAGGTCACTTATGTATCAAGCTCACTTTGGTTTTGAACAACTGCCATTTACCTTAACGCCGAACACCGATTTATTTTATGGTTTAGCGCCTCACTTCGAAGCGATTCAGACGGTGATCTCGGCGTTAGAAATGGGCGAGGGCGTGATTAAGGTCACCGGAGAGGTTGGTACTGGAAAAACCATGGTTTGTCGGATGTTGGTCAATCACCTAAATGATTGTACTGCTCTTATTTACCTGCCAAACCCTGTGCTCTCTGGTGCTGATTTACGCCAAGCTGTTGCTAAAGAGCTGGGTTTGACTATCGATAATGAAGCAACCTTAGTTGATAACATTCAGCATAAGCTCATTGAGTTACACAACTCAGGTTTAAGAGTGGTAGCGATTCTTGATGAGGCTCAAGCTCTATCGGATGAAGCTCTCGAAACATTAAGGTTGTTCGGTAACCTTGAAACTGAAGATAAGAAACTGCTGCAAATTGTTTTATTAGGGCAGCCTGAGTTGGATGCTCGATTAGAGGCTTATCACCTTAGGCAGTTTCGTCAAAGAATCACGTTTAGTTCAACACTGAGGCCGCTGACTCTCGATGAAACGGTGGCGTATATTGATAATCGGATTGTTAAATCTGGTGGTAATCCTGAATTGTTCAGTTTGAATCAAAAAAAGGCGATTTGTCGCTCATCGTTAGGTATTCCAAGATTGATAAATCAACTATGCCATAAGTCTCTTTTGCTCTCGTTCAGTGAAGATAAGAAAAGTATCGACAACCAGCACCTGTTTTCAGCCATGCATGAAACTTACGATGTATGTAAGCCTAAATTTAAAACGCCAATACTGTGGGGTTGGAATTAATTATGAGCGTCATAAATAACGCCTTGTCTGAATTGG
Source organism: Vibrio sp. OPT20 (assembly GCF_963889365.1). NCBI lineage: Bacteria > Pseudomonadati > Pseudomonadota > Gammaproteobacteria > Vibrionales > Vibrionaceae > Vibrio > Vibrio sp. OPT20. The sequence continues at coordinate 273,623 of NZ_CAWPOA010000106.1, read as the reverse complement.
CAAAGAAAAAATCAGCGACTTCGATTGAAGCAGCAGTGGTGCCTAAAGTAAAAACACGCTCCCCATTGGTTTGGTTAGTGACAGGTTTCACTCTGAGCTTAGCGATGGGCGGTTGGGCGATATCACAAGGCCCTGCCGTTGAACATTCAATCTCAACTCGAGATGCACAAGTTCAGGTCTCTGTCGTAGAGAGTTCGGGAGAAGTACAGGATGTTGTTACTCAAACACTCTCATCGCCAACCAAGAAATTAGTGACGCTAGATTTAACGCCCCGCTCAGCAGAAAGCACAGTAGCGGCAAATAACGTTCAAGTTAAGCCAACGTCGAGTACTTCTAAAGCAAGAACTCCCGACGTTACGCCTAAACCGTTAAGCACGGCTAAAGCGAGTAACATTGACATTCCAAAGCCGATTTACGTTGCTAGCGTGGCAAAAAAAGATCCGGCTCCTATCTCTAATGAGAAAGAATATTCTGACAGTTCGGCAAATAGCGAAATGTTGATTGAGCAGGTAGAGCTAACACCTGAGCAGTTATCAGTGAATGCACAAGGGCGAGCTCAGAAAGCACTTGATGCGAATGATCTTACTGGTGCTTTGAAAGGTTACACCGAAGCCTTGCGTTACACGCCACGAAATGAAGATGTCCGTCAGAAACTCGCGATTCTCTATTTTGGCAAGGGTGACACTCGTAAAGCCTATGAGTTGTATCAGTCTGGTATCAAGCTCAACATCAACAGTGAAAAACTGCGATTAGGGTTATCTAAACTGCTGGTTAAAGCTAACCAAGCAGAAGCAGCTTTAAGCCCGTTAATCCACCTGCCACCAAATCCTACTCAAGATTATTTAGCTATGCGTGCGGCGTTGAGTCAAAAATCTCAGCAAGAAGACATCGCGCTCGAGAGTTACCAAAAGTTAGTCGAGGTTGATTCAGATAATGCTCGCTGGTGGCTTGGCCTTGCGATTCAACAAGAGCGTCAACTTGATTTTTCTGCTGCAAAAGAGTCGTACCAAGGTGCCTTAACCAGAGTTGGAATCTCATCTCAATCGCAAAACTTTGTGCGTGACCGCTTAAAAATAATCAAAGCTTTAGAGGAGAGTGGCGATGCAAATTAGATTAAGAAAAAGGCTAGGTGATTTGCTCGTCGAAGAGGGAATCATCACTGAGGCCCAAGTTGAACAAGCTCTTTCTGCTCAAAAAAGTACCGGTCGTAAGCTAGGTGATGCGCTGATTGAACTTGGTTTCTTATCAGAACAACAGATGTTGAGTTTCTTGTCTCAGCAACTCGCTATTCCTCTCATTGATTTAAGTCGAGCCGTTGTTGATGTTGAAGCGGTACAGCTTTTACCTGAAGTACATGCTCGTCGTCTTCGTGCATTGGTGATTGGACGCCAAGGCGATACGTTACGTGTCGCCATGAGTGATCCTGCGGACTTGTTTGCTCAGGAATCTTTGCTTGGCCAACTAGGTGACTACGCGCTTGAATTCGTTGTCGCTCAAGAAAGACAATTAGTGGATGGCTTTGATCGCTATTACCGCCGAACCAAAGAAATAGCGTCTTTCGCCGAGCAGCTTCATGCCGAACACCAAGTCAATGACGCCTTTGATTTTGATATTGCAGGTGAAGACAGTGACGAAGTTACGGTCGTTAAGCTGATCAACTCGCTATTTGAAGATGCAATCCAAGTCGGTGCATCTGATATTCATATTGAGCCAGATTCAAACGTATTGCGTCTTCGTCAGCGTATTGATGGCGTGCTGCATGAAACACTGCTGAATGAAGTCAATATTGCTTCTGCACTCGTACTGCGCTTGAAGTTAATGGCAAACCTCGATATCTCAGAGAAGCGTCTTCCTCAAGATGGTCGTTTTAACATTCGAGCCAAAGGTCAGTCTGTTGATATTCGTATGTCGACTATGCCCGTGCAACATGGTGAGTCTGTGGTTATGCGTCTTCTCAACCAATCAGCCGGCCTTCGTAAATTAGAAGCATCAGGAATACCAAGTGATCTGTTGGTTCGACTTCGTCAACAGTTACGCCGCCCACATGGCATGATCTTGGTCACTGGCCCGACGGGTTCAGGTAAAACAACCACCCTTTATGGTGCGCTAAGCGAATTAAACGAGCCGGGCAAAAAGATCATTACTGCGGAAGACCCGGTCGAGTACCGTCTTCCTCGCGTAAACCAAGTTCAGGTAAACCCTAAGATCAATCTCGATTTCTCTACTATCCTCAGAACTTTCCTTCGTCAGGATCCCGATATCATCCTTATTGGTGAGATGCGTGATCACGAAACTGTCGAGATTGGCCTAAGGGCAGCATTAACCGGTCACTTAGTCTTAAGTACGCTGCATACCAATGATGCAGTAGACAGTGCGCTGCGTATGATGGACATGGGTGCTCCCGGTTATTTGGTCGCGAGTGCGGTTCGAGCGGTAGTGGCACAGCGATTAGTTCGTAAAGTGTGTACTGATTGTAAGATTGAGGATGAACTGGATGAGCCTCGCAAGCAATGGTTGAGCGTACGTTTCCCTAATCAAGTGGCTGTGCCATTCATGAAAGGTCGTGGTTGCCAGAACTGTAACCTAACCGGTTATCGCGGGCGTATTGGTGTATTTGAAATGTTGGAGCTAGAGCAAGACATGATGGATGCACTCAGAGCGAATGATGCGGTTGGCTTTGCTCAAACGGCAAGGCGGTCTAAAAACTACAAACCGTTGTTGGCTTCTGCGATGGAACTGGCTTTGCAAGGTGTCGTGAGCCTCGATGAGATCATGCACCTTGGTGAAGGCGATGCCTCCGGTGCAACCGATCCAATTTATCTGTAAGGGTAGACTAGTATGCCAACGTATCGTTATGTAGGTCGTAGTTCTGATGGCAGTCAAGTGACTGGCCAGTTGGATGCGAATAACGAAGATCTTGCTGCTGAAAGCTTGATGAGCAAGGGGATCATTCCTACTTCTATCAAACTGGGGAAAAGTGGTGGTTCAGTGTTAGATATGGACGTATCTAGCTTGTTTTCTCCTAACGTGCCTCTAGAAGTCTTAGTTCTGTTTTGCCGACAGTTATACAGCCTCACTAAAGCGGGTGTTCCCTTATTGAGGTCGATGAAAGGCCTCACCCAAAACTGCGAAAACAAACAGTTGAAAGCGGCTTTAGAAGAAGTGGTTGCGGAATTGACCAATGGTCGTGGACTATCGGCGTCGATGCAGATGCACCCAAAAGTGTTCAGTCCATTATTTGTATCGATGATCGGTGTTGGTGAAAACACAGGTCGTTTAGACCAGGCCTTGTTACAACTGGCTGGATACTACGAACAAGAAGTTGAGACTCGTAAGAGAATCAAGACAGCGATGCGTTATCCAACCTTTGTGATCAGCTTTATTTTGGTCGCGATGTTCATTCTCAATATTAAGGTTATTCCACAGTTCTCTAGTATGTTTGCGCGCTTTGGTGTCGACCTGCCGCTCCCAACTCGTATCTTAATTGGTATGTCGGAGTTCTTTGTAAATTATTGGGGCTTAATGCTCGCCGTTATCTTTGGTCTTATTTTTGCTTTCAAAGCATGGGTTAAGACAGACAAAGGATTGGAAAAGTGGGACAGGTTACGCTTAAAAATACCCGTGATTGGTGGGGTAGTGAATCGAGCGCTACTTTCGCGATTTTCTCGTACTTTTGCCTTGATGCTAAAAGCCGGTGTACCACTGAATCAATCGCTATCGTTGTCTGCGGAAGCGTTGGATAACCGATTCCTTGAATTGAGGGTACAAGCTATGAAAGCCGCAATAGAAGCCGGTAGTACGGTTTCTTCAACAGCGATCAATAGCGAAATTTTCACCCCACTGGTGATACAAATGATTTCGGTGGGTGAAGAAACCGGTCGTATTGATGAGTTGCTGCTTGAGGTGTCCGATTTTTATGATCGAGAAGTCGATTATGACTTAAAGACCTTAACCGCAAGGATCGAACCTATTTTATTGGTGGTTGTGGCTGGTATGGTGCTGATCTTAGCCCTGGGTATTTTCCTACCTATGTGGGGAATGCTGGATGCAATCAAAGGCTAGGGAATGCTAAATAACCTACAACGCTCACGTTTTGTTATTTGGAGTGTCGTTATTCTTTTTCTTATTGTGGGGGTGCTCTCTGCCTTTAAAACGGTAGAAGAAGAAGCGACTAACACGGCATTGATCGTCGCGAGCAAGCGAATTTTAGAGCAAGCAAACCTGTTCAAACAACAGTATTTGTTATCGAGTGCTGAGCAAGACAATGGCTCGGAACATCTTAAAAGTTATAGCCGAACAGGCTGGATAATGCCGATTCAAGGAGATGAGCGAGACTGTCATTATTGGCTTGAGGAATTATACCCTCAAGATAGTATTTTAGGGCTCAGTTCACCGAGTGTTGAAGATAAAAGTGATAACATACAGTTTCATTGTCGTTATCATTATAGTGATAAGTATCAGATAGATATATTACTCAAGAAAGAAAGGTTTAGTGTGAAAGCCAATATTTTGGCTTTGTGAAAATATTGACAGTTTTTGTATGGTTTTATACGTGCGCGAATGTATAATGCGCGTTAATAATTAGATGAGTAGGTAGAAAATGCTTAAGAATCAAAAGGGTTTCTCCCTTGTCGAATTAGTCATCGTCATCGTGGTCGTTGGTTTATTGGCGGTAGCTGCTTTACCCCGCTTCCTCGACGTGACAGATGAGGCTAAAAAATCAAGCATTGAAGGTGTCGCTGGTGGTTTTGCAACCGCCGTTTTGTCGGCACGAGCACAATGGGAAGCTGAAGCTAGACCATCTGAGAAGATTGGTGTTGAAACATACAATACTGTAAATTATGATGGTGTTGATTTTTGGTTAACAAGATCAAAGAACAGTAACAATGTCGATACCGATTTTAGAGACGGCTATCCATGGACTCTGAACAACGATTCGAGCACTGCACCACAAGACATTTCAGATAAAACCTGTTCTGAGTTGATGAAAAACTTGCTGCAAAATCCACCTAAAGTTGGTGCGGTTTCAGCTGTTGCTAGTGGCTCAAATTACAAATATTCAGCGCAAGCGAATTCAGGTGATGCAACGTGTACTTACGTTCAATTAGAAGGTAGTACCGAGCACCAATTTGTTTACGAAATTAAAACTGGTCGTGTGACCGTAACTTTGCAGTAAGTCTGCGTAAAATTAAACATAGAGAGAGCTTAACTATGAAAAGACAAGGCGGTTTCACCCTAATCGAACTAGTGGTTGTAATTGTTATTCTGGGTATTCTTGCTGTAACTGCGGCACCACGTTTCCTAAACCTGCAAGATGATGCAAAAAATGCAACTCTTGAAGGTCTAGCTGGGGCTATTCAAGGTGCTTCAGGTATTATTTACGGTAAGGCTGCAATCGCAGGTATTGAATCTACTTCAGGTCCAGTTAGCACTGGTTTTGGTACTCAAAGTATTCAGACTGTTTTTGGATATCCTGAAGCGTCATCGACAGCAATCTCAGCAATCGTTCAAGGTGTTGGTACTGATGAGGACTTTGAATTTATTAAGACAAGCGGCGCTACATCAGCATTGTTTGGTATTAATGGATACACTACTAACTGTGTTGTATATACCCAAGCAACAGCAGCTAACGTTGAAGCAACAGCAAACATGGTAGAAGACTCAAACTGTGCTCCTTAGCACATCAGTTAAAATTGAGGCCAGCACCTGTGCTGGCCTTTTTTCCATCTGCTACACAAATATCAAAACTATTCATATACATAAGATCGTAAGTTTCGTTATCTTGTATAATCAGTATTCGCTAGGCAGTTAGAGGCTCACTATGGATAGCTGTACCATATCTAAAGGCTTTACTCTGGTAGAGCTGATCATCGTTATCATTATCCTCGGTATTGTTTCCACCTTTGCCGCAAGTCGCTTCGCTGGTACCTCTAGCTATTCTACTTTTACTGCGCAAGAGCAGGCCATCTCCGTTATTCGCCAAATTCAAGTGAACCGAATGCAATCAAACGTTTCTGCTGCTAATGACAGTTTTCGTCTTGCAATTAATAGTAATTGTCTAGGCTCAGTAACTGCTTGCAGTTTGAATCTATCGAATAGTGCTCAAAAATCGCAAGCCGATGCCCGTAGTGATTATGTGAGAGAGTCCGACATCTCATTTTCTCCAGCGAATACTATTATCGACTTTGATCTATTGGGTAACCCTTCGGTGAGCGCTGGGGTTAACATTACGATTAACTCAACCACTTCGAGTAATAGCGCCCAAGTCTGTATTAATTCTCAAGGTTATGTGCGTGAAGGGACGTGCCTATGATTCGCTCACGTGGCTTTACTCTAATTGAAAGCATTGTTGCGATTATCGTATTGGGCATTGCGATGGTCACGATTACCAGCTTTTTGGCACCACAAATTGCAAGCTCGGCCGACCCACACTATCAAAATCGTTCAGTGGCGTTAGGGCAGAGTTTGATGAATCAAATTTTGGCGCGTGGCTTTGACGAACATAGTGATTTTGATGGTGGTCTGGTGCGCTGTGGCGATGCAGGTGCGACCGCTTGTTCTGCTCCGAATGAACTCGGAGTGGATGGTTCAGAGGCAACCCCCGCAGCTTTCAATGATGTTGATGACTATATCGGTTGTTGGTACACCGATACTACGAAGTCAGCGTGTGTCTCATCAACGAAGTACCCGCTCGCTAATATCCTAGACGAAAATATTGAAGACAGTTATGCCAATTTTCGTGTTGAGATTTCGGTGGTGTATGATCAAAACATGGACGGAACTAACGATAATACTATTGGTACGATGAAGCGCGTTGAAGTACAGATCTTTGGTGGTAATAACCGCTACAGCGTGATTGCCTATAAGGGGAACTACTAATGAAGCAACGTGGTTTTACTCTAATAGAAATGATCGTAACCATTGTTGTGGTTGCCGTCATCGGTCTCGCTATCGCAGGTTTTGTTGAATATGGCATGAAAGGGTATGTTGAGACGATTGACCGGCAAAAGGTGCAAGTGAAAGGGCAATTTGTTGTTGAGAAAATGTCGCGAGAAATCAGTCACGCGGTTCCCAACAGTTTTGATTCGAGTATTACCCCTACTTCGGCCTTTGCTCAAAAATGTCTCACCTTTTACGCTATTAAATACTCAGGCTTTTATCACCTTGACGAATCGACGGATGAGCTTGATTTTATTATCGGGCAAGACTCGCCCACGTTAGATGCCGGCGATTACCTCATTATTAATCCCACCACTTATTCTGAATTTGGAGCTGGTTCGAGTAAACGGATTTCAGTCTCAGGTTTAGTTTCCACGAGTAATGTGTTTACCGTTAACTCTGTTAGCCTTAGCAGCCAGTCTATTGCTCAACGCCATTATATTTACGATGAGAGTGCTTCGGTGAGTTACTGTTTAGTGAATGATACCGTTCAGAACCAAGGCCTAATTCAGCGCAATGGAATCACCGTTGCGGATAGCATAAATTATGCTCAAAGTAACTTCCGCTACGAAGAGCCAAGCTTGCAGCGAGGTGGCGTGATTCACATCGATCTAGTGCTTGAGCAAAACAGTGAAGTAAGCGTTTACCAACAAGATGTGCAGGTACTCAATGCGCCATAGAAAATCATCTCAACAAGGCAGTGTTTTGGTCGTCGCAGTATTTGTTATTGTGGTGATGGGCTTCCTCGCGACTTCTTTAGTACAGGTCCAGTGGTCAAATCACGATACATTGACACGTAAGCAGCTTGGAACTCAGGCTTGGCTGCTTGCACACTCCGCGAATGAGTGGGCACTTACTCAAGTTTATCCACTAACGGTTTCGCCTGCGGTTTCAACCAGTGTGAGCACTGGGTGTAGCAACTTAAACTCAAACCAAGTGAGTAGCGGTATGTCGACTATCTGTACCGTCGATGAGTTAACTTGCAGTCAGATCGGAGTATTAGATGGTGTTGGCTTTTTCAAAATTGAATCTACTGCCATTTGTGGTTCAGGTATTAACCAAGTGCAACGAATTCAAGAAGTTTGGGTGAGGGAGTAGTTATGATAAAGCATTTTTCAATATTATTAGTTGCGCTTTTTTTATCTCCATTAGTTCAAGCTAATGTTAATACTAACCCTCAGTTTGAGTTCGGTACGATTCCCGCCGATAAATGTACTATTTCCGGATCAAAAGTAGAGTGTGTAATTGAGTTTGAAAAAAACTATGATTCAGCGCCTTTGGTGTTTGTTATGTCAACGGTTAATGCGACCCGCTCAAACTTTAATAGTAAAACGACAGAATACCCTTCTGATCTCCGTGTTTGGTCTATTTCATCGAGTCAGGCAACGATAAAGCAACTACTTCCGCCCCATGATGCGGCGTGTGTTCGCTTGAAACAGAATAATAAAGGGCAGTGGCGATGTAGCACCAATGCCAGCGATCCTTTAGTGGAGTACGTTGATGCTCCAATGGAAAATATCGATTATTTGGTCATTGAACCTGGCGTACTGGAGTTTGATAGTGGGGCGAAGTTAGTCGCAGGAACAGTTGATTATAACCGTACTTATTCAAATGTTGGTGGTGGGTCTAATAATAGTAAGTTGGTGCAATTCAGTGATTTTGGCTTATCATCCAACTTCAGCTCTTCTCCGGGCGTTTTAGTACAGATTCAAAGCTTGAGCAATATGCAAGGTAGCGCTCCTGTTTGGTTAACCCCAATCGCTCTAAACCCGACAACAAATGCATTTAATCTAGTCCTTGATCGTTCAGAAGTTTCATCTAATGCTCAGCTTAGTAGTAATGAACAAGTTGCTTTTGTCGCAGGGCTAGGAGAAGGGTTTATAAATGGGCAGAAATTTTGGCTTGGCCAAGGGTCAACATCAAATACGCTGAATATCGATGATAGGGTTATCAAACCAATCACAGAAGGTTGTCAGCTTGTACAAGATTTTTCAGCTTCTGGTTTTTCGGGTATCCCTACATTACTCGCGTCAAAGCGTACACGTAATGGTAACAATGGCGGCTGGTTGAGGCGCTGTTCAGTATCGAAAACTGGTGTTGCTTTAATCAACGAAGAAGACATGACTCAAGATTATGAACGTGCGCATGTTGTAGAGCCCTATTCGTACTTTTTATTTGATAAGCCGCCAACGAGTGAAATTTGTCAGTTATTTCCTTCACCAGCTCAAACATGGAAAAATAACGAGAATACTTATATTTTGTTGGATACATCGGAGGGGATAGAAGGAGCGTTAGTATCAAATGGAAAGAGGTATATAGGGTTTCCTCAAAATACGATAACAGGAAATAAGAAGGAGAGCGCTTGTGATAGTACGGAGTGTTATGGTGAAGAAGGATTGTTGGTTAATAAGCAAGAACTAGAAAGCTTCCAATCTCCTGATAATGGACTGGAGACTGTAAATGTATGGCAAGGTGATGCAGAATTTTCTAATAATGAATCAATAGGAAGTTTGAGTGTTGGAAAAGGCTCTGTAACATTTTATAGCGGCACATACTGGGTCGGTAGTTTGGATATTAATAACGCAGGGAGAGTCATTATCCCTGACGGAGAAAAAGTTATTATTCACATAGGAAAAGTGAATTTAAGTAATAATGATTCATTTTTCGGTGAAGAGGGGGATGGGCAACTAGTAGTTTTTATCCACGCATTGCAAAACTCTAATGTTAACTTTGCCAACCGGAGTGAATTTAGAGGTCTTTTATATAGCGAAGTCGATGTCATTATGAGTAACCAGTCAACGGTCTATGGTGCAGTTACTGCTAAGGCTATTAGCCTGAGGAATACTTCTAAGATTATTGCGACTGACAATCATTGTTTTCAACCTTCAGATGACTATGAAATTGATATTTCCCCAGCAACCAATTTAGCTTTGATGTGTGGCGACGATTCCCCCCAATTTACCATTAATACCTCCAATAATGGTGTGGCTGAAAGTCTAGCCGTTACCGTAGGTATTGCGCCAGATGCTGATGAATTCGAAGTTTCTGTTCTGCAGGGTTCAGGTACTTACCCTAATTATTTTTCAAATGACGATGGTGAGTTAACTTTAAAATTCGTCGCTAAAGAGACTGCCAATATCGATTTTGACTCTGATTATAAACTAACTGCAACGCTAGTGGATGATTCAGGTAAAGAGGTTGAAAGTCAGTTTAAGTTCGTACCATTTAAATTCTCTTTAGTGGATGGCAATACTCCAACCAATCGTCTTAACGTTATTGCGGGACAGGCGACACCGACAGTAACTAAAGTTTTAGCATGCGATTCTGGTGACTCAATTGTTGTTGCTGAAAACTATGTAGGTGAAGCTGATGATGAAATTACTATTTCCCACGAGCTTGATAGTTCTTGGAGTGGTTCCTATGGTTCTTTGGTTTATTTACCTGAGTTTGAAGAAGGCAGCGCCTCAACAGACTTAACTATCTCTGAATCAGGCCTTTTCAATGTTACTTTAAAAGACAGCAGTTTTGATTGTACAGGTTTCGCAGGTTGCCCCGAGGATGGGAGTTACGATGTAGAGGGAAGTTTCTCGGTCTACTCTCGCCCTTGGAAATTTGCGATTTGCACCAACAAGAGCTCCGATGGAAACAGCAACGAGAAAGACTCAGATAGTTTTGCTGCTGCCGGATCTCCATTTGATGTTTATGCCCGCCCGATAAAGCATACCGGCTCATCTTCGGTTTGTACTGATGATAATTTGTTGACGAATAATTACTTTGAGTCGACAGCAAGCGTGAAAGTTACAACAACTTTAGATACCCCTTCAATTACGGATTATCCTGCTGCTGAGCTAGGTGATTTAACCCCTGTTGCTCAACTAACTAAACAAATTTCGCCGAATGATCAGGCGAATAAAGGTTATAAGTTCGAGAGCTTAAAATACTCAGAAGTGGGTAGTTTTAATTTCATCGCAACTGAAACTGGCAGCTTCTACGGAAGTATCCTTGGCGGCTTCTCTGGTAGTAAATCTATTGGCCGCTTTTACCCTAAATACTTTGTGCAAGGTACTCCGGAATGGAATGTCGCCAATCAAAAGGATATCGCATACCTAAGTCAACCTTATGATTCTACAGTTCACCAAGTATATCCAATGGCTTCTGGTGAAGGTGATACGGATAATGTTCTTAATAATTACCGGTTCTTTAATACAGAGTTACAAGCAAAGTTTGGTGTTTTAGATGATAGCAACACTGATAACGGCTTCTTGCTAGATACGGGTTCTGGAACATGGTCAGCTGATCGTAAACATTGGTTGCTTAATGACAATGCAGCTGAGCTTCAACGAGTTGTGGATTCAGATGATGTTAGCCGCAGAGACACACCGTTTAATACGTCAGATGCTAACTCGACAACTACAAACTTTGGTTTAACGATCGAGGGAACAGATCCTGTGTCATTTACTGATTCTGATACTTTAACAAATTCTGCGGTATTCCCAGTCCAACCTCCGGCCCGTTATGGTCGAATGACGCTTGATGATATTGGTGGTAATTCTGGTACTACTCTAACTATTCCACTTCGTGCTGAGTTTTGGGATGGCAGTGACTTTGTTGTGAATGACGATGATGATCGCAGCACCTTTAATGGTTCAAATTTCTGTAAGCAAGTCATTTGGACCAGTAATGCAGTCAAAACTACACTAGCTTCACTCAATGGCAGTGGAAGTGTTGATGATGGAGAGGAAAACGTCACAGCAAATCAAAATACGCTAACAGGTACAGATTCGCCACGTGAGCAAGTCCGTCTGTGGTTAAGAATGGATGACTCTGCACCAACGGCTAAAACTGGTGAAACCCCTGTTGCATGCTCAGGCAGCGATCAAGATCAGCCATGGCTGCGCTACAACTGGCGCCAACTAGGTGATGAAGATCCCTCCACCGTTGTCACATTCGGTATCTACCGCGGTAACGATCGAGTGATCTACCGAGGTGAAAGTGGGTTAACAGGTCAGTAAAAATATAATTTTTGCCCCTTAAGTTAGGAATCTGTAAGAAATTGCGGGTTTCAGTCCATGTTTATACTTCAATGCCTTGCCGTGACAGCAAGGCATTGGTACATTTAGTGCAATTTTTGTCTTCTAATTCTTGCAGGATGAGCGAAGAATATGTTTAAAAAACTTCGTGGCATGTTTTCAAACGACCTATCGATTGATTTAGGTACAGCCAATACCCTTATATATGTAAAAGGCCAAGGCATTGTTCTTGATGAGCCTTCCGTTGTCGCTATTCGCCAAGATCGTACGGGGTCTGCAAAGAGTGTAGCTGCTGTTGGTCACGCTGCTAAGCAAATGCTTGGTCGTACGCCTGGTAACATTTCAGCGATCCGTCCAATGAAAGACGGTGTAATTGCTGACTTTTACGTAACCGAAAAAATGCTTCAGCACTTTATTAAGCAAGTGCATGACAACAGTGTGCTTAAACCAAGCCCTCGTGTTTTGGTTTGTGTACCTTGTGGTTCAACTCAGGTTGAGCGTCGTGCTATCCGTGAATCAGCATTAGGTGCTGGTGCTCGTGAGGTTTACCTAATCGATGAGCCTATGGCTGCTGCGATTGGTGCTGGCCTACGTGTATCTGAGCCTACGGGTTCAATGGTGGTTGATATCGGTGGTGGTACTACTGAAGTTGCGGTTATCTCACTAAACGGTGTGGTTTACTCGTCTTCTGTACGTATCGGCGGTGACCGTTTTGATGAAGCGATCATCAACTACGTTCGTCGTAACTACGGTAGCTTGATCGGTGAAGCGACAGCAGAGAAGATCAAACACGAAATCGGTTCAGCTTACCCTGGCGATGAAGTCGATGAGATCGAAGTACGTGGTCGTAACCTTGCTGAAGGTGTACCTCGTAGCTTTAGCCTGAACTCAAACGAAATTCTTGAAGCACTTCAAGAGCCGCTATCTGGCATCGTATCTGCAGTGATGGTTGCACTAGAACAGTGTCCGCCAGAGCTTGCTTCTGATATTTCAGAAAACGGTATGGTACTGACAGGTGGTGGTGCACTGCTTAAAGACCTTGATCGTCTGCTTACTGAAGAAACGGGTATCCCTGTTGTTGTGGCAGAAGAGCCATTAACGTGTGTTGCTCTAGGTGGCGGTAAAGCCCTAGAGATGATCGACATGCACGGCGGCGACCTGTTCAGCGAAGAATAATATCTAGTGTTAGGCTCTTTTCTTATCTAGTTTTATGTAAAGAGCCTAGGACCTTGTCTATAGGATCAAATGTAGCTCTAGGACCAAATATAGAATGAAGCCAATTTTTGGTAGAGGTCCCTCTCTACAATTGCGCCTGTTTTTTGCTGTAATTTTATCAGCCAGCCTTATGCTGGCTGATAGTCGTTTAGATGCTTTCTCAAATGTACGCTATCTATTGAACAGCATGGTTGCACCTATTCAATATGCAGCCAACTTACCTCGTACTATGTTCGATGGTGTCTACGATCGTTTTAGTACTCGTAAAGGCCTAATCGAATCCAACCATAATATTAAACGTGAAGTCTTGCGCCTGAAGAGCGAGCTGATTCTGCTTGAGCAATATCAAGAAGAAAACAAGCGCCTCCGTAAGTTGTTAGGATCTCCGTTTATCCGTGATGAGAAGAAAGTCGTCACAGAAGTTATGGCGGTAGACACTTCACCATATCGTCATCAAGTTGTGATCGACAAAGGTCAGATTGATGGGGTGTATGAAGGTCAACCGGTGATCAACGAAAAAGGCATTGTCGGCCAAGTGACTTTTGTTGCTGCTCATAATAGTCGTGTCCTGTTACTGACTGACGCAAACAATGCGATTCCCGTACAAGTTATTCGCAACGATATTCGAGTGATCGCTTCGGGCAATGGCATGATTGATGAGATCCAGCTAGAGCACATTCCAACCAGTACCGATATACAAGAAGAAGATCTATTGGTGACATCTGGACTCGGTGGAGTATATCCAGAAGGTTATCCAGTTGCCTACGTTACTGCCGTTGATTACGACCCGAAACGTGAGTTTGCCGTTATCAAAGCGGAGCCTGTGGTTGAGTTCGATAAGCTCAGATACTTGCTGCTAGTATGGCCTGATGAAAACAAACAGATGCAAGCGGATCAATCCAGCATAGAACAAGCATTGTTAGAGGGCGAAGATGGCCAATAGCGTTTTAAGAAGCAAGGTAGTCATTGGCTGCTCATTTTTAGTAGCCCTTATTCTGCAAACGATTCCTTGGCCTGGTAGTTTGGATCTATTTAGACCATCTTGGCTGCTACTGGTTACCTGTTACTGGGTTTTGGCTCTACCTCACCGTGTTAACGTGGGTAGCGCTTTGATTCTTGGCTTATTGTGGGATCTATTGATAGGCTCGACGTTAGGTATTAGAGGCATGATGATGGCAATCGTTATGTACATTATTGCGATGAATTTCCTAGTCATTCGTAACATGGCGCTATGGCAACAAGCGATGATTATTGCTGCGTTAACGGTATTGTTTGAGGTGTTGATCTTCTTTGGTGAATATTTGATCCAAGATGTCGTTTTCAATCCATTATCGTTATGGAGCGCATTGATAAACTGTATACTTTGGCCTTGGATGTTTCTATTAATGAGACGCGTACGTCGTCATTGGCATGTAAGGTAGAGTGACAATGGAAAAGAAGCATTTAGTTTTGGCATCCGGTTCACCACGCCGCAAAGAACTGCTATCTCAACTTGGTTATGAGTTTTCTGTCCTTGTAACTGATGTTGAAGAGTGTAAACACGCCCAAGAAACCGCCGAAGAGTACGTTAAGCGACTATCTTTAGATAAAGCCTTAGCTGCGTTGTCTTTATTGAAAGATAACCCTTCTGAAAAGCAGCATGTCGTTCCTAGTTCTGATAATGTAGTTTCTAGTGTTGATAATGTAGCTGTTGGCTCAGGCATCGTAGCTCTTGACTCTGATGCTATTTCTCTTGATTCTGAAACAGTGGTTCTTGGTTCTGACACAGTCGTCGTAAGCCAAGGGCAAGTGCTCGAGAAACCCATCGATTTTGCCGACTCTAAGCGCATGCTTACTCAGTTAGCAAACGAGCGTCACCAAGTGATGACGGCGGTTTCTGTGGTTTCAGAAAAAAAACAAAGAACAGAAATCATTATTACCGACGTATGGTTTAAACCCCTCAGTGAACAAGAAATAGAACAATACTGGCAAACAGGGGAGCCATGCGATAAAGCCGGTAGCTATGGGATCCAAGGTTTGGGTGGGCGCTTTGTTACCCGAATCGAAGGTAGTTATTACGCCGTTGTCGGCTTGCCTTTATATGAAACGGACCAGCTACTGCAAGAATTCTTATAATTACTAATCTGAGGTGCACCATGAGTGCTGAATTGTTGCTGAACGTGACCCCGAGTGAAACTCGCGTGGCCATGATTGAAGGGGGGGCTCTTCAAGAGATCCATGTCGAACGAGATGCTCGACGCGGTATCGTAGGAAATATTTACAAAGGACGTGTAAGCCGTGTTCTTCCGGGAATGCAGGCGGCTTTTGTGGATATAGGCCTTGAGAAAGCAGCTTTTCTACACGCCTCTGATATTGTTCCACACACTGAATGTGTCGCTGAAAACGAAAAGAAGCAATTTCAGGTTCGTGACATCTCTGAGCTTGTTCGCCAAGGACAAGACATTGTGGTTCAAGTCGTCAAAGATCCTCTTGGTACCAAAGGTGCCCGCTTAACGACTGATATTACTTTACCGTCTCGTTATTTGGTCTTTATGCCGGGCGCAAGTCATGTCGGCGTATCTCAACGAATCGACAGTGAGTCTGAACGTAACCGCCTTAAAAAAGTGGTCTCTCGTTACTGTGACGAACACGGTGGCTTCATTATCCGTACTGCAGCTGAAGGCGCAGACTCGAATGAATTAGCACAAGATGCCGCATTCTTGAAGCGATTATGGCTAAAAGTGTTAGAGCGTCGTGGTAAACACAAAGCTCGTACTCGTCTATACGGTGAACTTTGCCTAAGCCAGCGTATCTTACGTGACTTTGTGGGTACTGAGCTGAGCCGAATCCAGGTCGATTCGCGTTTAGAATATGAAAACCTAAAAGAATTTACTTCTGAGTACGTGCCAGAGCTGACTGAAAAGCTTGAATTGTATGAAGGCGACAAGCCTATCTTTGATATGTACGATACCGAGAACGAAGTTCAACGCTCTTTGGATCGTAAAGTCGAATTGAAGTCTGGTGGGTATCTGATTATCGACCAAACGGAAGCGATGACGACCGTCGACATCAACACCGGTGCCTTTGTCGGTCGTCGTAATCTAGAAGAGACGATTTTCAACACCAACGTAGAAGCGACGCAAGCCATTGCTCGTCAGCTGCGTTTGCGTAACTTAGGTGGCATTATCATTATCGACTTTATCGATATGCTGTCTGAGGAACATCGTAAGCGAGTACTAACTTCTTTAGAGGCGGCGCTAGACAAAGATCGTGTGAAAACCAATATCAATGGCTTTACACAGCTTGGCTTGGTTGAGATGACGCGTAAACGTACTCGTGAAAGTATTGAGCATATTCTGTGTTCGAGTTGTCCTGCCTGTGAAGGGCGTGGCAGTGTGAAGACAGTTGAAACCGTTTGTTATGAAATCCTTCGAGAGATCACACGAGTGAATCGTGCGTATGACGCTGATAAGTTTGTGGTCTATGCGGCAGCTGCCGTTGCCGAGGCGCTAGAGGGCGATGAGTCTCATGCGCTTGCGGAGCTTGAGGTGTTTATTGGTAAACAAGTTAAAATCCAAGCTGAGCCTCTGTACATACAAGAGCAGTTTGATGTTGTTATGATGTAATGGATATTTTGTGAGTTCAAGCGTTACTCTGATTCTTCGTGCATGTCTATGGTTAGTGGTTACTCTCTTAGTAACGCTAGCCATTGCTGTTACTACACTGCGTGTAGCCTTACCCAATTTAAATAAGTATCAATCTGAAATTGAGCTTTGGGTAAACCAACATTCCGGTTTTGAGTTTTCTATTCAAGATGTGGGCGGTTTTTGGCGCAACACTCACCCTTCTATTGCTCTACAAGGCGTTAAAGCCAGCCTCCCAAATGCAGAGGATGTGACCTTCTCTGTTGAGCGTGTTGAAGTCGAGTTTGACTTGATTCAATCGCTCGTTCAGATGCGTCCAGTTGTGGCCGATCTGGTCATGAATCAAATGTATCTTGATATTCGCTCAATTGATCTGTTTGCTGGAAACGGTACAGACGAACCTAAAGATCCCGGTTCTTCGAAGCGTGTGATGAAAGAGCTGGATAATTTACTATTGAAAACTTTGGTGGATGTGACCGCTAAAGACTCTTCACTTCTCTATCGCTCAGTTTCGGGCGAAGATCGTCAGCTCGATATCGACATTTTAAAATGGCAAAACACAGATAAACATCACCTTGCTGAAGGGGTTGTTAGCATTAAAGACGCCAATCTTAACTCGTTGTCAGTAAGTGCTAACTTTATCGATGGTGGCTCATTAACCGATGTAACCGGTGAGTTCTATGTGAGTGCAGATAACATCTCGGTTAAACCATGGCTAACCCGTTACATGCAGGCTGAGTCTGGTGTTGAAACCGGTACAGTGAGTTTGAATAGCTGGCTGACCTTGAGAAACAGCAAACCAGTGAGTGCGTATGTTGAGGTGTTACCTTCTGAATTGACTTGGAACGAAGATGGCCAACATGATCTGATGCTTGAGTCAGGGGTGTTTAAGTTGTCTCCCATTGATGATGGATGGCAAGTGAATGGTCACTCACTTAATCTTAGAACGGATGATAGGCCTTGGCCTGAGTTAGATGTTGCCTTCAAGTGGAATAGCGGCCCTTGGGAGCTCAATGTTTCTGAACTCGATATCGAAACACTGACGCCGTTGATTAAGTTGCTGCCTGATTCTGCGCAATCAACCAAAATGATCAATTCGTTGAAGCCTGGTGGCTCCGTTTCTGATATTCGGGTCTCAATGGATTCTGGCATTGAAAGCTTACGTTATTCAGCGAATTTTTCTGATCTCGCCATTGAGCAATGGGAGTTGGTTCCGGGCTTTAGCCAAGTTTCAGGCAGTGTGTTTGGCTCTGCATCTGAAGCGAAAGCCAGTCTGCATGTGATTGATGATGTGTTTCCTTATGGTGATGTCTTTCAAGCGCCTTTGAATATCAAACAAGGTCAAGTTGATATTGTTTGGCAGCAAGATGAAAACGGTTGGAAGCTTTGGTCAGATAAAATCACAGCAGCCACGCCAGATTTACAAGTCCTAGGCGCATTTCGCTTGGACTTTCCAAAGGATGCTAGCCCATTCTTATCGTTCTACGGCGAAGCTGATGCTTACAATGTCGGCGAGACATGGCGTTACTTACCTACATTGGCACTTGGACAAGATCTTACCGACTACCTTTCTACTGCGATTCAAGCGGGTAAAGCGGATACCGTAAAACTGTTGTGGCATGGCGATTTGTCTCAGTATCCATACACCAACCACGATGGTATTTTCCAAGTTTGGGTTGGCTTAGAGGACGCTAAGTTCAGTTTTGATACTGCCTGGCCATTGATTACCGATCTTCAACTTGATCTGTTGTTTGAAAATGATGCGATGCATCTGGATTCTCGCTCCGCCCAACTGATGGATGTGACAGCCGACCGAATCACAGGACGCATTCCTTATTTAGGGGAAGGCGGCCATATTGAAATTGAAGCTAAAGCGACGGCGTCAGGTAATGCGGTTCGTGATTACATGACGGCTTCACCATTGGTTGATTCTGTGGGTGCCGCCCTAACGGCGCTGCAAGTGAGTGGTGATGTATCGTCTGAATTCCAACTTAATATTCCTTTTGATTCCGAAAAAGAGCCAAGGGCTTGGGGCTATGCCGATCTCAAAGATAACCATGTTGAGATTGAAGCGCCGCCGATGGTGCTTGAAAATACCACTGGGCGTATTGAATTTGATAATGATGTGATTACGGCCAACGGTCTCGCTGCCGATTTATTAAAGCAAGGTATTTCCGTTGACTTTAAAGGGCTCAACGATGGGCCTGGATATGCCGTTGATATTGATGTGTTAGGCGATTGGGACGTTAAGCCTTTAGAACCATATATTGGTGAACAGTGGATGAGTCGCTTGTCAGGTCATGCGCAATGGCAAAGCCAGATTGAAATTCAACTTAACGATATCGGTTTTAGCTACCAGTTAGACTTACAGTCAGATCTTAAATATTTAGCCAGTGATTACCCGTATCCATTGGCTAAAAAATCCTTGGAGAGCGGCTCTGCTCGACTACAAGCATCAGGTAATCAAGAAGCTATTACCGCGCGTCTGCAACTGCCGAACACTAAATACCAAGCTGAGATTGATATTACTGGCGATGTTCCCGAGTTAACGGCGACTAATTTAGTGCTGGGTCGTGGTGGCTATAAAATTAGCCCTGTCGTTGGGCATCATGCGTTGATTCGTACGGATAAATTCAATGCTGATGATTGGTTATCAGTGGTGATGGAGCCAGTGCAACCGTCAGATGCAATACTTAGCCAAATGAACACGCCAACCATTCCAGCGCCAAGCCGTATTACCTTTGAGAGTAAAGAGCTGATCTTAGGTGGTATTTCTTGGAATGATGTCGACTTTAGCGCCCGCAAGAACAAACAAGCGTGGCAAATGGAAGTGTCTAGCCAAGAGATCGAAGGAGATATTAATTATCTGCCTCCTTACGATTTAACCGTTTCTCTGGATCGCCTGCATCTGTTTGTTCCTGAATGGAGCGATAAGAAAAACCAAGAACAACTACTGCAACGTAAAGAACAAGAAGCACCATTGATCTCTAAGCTAGATAGAGAGATTTATGATGCGATGCCTAACCTGAAGTTAACGCTGAACGATTTTTGGCTACAAGGCTATAAGGTCGGTACCGTCGATGTTGAGTTAACTAGACAAGACGATCGGCTTGAGTGGAACAAGATTCAAGTTCGAAGCGGGAGCAATAAAGCCGACGTGAGTGGCTGGTGGGCACTGAATGGTGACAAGAGTTATTCATCGCTAACCGTTGATATTGAAGGTGAAAACAATAGCGAGCTCATGGAGCGCTTCGGCATTACATCCGGAATTCAAAAAGCACCATTCGAGTTAGAAGGCCAACTGAACTGGGATGGTTCGCCATGGGGGATCAAAATGGATACCCTTGATGGCAACGTTAAAACCAAGTTTGGTAAAGGTATCATCTCGGATGTCAGTGGTGCGGCTCGATTGCTGGGGTTGTTTAGCCTAGATTCGATTATCCGTAAGATGCAGCTCGATTTCTCGGATGTGTTTGATAAAGGCATGGCATTCAATAGCATCACAGGAACGGGCAAGATTCAAAATGGTATCTTCCTGACGAACGATCTGAATATGGATGCGGTCGCGGGTGAGATGAAGATCAAAGGAATCGCTAACCTCAACACGCGCTTGGTCGATGCTGAGGTGAACTTTACCCCTGATATTACCTCGGGCATTCCAGTATTAACGGCGTTTGCGGTAACGCCTCAAACGGCGTTGTATGTATTGGCCGTGACTACGGTTATATCGCCGGTGGTTGAAGTCTTTACTCAAGTTAATTACTCGGTAAAAGGCCCATTGGATTCACCTACGGTGAGTGAGCTTTCTCGTAGTTCTGGCGAGTTCCAGCTACCCGAAAAATTGAGAAAATTAGCTGAGTAGTTGATAACAAGCCAGTCGGTTAATATACGGTCAAATGCCGATTTCTGAATCATAATGAATAGAGGAGCGAGACACATGGATAGTGTTGGGTTGATTCAAATGACATCTGGCCCTAACCCTGAATTGAACCTTGCTTACCTTGCTCAAGAAGTAGCAAAGTGCAAAGCGTTGGGGGCGAAGTGGGTTGTGTGCCCTGAAAACGCGTTAGTTTTTGGTAGTAAAGCCGACTATCACCAGTATGCTGAGCCTCTAAATGATGGCCTACTACAAAAGAAATTATTTGAGTTAGCCAAGCTTCACCGAATGTGGATCGTTGTCGGTAGTATGCCGATAAGCACAGCTGAAGGCGTGACCACTACAACCCTAGTGATTGATGACTTTGGGTGCCTAGTTGCTCATTACGATAAGCTACACATGTTTGATGTGGATGTCGCCGATGCGCACAAGTGCTATCGAGAGTCGGATATTTTCACGCCGGGTGAGCGAGTTGTGACGACGGAAACGCCTTTTGGTCGCTTAGGTTTGAGTATTTGTTATGATGTGCGCTTTCCTCACTTGTATTCAGAGTTACGTAAGCAAGGTGCACAAATCATAGTGGTACCAGCAGCGTTTACTGCGGTAACGGGTCAAGCACATTGGGAAGCATTATTAAGATGCCGCGCGATCGAAACACAATCGTGGATTGTCGCGGTGGGGCAAGGGGGAAAACACCCTTGTCAAAGAGAAACATGGGGACACTCAATGGTGGTTGATCCATGGGGACGAGTGGTCGCACAGCTAGACCAAGATCCTAAAAGTATGGTGATTGAGATAGACACATCCAGTTGCGAATCAATCAGGCAAAAGATGCCAATCGCGCAACACACTCGATTTACCAATCAATTTTAATTACAAACAAGAGCCATTTATGAGCATTAATCAAATTGAAGAAGCGCTACTGAACCCAACAGGGCTGACGGAGCAAAATATCGCAGATACATTGGCGAGCATTGCTACCCGCCAAATTGATTATGCTGATATTTACTTTCAGTCAAGCTGGCACGAGTCATTAGTGCTAGAAGACAGCATTATTAAAGACGGCTCTTTCAATATCGATTGTGGTCTTGGTGTACGAGCAGTCTCTGGTGAAAAAACCGGTTTTGCTTACTCTGACCAAATCCAATTGGATGGCCTTAAACAGAGTGCAATCGCGGCTCGCGGTATCGCTAAACAAGGCCAAAACGGCAAGGTACAAGCTTTCAAGCGCAACTCTAACCAAGCTTACTATGACGCGGTAAACCCGCTAGCAAGCTGGGAAAAGCAGCAAAAGACAGAACTACTTAAAGCGCTTGATGCTTACATTCGTACTAAAGAGCCGATGGTAACTGAAGTATCGGTAAGCTTAAGTGGTGTACATGAGCAGATGCTGGTTGCGGCAACTGATGGTACTTTCGCTGGTGATATTCGCCCGCTGGTTCGCTTGTCTATTAGCGTACTTGCTCAGAAAGGCGATCGTCGTGAACGTGGCAGTGCTGGTGGCGGTGGTCGTTTTGGTTACGACTTCTTCTTAAGTGATGCTAATGGTTCTCAGGTTGCTTATCAATTTGCTGATGAAGCAATCCGCCAAGCGTTAGTTAACCTTGAAGCAGTTGCTGCACCTGCTGGTGCAATGCCTGTCGTTCTTGGTTCGGGTTGGCCGGGCGTTCTTCTACATGAAGCGGTAGGCCACGGTTTAGAAGGTGACTTCAACCGTAAAGAGTCTTCAGTATTTTCTGGCAAAGTGGGCGAGCAAGTCACATCAAGCCTATGTACGATTGTTGATGACGGTACATTAACGGATCTACGTGGTTCATTGAACGTCGATGATGAAGGCGTTAATGGCCAGTACAACACGCTAATCGAAAACGGCATCCTAAAAGGTTACATGCAAGATAAGCTTAATGCTCGTCTAATGGGTGTAGCGCCTACCGGTAATGGTCGTCGTGAGTCTTATGCACACCTTCCTATGCCGCGCATGACCAACACTTACATGTTGCCAGGTGAGCATACTCCTGAAGAGATTATCTCGACGGTTGAAAGAGGCATCTACGCGCCGAACTTTGGTGGCGGTCAGGTGGATATTACTTCTGGTAAGTTTGTATTCTCCGCTTCTGAAGCGTACATGATTGAAAACGGTAAGATCACTCACCCAGTGAAAGGTGCAACGCTAATCGGTTCGGGTATCGAAGCGATGCAGCAAGTGTCTATGGTGGGTAACGACCTTAGCCTTGACCGTGGTGTTGGTGTATGTGGTAAAGCCGGCCAAAGCGTACCAGTCGGTGTTGGTCAACCAACATTGAAACTAGACTCGTTAACGGTAGGTGGTACTGAGTAATTCAGACCAACTTCAGCAGATTTGTTATAGCAAGCTAGTTGAAATTACAGTTTCAGTTTCAGTTTCAGTTTCAGTTAAAGCTAGAGCTAGAGCTAGAGCTAAAGCTAAAGCTAAAGCTAAAGTTAAAGCTAAAGTTAAAGCTAAAAGCGCCTCCAATGTGAGGCGCTTTTCTGTTTCTGGTTTTTTTGTTTCTGGATCGCTATTTACTAAACAGAACCGTTACATGTTCTCTTCAGCAAACTCGGCCAGTCGGCTTCGTACCACACCATTGAGGTGAATATTGGCACTGCCTTCGAAGTCTTTAAAACGCTCGACCATGTAGGTTAAGCCTGAAGTTACAGGGGTTAAGTAAGATGAATCTATCTGAGCTAGGTTTCCTGAACAGACGATCTTGGTGCCTTCACCACAACGGGTGATGATGGTTTTGATTTGTGAAGCGGTGAGGTTCTGACACTCATCCAAAAGGACAAAGGCATTTTGAATTGAGCGGCCACGCATGAAGTTAATCGATTTGAACTGGATATTGGCCTTGTCACAGATGTACTTCATCGAGCCTTCGGTGCAGTGATCGTTCTTGTGCAGAGCTTCCAGTGTATCGGTCACCGCCGCTAACCAAGGCAGCATTTTTTCTTCCTCGGTGCCGGGAAGGAAACCAATCGACTCACCGATATCGGGTGTGTTTCGGGTTACGATGA
>NZ_CAWPOA010000106.1:236556-249852 GCF_963889365.1 Vibrio sp. OPT20 | reverse complement strand
TCTTATCGAATTGTTTGCGCTCTATGGTTTGTTCAAGTGCGGCAGCCATGGCTAACAGTGTTTTACCACTACCTGCTGCGCCCGTTAGAATCACCAGATCAATATCAGGGTCGAGCAGTGCATCAATCGCCATCCCTTGATAGACATTCTTAGGTGTAATGTCCCATGTCTTGCGGTTCATTAACCTTTCTCGACTGAGATCTCTGAGCGTAATGCGTTCGGCCTCAATCTCTTCTACACGACCAGCAAAGTCACTTTCTTCGTCAATCACATATTGGTTGAGGAAGGTTGGATCGAAAGGTGCTCTCGCTAGGGTGTGCAGCGTTTTTCCGCCTAAACTCCTACTTTCGACGTTATCGACGCCATCCCAGAATGAGCCTTCGAGTTGTTGAAAGCCTTTAGTGAGGTATTGGATGTCATCAATCAATTGGTCGGTTTGATAGTCTTCAACAAAGCGGACCCCAGCGCCTTTGGCTCGTAAGCGCATGTTGATGTCTTTAGTGATAAGAACCACTTCGCGTGGCGCGCGTTTGTTTTGAAGGTAGAGGACTGCGTTGAGGATTCGGTTATCGCCTGCCTTGTCATCGGCGAACGCTTTGATGCTTTCTTGAAGTTCGTAATCAGCGAGTATTGAAATACTGCCAGATGCGTTTATGTCTTTAGAAAAAGGAATGCCTTCCGATATTTGGTCTGGTGTGGCTTCCCTGAACAAGTCTTCGAGCGTTCGAATCGCAATTCTCGCATCTCGAGCAACGTCTCTTTTACTGTCTTTGATTCTGTCGAGTTCTTCTAGCACGGTCATGGGGATAACGACATCGTGCTCTTGGAAAGAAAATATAGCGAAGGGTTCGTGAAGTAGGATATTAGTGTCTAAAACAAATAGCTTCCGGTTGGTCTCGCCCATAGCATCTCCTTGCCGACGTGCGGCTTGCCTTGCATTCATTGAACGTAGATAAAGCTCATATAAAGATTAGTATCTCATTCCGGTGATAGTCAACTACTCACCTAAACTTCATCTAGAGAAATATCGCCATATCGTTGTGAATGAATATGGCGTATTCGTTTGAGAGCAGCAATCTGCTACCTATAGATTACCCATGATTTTTTGACAGTTTGATTGCACTGGCGAAAACAGAAAAAAAGTATGAAATCATCTCCTTTAGGCGTGACCTAAATCACAGCATCGAGTAAGATTAGCGACCTTTTTCTGCACCATTTTCTCGAGATATTTATTATTAAGAGCGCACTTAAAAAGTGGCTGCAAACTAGGCATCTTTAGCTATATTTTTAGTTCAAGCGCGATAACGCTCTTGTTTAAAACTGCAGTTAACATGACCAAATTCCAACTATAAGATTGAGGTAGTCGATTCATGACATTTGCTTTGGGGCAACGCTGGATAAGCGATACGGAGAGCGATTTAGGTTTAGGTACCGTTGTAGCAATGGATGCTCGAACAGTGACAGTAATGTTTGCAGCATCAGAAGAGAATCGTGTCTATGCACGCACTGATGCTCCCGTAACCCGAGTAACGTTTAATGTTGGCGATGTCATCGAATGCCAAGAAGGCTGGTCTCTAACTGTCGAAGAAGTTATCGAAGATAAAGGGCTACTGACTTATTTGGGCACTCGTGAAGATACTCAAGAGACAGAGGTGACTCTGCGTGAAATATTCTTAAGCAACCAGATCCGCTTTAACAAACCACAAGATAAGCTGTACGCAGGTCAAATCGACCGTATGGATAACTTTGTGCTGCGTTACCGCGCGTTAAGCAATCAATACCAACAACATAAGAGCCCGATGCGTGGCTTGTGTGGTATGCGCGCTGGTTTGATTCCTCATCAGTTGTACATTGCTCATGAAGTAGGTCGTCGTCACGCTCCGCGCGTTTTACTGGCTGATGAAGTGGGTCTAGGTAAAACCATTGAAGCAGGCATGATCATTCACCAACAGGTGTTGTCTGGCCGTGCTGAACGCATTCTGATTGTGGTACCTGAAACTCTGCAACACCAATGGTTAGTAGAGATGATGCGCCGTTTCAACCTGCACTTCTCTATCTTTGACGAAGAGCGTTGTATTGAAGCCTTCGCGGAGTCAGATAACCCATTTGATACACAGCAATACGTTCTGTGTTCTTTGGATTTCCTACGCAAGAGCCGTAAGCGCTACGAGCAAGCACTTGAAGGTGAGTGGGATTTGTTGGTTGTCGATGAAGCGCACCACCTTGAGTGGAGCCAAGACAAACCGAGCCGAGAATACCAAGTGGTTGAAGGATTAGCGGAAAATACTTCTGGCGTACTGCTATTGACAGCAACCCCTGAACAGCTGGGTCGTGAGAGTCACTTTGCACGTCTGCGTCTGCTTGATCCTGATCGCTTCTACGATTACGAAGCATTCGTGGAAGAAGAAGACCAATACGCCCCTGTTGCTGATGCAGTAACGGCATTGTTCTCTGGCGTGAAGCTTGAAAACAGCGCGAAGAATCAGATCACTGAGCTTCTATCTGAACAAGATGTTGAGCCTCTATTCCGCGTTATCGAGGGCGATAGCAGCGAAGAAGAGCAAGCGTTAGCTCGCCAAGAACTGATTGATAATCTTATGGATCGCCATGGTACAGGTCGTGTTCTTTTCAGAAACACACGTGCTGCAATCAAAGGCTTCCCTAAGCGTAATGTAAACCTACTGCCGATGGATATTCCAACGCAGTACACAACCTCTATGCGTGTATCAGGCATGATCGGTGGCAAAATGGCTCCCGAAGCTCGTGCGATGAAGATGCTGTACCCAGAAGAGATCTTCCAAGAGTTTGAAGGTGAAGATTCAAGCTGGTGGCAGTTCGATTCACGTGTTAACTGGTTGATTGAAAAGATTCAAGATAAGCGCAGCGAAAAGATCCTAGTGATCGCCTCTCGTGCGAGTACTGCTCTTCAATTAGAGCAAGCACTACGTGAGCGTGAAGGTGTGCGTGCAACGGTATTCCACGAAGGCATGTCAATTCTCGAGCGTGATAAAGCCGCGGCTTACTTTGCTCAAGAAGAGGGTGGCGCTCAGGTTCTTATCTGTAGTGAAATCGGCTCTGAAGGTCGTAACTTCCAGTTTGCTAACCAGTTAGTGATGTTCGATTTGCCATTCAACCCAGACTTGCTTGAGCAACGTATTGGTCGTTTGGACCGTATCGGTCAGCTGCGTGATATCGACATTCACGTTCCTTACCTAAAAGGCACATCGCAAGCGATTCTAGCGCGTTGGTTCGATGAAGGTCTGAATGCATTTGCGGAAACTTGTCCGACGGGTCGCACAGTTTACGACAAGTACTCTGATGTTCTTATTGAGATGTTGGCTTCTGGTAACACCGAACAACTTGATGAAGTGATTGAAGAGTCAGCGAAGCTAAACCAAAGCCTGAAATCGGATCTAGAAAAAGGCCGAGATCGCCTACTAGAAATGCACTCAAATGGCGGCGAAAAAGCGCATGAGATTGCAGAAAAGATCGCGTCGACTGACGGTGATACTAATCTAGTGTCTTTTGCACTGAGCCTGTTCGATACCATTGGTTTGAACCAAGACGATAAGGGTGAAAATGCGCTAGTTGTAACGCCATCTGAGCACATGATGGTTCCAAGCTACCCAGGCCTACCTTATGAAGGTGCAACCATCACGTTTGATCGTGAAACTGCGCTGTCTCGTGAAGACATGAACTTCATTAGCTGGGAACACCCAATGATTCAGGGTGGTATTGATCTGCTATTGAGTGAAGGTGTGGGTGCGTCAGCAGTATCGCTACTGAAAAACAAAGCGTTACCTGTTGGTACTATCCTGCTTGAGCTGGTTTACCTTGTGGATGCACAAGCGCCAAAGCGCAGCGGTATCAGCCAGTTCTTACCTAAGACGCCGATTCGTTTGATGATGGATGGTCGTGGTAACGATTTATCTGCTCAGGTTGAGTTCGATAGCTTTAACCGTCAGCTAAGCCCTGTGAACCGTCACTTGGCAAGCAAGTTGGTGAATTCAGTACAGGGTGAAATTCACAAGCTAATTGAAGCCGGTGAGACGCATGTACTACCGAAGGTTGAAGAAGTTCGTCAGCAAGCCCAGAAAGATATGCAAACCAACTTGAACGGTGAACTAGAGCGTCTACAAGCGCTTAAAGCGGTGAACCCTAACATTCGTGATGAAGAGCTAGAAGTTATCGAAGCTCAAATCAATGAACTGACGGGTTACATCAGTAAAGCTCAGGTTCAGCTGGATTCGTTACGCTTGATTGTGGTTTCTCACAACTAAGCCAGAACTAGAATATCGCTAGCTTGACGCTTTAACGAAATAAGGCCTTCATCACGAAGGCCTTATTTGTATCTGTAGCTTGGTTAACAGTTTAGTTCAGAGTTCGGTTAGCAGTTTGGCTAATAATTTGGATAGCTGATTACATCAACCATTTCCACCAAACGAACAGAGCTAAGAAGCCAAATAGGTAAACCAGACCTGCTACAGACAACCATTTTAGCTTAGTGCCAATCGCAAGCGCTTTAGGTAGCTCTGCTTTGCTCACCAAAATGAAATTCAGTAATGCGAAGAAGGGGGTTGTGATAAAGGCGAGTATCATCGCGAAATCGAGCATTGGCATCAAGGCTGCACTAAAGAACATTACGATTGCTAGCGCAGCGATAGATACGATGATTATCCACCCTTGTAGCATTCTTGGGCTGCTCTCTTTTTTAAGCAGTAGACGCTGTGATTCAGCAAGTACGCGTGAGTAGCCATCGATAACAGTAATGGTACTGCCAAAGATACAGAAGAAGGCGACGATTGCGATCAGTGGACGAGACCATTCACCAATTGTAGAGGCGTAAATACCGACCAACTGATGAGTGAAGCCAACGCCAGAGCGAGACAATTCAATTCCCGAGCCGTGAAGTACCAGAGCACCTAAAGCAACGAATACCAATGCAAGCAATGCCGTACCAATGTAGCCTACGTTGAAATCGAACAGTGCAGACTGAGCCGTCACCTCTTGCTTCTCTTTTTGGCTTTTTAGCCACATAGAGGTGATGCTTGAGATCTCGATAGGCGCAGGCATCCAACCCATCGTCACCACGATAAATCCGATAGCTGCCAATGACCAAGGTGATGGTGGCACAAAAGCGGCATCAGGTTCGACTGGAGAGCCAATAGCAATCGCAACAGCAGCTAAGGTTGTGATGGTCAGGATCGCCATGATCGCTTTAGAGAGAGTGTCGAGCGCGCGGTAATGGCCCGCAAAAAGAATGATCAAACAGGTCGCTAAAACGATCATGCACAAGGTGCTGGTGGCTAAATCGAAAGGAATAAAGTAACTGAGTAGGCTCGCACTGAATAACAGCAAGGCTGCGGTATTCACGACTGCGGAAATAGCACTCAGTATCGAAAAGATCACAAGGTATGGGCGTCCTAGGTTAGAGTAACCTTCCACCAAGCTTTGACCCGTTCCTAGCGTGTATTGGATACCAGCTTTGAAGAACGGGTACTTAAATATGTTTACGAGGATAATAAGCGCGGCTAGCTGCCAACCATAAATCGCACCAGCCTTGGTTGAGGCTACTAAGTGAGAGCCACCTACCGCTGCTGCAGCCATCATAATGCCTGGGCCAAGAGACTTAATTAAACTTGATAGGGGAGCTGAGGTTGGTGTTTTTGTGCTGGTGGTTTTAACCGTACTTTCCATCATTTTTCCTTTGATGCTGACTTCTTATTATCCGTTACCCTATCAATACCATGTTTTGTAGGGTCGTCAACTTTTATGTACAAAAATGTTGAAAATTGTATTTATTAATAAACGAATCAACCGTAAATTATTTATTCACTAGTAATTAAGAGGCTTTAATGGCGTTAGAACAGTACACACCACCGTGTGAACCGTGGATTGATATTGTTTATCAAGATGACGATATTCTTGTGGTGAACAAGCCTGCAGGCCTGCTTTCGGTGCCAGGGAGATTGCCAGAGCATTACGACAGTATGTGGAGTCGGTTGGTTGTCGAATTTGCGGAGATTCAGGTGGTGCATCGACTGGACATGTCGACATCGGGGTTGATGCTGCTCGCTAAACATAAACAAGCTGAGCGTCATTTGAAGAAGCAATTTCAATATCGACTGACACACAAACTCTATTACGCCCGAGTATGGGGTTCAGTAGAAGAAGCAGAAGGTTTGATTGATCTGCCGCTCATTTGTGATTGGCCAAATCGACCAAGACAAAAGGTGTGCTTCGAGGATGGCAAGCCATCACAGACTCACTATGTGGTGGAGCGACAAGAGGCTCAAACGGCATTGTTGAAGTTGCTGCCGATCACTGGCCGCTCTCATCAGTTACGTGTTCACTGCATGGAACTAGGGAATCCAATCGTTGGCGACGAGTTTTATGCAACGCCAGATGCGTTTAACTATAGTGACAGGTTAGCTCTGCACGCGTGTGAACTGAGCTTTTATCATCCGGCTAATAATCAGCTTTTCAAAGCCTTTGTTCCGTGTGAGTTTTACCCTCAAGCATCACCGCAAATTGAACAGCACTTTGAAATTGCGCCAGAGCTTCCAGACTACAGCAAGCTAAAAGCTTAGAATGGTTAAATCAATACCAATGCAAGGACGTACAATGCCGAAGTTGAAAGTGGTCTTTCTCGACCGAGCCACCATCCCATCTCAAATTCATTTAAAACCTCTCCGCTTTGAACATCAGTGGGTTGAATATGATTTCACTTCGCCGGAGCAAGTGTCTGAACGAATTGAAGGCGCTGATGTGGTTATTACCAATAAGGTGGTGCTCAACGAATCGAATTTAGCTCAAGCAGAACAACTTAAGCTAATAGCCGTTTCAGCAACGGGTGTGAATAATGTCGATGTTGGCTACTGTAAGAGTAACAATATCGCAGTGACAAACGTGCAAGGTTACGCGACTCAATCGGTACCTGAACATGTTATAGCGATGCTGTTTGCGTTAAAGCGTAATCTCGTTGGTTACCATCAAGACATCGAAGCCGGCGAGTGGCAAAAGGATCAACAATTCTGCTTCTTTACTCATCCGATTCAAGATGTTGCAGGCAGTACATTAGGCTTAATCGGTAGTGGTGGCTTAGGACAAGCAACAGCGATATTGGCTAAAGCGATTGGTATGAACGTAATATTTGCTGAGCGTAAAGGGGCTGACTCTTGTCGAGAAGGGTATCTGCCTTTTGATACGGTGTTACAACAAGCAGATGCAATCAGCTTACATTGCCCATTGACCGAAGCGACTCGAGACCTGATTTCAGAGCGAGAGCTAGCAATAATGAAACCAAATGCGGTGTTAGTTAATGCTGGCCGCGGTGGACTCGTGGATGAACAAGCCTTAGTTGAAGCTTTGAAAAATCAAGAGATTGCGGGCGCGGGTATGGATGTGTTCACACAAGAACCGGCTGACAACTCGAATCCATTACTGGCTAACAGTCATTTGCCAAATTTACTATTAACGCCACATGTGGCGTGGGGCAGTGATAGCTCAATTCAAAAGCTGTCTGATATCTTAATCGATAACATTGATGCCTTTGTTTCTGGTAAGCCGCAGAATCTCGTCAGTTAAGCCGCAGTAAGCGGTTATACACTCAGCTTCAGACATAAAAAAGGTTGGCTTTGAGCCAACCTTTTTAGATGTTTTGTCTTTCGTTCGACTTAGCTTATCTGCCAGAAGCTAGAAGCTAGAAGCCAGAAGCGATTAGCCTTGAGGTTTGATGACCAATACATTGATTGGTGAATTCTGTACGACTTTACTCGCCACTGAACCCAGTACCACTTTGTCGATTTTCGAGCGCTTATGACTAGGCATCACAATCAGATCTGCCCCAAGCTTTTCTGCGTAATCTAGAATCGTTGTGTAGGTTTTACCTTCGGCAACGTGAACCTTATAAACCACTTCATCGTCGATGTACTTGTCTGCAAACTCTTTCAGCTGATTTTTCACATCGAGCTTCATTTGGTTTGCTGCATCTTTCGGGAAGTAAGACGCCACCATCGACATGTGAATGCCAGGTAGTACGTTCAGAATATGGATTTCAGCATTACTGTGCTTTGCGTGCCATACCGCTAATTCAACAGCTTTGTCAGAAAAGCCTTTGTCGTTAAGATCAACAGGAACAAGGATTTGTTTATACATGTGTTTTTCTCTTTTTTATCAGCGCTTAGTATTGACCAAGCGCTGTGATTATCCTTTCCATGTAATAAAGCCAAATAGAGTTGAGCGCTACTTGGCTCTATCCATTACGCGCTAATCTCATCCTTACGAGCACGCCTTCTTTGGTTCATCGCTAAGCCAATCAAAATGAGTAGGGATGGTAAGAATACCCACTCTTTCATTGGTCTTTCTGCGTCTTGGATAACTGATTTAATTTCCCAATCAAAGTCAATGCCAGCCGCTTCTGCTGGGCTACCGAACTCAACCATATCGACAATCATTTTGCCTTCAGATTTCGTCAGCATTAAGCCCATTGAAGCAATGCGGTCTTCACTTGTTGTCGCAGAATCTTCAAATGGAAGGCGAACCGTCTTCTCAGAATAGTCACCTTCTAAGTTTTCGCCACCCACTCTTAACTCAAGAGATTGTCCCACAGATAGACCTTCTGTGATTTGAGCGATCTCAACTCCAGGTGAAAGAACTTTCTCTGGATAAATCATGTCCCACCAGAAGCCAGGGCGGAAGAAAGAGAAAGTTAGAACCAATAATAGGATCGTTTCCCACCATTTGTTCTTGGTGAACCACCAACCTTGCGTTGCAGCGGCAAAGATAAGTACCGCCGTCACAGAAGAGAAGATAGTGAGGAATAGATGCCACCAAGAATCAATGCCCATCAACAGTAGTTGGGTATTGAAGATGAACATGAATGGCAATATCGCGGTCCGGATATCATAGGTAAAGCCTTGAATACCAGTACGGATCGGGTCTGATTTTGCAATCGCGGCGGCCGCAAAGGCTGCCAAGCCAACCGGAGGCGTATCATCGGCTAAGATACCGAAGTAGAACACGAATAAGTGAACTGCAATCAGAGGGATGATCAGGCCATGCGCCGCGCCTAAGGTAACAATTACCGGAGCCATCAGCGTTGATACAACGATGTAGTTTGCCGTTGTTGGTAAGCCCATACCTAGGATTAAGCTGATTACCGCAGTGAATAGCAGCATAAGAATGATGCTACCGCCTGAGATGAACTCAACGAAGTCCGTCATTACCAAGCCGATACCCGTCAGAGTCACCACGCCGACAACCGTACCCGCAGCAGCTGTTGCTACACCGATACCGATCATGTTGCGAGCGCCTGAAACCAAGCTCTCTAATAGATCAACGAAACCGGCTTTAGTTTGTTCTGCAAGATCGTCAGATTTGTTCATCAGAGTCATCAAAGGACGCTGTGTGATCAAAATGAAGATCATGAATACCGTTGCCCAGAAGGCAGAAAGACCTGGAGAGAATCGCTCTACAGTCAGACACCAAACAAGAACCACGATAGGCAATAGGAAATGTAAACCAGACTTAATGGTTGGGCCTGGATCGGGTACTTCTGTTAGCTCGGCATCGATGTCCATGCCACCTTCAGCGGCATATTTTGCTGATACTCGAACCAAGGCTACATAAGAGATCAATAGAGCAACGGTAACAATAGGTGTCGCTGCATCGCCAAAGACATCTTTCGTCCAGCCGACACCGTAGTAAACCGCAGCACTGATGACACATAGCCCAAGAATGGTACCAGTGAAAGACAGTAAGCTTTGTACGATAGTTGGTGTGTGGCGACGAGGTAGGCCAGTCATACCTGCTTTACATGCTTCTAAGTGAACAATGTAAATCAAGGCGATGTAAGAGATAAGAGCAGGCAATAGCGCCGCTTTAATCACTTCTACATACGAGATACCCACATATTCAACCATCAAGAATGCAGCAGCACCCATGATTGGTGGAGTTAATTGACCATTGGTTGAAGCGGCAACTTCTACAGCACCGGCTTTTTCACCTGAGAATCCGACTCTTTTCATTAGAGGGATCGTAAAAGTACCCGTGGTTACCACGTTAGCGATAGATGAACCAGACACAAGACCGGATAGGCCAGAAGCAACAACGGCTGCTTTCGCTGGGCCACCTTTCATGTGGCCAAGTAAAGAGAACGCTACCTTGATGAAGTAAGCACCTGCGCCTGCGCGTTCTAGCATTGCACCAAACAGTACAAACAAGAATACGAATGACGTAGAGACGCCAAGAGCAACACCGAATACACCTTCAGTTGTTAGCCACAGATGCGACATTGCCTTGTTCAGGCTTGCACCTTTATGGGCGATAACGTCCGGCATGTGAGGGCCGCCAAAGGTATAAAGTAGGAAGACTGCAGCCACAACCATAAGAGGTGGACCTAAAGCGCGTCGTGTTGCTTCAAGCAGTAGAACCATACCAAATACAGCAGCAACAATATCGAATGTTGTTGGCGCGCCTGAACGTTCAGCGAGTTGAGTATAGAAAATATAGATATACGAAGCTGAAAAGCTACCAACCAGCGCTAATATCCAGTCGACCGCAGGAATTCTATCCCGAGGTGAATTTTTCATTGCTGGGTAAGCGGTAAAGGCTAGGAAGATGGCAAACGTAAGATGAATTGCTCGAGCTTCAGTGTCGTTTAAAATTGCGAAGTTAAAAATGAACGGCAGCGGGGATGCATACCAAAGTTGGAACAGTGACCAACATAGAGGCACAAACCATAAAATACGGCCTTGGATACCGCGAGGGCTACGCGCACCAGTGTCTGATTGTGCCACCATTTCTTGCACATCTGGAGACGGTGATGTTGTCTGCGTCATGTACTTTATCCTTATTATTGATGGTCTGCCTTTCTTACGAACAACGAGACGTTATTTATTTCCTATCTAGTGTAGCGAATGGATAGGGACATGCGTTTTTTGTTCGTCTTTGTCTTAGGCTTGATACGAAGGTAAGTTCGCCAAATTGGAGAAACTTAAAGGTTTGTCTCTTTTCACTTGGGTTATTTTTATAAAACGTGAAAAGCCAATAAGGAGGACATGCCTCCTTATTGGTAGAGTAGGCTTAAAGTAGAATTACTTTAGAAGGCCTACTTCTTTGTAGTATTTTACTGCGCCAGGGTGAAGAGGGATTGAGATACCCGCTTTAACCATGTCTTCTTTCTTCAGGTTCGCAAATGCTGGGTGCAGGCGTTTGAATGTAGCGAAGTTTTCAAATACCGCTTTAGCAACGTTGTATGCGACTTCATCAGAAACGTCAGACGTTGTTACCATAGTTGCAGCAACACCGAAGCTGTTTACGTCAGCATCTGTACCACGGTACATGCCAGCTGGAACTGTGCTGTATGCGTAGTATGGGTTTTCAGCTACGATCTTGTCGATTTGTGGACCAGTTGCAGAAACCAGTTTTGCATCACAAGAAGTCGTTGCTTCTTTGATTGATCCGTTCGGGTGACCAACCATGTAGATGAATGCATCAATCTTGTTGTCACAAAGAGCTTGTGAACGCTCAGAACCTTTAAGTTCAGAAGCAAGCTTGAAGCTATCGTTAGTCCAACCCATAGCGTCCATTACAACACCCATCGTTGCACGGTCACCAGAGCCTGGGTTCCCAATGTTTACACGCTTACCTGCTAGGTCAGACACATTGTTGATACCAGCATCGGTACGAGCGATGATGTTGAACGGTTCTGTATGTAGAGAGAACATAGCGCGAAGTTTTTTGTATTCGCCCTGATCTTTGAATTTACTTGTACCGTTGTAGCCGTGGTATTGCCAGTCCGATTGAACAACACCGAAATCTAGTTCACCAGCACGGATGGTGTTAACGTTGTAGATCGAACCACCAGTAGATTCTACAGAACAACGAATGTTGTGGTCTTTGCGGCCTTTGTTCACAAGCTTACAAATAGCACCACCAGTTGGGTAGTAAACACCCGTTACTGAACCTGTACCAATTGTGATGAACTCTTGAGCGTTAACTGCGCCAGCGCCCATTACAGCAGCTGCAATAGCCCCAACTTTAATAAGTTTGGTAAATGCCATGAATTTCCCTTCCTTTATTCATTATTAACCCTGAAACAAGTGTAGTCGTTTCTGGAGTTTCCTATTTGGAAACGGCACCTTTTTCAATCCATGTGATGAAAAAGTGGCTGAATAATATCAAAAATTGGCAGAAAATTACTCAAATGTTAAAAGATATAGCTAAAAAATCTAACAAATGACGGTTAGATCTTGTGTTTGATTTGCTACTGAGTTTTTTAAAATCAATGGTTTAGTGGTGTTTGAAGAGGGGGAGATAGATATTCTAGGATGTGATTTGGATCACGAAGCGAATCGGTGTTCGTGATCCATTAATCAGGTTTATGGTTATGAAACTGTGACCAATTATCCTGCGTATTCAAACAGTTCGCACACAGAATCAAACAATTGCTTCGTGGTAACTGACAAGGTTGGCGTGATGAAGATAGTATCATCGCCTGCAACGACACCTAGTATACCTTCCGACTTACCTAATGAGTCCAATAAACGAGCAATAAGCTGCGCCGCACCTGGGCCGGTATGTATCACCACCAATGCATTGTTGTGGTCGATATCTAATACTAATTCTCTCAGAGAGCTAGAAACTGTCGGAACACCAAGTTCAGCAGGAAGACAGTAAACCATCTCCATTTTTGCATTACGAGTTCGAACTGCACCAAACTTAGTTAACATACGCGAAACTTTAGATTGGTTGATACTTTCAAAACCTTCATGTTTGAGGGCATCGACAATCTCGCCTTGCGAACCAAAACGTTCTTCTTTTAGTAATGATTTAAAAGCACGAACTAAGTTGTCTTGTTTTTCTGTATTGCGCATATGTCATTCTTATTCTTTAACAAAGATGTTTGCATATTCTCGCATACATATTCAATTTTAGCTAAAATATCACGGCAATTTGTTAGTCATATCACTGTAAAAATTTAATAGAATAATGTGTTATTAGTGTCGACTTATTTTGTTATTTCAGTCGATTATCGCCATAATGCGAACTTGCTGTGTAGCACGGTTTTATTGACTTGCGCGAAGTCGCAAAGCTGGCGTTAATTGATTGTAATCACTTTGTGATTAATATATTTTTTTAACCATAATTTAGCTCAAGAACTACCCTACCAAGAATTTATAAGAGAAATCTCTCAAGGAGAATAACAATGAAAGTAGCTGTTATTGGTGCCGCTGGTGGCATCGGTCAAGCCCTAGCCCTACTACTAAAGAACCGCCTACCTGCTGGTTCAGA
>NZ_CAWPOA010000106.1:84918-236506 GCF_963889365.1 Vibrio sp. OPT20 | reverse complement strand
TCTTGCACTTTACGATATCGCTCCGGTAACACCGGGTGTCGCTGCCGATCTTAGCCATATCCCAACACCTGTTTCGATCAAAGGTTACGCGGGTGAAGATCCAACACCAGCACTAGAAGGTGCGGATGTTGTGCTTATTTCTGCGGGTGTTGCTCGTAAGCCTGGTATGGATCGTGCGGATCTTTTCAATGTGAACGCTGGCATTGTTAAGTCTCTTGCAGAGAAAATCGCAGTTACTTGTCCTACTGCTTGTGTTGGTATCATCACTAACCCAGTAAACACAACAGTACCAATCGCTGCTGAAGTACTTAAGAAAGCGGGCGTTTACGACAAGCGTCGTTTATTCGGTATTACTACTCTTGATGTTATTCGTTCTGAAACGTTTGTTGCTGAGCTGAAAGATAAAGATCCAAGCGACATCCGTGTTCCTGTTATCGGCGGTCACTCAGGTGTAACGATCCTTCCTCTACTTTCTCAAGTTGAAGGCGTAGAGTTTACTGATGAAGAAATCGCAGCGCTAACAACTCGTATCCAAAATGCGGGTACTGAAGTAGTAGAAGCTAAAGCTGGCGGCGGCAGTGCAACACTATCTATGGGTCAAGCGG
Organism: Vibrio sp. OPT20; assembly: GCF_963889365.1. Taxonomy (NCBI): domain Bacteria; kingdom Pseudomonadati; phylum Pseudomonadota; class Gammaproteobacteria; order Vibrionales; family Vibrionaceae; genus Vibrio; species Vibrio sp. OPT20. The sequence continues at coordinate 235,901 of NZ_CAWPOA010000106.1, read as the reverse complement.
CTTGTCGCTTCGGTCTTGCTCTAGTGAAAGCGCTTCAAGGCGAAGAGAACGTGATTGAGTGTGCATACGTTGAAGGTGAAGGCGAGCACGCACCGTTCTTTGCACAGCCAGTTAAGCTAGGCAAAGAGGGCGCAGAAGCGATTCTTAGCTACGGTGAACTGAGCGACTTCGAACGCAATGCACTAGACAGCATGCTAGAAACGCTAAATGGCGATATTGAGATTGGTGTTGAATTCGCTAAATAAGCGGGACACCATTTAACTCAGCTAAAAGATAGTTAATAAGAGCCGATCATTATGATCGGCTTTTTTGATCCTTGCATTCACCCCGCTCGTAAAACTTCTCTAACCACGAAGAATTAGGGTATAGAACGATGACTAGAGTACAAAAAGGAATGAATGTTAACTATCTAGGTCGCTTGGGCAAGATATTGGTTATCGATGAGCAAGAGCAGTTCGCTTTATTTGAGTCTTACAATAGTCATAAGCAATATGCGGTTCCATTGGAAGAACTTGAAGAGATCGAAGCGCAATTACCTTTATCATTAGAATCGAGTCGATATTGAAACCCGGAGTTATATCTAACAGGATCAAAAAAAGAGCCAACCGGCTCTTTTTTGTTATTTATATAGAAGCTAGAAGCGAGTTGTCTATTAACCTGCTTACTTGCTGCGTTTAACTGCTAAGTGTGCGAGCGTGGTTAGCGCTTGCTTATATTCAGAGTCAGGAAGAACAGAAAGCTCAGCAATCGCTTTATCTGCTTCTTCATAGGCTTTATTTGTTGTGTACTCTAACGAGCCTGTCTCTTTCATAACAGCCATAATGTCGTCGAGACGCTCCATACCATTGGCTTTTTCAATCGCTTCTCGAATCATGCTGGTTTGTTCAGGAGAACCATTGTGCATTGCGTATAGTAGAGGCAGTGTTGGTTTGCCTTCGGCAAGATCGTCACCAACGTTCTTACCCATCTCTTTACCATCAGCAGTGTAATCCATCACATCATCAATCAATTGGAATGCAGTGCCTAGGTATTTACCGTAGTTTTGCATCGCCGTTTCGATTTCTGGTGATGATTCGCTAAGAATTGCACCGATTTGCGTTGCAGCTTCAAACAAACGAGCGGTCTTCGAGTAGATGACCTGCATGTAACTTTCTTCTGTGGTGTCCGGGTTATTACAGTTCATTAATTGTTGAACTTCCCCCTCGGCAATCACGTTAACTGCTTCACTCATTAACTCAAGGATCTTTAAGGATCCTAGCGTTGTCATCATCTGGAACGAGCGAGTGTAGATAAAGTCACCCACCAAAACGCTAGCGGCATTACCAAAAGCTGCGTTGGCTGTAGCTTTACCGCGTCTCATGTCCGACTCGTCTACAACATCATCATGGAGCAGGGTTGCTGTGTGAATAAACTCGATAAAAGCTGCAGAGGTGATATGAGCTTCACCTTGATAACCAAGTGCACGAGCAGATAAAAGAGCAAGCAAAGGACGTAGGCGTTTGCCACCACCGCTAACGATATAAAAACCAAGCTGGTTGATTAAACTTACGTCAGAATTAAGTTGGGCTTGAATTGTTTCATTCACTTTTGCCATATCATTGGCAGTAAGCGTTTGGATAGCTTTAAAATCCATTGTTCATCCGGCTGAAGTTAGACCCTGTAAGGCTTATACGTTGTATTTAATTGTTGAATAATACACTAAAAAACGTTGATTAATACATCACTTAAAGGCATCATTGCCGCACTTTTCTTTGGCGAACATGTTTTCGCCAATATTTTAAAAATATGGCTTGTCATAGCGGCATGATTCCCGTAGAATCTGCGCCCTATTGATTAGTTTAGCGCACACCCGAGTTGTAGAATTAACAACCATAGGCTGTGCGGAAAAAGCGGAGTAAAATATGTACGCTGTTTTCCAATCTGGTGGCAAACAACACCGAGTAAGCGAAGGTCAAACACTTCGTTTAGAGAAATTAGACGTTGAAACTGGTGCAACTGTAGAATTTGATAAAGTTCTTCTTGTTGCTAACGGCGAAGAAATCGCTGTTGGTGCACCTCTTGTTGAAGGTGGCAAAGTTACTGCAGAAGTAGTACAACACGGTCGTGGCGATAAAGTAAAAATCGTTAAGTTCCGTCGTCGTAAGCACTCGCGTAAGCAAGCTGGTCACCGTCAGTGGTTCACAGAAGTGAAAATCACTGGCATTAACGCTTAAGTATTAGGAGAGTTTAACAATGGCACATAAAAAAGCTGGCGGTTCTACTAATAACGGCCGCGATTCAGAAAGCAAACGTCTTGGTGTTAAGCGTTTTGGTGGTGAATCTGTTCTTGCAGGTAACATCATCGTTCGTCAACGTGGTACTAAGTTCCACGCTGGCACAAACGTTGGCATCGGTAAAGACCATACTCTTTTCGCTCTTACTGAAGGTAAAGTGAAATTTGCAGTAAAAGGTCCTAAAAACCGTAAGTTTGTAAGCATCGAAGCTGAGTAATTTAATCTTTTATTAGATTATTTATACTAGCTTTCAAGCTGAATTCAAAAGCCCTGCCGATTCGGCAGGGTTTTTTATTTATAGCGAGAATAAAAAAGTAGACGCTCTTGTTTTGGTTTTGAGAAGCCGTTTTATTTTTGAGAAACAGTTTGGTTTTATTAAGAAGCCGTTTGTTTTTTAAGATACAGAAAGCAAAGAACCTCTCCTTATTTGTTCCTTGGTTGCAGATCGATCTAGATCTTAGGTGATCGATCTAAACACGGATCTGCTAGAATTTATATCACTCCTTGATGAGTGGTAACGCAACGTAAGTGCGGAGTTAAAAAATGAAATTCGTTGATGAAGCATCAGTAAAAATAGAAGCCGGTGATGGCGGTAATGGTACAGTAAGCTTTTGGCGCGAAAAATTCGTCGCTAAAGGTGGTCCTGACGGCGGTGATGGCGGTGATGGTGGTGATGTTTACATTCAAGCGGATGAAAACTTAAACACACTGATCGATTACCGTTTCCAACGTTTTTACAATGCTGAGCGTGGCGAAAATGGCCGCGGTGGTAACTGTACTGGTAAACGTGGTAAAGATATGACAATGAAAGTACCAGTAGGTACTCGCGCTGTTGATATCCACACTAATGAAATCGTTGCTGAAGTTGCTGAGCATGGCAAGAAAGTCATGGTTGGTAAAGGTGGTTGGCACGGTCTTGGTAACACGCGTTTTAAGTCGTCTGTTAACCGTGCTCCTCGTCAAAAGACAATGGGTACTAAAGGTGAAGTTCGCGAACTACGTTTAGAGCTTCTTCTGCTAGCGGATGTTGGTATGCTTGGCTTGCCAAACGCTGGTAAATCTACGTTTATTCGCTCAGTATCTGCTGCAAAACCAAAAGTGGCTGATTACCCGTTTACGACGCTAATCCCTAGCTTAGGTGTGGTAAGTGTTGTTCCTGAGAAGAGCTTCGTTGTTGCCGATATCCCTGGCTTGATCGAAGGCGCAGCTGATGGCGCTGGTCTTGGTATTCGTTTCTTGAAGCACCTTGAGCGTTGTCGCGTTCTTCTGCATATGATCGATATTTTGCCGATCGATGGTTCTGATCCTATTCAGAATGCACTGACGATCATCGATGAGCTTGAGCAATACAGTGAGAAAGTTGCACAGAAACCTCGTTGGTTAGTGTTCAATAAAGTTGACCTAATGCCTGAAGAAGAAGCTGACGAAAAGATTCAAGAAATCGTCGAAGCTTTGGGTTGGGAAGGCGAGTACTTCAAGATCTCTGCTGTAAACAAGATCGGTACCAAAGATCTTTGCTTTAAACTGGGTGAGTTCATGGAGAACCTACCTCGTGAAGTTGAAGCAATTGAAGAAGAAGAAAAAGTTAACTTTATGTGGGATGACTACCATAAAGATGCGATGGCCGGTAAGAATGTCGTTACTGAAGATGACGACGACTGGGATGATTGGGATGACGAAGAAGATGACGGTCATGTTATCTATGTTCGTGATTAATAATCCTCGTAGTTTCTTATAAGCACTTTGGTCGCTTTTTCTAAGATACGCTGATAGTTTTATTAAACCGCAATGAAAATTGCGGTTTTTTTGTATCTAAATCATGACGTCTTGCTGTTTTTTATGCAAAATTTATCTTTAGATAATTAACGCCTATGGGAAGGAAATCATGGCATCAAAGCAAAGAGCGATCTCAAGGTTAGTCGCTCAATCAGGACAAATGTTATTAGCTCATGGCGCCGAGAGCACATTGGTCGGTGACATTATGCGCCGTATCGGTATTGCTTGTGGGGTGAATGAGGTTGAAGTTGCACTGTCAGCTAATGCGTTGGTTGTGACAACGGTAATGGATGATCATTGCATAACGACGACTCGAAGTTGCGCTGATCGTGGCATTAATATGCAGGTGATAACCGAGATTCAACGTGTGTGTATCATGATGGAGAAAGGGATTCTTGATTATGATTTAGCTTATAAGAAGATCCAAGGGATCAGTCCTGAACGCTACAACCGTTGGTTAGTTGTCGTAATGATAGGGCTATCGTGTGCTTCTTTTAGCCGTCTTGCTGGCGGAGATTGGCATGTCTTTATGATGACGTTTATAGCTTCGGCTTGCGGTATGATCGTGAGACAAGAGATCGGTCATCGCCATTTCAATCCGTTATTAAATTTCGCTATTACCGCTTTTGTCACCACCACTATCTCAGCTCAGGCAGTGCTCTACAATATTGGTGGTCAACCTACTATCGTGATGGCTTCGTCAGTATTGATGCTAGTGCCCGGTTTTCCTTTGATCAACTCCGTAGCAGATATGCTTAAAGGCCACATTAATATGGGTCTCGCACGCTTCACCATGGCCAGTTTATTAACGTTGGCTACAAGCTTAGGTATTGTCGCAGCTATGAGCCTATCTGACGTATGGGGGTGGGTGAACTAATGACTATTTTTGAACTTTTTGTTGGGTTACTCAACGACATGTTTTTTGCTGCGATTCCTGCGGTTGGTTTTGCATTGGTGTTTAACGTCCCGCAACGAGCATTAATTTATTGTGCTCTCGGAGGCTCCATTGGCCACGGTAGCCGTTACTTAATGATGCATTTCGGCATTCCCATTGAATGGGCGACGTTCTTTGCTGCTACATTGGTCGGCATGATAGGGGTGCATTGGTCGCATAAATTGTTAGCACACCCGAAAGTATTTACGGTTGCAGCCTTGATTCCGATGGTCCCTGGCGTGTTTGCCTTTAAGGCGATGATTGCCATGGTTGAGATTAACCGAGCAGGATACAACCCAGAACTATTGGCATTGTTGATGGAGAACTTTTTGAAATCGATGTTCATTATCGCAGGGCTTGCGGTTGGCTTAGCAGTGCCTGGGCTGTTATTCTACCGTCGTAGACCTATCGTCTAGCTTCAACTTCATTTTCAAGTAAGGACAGGACTTTCGATTTATGATCATCAGCATGATAGCGGCAATGGCGAACAACCGTGTAATTGGTAAAGACAATCAGATGCCTTGGCATTTACCTGCAGATTTCGCATGGTTTAAACGCTCAACTATGGGCAAACCTGTCGTGATGGGGCGTAAGACTTACGATTCAATTGGTCGCCCTTTGCCGGGGAGGCTGAACGTTGTAATCAGCCGCGACGAGAGTTTAGAAATCGAAGGCGTAACGACGGTAACTTCGATTGAAAAAGCACTAGAGCTGGTAAGTGATGTTGATGAAGTGATGATCATCGGTGGTGGTTCAATCTATGAAACCTGCTTACCAAAAGCGAACAAGTTATACCTGACTTATATCGATTTTGATGTGGATGGTGATACTCAATTCCCAGACTGGGGGGAAGGTTGGAAGCAGAGCTTTAATGATACTTATCAAGCGGATGAGAAAAACAAGCACGATATGGAGTTTGTGGTTCTCGAGCGTTAACGGTGGTTATTAAGAGTTAGGCTCTGAAAATGCTTGCGTTACTGCGCCCAGCTAGCGCAAGCTTCTCGTATCTCTTGTTTCTATAGCGCTTTTTGAGTGAAAAACTGTTTGTCTTCCCAGCGAAGTATCGTCAAGTCTCCCCCCCACACACACCCAGTATCAAGTCCAATCACCTCTTTTCCTGAGTAACCTTCTAGCGCAGCCCAGTGTCCAAAAATAACTGTTTTATCCAGCTTTATACGTTGTGGTAGGTCAAACCAAGGCACTAGCGGCTCAGTTGTAATTTCGTTTGGTGGAAGTTTACAGGCCATATCGAGACGACCATCAGTAAAACAGAATCGCATTCTAGTAAGGCTGTTGATCGCATAGCGATAGCGCTCAATCCCTTCTAAATTTTGACGCCATAAGTCAGGCATGTTGCTGTACATATTCTCGATAAGCCATTGCCACTGATCGGATTTTAATAAATCAGCTATTTCCAGATTTTCAATCCGTGCTCGCTCTAGATCCCATTGAGGTGAGATACCAGCATGAGACATCACGAACTCTGGATGCTCCTGAATTAAAGGCTGTTGTCTTAACCATTCGAGCAACTGTTCACGGTCTTCCGCATCAAGAATGGGTTGAGTCTTATCTTTTGCTTTAGCTGGAAATAGCCCTAAGGAAACCGCAAGTAGATGCAAGTCATGGTTACCTAATACAACCTTAGCTGCGTCACCTAGGCTACGAATAAAGCGTAGTGTCTCCAATGATTTAGGACCTCGAGCGACCAAGTCACCAGCGACCCATAAGGTATCTTGTTGTTTGTCAAAGTTGACGGTCTCAAGCAGTAATTGAAGTTCGTCGAAGCACCCTTGGATGTCTCCGACAATATAATTCGACACAATAATTTCCTGTAGATACAGATGTACGGCTAATTAAGAATATTAGGGATCGCGAGTCTAAATGGATCCACTTCAGTTATGAAGTCGATGCCTTTGTTATCTGTCATCACATAATGACCTTGCATAACACCCACAGGAGTTTCGATGACGGTACCACTGGTGTAAGTGTATTCGTCGTTGGCCTCAATCACGGGTTGTTGCCCAACTACGCCATCACCTTCTATGGTGAGTTGTTTGCCGTTGGAGTCGGTAATCAGCCAGCGGCGAGACATGAGTTGAACCGTTGTTTTGCTGAGGTTTTTGATGGTAATGATGTAGGCGAAGACGTAGCGGTTCTTCGTTGGTTCAGATTGTTCCTCTATGTATTTAGAGTGAACCTGACATTTGATACAAGGCGTAGATATATCCATATTCGCACCTTTTGTTGTTGGTATACTTTAAAGTATTACATAAAAAACAGGCTCCTCACCGAAGTGTAGGAGCCTTTTAGAATTATTTGTCAGCGCTGTGAGTGTCGTACAACCAGTTTGCCATGTCGACAAACTGCTCGAGCGTTAAATTCTCAGGACGCATGCCTGGGTTAACACCCAACTCTTCAAGTACTTCCTTGTCGATTAGGCTCTTGTAGCAGTTACGAACCGTTTTACGACGCTGGTTAAAGCCTTCACGACATACACGATCTAGCCATTTCAGATCTTTTGCCGGGTAAGGTAGCACTTCGTATGGCTGCAGGCGAACGACTGCAGAATCTACTTTCGGTGGCGGAACGAAGGCCGTTGGTGGCACTTCTAGCACAGGCGTCACTTTACAGTAGTATTGAGCCATTACCGTAAGACGACCATAAGCTTTAGTACCTGGGCCGGCCGCTAATCGGTTAACCACTTCTTTTTGAAGCATGAAGTGCATGTCTTGCACGTCTTTATGGAACTCAAAAAGGTGGAACATCAATGGTGTCGAGATGTTGTATGGCAAGTTACCGAAAATACGTAGCTTGTTGTTTGGCTTAACAAGTTGTTCGAAATCGAACTTCATTGCATCGCCTTCATAGATCGTTAGCTTATCAGCCAGATCGGGATGGTTGCGAAGACGTTCAGCTAGGTCTCTATCCAATTCGATAACGGTAAATTTATCGACAAGCTTACCCACTGGCTCAGTAATTGCACCTAGACCAGGACCGATCTCTACCAAGTTTTGACCTGGTAGTGGGTTAATGCTCGATACGATGCCATCAATAATGTATGGATCGTTAAGGAAGTTTTGACCAAAACGTTTACGCGCTTTGTGCCCTAAGTGGACATCATTTCTCATTGCTTTTTCTCTACTAATTCAATGGCGTGCGTGAGCGCTGTTCTAAAGCTCCCTGTATCGGCTTGGCCTTTCCCTGCCAAGTCTAAGGCGGTACCGTGGTCGACTGATGTGCGAATAAACGGTAAGCCAAGCGTGATGTTCACTGAGCGACCAAACCCTTTGTATTTCAATACCGGGAGTACTTGGTCGTGATACATACCTAAAACAGCATCTGCATCTTGCAAATATTTTTCATTAAAGATGGTATCTGCTGGCAATGGGCCAACTAAATTGATGCCATCTTTTTGGCGAATTTTTTCTAGCGTCGGGGTGATGGTTTCTATCTCTTCACGTCCCAAGCAACCATCTTCACCAGCATGTGGATTCAAGCCACACACGTAGATAGTTGGTTTCTCAATAGCAAATTTTTCAACCAAATCTTTATTCAGAATTGCAATAATTTGCTCTAATCTGTCTTCGGTCACTGCTTGAGATACATAAGCTAGTGGGATGTGCGTTGTTACTAGCGCAACACGCAGCCCTTCTGTTGCCAACATCATCACCACCAGTGGTGTATTGGACTTCTCTGCAAAGAACTCGGTATGGCCGCTAAAAGCAACGCCAGCTCGGTTAATTACACCCTTGTGAACAGGGCCGGTGACAATAGCATCAAATTCATCATTCATACAGCCAATTGCTGCGGTTTCTAAAGTATTTAATACGTAATGACCGTTCGCTTCATTGAGTTGGCCAGCTACGGCAGTTTCAGCCAGTGGAACGTGTTTCACAACTAGTGTTCCGGAGCGTTGAGGTTGCTTGGGCGCAGTTGAATCGTAATCCAACAGCTCAACCTCGATCCCTAACATTTCAGCTCGCTCTGCTAGTAGGGTTTTATCGGCACAAACTACGAGCTGATGTGGCCAGCTTTCTTGGGATAAGGCGAGAGTCAAATCTGGCCCAATTCCCGCTGGTTCACCTGCCGTAATGACAAGGCGTTTAGTTGTCATCTTGGTCATCCTCAACCATTTCAACAAAGGCACTTGCTCTTACTTCTTGCAGCCAAGCGCCAGCTTCTTCGTTGAACTTACGGTTAAATAGAATTTGGTAAGCTTTGTTTTTCAAAGCTGAATCGGTACGGTCTACTTCTCGACGGTCTAGTACTTCAACAATGTGCCAGCCATGCACGGTTTTAAATGGTGCGCTGATCTTACCTTGAGGAAGCGTTTCTACTTGGTGCTTAAATTCAGGTACATACAAATCCGGTGTTTGGTAGCCTAGTTCACCATCTTGCACTGCAGAGCCTGGATCTTGGCTGTATTGTTGCGCAAGTTCACCAAAGCTCGCTTCACCCGCGTTTACACGACGCGTGATTTCCTCTAATTGCTCCTTGGCACCGTCGTCACTTAAGATGACGGTCGGTTTAATTAGGATATGACGAGCATTAACTTCCGTTACCGCTACCGTTTCCAAGCCTTTCACATCTTCAATTTTCAAAATGTGGAAGCCAACACCGCTTCGGAAAGGACCGATGATGCTACCTTTATTCTGCATTTTGATTTGGTCTGCAAAAATGGTAGGCATCTCTTCTTTACGCATCCAACCCCAGTCACCACCTTGTAGTGCTTTAGGGCCTTTTGAATAAGTATAAGCCATGGTGCTGAAATCTTTGCCTGAGTTAAGTTCCTCAACCACTTCTTTAGCTTGAGCTTCTAGCTCTTCTTTGGTTTGGTCATCATTAAAGCGAAGTTGGATGTGGCCGATTTTGTATTGAACAGTCGCGTTAGTCTCTTGCGCCAAGATATCTGCAAGGTTATCGACTTCAGCTGGAAGAATGTTGATACGACGACGCACTAAGGCGTTACGCGCTTCACTTGCCGCAATCTCTTTTCTTACTTGTTCGCGAAATGCATTGTAACTAAGGCCTTCTTCAGCAACCGATGCTGTTAATTGTTCTACAGTCTGGTTGTTGTCTTTCGCGATGCCTTCGATTGCTTGATCAAGTCGAGCATCATCAATACGAACGCCAATACGCTCCGCTTCTTGTGTTTGAATGGTATCGATGATCAGCTTTTCAAGCACTTGCTCATTGAGCACGTCTTGCGATGGCAGTGTTTGACCGCTTTTTTTAGCGTTTGCACGCAGCGTCTTCATCGAGGCATCGATGTCGCTTTGCAAGATAACGCCTTCGTTAACGATAACTTTTACGCTGTCTAGCTCGACCGGCGCTGCAAAGCTTGTTGATAAAGTACAAGTCGCTGCGATAGCAATTAATGTGCGTTTCCACAATGTCATGTGTAATCCTTTAAATTTACTGATTTCTTATCAGTAAAGAAAATTAGTTGTTTAAGAAGAATGGGCGACCGTAGCTCAATGAGTTATCAGAACTGCTATCCCCAACAGCGCCTGAATCAGAGCCTAAGTTAGTACCAAAGCCGATAATACCGAAATTCACACCAAAGTTATTTTCATATTCAGGCGTGACATTTGGATCACTAATGTTATTTGTCAGCTGGTTACTATACGTAAATCCGATATACCAACAATCCGATTTATAGTTCAAGCGAGCCAACCATTCTAGATTTTCTTGTGTGGTTAAATCATAGAAATATTGAGCACTGGCATTCCACTTCCGCGAAATCTGGTAAGCACCAAGTAAGCCTGCTTGTGAGATACCATCTCTAGTTATTGAACCAACATTTATACTTTCGCCTACATTATCCTCAATATATTCTTCTGTAACGTAGCGGTAGTTGGTTTGTATATAGCCGCCGGCAAAACGGTACTCAATGGTACTGTTAGCAAGTTGCATCGAAGATGAATCAATGTCGTATTGCACACCACCATGGTAGAACAGGTAATCATCGTAGTTGAAGTCCATTTCAATAGCCCAAGATGAATAATTAGTTTTGTCAGCGGAGTCTTCGTTGCCTAAAGTTTGCTTTGTATCTTTATCAAAATAGAAAATTTGACCAAAAGATATGTTTAAGCGCTCTCGGTACTCATCATCAAAAAAGCGAGATGATGCGCCATAGCTAATTTGATTTGCTGACGCAATGCGGTCTACACCACTGTATTTGCGGCTTCTGAATAAGCCATAGTAATCAGTCTGTAGTAGTGTTGTATCGTAAAGACCAATTTCGCTTTGATCCTCTTCAGGAACATACAGGTACTGGACTTGAGGCTCCAAGGTTTGAGTATAGTTACCTACAATCGTGGTATCTCGCTCCAGAACAATACCAGCGTGGCTTCTAAATTCAGGAATAACACGACTGGTGGACTCTTCTAGGCCTTCATAATCTGATCCTTCCCCGGTATCAACGCCATCAAGATCCTGTTGGTAGTATGTACCAAGTAGTCGAGCTTCGGTTGTCCAAGTGCCCCAAGTGTTACCTACAGGGATTGTAATACCAGGTTCAACGTGAACACGAGTGGCTGATGGTTTGCCTGATGCGTCGGTATCGAACATTGATATATGACTGATTAAGTCAAAATCTAGGTAATCCATTACCTCTGGAGCATAGTAGTTATACTCGAGTTGTGGCATTAGACGATAAGGCAAGTTATTGCTGGTGGTAAGAACTTGGAAGTCTCGAACAAGTACAGACGCATCCCAATTTTGAGAACGGTATGTTGCTTGCCCTTCTTGAAGCAGTTGTCCATCTTCACGGTTACCGATATTTGAGCTCATGTCCGAAAAGTAGTCAATATCACTGACTTTAGAGTAATCAATTTCGAACAACCAAGATTGTTGGAATATTCCTGAATGTTCTAGTTGGAAACCCCAACGATCGCCTAGATCAGTGTACTTTTGATCGTCTGGTAAATATTCAGACTCGATACTACCGGAACCAAAATCGCTTAAATATCTGAATTTACTGTTGAGTTGAGTGCCACGCTCTTGCATGTACTTGAAGGTAGTTTCCAAATCGTAGTCTGGTGCTAAGTTCCAATAAACAGGAATTTCAGCTTCAAAACCATCGCTTGAACCATACGAAACTGTTGGGTACAAGAAACCGGTTTTACGTGTATCACCCACCGGTACTGTTAAGTAAGGTAAGTAAAAGACAGGAACACTTTGAATTTCAAAACGTGGATTATAAAAGGTGGCTTGTTCTTCGTCTTGGTCGACACTGATGCTCGATGCTCTTAGGCGCCAAGCATTGTCGCCAATCGGACAAGAGGTTATCGAACCATCTTCAATCTCATAAACCGCTTTACCTGTTTTCGCAATATATACCGCATTCCCTCGACCTGGTTCGCAAAGAAATTCATAGTCGGTATTTTCTAGCGTCATTTCATCGGTAGTGAGATTATTGGTCGCCTTGTCTGATATAGACTTGATTTGACCGTCACTAAAGTTTACGTTGCCTTCAGCTACAACGATATTTTCTTGTTGGTGTAGGGTTACATTATCGGCAAGGATGGTCTTGTTCCCTTGCGTAACTCTTACGTCACCCGAATATATTGCCTTGTCACCATTGATAGCTTCTAAGCGATCTGACTCAACATGAGCGGGTAGCTGTGTCTCGTTTTCTGCAGCGGGCTCGATCAAGCATTGATCTATAGAGGGCATTTCCTGCACACTACTATCGGTGATTGTTTCAGCTTGAGTTGTCGACACGTATAATGCCGTACTTATAGACGCGGCTAACAAGGTGCGGGAAAAAGATTGCATGAAGTTGAACTATCCTGTGTCACTAGATGAAGGGTTGATCTAGTATCAATCCAATTAATAAAGCATTTTCCTTATGATAAAGGAAATATTAGCATTCAGCATCATCAGACAGCGTTACTCAGATAAAATTCATAGATAGAGAACACATAATGCAAATATTTGGCAAAATTTTGGGCGCTTTTTTTGGCTTTTTATTTGGGCACATCCCCGGTTTATTTTTTGGCCTGTTTTTGGGGCATCAATTTGATAAGGCTCGACGTTTAAACCAATCGGGGTTCAACAGTTCTGGTTTTGGCCGTGGACCAAGCCAAGCAGAAAGGCAAAACGAGTTCTTTAAAGCGGCTTTTGCGGTTATGGGACATGTTGCTAAAGCCAAAGGCCAGGTCACGCCAGAAGAGATTCAGCTCGCTTCTACAATGATGGAACGTATGAACCTACATGGCGAACAACGTAAAGCGGCTCAAGATGCTTTCCGTGACGGCAAAGATAGTGACTTCCCGTTAAGCGATGTGCTTGAGCGTGTGAAAATCTCATCGGGTGGTCGTTTTGATCTTCTGCAGTTTTTTCTTGAGCTACAAGTGTCCGCAGCATTTGCTGATGGAAGCTTGCACCCGAGTGAACGTCAGGTTCTGCATAAGATAGCGCAAGGCCTTGGATTTTCTGCAGAACAGCTAGAGCGCCGCTTGCAGATGCAAGAAGCAGCATTTCGTTTTCAACAGCAAGGTGGAAGCTTTGGTGGACATCAAGGGCATGGGCAATCATCGGGTTGGCAACAGGCTTCGCAACAAAACCAACTGGCCGATGCGTTTAAAGTTCTCGGTGTGAGTGAAAGTGCCGACGGTAAAGAGGTGAAGAAAGCTTACCGCAAGCTGATGAATGAGCATCACCCAGACAAATTGATGGCGAAGGGCTTACCGCCTGAGATGATGAATGTTGCGAAAGAGAAATCGCAAGAAATTCAGAATGCTTATGATCTGATAAAGAAAGTAAAAGGTTTTAAGTAATTGAACATAGACCGAGTCATGATATTAAATGATTCGGTTTTTTCTTAAAGGGAATTATATGACGGTAACGTATCAGGATGTTCTAGAGTTTTGGTTCGATGAACTGACGCCTAAAGACTGGTTTACTGGCGGTGAAGAGATCGATACTTTGATTAAATCTCGTTTTGCTAAACTGTACAAAGCCGCTATCCAAGGTGAGCTATTTGAATGGCGACAAAATGCAGAAGGGCGCTTGGCTGAAATTATCGTGCTTGATCAGTTTTCTCGAAATATGGGTCGAAACAGTCCAGTAGCATTTTTGGCTGATCCTATGGCGTTGGTTTTAGCGCAAGAGGCGGTGGCGGGTGGTTTTGATCACCAGCTTAACGAGCAACAGAAAAGTTTCCTGTATATGCCTTACATGCACAGTGAATCTTTGTTGGTTCATGAACAAGCTGTGGAACTCTTTTCTCAAACGGGATTAGCATATAATCTGGATTTTGAGTTTAAGCACAAGGTTATCATTGAGCGGTTTGGTCGCTATCCGCACCGTAATGAAGTGTTAGGGCGAGCTTCGACTCCCGAAGAAATTGAATTCTTACAGCAACCGGGCTCAAGCTTTTAATCGTAGAAATACGGTCAAAGAATTGAGAAGAGGCTAGAGGTTAATAAAAACCTATAGCCTCTTTTTTTTGCTTTAGTAATGAACTTTAGCGTTAGAGCTAATTTGCTTGGTTAAGCGACCAATCATAGTCATAACTGATTTTTTCAGTGTTCGTCACCGGCTTTGTTCGATACTGGTCTACGTGTTGAATGAGTTGTTTCTCTGTACCAAAATCCACAGCAAACCAATCGTAAATCGATGATAGTTGTAGTTTGTTGTTTCCAATCAACACGCCCTTATCGCTATTTACAAAATCACTAGCAGCTTGTTCCAACAAGGCTCCAGTGTTGTCAGAGGTAAAAGCTTCAGGCTGCAAGTTAGGGCAACCCAAACTCGCACAATTCACTGCATAATGCGTACGTGGATCTTGCCAAATCGGTCTTAATATTCGATGTTCAATATCATTGAGTGTTAGCGACTTCCCATTTACCTTCACTACATCATCTCCCCACGGTCCAAAACTAAACAGTCCGCCGAGCTTGGTGATGGATTTTATTGGGTAAGCATCGAGAATTAGATCGACAGTCACGGCGTTATATAGATTAACCCAGTAGGCATACTGTTCCGCTTTTGAATAGTCGAGTGGATTCAACTGTTCTAGTCTCTTGATGTACTGCTTGAGCTTTGCCTTATCTGCAGTGCTAACCGCTTGATAGCGAACTAGGGTGTTTTGCCCTTGTTTAACTAAGTAGCTATCGATAAATTGCTGCCAGTCTTGATGAGATACCTGTTCTTGATTAGTTTCATTGCTTTGGTTCCAGTATGGCCAAAGATCAGATTTAGGCGCAGACCAAGCTAAGGTTGAGAAAAGTAGGCTGACAATAAAAAGTAGTTGTTTCATGGCATTCTCCTGATGACTGACTACTAAGACCTTATGCTTTACGATTTTCTTTCATAGCTCTTCAGTTAAATAGCGGAATCGCTCTAAATAAAGGGCAGAGCTTAATAAGCACATTAAGTTAAGCTAAAAGCTCAGCCAAATAAAAAAGGTTGGCACTAGGCCAACCTTTTATATGTACACAAAACTGTGTGATGCTATTTCAGGAAGCTAGGAATCTTAGCTTCAAACTCTGAAATCTTATCTGCGTGTTGAAGCGTTAGGCCGATGTTATCTAGGCCATTCAGCAAGCAGTGACGACGGAACTCATCAATTTCAAATGAGTACTCTTTTCCATTCGCACTGACTTTCATTGCTTCTAAATCAACGTCGATTTCAGCACCTTCATTCGCTTCTACGAACTGGAAGATTTCATCAACTTCTTGTTCTGTAAGACGAACAGGAACCATCTGGTTATTGATCGAGTTACCGTAGAAAATATCGGCAAAGCTTGGCGCGATCATCACTTGAATACCGTAATCGGCAAGCGCCCAAGGTGCATGTTCACGAGATGAACCACAACCAAAGTTTTCACGCGCCAGTAGAATTGAAGCACCTTTATAGCGTGGTGCGTTCATTACAAACTCAGGATTTAGTTGTTGGCCTGCGTCATCTAGGAAGCGCCAATCGTGGAACAAGTGCTTACCAAAGCCAATACGGTTCACTTTCTGTAGAAACTGCTTTGGAATGATCGCATCAGTATCGATGTTGGCCGTATCTAGAGGAACGACTAATCCGGTGTGTTGTTGAAAACCTGACATGTTAAATCCTCTAATTAAAGTTCACGAATATCGACAAAGTGACCGGCAATAGCAGCTGCGGCTGCCATTGCTGGGCTAACTAGGTGCGTACGACCATCACGGCCTTGGCGACCTTCAAAGTTACGGTTTGATGTAGAAGCACAGCGCTCTTGTGGACCAAGACGGTCATTGTTCATTGCAAGACACATAGAGCAGCCTGGTAGGCGCCATTCAAAGCCTGCTTCGATGAAGATCTTATCTAGGCCTTCAGCTTCAGCTTGCGCTTTTACTTGCTCAGAGCCTGGAACGATCAGTGCTTGAACATGTTTCGCTACTTGGCGGCCTTTCGCTACCGCTGCTGCTGCGCGCATGTCTTCGATACGAGAGTTAGTACAAGAACCCACGAAAACTTTATCGACGTTGTAATCCGATAGAGATTTACCTGCTTCAAGACCCATGTAAGCTAGCGCTTTTTCAGCCGATGCTTTTTCAACAGGGTCTGCGAAGCTTTCTGGTGCTGGGATTGGTGTGTCTACTGAGATAACCTGACCTGGGTTAGTTCCCCAAGTGACTTGTGGTTTGATGTCTGCCGCTTCTAGCGTTACAACAGCATCGAACTCTGCATCAGCATCGGTTTTCAATGTGTTCCAGTATTCAATTGCCGCTTCTAAGTCTTCGCCTTGTGGAGAGAACTTACGGCCTTTGATGTATTCGTATGTTGTTGCATCTGGAGCGATTAAGCCTGCTTTAGCGCCTAGCTCGATTGCCATGTTACATACCGTCATACGACCTTCCATTGTAAGGTCAGTAATTGCCTCACCACAGAATTCAACCACATAGCCTGTACCGCCAGCCGCCGTTGTCTTACCGATGATCGCCAGTACGATATCTTTTGCTGTAATACCTTCCGCTACTTGACCTTTTACTTCAATCTTCATGGTTTTAGCGCGAGCTTGTTTTAGCGTTTGCGTTGCTAAAACGTGCTCAACTTCAGAAGTACCGATACCGAATGCAAGAGAACCAAATGCACCGTGTGTAGCCGTGTGTGAGTCACCACAGACGATGGTCATGCCCGGTAGCGTGATACCTAGCTCAGGGCCCATTACGTGCACAATGCCTTGGTATTTGTGGTTTAGGTCGTAAAGCGTGACACCAAACTCTTCACAGTTCTTCGATAGCGTTTCCATTTGGATACGAGCCATCTCGCCAGAAGCGTTGATGTCTTTCGTTTGTGTCGATACGTTGTGGTCCATGGTCGCAAAAGTTTTACCTACTTGGCGAACTTTACGACCTTTTTCACGCAGGCCATCAAAGGCTTGTGGCGACGTTACTTCGTGGACTAAGTGGCGATCGATATAAAGGATTGGCGTTTCGCCTTTCGCTGCAACTGCAACGTGAGCGTCATAAACTTTTTCGTATAAGGTTTTTGCTTGCTGGTTTGTCGACATAGCTTTTCTTCCTTGGGAGCATCAGTCCCAGTGTTTGTTTCTAGCCAAGTCATGCTATTTAAGCTGACTTGGCTTGATATTATTCTTATGTACTTGCTTCTAATCTAAGCATCATAGCTTATGAAGCTAAGATGTACTCAGCGATCTTGTCACCCATTTCAGAGGTAGTCAGCGCTTGATTCTTGCCAGCAAGGTCTGCGGTTAGCTCGCCTGCAGAAAGTGCTTTAGATACCGCTGTTTCGATATCTTGAGCTGCGGCTTCTTCGCCTAGGCTGTAACGAAGCATTAGCGCTGCAGAAAGAATTTGCGCTACTGGGTTCGCGATGTTCTTACCGGCGATATCTGGTGCGCTGCCACCTGCTGGTTCGTATAGGCCGAAGTTACTTTCGTTCAAGCTTGCAGAAGGAAGCATACCCATAGAACCCGTGATCATTGCGCACTCATCAGAGATGATGTCACCGAAGATGTTTGAACATAGCATTACGTCAAACTGAGATGGATCTTTGATTAACTGCATGGTCGCGTTGTCGATGTACATGTGGTTTAGCGTGACATCTGGGTAGTCTTTCGAGATTTCTTCAACCACTTCACGCCATAAGATAGAGCTCTGAAGAACGTTTGCTTTATCTATTGAGTACACGTTTTTGTTACGTAGACGAGCAGATTCAAAAGCAATCTTCGCAATACGTTCGATTTCGTAACGGTGGTAAACCTCAGTATCAAACGCTTTTTCAGTTGCGCCTTCGCCTTCACGGCCTTTAGGTTGGCCGAAGTAGATACCGCCTGTTAGTTCACGAACAACAACGATGTCGAAACCATTACCTGAGATGTCAGCACGCAAAGGAGAGAACGACTCTAAACCTTTGTGGATTTGTGCAGGACGTAGGTTACAGAACAGTTGGAAGTGCTTACGCAGAGGAAGTAGGGCACCACGTTCTGGTTGATCGTTTGGTGGAAGGTGTTCCCACTTAGGACCGCCAACCGAGCCGAAAAGTACCGCGTCAGATTCTTCACAACCTGTTACTGTCGCTTCTGGAAGTGGACAGCCGTGGTTATCAATTGCGATACCACCAACATCATACTCTTCACGAGAAAAGCTAATCGCGTGCTTCTTTTCGATTGCGTCTAGCACTTTGTGTGCTTGCTGCATTACTTCTGGGCCAATGCCATCACCAGGTAGTACGGCAATCTTGTATGATTTATCAGTCATGTTAATCCTTTAATTTTTGTTACTGAGCTAGTTGGCTCGTTTTAAATTTTGTCCCTAAAGCCAACAACAGCGGCTCTAGGGCTCTGTTATTGGGTGCTTAAACTGTCGCGATTCTTTGCTGCTTCATTTCAGCGATGGTGTCTGCACGTTGAATGCTATTGATAACGTGCAATAGCGCTTGACCAGAAGCTTCAACGATATCCGTTGAAACGCCCGTACCGTGGTACTTACGGCCTTTATAGTTCGCAATAATATCGGCTTGACCTAAGCCATCTTCGCCTTCGCCTTTCGCGGTCAGGTCGAATTTATCCAATGCAATTTCGTAACCAGTTAAGCGGTAGATACATTGGTATAAAGCATCTACAGGGCCGTTACCGACAGCCGCTTCGCATTTCTCTTCATCGCCACATTGCAGCTTGATGCTGGTGGTAGACATAACACTACCAGATTGTACGCTTAGGTAGTTAAGTTTATAGAAGTCATCTTCGTCACGTAGGTTCGCGAAGTGCATCAATGCTTCTAGGTCGTAATCGAACACTTGTCCTTTACGGTCAGCAAGCTTCAAGAAGTCTTCGTACAATGAATCTAGGTTGTACTCATTATCTTTATACCCCATCGCGTCCATGTGGCTCTTAACAGCGGCTCGGCCACTACGGCTTGTTAGGTTTAAGGCTTTATTTTTCAAGCCAATAGACTCAGGCGTCATGATCTCGTAAGTGTTCTTGTTCTTTAGCATGCCATCTTGGTGAATACCTGAAGAGTGGCTGAATGCGTTAGCACCGACGATTGCTTTGTTGTCTTGAATTGGCATATGGCAAAGCTGGCTAACCAACTTACTGGTACGGTGAATCTCTTTATGATCCAAGCCAGTATGAACACCCAAAAGCTCTTGGCGAGTTTTGATGATCATTGCGATTTCTTCTAAAGAACAGTTACCCGCACGTTCGCCAATACCATTGATTGTGCCTTCAATTTGGCGAGCGCCCGCTTGCACAGCAGCAATTGAGTTTGCAACCGACATACCTAAGTCATCGTGACAGTGAACAGAGATGATCGCTTGGTCGATGTTTGGTACGCGATCGAATAGCGTTTTGATAATGCCACCAAACTCATTCGGTACTGTATAGCCCACCGTGTCTGGAATGTTGATGGTTTTAGCGCCTGCGTTAATCGCGGCTTCAACCATACGACATAGGTTGTCGATAGGGGTACGACCGGCATCTTCACAAGAGAATTCAACATCATCGGTATAGTTACGCGCATGTTTGACGGCTTTCACTGCCATCTCTACTACGTCATCGTAGCTGCGGCGTAATTTGTCTTGCACGTGAACCGTTGATGTTGAGATGAAGGTATGAATACGGAACTGGTCAGCTACTTTTAGTGCTTCGGCAGCGGCATCGATATCTTTCGCTACGGCACGAGAAAGTGCACAAATACGGCTGTCTTTGATGTGTTTAGCGATGGTTTGTACTGACTCAAAATCACCTGGAGAAGAGATAGGGAAGCCAGCTTCGATAACATCGACACCCAGTCTCTCAAGAGCATAAGCGATCTGTAACTTCTCTTTTACCGTAAGGCTTGCAGCCAATGCTTGCTCGCCGTCACGTAAGGTAGTATCAAAAATTATTACTTGATCGTTCATGGGTGCTTCCTTATATCGATAATGAATCGATTGCTATCCAAATTATTATTAAGAATGATGTTCTTTTAAAAGTGCCAGTTACAAAAAAACCCGCTCAGTGCGGGTTTTAATATTTGTGTAGTTCTTGACCCACAACTTACCCGCGCGATTGGTTCACGATAAGGAGAAGTTTCAGCAGTAGAGAAGAAGAAAAAATCATTACACAAATATCCGTAAATAAACTGTTAACACCATATTTACCGTAATTTATTCTGAGCGTCAAACAAGAAAATCCAATATCAGCGTACATTGGCAGTGTTTTGGTTTGGTTTGTGCTGTTTTTTGCTTTGTAGTTGGATAAATCGACTGATTGGTGGTTTTGTATTGGCGGGTTAGTTTATCGTTTGGCTGATGTGTAGGTTAAAACTTTGTAGTAAATCTTTTTGATGGAACGATTCACCAAAAAAATCACAAGTGTTACCCAATTAATTAATCACTTGATTAAATAGTGAGTAATTAATCTTCTACTGTTACGCCTGTTTATCTCTATAATTAATCGGATGATTAATTATAGAGATGGATTTTTGCCATGACGGCACGAAAAGCGGGGCGACCTCAACAGAACTTAGATGTTCGACAGTTATTGATTGAGCATGCTCGCGATCTGTTTGTTGTTCAGCCATACGACAAGGTCTCGACACGCCTGATTGCTGATCGTGCGGGTGTGAACATTGCGATGATCCGTTATTACTTTGGCAGTAAGGCTGGGTTATTTGAGGCGATGCTACGTGAAACCCTACGACCGATGCAATTGCAGATGCAAAGGTTGGTTGAAGAAAGCAGTCATGAGAACTTTCTTGATTTAATGCGGACTTACTACAAAGAGATGGTCAAGGTGCCCAAGTTTCCTCGCTTGATTGCCCAAGTGATGAATATGCCTCCCTCTGAAGTGCAAAGAGAGTTGCTCGAAAAGGTTTTCCTCGATGTGGCCAAGCCAGCCCAAGATGTCATTTTTGAAAAGTTGGTGGCACAAGGTGTCTTAAGAAAAGAGATGGATCCCAAGCTCTGTCGCGTGTCGTATATAAGTTTGATGGTATTTCCATTCATTGCGCCGCCCCCTCTATTAGCAATCCATGGTATTGAGATTAATGAAGAATTTCTTAACCGTTTAATCGAACACAACATTCAATTGATGACAGAAGGCTTTATAAACACGCCTAGCCCTTCTTCCGTGCAGGACCAAAGATAATGAAAATAAATAAAAAACTACTCTTCTTTCCGGCACTTGCGGTTGGTGTCATTGGCCTTGTGGTTGCGATTAACTTGAAGCCGGATCTTCCAACCAAGCCTGCGGGTGATAGAGCTCGCTTAGTTGACACAGTAAGCCTAGAGCAACAACTGATAGCACCGTTAGCGGTTGGTTTTGGCAAAGTGGTGCCGAAAGTCGAATGGAAAGCGATTGCCGAGGTGACTGGACAGATCGTTTATCGCCATCCGGATCTTGAGAAAGGTCAGGTGATCCCTGCGGGAACGGTCGTGCTCAAGGTTGATCCATTGGATTACGAATTGAAACTGATACAAGCAGAGGCCGATCTAAAATCAAGCCAAACCTCATTAGCAAAATTGAATCAAGAAGAAGACAACCTGAATCAGACTCTTAAGATCGAAAAGAATCGCTTAGTGATCAGCAACAAAGAGCTACAACGTAAACAAGATCTACGTAAGAAAGGGCTGACTTCTCAATCGGATGTCGACCTGCAACAACAAAGTGCTTTATCTCAACAGAAGCTAGTGCTAGATATCGCGAACCAAATCGCTTTAATGCCAGATGAAAAACGTGTTGCGGAAGCGGTGATTAAGGTCAATGTGTCTAAAGTAAAAGAGGCGCAGCGCTCTCTCGATAAGACCACCATCATTTTGCCAAGAGCGATGAGAATTGCTCAAGTTGATATCGAACAAAACCAAGTGGTTAACCTTCAGCAAGAGATGTTTGTTGCTCACGGAATTAATGTCATGGAAGTGGAGGCGCAACTTTCTATTCACGATATGCAAACTTTAGCCTCGAGCTTTAATCAATTCCCTCGCGATGCAGCAGGGATCCCTAATCCTTATGAAGCGCCAATCAAAGCGACGATTCAACTTAACAGCGGCAACTTGAAACTGAGTTGGCCTGCGAAGGTGGCAAGAATCAGTGAGACGGTTGATGAAAACCAAGCGACAGCAGGAATTATTCTCGAGATCGCTCAAGACTATTCACAACTGCAGCCAAGCAATGCGACTCCTTTGGTCAACGGCATGTTTGTAAAAGCTGAGATTGAAGGTGTCGCGAATCTCAGTTGGGTGGTTCCTGAGCGAGCACTGCACGGTGATAAGGTTTACCTGATGGATGACAATCAGCGCTTGCAAGTAGTGAGTGTTGAAGTGCTTTATCGCAGAGATAACCAAGTGGTTGTGAGTGGCGATCTACAAACGGGAGATAAATTGGTTCTTAATGACGTCCTGCCAGCTATCGAAGGCATGTTACTGAAAGAGTCGAACTCTACAGAGGTTAAGCTTGAATCGGATACTCAGGAGAGTGCGTCATGATCAAGTTCTTTTCTAGGCACCCAACAGCTGCAAACTTGTTGATGCTTGGGTTATTGATCATGGGTATCAGCTCATTATCAACCATCAAGCGTGAAACCTTCCCCGCTTATGATCCGCCTTACATTATGGCTGCGATCGTGTATCCCGGTGCATCACCACAAGAAGTGGAAGAAAGCTTGTGTGTACGAATGGAAGATGCCGTCGATGGCCTAGCTAACATTGAAGAGACTCAGTGTGAAGCCATCGAAGGTAGCGCACGTCTAATCCTGAAGTTGAATGAGAAAGCGGATATCGGCCGAATGCTGGTGGATGTACAAACTCAAATCAACTCTATCAATGACTTCCCGACTGAGATTGAATCACCTGTTGTTCAAGAGCTGGATTGGAATGAACCGGTTGTTGATATCGCCATCACAGCAGAAACATCGTGGCCGGAGCTTAAGGCCTACGCTGAAGACCTCAAACGTATCATGAAGCTTGATTATGATGTTTCACTGGTCGATGTTAGCGGCTTCTCTGATCATCAATACCGCGTTGAACTGGATACTCAAGCGATTCGCCAGCTGGGTTTGAGTGTCGGTGATATCGCAGACCAGATTGGCCGTCAGAATGTAAAACTGCCAAGCGGTAACGTTGAAACACCAGACAAGAATTTTCTGATTCGTTTTGATGAAAGACGAATTACACCTGTTGAGCTTGAAAGTATCGTGGTTGGATCTGCGCCCAATGGCTCTGTGATCCGTCTCAGGGACATTGCAAAAATAACCGACCGCTTTGAGCTTGATGAACAGAAGGTGTTGTTTGATGGCAAGCCATCGGCTCTGTTGAAAATCAGTAAAAACAAAGAAGATGATGCGCTACGAATCAAAGAGAACGTGACGCGTTTCGTTGAAGATCAGAGCGCGATTGCCCCTGATGGCGTGACGCTACAAATGACCAACGATCTCTCCTCTGTGCTGTGGGATCGCCTTACCATGATGGTTCGCAATGGCTGGCAAGGTATTGTGTTGGTATTTGCCACCATGTGGCTGTTCTTCAGCTTACGTTATTCATTCTGGGTTGCAGCTGGCTTACCGGTTGCCTTCCTTGGTGGCTTATTCTTAATGGCTAACCTTGGTTTATCGATTAACATCATGTCATTGGTCGGCTTGCTAATGGCGATTGGTATCATGATGGATGACGCCATCGTGATAGCCGAATCGATAGCGTCCCATTTAGATCGGGGGCAAAACGTTGATGATGCGGTGTACAATGGCGTTAAGAAAGTGCTTCCCGGAGTTTTATCTTCTTTCTTAACTACGGTGTGTATTTTCGGTAGCTTGCTGTTTCTCGATGGGGAAATGGGCGCGGTGCTTAAGGCTGTTCCTCAAGTATTGATATTAGTGCTGTCGTTGAGCTTGATTGAAGCCTTCCTGATTTTGCCTAATCACTTGTCTCATTCATTACACAAAGAAAAGAATGACAAGCCAGCGCTGCGCTTCAAAGTTGTGTTGTTAGAGAAGTTTGAGAACTTTCGTAATACCACTTTGATGAACATGGTTGAGAAAGTGGTGACATTCCGCTACGCCTTTATGGGCGGAGTGCTGACCCTGCTGTTGCTTTCGGTAGCCTTGATTGCTGGTGGCGTTGTTAAGTTCCAACCTTTCCCTGAGCTTGATGGTGATATTGCCGAGGCGCGTATCATTCTTCCGCCGGGCGCATCATTGTCTCAAACCGAGAGAGTTGTAGACAAAATTGTCGCTTCTGCTGAGCGTTTGAATGAGCAATGGAGCGATGAGGTTGAGGACGGTAATAAATTGGTTGAGCATATCACCAGCCAATTCAATGCTAACGCAGACGCCAATGAATCAGGCCCACACTTAGCCACTGTGCGCCTAGACTTACGCGGTGCAGAGAGCCGCAACACCGTTATCGATGATTTCATCAATGCATGGCGTGAAGATATCGGCGATTTGGCTGATCCTATCTCGCTGGTTTTTAAACAACCGACGATGGGGCCGGGTGGCCGTGCTATCGAGATCCGTGCCAAGCATGATGATCTGGCTGAATTGAAGTCTGCTTCTCTGGAGATTCAGGAATACCTCAATCAGTTTGACGGGGTGCATGGTGTGCTTGATGACATGCGCATGGGTAAAGAAGAGATCTTAGTCAAGCTGCGCCCTGGAGCCGAAACCTACAATGTGAATGGGCAGATGATTGCGTCCCAATTACGTGCGGCCTTTTTTGGTCAGACT
Organism: Vibrio sp. OPT20; assembly: GCF_963889365.1. Classification (NCBI taxonomy): domain Bacteria; kingdom Pseudomonadati; phylum Pseudomonadota; class Gammaproteobacteria; order Vibrionales; family Vibrionaceae; genus Vibrio; species Vibrio sp. OPT20. The sequence goes on along the minus strand of NZ_CAWPOA010000106.1, from coordinate 210,770 downwards.
GCGGATGAGATTCAGATCGGTGTTGAGAACATCTCGATCGAAGTGCGTCTTGATAAAGAACAAGCGGGTGACATACAGCAGCTGGCTAACTTCCCGATCATTACCGCAGATGGTAGCCAGATCCCGCTAGCAACATTGGCAACGTTAGATTTTCAACGTAACTACGTACGAATCCAGCGCATCGATGGCTTAAGAACCATCAGTATCTTTGGTGATATTGATAATAAGAAGGCGAGCTCTTCAGCAATTTTGGCTCAGTTCCAAAAAGATGAAGCAGCTAAGCTTATTCAAAAATACCCAGGATTACGCTTTGATTTCGAAGGGGAAGCCAAAGATGCCGCGAAGACAGGAGCCTCGATGGGCAAAGGATTCTTGCTTGGTTTATTCGGCGTGTTTGCGATTCTTAGCTATCAATTCCGAAGCTACTTAGAGCCTGTGGTCGTGATGCTAGCAATTCCACTCGCCTTTATTGGGGTGGTGGTTGGTCACTGGATACTTGGCCACTCTTTGAGTATGCCAAGCATGATGGGCTTTGTGTCGCTTGCCGGTATTGTGGTAAATGATTCCATCTTGTTGGTGCAGTACATTCGTCACCATGTCGATGAGGGAGATAGCGTGCACGACTCGGTAGTGAAAGCCAGTCGCGAGCGTTTCCGTGCGGTATTCTTGACCTCAATGACGACCGCAGCTGGCTTGCTCCCGCTGTTGACGGAAACCAGCTTGCAGGCTCAGGTTATCCAGCCATTGGTTATTTCGATTGTGTTTGGCATATTTGCTTCAACCTTATTGGTGCTGTTTATGATCCCAGCGGCTTACGCAATATTAGCGGACTTTGGTTTAGTGAAAAAGCATGAGCCATTAGCGCTATAACTTTTAGTGCTATAACCTTTAGCGCTATTATCATTAGTGAGCACTATTATCATTGTCGAACGCTATAACCATTAACACGATAGAAGTAGCGTTTCTTGCTTATATAAAGAAGTAACAACGTAGAAGAATAAAGCGGCTTTAGGTCGCTTTATTTTTATCGGCAGTTTCTAGGCCCCATCAGCTTGCTTAGCGAAAGCGGTCAATTCGCCTCAAAATTCATTTTAGTTCATTCAAAACGTCACTTAACTGTCATTTCAGGAGCATAACTTGAGCCTTAACTGAATAAGGATTGTTAAGGAGATTGTATGCGTACTATCGAACCTATTGTCCGCTGGGATGTGGCATTTTCTGTTTTCTGTTTAAAGAGCCGTTATAGCGGACAACAGGCGACACTCAGTAAGGCGGTGTCTCATACTGGAGATGGACACCTTTACGTTTTGATTGCTTTGGTTGCACTACTGGCTGACAGTTACACTGGTCGAGATTTTCTATTGGTGGGCTTAACTGCCTTTGCAATCGAGTTACCTATTTACTGGTTTGCCAAAAATACCCTCAAGCGTCGCAGACCCGCTGAATTCTCTTCATTGCTTTACTCCCATATTGTGCCATCTGATAAATACAGCCTGCCTTCTGGGCATTCCGCTGCGGCTTTTGTTATGGCGACTCTAATCGGACATTTCTATCCGAGCTTATATCTCTTTAGCCTGATTTGGGCGGCAGCGATTGCTGGCTCTCGAATCCTACTTGGTGTGCACTTTTTAACGGACGTACTGATTGGCGCAGCCTTGGGCATCGCTTGTACTAGCCTTGCTATCAGCTTCATCCTGTAATCATTTTGTTGGCAACAACCACAGCCGAGCTTAAGTGGCAAACATAAAGGAACATGCATGAAAATTTTATATGGCGTACAAGGCACAGGGAATGGGCACATCGCTCGAGCGAGGGCAATGGCTGTGGCTTTTCGTCAGCAAAATATCGATGTCGACTTTCTGTTCTCTGGGCGAGACGAGAGCAAGTACTTCTCGATGGAAGCGTTTGGTAATTATCAGACCCGCAGCGGCTTAACTTTTTACAGCGAGCAGGGGCAGGTTAAATACGGCAAGACATTCATCAAGAACAACATCTGGCGATTTCTCAGTGAGATTAATCAGATCGATTTGACGCCTTATGACTTAGTGTTGAATGACTTTGAGCCTGTGACTGCATGGGCAGCTAAGAGGCAAGGTGTGCCATGCATTGGCATAAGCCACCAGAATGCGTTCCGCTACGATGTACCTAAAGAAGGGGGCAACTGGATTGAACATTCGGTGATTCAACATTTCGCCCCAACTGAGCACTCGATTGGTTTGCATTGGTATCACTTTGAACAACCGATACTGCCGCCTATCGTTCACACGCTGGCTGGTGATCAACAAACAAAAGCAGCACAAAACTTTACGTTGGTCTATTTGCCGTTTGAGGATCTTGAGTCGATCTCAGAGCTGCTGATGAAGTTCATTTCGCACAACTTTGTCTGTTACCACCCAGATGTTATTGAGCATAGCCGAGTCGAAAATATTGAGTTCAAACCACTGAGTCATGCTGGCTTCCAATTCGACCTCAATCAATGCTCTGGTGTAGTGGCCAATGGCGGCTTTGAATTGCCATCGGAAGCCTTAACTTTGGGGAAGAAATTGCTTCTTAAACCACTCGAAGGGCAGTTCGAACAACAGAGCAATGTGGCGACGCTAGAGGCTCTTGGATTAGCTCAAACTATGACCTTTTTAGATGCGGCTATCATGCGCAGTTGGCTCGGTGAAAAGCAGGCAGAAGTGGTCACTTATCCCGACGTGGCAAGTGCACTTGTTGAGTGGGTGTTAGCGGGCAATTGGTCCAACCAAGATGACTTAAGAAAGCAACTTTGGGACAAGGTAGATTTTCCTAGTTATGCATCGCTCACTTAACTCATAAGTGTTATTTCTGAATCAACCAGTCAAACAATTCATGGGTTCAATAAATTGTAACAAATGTAACCAAACGATAGAACAGCTAAATAAGTCGAAATGAAACTCATAAGTGATGCATTTTATGTTTTTTTATAACTCTATAAATAATTGATTTTTAGACGTTATTTAATCATTAAGGTAAAATAAAATTATTCTTTATCAATCTTGTTGGTAGCTCGAGATTTATTGGTTAATAGTAATGGTAATCCGAAAAACATCGGTCTGATAAATATAAGAATTAGTGGTTATCTATTCCTATACCATTACCAATTTAACGCTGTCGAACCGACAAGAGGCAACTTGAATGTTAGAGAAAAAAGACGCAATGAGTGCTATTGCAAGCTACAGAATGGAAAGCACACTTCGTGGAGTCGACTTAAATCTTTTGACTGTATTTGATGCAGTTATGCAAGAGCAAAACATTACACGTGCAGCTCATAATCTGGGTATGTCTCAGCCTGCTGTAAGTAACGCTGTTGCTCGTCTAAAAGTAATGTTTAACGACGAACTATTCATGCGTCAAGGTCGTGGTATTCAGCCGACTCAACGTGCTCGTCAGTTGTTTGGTCCAATCCGCCAAGCACTGCAGTTAGTTCGCAATGAACTGCCAAGTTCTGTGTTCTCTCCAGAGTCGTCTTCTCGTCTGTTCAAACTTGCGATTTGTAGCCCTTGTGACATGCGTTTTGCACCTAAGATCATGTCGACAATCAACGACCAAGCACCTAGCGTTAAACTGCACATGGATGCAGAATTCGATCGTCAACTTTCTGAGCGTATGCGCTACCAAGAAATCGACTTCGTTATTGATTACGCTCGTTTTGATGAGCAGGGCTTTTCAAGCACGGAGATCTTCCAAGACGAATTAGTTGTTGTTGCTTCTGCTTCTCACCCACGTATCAACGGTGAAGTTTCAGCGGCAGAACTGCTTAACGAAAAGCACGCAAAACTGTCTCGCATCCATGGTCAACGCAGCTTCTCAGAGCAAGCTTACCGTGACCTAGATTGCACGCCTTTCTACGAAGGTACGAGCTTAAGCAACGTACTTTACGTTGTTGGTCAATCTGAGCTTGTGACGATTGCACCTCGTTGGATGGTTGAGCATGCAGCGAACAAAGATCAGCTTCAGATTCTAGATTTCCCATTCGATAATGCGGCAATTTCTGGCTTCCTAAGCTGGCACGAATCAAGTGAAAAGGATAAAGGACACATTTGGTTACGAGATCAGTTAATGATGATCTGTGGCGAAGTCGTGGCGCTTAACTAAGCACTAATCCCTATGATTTGTAAGCCCTAAGCTGGGAGTCTGGCTTGGGGCTTTTTTGTACCTGCTATTTTTGTTGATAGAAAACTTAGCGTGAGACGTACTATTACTTATAACTTTGAGCTTCATCAGTTGCCTTTTCCATGATCAGAGGTACACTTGTGCGCTCAAAAAAGCTTACAGGTGTAAGCCAAAGGTAAAGAGATGGCCAATTTAGATTTTCATATCGTAAAAAGACTTCGTGACCAAATTGCCCAAGGCGGCAACCGTACAGCTTTGAAGCATAAAGTCGACAATGTATGGCAAGGTATTAGCTGGGAACAGTTTGGACAACAAATCGATACGCTTTCATTAGCACTGTTGGCTCACGGACTGAGAGTTCAGGATAAGATCGGTATCTTTTCGAACAATATGCCTCAGTGGACTGTGGCAGATTTTGCATCTTTACAAGCGCGTCTTGTAACGGTACCAATCTACCCAACCAACACAGCGGCGCAGTCTTCTTACATTATCCAAAATGCAGATGTGAAGATCTTATTCGTTGGCGAGCAAGCTCAATTTGATGCGGCGGTTAGCCTTTTTGAAGAGTGTGAACAGCTAGAAGTTGTTGTGGCGATGTCTGATGATATCGATCTGCAAGGACATCGCTTTGCCGTCTCTTGGAAAGAATTTATGGCTCGTGGTGTTGAAGATCAGCAAGCTGAACTTGATGTTCGTCTTGCGGATGCCTGTATGGATGACTTACTGACGCTTATCTATACCTCTGGTACAACAGGCCAGCCAAAAGGCGTAATGCTTGATTACACGAACGTTGGCTATCAACTAAAAGGCCATGATGAGCGCCTTAGCTTAAGCAAAGACGACGTCTCATTGTGTTTCTTACCTTTATCACATGTATTTGAGCGTGCTTGGACTTTCTATGTGCTTTATAAAGGCGCAACCAACTGTTACCTGCAAGACACAATGCAAGTGCGTGATGCGCTGAGTGATGTTAAGCCAACGGTTATGTCTGCAGTTCCTCGTTTCTACGAGAAGATATTCTCAGCGATTCACGAGAAAGTATCTAAAGCACCGTTTATCCGTAAAGTCCTCTTTACTTGGGCCGTGAACATGGGAGCGAAGCTTTCTGTTTGTCACCAAGAAGGTCGCACACCATCATTCATGCTGAAGAAGAGCCATGCGCTTGCCGATAAGCTTGTGTTATCTAAACTGCGAGCTCTGTTAGGCGGTAACATCAACTTCATGCCATGTGGTGGCGCGAAGCTTGATGAAACCATTGGTCGCTTCTTCCACGCGATTGGTATCAACGTTAAACTTGGCTACGGCATGACAGAAACCACGGCAACAGTATCGTGCTGGGATGACCGCTGTTTTAACCCTGATTCGATTGGTATGTCGATGCCGGGCGCTGAAGTGAAAATTGGTGCTAAGGACGAGATTCTTGTTCGTGGTCCAATGGTGATGCGTGGCTACTACAAGATGCCAGAAGAGACCGCTAAGACGTTTGACGAGCACGGTTTCCTAAAGACTGGTGATGCGGGACATTTTGATGAAAATGGTAACCTGTTCATTACTGATCGTATTAAAGAATTGATGAAGACCTCTGGCGGTAAGTATATTGCACCGCAAGTGGTTGAAGGCGCGATTGGTAAAGATCACTTTATCGAACAGATTGCCGTTATCGCTGATACGCGCAAATTCGTTTCTGCGCTGATCGTTCCTTGTTATGACTCGCTAGAAGAGTATGCCAAAGAGCTGAATATCAAGTATCACGACCGTGTTGAGCTTGTTAAACATCACCAGATTGTCGAGATGCTAGAGAAGCGCGTGAATGACTTACAGCAAGAGTTGGCTAAGTTTGAGCAAGTGAAGAAATTCAAGTTGCTGCCAAAAGCATTTTCTATGGATGATGGCGAACTGACACCGACTCAAAAATTGCGTCGTAAAGTTATCAACGATAAGTATCAAGACGAAATCGAAGAAATGTACAATGAAAAGCCTAAAGATAAGTAGTTTTCTGCTTAGATAAATTTTCAGTTGTTTAAAAATCCCCCTACGAATGTGATTGCATTTTTAGGGGGATTTTTTATGCCTGCCGACACAGCACAATGTGCGAAAGCGCACACCAATAAGGGTGTAATTAATCGATAAACCGTGATTCATTTGAATATTAAGCTCTTTTTTTTAGGTGTTAATTAGTTTTTAAACCTAACTATTGGGTTTGGATTGGGTTTTATTTGATGCTTTCAGCTAATAGTTGGTTTTTTGACGTAATTATCGGATAACAGGTGTTAGACCAGATGATAATAAAGCGTTAAAGTTGTTTCGTATTACTGTTTGTTGTTATCACGACAGACAGCCATAGCCGAAAAAGTGGAAGTATTTCGAATTAGGCTACGAATAAGCCCTAGACTATGAAAAACCAGCCCAACATGTTCACCAAATATGGTTGGAAACTGGTGAGGAGAGCAATATGACAACAAAACCTGAAACAGCCATGTCATCCGGCGCTGAAATGTTATCCGGCGCTGAGATGGTGGTGCAGTCTCTAATTGAAGAGGGTGTAGAACAAATCTTTGGTTACCCAGGTGGTTCTGTACTTGATATCTATGATGCGCTGCATGCTAAAACTGCTGAAATTAAACACGTATTAGTACGACACGAACAAGCCGCTACCCACATGGCAGATGGCTATACTCGTTCTACCGGTAAGCCGGGCGTAGTACTTGTGTGTTCTGGTCCGGGTGCGACCAATACCGTTACTGGTATTGCCACCGCCTACATGGACTCAATCCCAATGATAGTTATTTCTGGTAACGTACCAAATAGCTTAATTGGTAATGACGCCTTCCAAGAGTGTGACATCGTGGGTGTATCCCGTCCGATCGTTAAACACAGCTTCCTCGTTAAGAAAGCGGAAGATATCCCTGAAGTCGTTAAAAAAGCATTCTATATTTCAACGACAGGACGTCCTGGTCCTGTGGTTATTGATCTGCCAAAAGACATCTTAAACCCACAAATCAAGCTTCCTTATGAATACCCAGAAACGATCAAAATGCGTTCGTATAACCCAACGGTTACGGGTCATAAAGGTCAGATCAAAAAGGCGCTAAAAGCCCTTCTTGAAGCGAAGAAGCCGGTACTTTATGTCGGTGGTGGTGCAGTTATTTCTGAGGCAGATAAGCCGCTGTTAAAATTAGCAGAGGCACTGAATTTACCCGTGGTAAGCACCCTAATGGGGCTTGGCGCTTTCCCTGGTACCCATAAGAACTCTTTGGGTATGTTGGGCATGCATGGTTTGTATGAAGCCAATATGGCGATGCACAATGCGGACTTGATCTTTGGTATTGGCGTACGTTTCGATGATCGAACCACCAATAACCTAGATAAGTACTGCCCTGATGCGAAGATCATGCACATTGATATCGACCCATCTTCTATCTCTAAGAACGTTAAAGTGGATCTACCGATTGTAGGTTCAGCGGAAAAAGTACTAGAGAGCATGGTTAACCTGCTTATTGAGCAAGGTGGAACTAACGATGCAGACGCGATGGAAAGCTGGTGGAGTGAAATTAAACAGTGGCAAGAGCGTGACTGCTTGGCATATGACAAAACGTCTGGTCGTATTAAGCCACAACAAGTTATTGAAACACTTCATAAAGTAACCAATGGCGATGCCTATGTTGCTTCTGATGTAGGTCAACACCAAATGTTTGCTGCTTTGTACTACCCGTTTGACAAGCCACGCCGTTGGATTAACTCTGGTGGTCTAGGCACGATGGGCTTTGGCCTACCTGCTGGTATGGGCGTTAAGTTTGCGAAACCTGATGAAGAAGTTGTGATTGTTACTGGTGACGGCAGTATTCAAATGAATATCCAAGAGCTGTCGACTGCGCTGCAATACAATATTCCCGTTAAGATTATTAACCTTAACAACCGTTTCTTAGGCATGGTAAAACAGTGGCAAGACATTGTTTATCAAGGTCGTTACTCTAATTCATATATGGACTCTGTTCCTGATTTTGCTGCGATTGCTGAGGCTTATGGCCACGTTGGCATGCGTATTTCATCTCCGGATGAACTGGAATCAGGTTTGGAAAAAGCACTCGCGATGAAAGACCGTTTGGTATTTGTCGATATCAGTGTGGATGACACCGAGCACGTATACCCAATGCAGATCAAAGGCGAGGGTATGGATAACATGTGGCTAAGCAAAACGGAGAGAACATAATATGAGACACATCCTTTCACTATTAATGGAAAACCAACCAGGTGCACTTTCTCGAGTGGTTGGCTTGTTTTCTCAGCGTGGCTACAACATCGAGTCTTTGAATGTATCTCCTACGGATGATCCAACGCTTTCTCGTCTGAACGTCACCACTAACTCGAGCGAAATGCAGCTTGAGCAGATCCAAAAACAGTTACACAAGTTAATCGACGTACTTAAGGTACAAGAAGTGTCTGAGCTTGAGCATATCGAGCGTGAACTATTGATGGTAAAAGTACGCGCTAGCGGCTTTGCTCGCGCCGAAGTGAAGCGCACCGCGGATATCTTCCGTGGCCAAATCGTTGATGTAACGGCTTCGCAATATACGGTTCAAATGGCCGGCACTAGCGAGAAGCTGGATGCTTTCATTCAGGCATTGTCTGAAGTAACGGAAGTACTTGAAGTGGCTCGAAGTGGGGTTGTTGGCATCGCACGTGGTGAACGAGCGTTGAAAGCCTAAACAAGAAGTATTTAAAAAATAGTTTTAAAGCCGCTTTTTTAAGCGGCTTTTATTTTGTTAATTTCCTAGAGTGCTATAATCTTGCGCTCTCTTTTTCTTCCTGAGCTAGTAATGCGAAATAAAAAATCAATAATTACATTACTAATCATCTCAATCACACTCTGTTCAGCTGTCGCTCTATATTACTTGCAGCGATATAAAGAAGTGAAGCAGCAGAGTTTTGACTACTCGGCTAAGCAAGCTGTCCATCAATTGGTGTACGCTAAGCGAGACTACGATCTTCTTAATACTCAATTAGTTTCCGTAATGGGCCTGTTAAGCCACAGCCAAAGCTTGGTTAACTTTGCCTCTTCTCCCTCTGACCAAACCAAAGATCTACTTGAAGAGGTTTGGCAGTCTGTCCTCGTGAACCAAAAATGGTATACACAGATCCACCTGCTAGATATCTCGGGTAAAGAGCTGGTTCGTGTCAACTACTCCGCTGATTCAGGCCACATAACGGTACCGCAACAACTTCAAGATAAATCTGACTCGAGCTACTTTCAATACGCTCAAAAACTAGAAGCTGAACAAATTGGCGGTTGGGGCATTGAGCTTGAAATGGAACATGGTGAGATCACCTTCCCTTATATGCCGGTTATTCGTGTCTTTACCCCCGTAGAAACACCTGAGAAAAGAGTGGGCTACCTTGTTATTAATCTCGACGTATGGGGTTTATCGTCGCGTCTTAGTTTTTCACCTGATAATGATCTTAGAGCAGAAGTTCTTAATGAAGCGGGTTATTACATAGCGAGTAACCATAGCGGTAAGCTGTTTGGCGATTCTATTCCAGAAAGAAAAGGCTACAACCTGAAAAACATCGCACCAAAGGCATGGGAAGCGATCTCTAATGATCAGGTGGGGCACGTTTTTGAAGATGGCAATTTGTTTGCGTTTAACACGGTGATGCTCGCGAATAATCAAAAGGTCCATTTGCTGATTCAACTTAATCAGAAACAACTGATGGATCGAGCTGAACCGAGCTTAAGTGACCTCTCTCAAGAAGAAGTGTTTGTGTTGCTAACGGTACTAGTTTTTGCGTTTCCGTTTGCTTATTTAGTGACTCATTACCGACGTCGAAGTCTAGAAAGTAAGTTGGCACGCGCCGCATTGAGCGGCATGTCGGCCGTCATGATCTCTGATAAGCAGCATCGTACTATGATGATCAACAACGAGTTTGAGAACATGACGGGGTACTGCAAAACTCAAGTTATCGGTCAAAATGCATTACAGCTGTTGCTTGAAAATACCGAGCAGGCACTCTCGAGTGATTCAATCTGGCAACACTTAGAGCAAGAAGAAGTATGGGAGGGGGAAGTTCTGTGTAAGAACAAGTTACGTATCCCTTTCACCGTCATCATGCGAGTACAAGCTGTTAAGAATCGCTCTGGAAAGATCAGTTACTATATTACGTCTTTGGTTGATATTTCTGTAAGGAAGGAGCTTGAGGTGCGTTTGAGGATCTTAAGTGAACGAGATTCTTTGAGTAACCTTTGGAACCGCCGAAAGTTCGAAGAGCAGCTCGCGTATTATTCTCGCTTGGTCGAGCGTTACCCTAATGAAGCGACCACTTGCTTAGCTTTAGTCGATATTGATAACTTCAAACGAATCAATGACGAACTTGGCCACGATGAAGGCGACCGAGTGATTGCAAGCGTTGCAAGGCTTCTACAAGACAGCCTACGCAATACTGATTTTGTTGCTCGCGTTGGGGGGGAGGAGTTTGCATTACTGATGCCACACACCTCACTGCCGGAAGCGAAACGTGTGTTGGATCGATTACGAATAGAAATAGAGCTATCCTCAGGGACTAAAGTGACGGTGAGTGTCGGTTTCACTGATTTGACAAGCAACAGCACTCGCTCATACAAATGTGCCGATGTTGGGCTCTACGAATCTAAATCGTCTGGGCGCAATACCGTCTCTATGTGCCCTAGTCATGCTGATGTCGCTTAATCTTTTATACTCGATTCGTCTTTAATATTTCACTGGCTTTCACGGTTTACTTAGCTTTCACTGTTTCACTGTTTCACTGTTTCACTGCTTCACTTGGCTTTCAATAGACTTAGCCCTTAAAAAGATTTACGTTTTAAGTGACTAACCATTTTCCTATCAAGCCATCTTTCTCGCTTCGTATCTTTTAAAGCTAGCCTTCAGCAGTGCCTTTCAACATCTATACTAGGAATCTCACTTTTGAGGCGACCTATGTCACAAGTCTTATGTAGTTAGACTAAAGTCTAATGCTGATGAAAATTTGAGCTAGAATAAACAATAAGTAAACTATCTTGCTTCAGGTTGCGTCGTGTTAAGCGAACCAATAAACAGAGTGTTTACCCGATATAAAATGGATGACACCGTTAACTTAATTCAGCTGGTTAGCTCGCCATTATCAATGGCTTGAGAGATAACAGTAGAATTAGGTTAGCTGTAGCAAGAGTTTGGGGATCATACTGTCTGGTTAAAAGAGGCCTGGTATGTTTGTCGATTTTTTAGTGAGGTTAACCATAGGCACATTAGTCATTCTTGGCTTTCAACTGAGTGCACTGTATTTTTTACCTATGGTTGTACTGCTCAATACTCATCACAAAGAGTTTTTTGGGTGGTAGTTCAGTCGTGATACTGGAAACAAAAAACGGAGCCGTTGGGCTCCGTTTTTATTTGGTTAGAATCTATCTTGGCGTTATGCCGCTTCGATAACTTCTTCAATTCGTTTCATTGAACCTAGTAAATGTTGATCAAGTAACTCTGTTGCTTGTTCTGCATTTTTAGAGAGTACTAGCTTCATGATCATTTCGTGCTCATCAATATTGAACAGATCATCAGATGCTGTTTCAGCTGACATTGCTAAGAAGCGGTAACGTTTAACTTGGTTAATAAGTTCATCAAAGAACTTAAACATGTTCTCTGAATCAGCACCTTCAAGCAACGCGACATGGAACTGTTGGTGGCGTTCTTCCCATTCAACAGAATCAAATTCTTCTTCTACGTTCTGAAGGCGTGATAGCTTGTGGTAAGAGGTCAACACTTCTAATTCCCAGCTTTCATCGCCAGCTGAGATCGCTTTTTTAAGCAGAACGGAAGAGACCAGTCGAAGACTTTCGTATAGGTCATTGAGTTCTTTCTTTGATACCGGAGATACCCAGCAGCCTTTCTGTGGCTCTAGCTTTACGTATTTACTCCAAGATAACTGCACTAAGGCTTCACGAATTGGAGATGCGCCTACGTTGTATCGTGCTTTTAGATCAGCAACAACGAGTTTTTGGCCAGGGGTTAACTCACCATTAAGAATATCTTGGCGAATCATCTTTGATACTTTGTCTGTGAGCGTAGGACTAGACATTACAAACCTCATGCATATTTGATTCTAGTCTGCTAATCCGTCTCTTAGAAAGAGCCCATGGAAGTTAACAGTACGTGATTCTACTGTGATTGATAATACAGCGTACTGAAAAGTTAGGCAAGATTTGTTTCATAAAAAAAGAGGGCCGAAGCCCTCTTTTATATTTTATGCGTATCGGTTCATTCTTATAGAACGTGAACAGATGCCGTGTTTGTAGTACCAGAAGCTACTAGAGCACCAGAAACCATAACTACGATGTCGCCTTTGTTACCTAGGCCAGATTGTAGAGCGATTTCTTTACCGTTGATGTAAAACGCGTCTGTGTTCTCGATAGAGTCAACAAGAACTGGCTTAACACCTTTAGTTAGAACTAGCTGTGCAGCTGTCTTTTCGTTAGTTGTTAGAGCAAGGATGTTTGCAGTTGGGAAGTACTTACGTACTGAACGTGCAGACTTACCGCCTTCAGTTGCAACAACGATTAGAGGAGCAGCTAGCTTCTCTGCTGTGTCTACAGCGCCTTTACATACTGCTTCAGTGATGCGTAGACGTGGGCTGTCTAGACGAGAACCTAGCTCAGCTTTAAGAGCTGAATCAGTACGGTTCGCGATTTGAGCCATGATAGTTACAGCTTCAACTGGGTACTTACCTTTAGCAGTTTCACCAGAAAGCATTACTGCATCAGTACCATCCATGATTGCGTTCGCAACGTCACCCGCTTCAGCACGAGTTGGACGTGGGTTGCTGATCATAGAGTCAAGCATTTGAGTTGCAGTGATAACCATCTTACGTGCGCGGTTACACTTCTCGATCATCATCTTCTGAGCGAAGATTACTTCTTCAGCTGGGATTTCAACACCTAGGTCACCACGAGCAACCATGATGCCGTCAGAAGCTTCAAGGATTGAATCGAAGTTATCTACACCTTCTTGGTTTTCAATCTTAGAAATGATGTGGATGTTCTCGCCGCCGTTAGCGTTTAGAAGCTCACGGATTTCTTTAACGTCGTCTTCTTTACGGATGAAAGAAGCAGCTACGAAATCAACGCCTTGCTCACAACCAAACTTAAGGTCAGCTTTGTCTTTCTCAGAAAGAGCTGGAAGTTGAACAGAAACGCCAGGAAGGTTAACACCTTTGTTTTCGCCTAGAGCACCGTTGTTAAGAACTTTACACTTAACTTCAGTTTCTGTTGTTGCGATAACTTCCATTTCGATTAGGCCGTCATCAACAAGGATAGTGTTACCAGCTGTTAGGTCTTTAGCGAAACCTAGGTAAGTTACTGCTACTACGTCTTTGTTACCAACAACTGTTGCGTCAGTTGTGAAAGTGAACTCTTGACCAGCTACTAGATCTACGTCGTTACCATCTTCAAGTTTGATAGTACGGATTTCTGGACCTTTAGTATCTAGAAGGATAGCAAGTTGCTCACCTTTGTTTTCCATTACTGTACGGAAGTTCGCGATACGAGTGCCGTGTTCTGCGAAGTCACCGTGAGAGAAGTTAAGACGCATAACGTTCATGCCAGCATCTACTAGTTCAGTTAGCTTCTCTACAGATTCAGTTTTAGGGCCAATCGTACATACGATTTTGGTCTTTTTCATGGAAGGTACTCTCCGGTAAGTATTGTTACAATTTGAAATTTATTTAAGGTCTGAAGATTGGTCCGCTACATCAACATTTTGTGCCTGTTGTGTAAAAGCGCGGGACTTCCAATATGTCCTTCAGAGTTGTAAGTCTTTCATCAATTTTAGTCATTTTATGACCAAAAGATTTTGATTCAATATCGGTTTTATGTGACTTACCCCACTATATAAGAGGTAAGTTGCAAAAAAATAACAGTCAGTTTTGTAATTTTTTTTCTTTTCGGGTGCGGATTCTACCACCTAATCAGTTCAATATCACTGCTTAACAATTGTCTTAGGACAAGGTTTTATCGCTATTTATTAATTTTTTGGATCAAAATAAATGGACTAAATAGTTTCGTTGTAACTATAATATGTTTCAAATCGAAACTTACTGGCCTTTTTTAAATGTCGAAACGAAACACCCAGCTCAGAAGACATGCTATTTCTAACCTCGTTAATGAAAAGGGGGAGGTTAGTGTTGATGAACTATCCGCTAAATTCGAAACCTCAGAGGTCACGATTAGAAAGGACTTAGCGTCTTTAGAGAAAAACGGTCAGCTTTTGCGCCGTTATGGTGGTGCGATTTCATTACCGAAAGAGGTTGTGAACGAAGAACTGGGTCCACAAGTTTCGACTCGAAAGATTTCATTAGCGAAAGCCGCTGCAGATTTAATTCGCGACCATAATCGCATTGTGATCGATAGCGGTAGCACGACAGGGGCGCTAATTCAGCAGCTCAATAGCAAGCGTGGTTTGGTTGTGATGACCAACTCGTTGCATGTCGCTAATGCACTTAATGAGTTGGAAAGCGAACCAACACTGCTAATGACCGGCGGCACTTGGGATACCCATTCGGATTCTTTTCAAGGCAAAGTCGCAGAATCAGTACTTCGAGCTTACGATTTTGATCAACTATTTATCGGGGCTGATGGTATCGACCTTGATAGAGGCACAACCACGTTCAATGAATTGGTTGGCCTAAGTAAAGTAATGGCTGAAGTGTCACGAGAAGTGATCGTGATGGTTGAGTCGGAAAAGGTGGGACGAAAGATCCCGAACTTAGAGCTGGCATGGGAGCACATTGACATCTTAATTACCGATACAGACTTAGGCGAAGAATCCAAAGCAAGTATCGAATCACATGATGTTCGAGTGATCCTGACCGATCCAGCGTAAAAACAAATTTAAGTATTATGCATTTACATTCCTATAATTGATCTTAATAAAGATCTGGCCTTTGCTTGCTGCCAATAGGAATAAAACGAAATTGATGGAGTGAAACTATGTGTGGAATTGTTGGTGCAGTAGCACAGCGTGATGTAGCTGAAATTTTAGTAGAAGGCCTTCGCCGCCTAGAATACCGAGGCTACGATTCAGCGGGTGTCGCTGTAGTTGATAGCGAATCTAACCTAACTCGTGTACGCCGCCTTGGTAAAGTACAAGAGCTAGCAGACGCAGTCGATCAACAACATGTCATTGGCGGTACTGGTATTGCTCATACACGTTGGGCAACACACGGTGAGCCTTCAGAAGCAAACGCACATCCACACATGTCTGGCGATATTGCTGTTGTACACAATGGCATTATCGAAAACCACGAAACACTGCGCGCTCTGCTGCAAGAGCGTGGCTACGTGTTTACTTCACAAACAGATACAGAAGTTATCGCTCATCTTGTTGAGTGGGAACTTCGCACGTCAGCTTCTTTGGTTGAAGCTCTGCAAAAGACAGCGAAACAATTAGACGGTGCATACGGCACTGTGGCGGTTGATCGTAAAGATCCTAGTCGTATCGTTGTTGCTCGTTCTGGTAGCCCAATCGTTATCGGTTTTGGTGTGGGCGAGAACTTCCTTGCTTCTGACCAACTAGCGCTATTAAGCGTAACTCGTCGCTTCATGTACTTAGAAGAAGGTGATGTTGCTGAGGTGACTCGTCGTGATGTTACGGTATTTGATGTAGCGGGCGAGCGTGTAGAGCGTGAAATCGTTGAATCAAACGCAGAACACGATGCAGGTGACAAAGGTCAATACCGTCACTTCATGCAGAAAGAGATCTTTGAGCAGCCAACAGCGCTGATCAACACAATGGAAGGCCGTATCTCTGACACTTCGGTTATCACTAACGCGATTGGTGTTAAAGCGGAAGAGATCCTAAGCAAGGTTGAACACGTGCAGATCATCGCATGTGGTACGTCTTACAATTCAGGTATGGCTGCGCGTTACTGGTTTGAATCTCTAGCAGGCGTAAGCTGTGACGTAGAGATTGCTTCTGAATTCCGTTACCGTGATTTCGTTGTTCGTCCGAATAGCCTATTGGTGACTTTGTCTCAGTCTGGTGAAACGGCGGATACGCTTGCTGCACTTCGTCTTGCAAAAGAAAAAGGTTACATGTCAGCAATGACTATCTGTAACGTTGCAGGTTCTTCGCTGGTTCGTGAATCTGATTTTGCCTTCATGACTCGTGCAGGAACTGAAATCGGTGTTGCTTCAACTAAAGCCTTCACAACACAGCTAGCGGCTATGCTGATGATGGTAACGTCAATTGGTCGTCTACAAGGTCGCATCAATGAAGAGAAAGAAGCAGAGATCGTTCAAGCACTGCATCAACTGCCTGCTGATATCGAGAAAGCATTAGCGTTTGATAAAGAGATTGAAGCGCTAGCACCTGATTTTGCAGATAAGCACCACACACTGTTCTTGGGTCGTGGTGAGTTCTACCCAATCGCGATGGAAGCGTCTCTTAAACTGAAAGAGATCTCTTACATCCACGCAGAAGCATACGCGGCTGGTGAGCTTAAGCACGGTCCTTTGGCTCTTATCGATGCAGATATGCCAGTCGTCGTTATTGCACCAAGCAACGACTTGCTAGAGAAGCTGAAATCAAACGTTGAAGAAGTACGTGCTCGTGGCGGTCTACTTTACGTATTCGCAGATGAAGATGCAGGCTTTGAAAGCGATGAGAACATGAAGATCATCAAGATGCCTCATGTAAGTGAAGTAACAGCACCTATCTACTACACAGTACCAATGCAGCTGCTGTCTTACCACGTAGCGCTAATCAAAGGTACCGATGTTGACCAACCTCGTAACCTAGCGAAAGCGGTAACGGTTGAATAAAGCAAAAGATCGGCTTTAATCGGGTTGTCGGTAGACAAGAAAGTTTGAACTATAAATTAATCGTTAACCTCCAACTTACTTAGTTGGAGGTTTTTTGTATCACGTATGGGGAAGCTACGAGTTACGATACTGCTGAAAGATAGCTGAGGAAGCAATTCCAATAGTTAGCTGTAAATACTTAACCAACGAGATGCGTTAACGGACTTCGTGGTTTATTTCACTGTAGCGGTACTTATTGCTGTCATATTATGCTGAGTCGCGCGCTATTAACTCTGGCGTTAAAATAACACTTTGCGGAATGCTATCTTTATTTTCAAGTTGACTGATTAATCGATGTCCTGCTTCACGTCCAATATCACGAACTGGCGTAGAAACAAAAGTTAGAGAAGGTTGGATCAGTTCAGCTTCCGGCACATCATCAAAGCCAATGATTGCAACTTGTTGGCCAATATAGTTATCTTTACCAACACTACGATTGGAACGATTAACACCGTACACTGCCCCAAATGCTGTTGAAGAATAATGGCAAAGTAAAGCGGTAATCTTTGGGTTTTTATTAATCAACTGATTGACCGCTTCTGCTGAAGCTGTTTGGCTTTTATCACACTCAATTACCCATTCAGGTTTAAATGGCAAGCCAAATTGCATTAATGTGCTGCAATAACCACCTAAACGTTCTGCTCGGCTTAACGAGTCAGATTGCCCTCCGACATAAGCAATTTGGCGGTGTCCCTGTTTGATAAGGTATTCGGTGGCAATTTTTGCCGCTTGCATATTATCTGGCCCAACAAAATCTATTTGTTGTCCTACCTTTGCTCGTGCCACACAAACAATGGGTACATTTAGCTCTTTTACTTTATCGATGTTAGGAACCCCGATATCACGGATTGGGCAGAACACAATTCCCCCAACGCCCTGCGCCACCATAGTTGCTATACATTGATCAAATTTATCTTGGTTCGTTCCCGATTGGGCAAGAAAAAGCATGTAGCCTTTATCTTCCAATACTTCACTTAAACCTGCGGTGACCTCTGCATAATATGGATCGCTAATATCTCTTAGAATTAATCCAATCAGTGCCGACTTCTGTGAGCGTAAATTAGATGCACTGCGATTTTTTATATAGCCGAGATCATGTACTGCTTGATTAACCTTGTCGATCGTATCTGTAGATATACGTCCTTTAGCACTGAGTACCATCGAAACGGTTGTCACTGAGACTCCAGCTCGTTCTGCGACGTCCTTAATATTTGCTTTTTTATTTGTCATAGCTCTTCTTTATCAAAAATTGATAAAACGTTACACCTAATAAAACCACCTTTACCTCGCCTATTCTATCGCATTTATATACAGATTGAAAAATTATCTCGATCACGATCACAATAAATGTGGTAAAACGTTTTACCACATTTTTATCATGTGTATTCTGCATTCAAATACAGAGTACATTCGCCCCTTATCCTACGTTTTGAATGATCTCTGACTTTATTCTTAAGTATTTAACTGGAGACAAGCTATGCAACAAAAAGCTAATAAAACAACGTTGTGGGAATTTCTACAAAGCCTAGGGAAAACCTTCATGGTTCCCGTCGCTTTGCTCGCATTTTCGGGCATTCTTCTTGGGGTTGGCAGTTCATTTTCCAGCTCGGCACTAAAAGAAGCGATGCCATTTTTTGATAATATTGTTTTGCAATATATCTTTATTTGGATGACTAAAATTGGCCTAGTAGCGTTTATCTACTTACCTGTTATGTTTGCTATTGCGATTCCAATGGGGCTCGCTCGTGAAGAAAAAGGGGTAGCAGCTTTTTCGGGTTTAGTTGGCTATGCAGCGCTAAACCTAGCGATTAATTTCTACCTAACGGTCACTGGCGTACTTGATAGTGATATTGAACGTCAAGCTTACGGTGTGAAATCGATCTTAGGTACTGACTCTATCGATACTGGTATTCTTGGTGCCGTTATTGTCGGTATTATCGTGGCAAAATTGCATGTTCGTTTTTACACATTCAAAATGCCTGATGCTTTAGCTTTCTTTGGCGGTGCACGGTTTGTCCCTATTATTTCAACCATTACTTTAGGTCTAGTTGGTCTATTGGTTCCTTTTGTATGGCCATATTTTGCTGCTGGTATTAACGGCATTGGTTACGCTATTGCAGGCGCTGGTGACTTTGGTCCTTTCCTTTTTGGTGCTGGTGAACGTTTACTTCTTCCTATTGGTCTTCATCACATCCTTGTAGCGCTTATTCGCTTCACTGAAGCCGGTGGCACGATGGAAGTGTGTGGTGAAAGTGTGTCTGGCGCGCTTAATATCTTCTATTCCGAGCTTGCATGTTCTGAAACTCAAGGCTTCACTCCATCAGTAACCGCGTTCCTATCGCAAGGTAAAATGCCGGCATTCTTAGGTGGTCTTCCTGGTGCTGCTCTAGCTATGTACCACTGTGCAAAAGTTGAAAACCGCAGCAAAATTAAAGCTCTATTACTCTCTGGTGTCGTTGCTTGTGTAGTCGGTGGTATTACTGAGCCACTTGAATTCCTATTCCTATTCGTTGCACCAGCCTTGTATTTCATCCACGCAATGCTTACTGGTTTCGGCTTCATGATTATGGGCATGCTTGATGTGACTATTGGTAACACAGATGGCAACATTATTGACTTCTTAGTGTTCGGTATTCTTCAAGGCACTGCTACGAAATGGTACTTGGTTCCTGTTGTTGCGAGCGTCTGGTTCACGGTTTACTACTTTGTATTCAAATTCGCAATCCTTAAGTTCAACCTTAAAACTCCAGGTCGTGAAGCTGAAGAAGCGGTTGTGTCTGAAGAAGCTGAAACTATTCTTGCAACTGAAGGTGGTAAAGGTGGACTAATCCTTGCGGCTCTTGGCGGCGCACAAAATATTACATCACTTGATAACTGTATCACTCGTTTACGCTTGACTGTGGCTGACATGAGCTTAGTTGATGATGCAAAACTTAAGTCTTACGGTGCTCTTGGGGTAGTGAAGCTTGATGAGCATAGCTTACAAGTAGTTATTGGTACTCAAGTTCACTTAGTGAAAAATGAGATGCAATCTTTAATGGTAACAACAGCTTAGTCTTTTTACTTAAGGCGGGAGTCTCTTCCGCCTCTTCTCCACTTCAAATTTTGGGCTCATGATGAGTTTTGGGAGTCTCTACTATGTTCAATTTTTCTGAGCAGATCGATCGTAAAGGCAGTTATTGTACTCAATGGGATTATGTCGAAGATCGATTCGGTGAAGCCGATCTCCTTCCATTTACTATCTCTGATATGGATTTCGCCGCTGCTCCAGAGGTAATTGAGTCGCTACACTCGCGTTTAAAACACCCCGTATTGGGTTACAGTCGCTGGAATCACAGTGATTTCAAAAATGCGGTGACTCAGTGGTTCAAAAATCGTTTTGATGCTGAATTCAACGATGAATATTTAGTCTACGGTCCTTCTGTTATTTACATCGTATCCCAGCTTATCAGGCAATGGAGTCGTCTTGGTGAAGGAGTTCTTATTCATACTCCGGCCTATGATGCGTTCGATAAAATGATTTTAGGTTTAGACCGCAATATTGTCGCGAGTCCATTACAAGCCTCACCCTCAGGCTACCAGGTTAACTGGGTGCAATTTGAAACCCAATTAGCTGACCCTAACAACACTATTTTATTGCTATGTAGCCCGCACAATCCGACGGGAAAAGTGTGGAGTAAAGAAGAACTAATAAAAATGGCAAAGTTATGTATTAAGCATAATGTTGCGGTGATTAGTGATGAAATTCATATGGATGTGAGCTTTAAGCCTCACACTCCTTGGCAAGGATTTGATGCTGGTAGTCGTTGGGCTTTGGTTAGTTCCGCATCCAAATCATTCAATATCCCGGCTTTAAATGGCTCTTATGCTTTTATTGCAGAAGACTCCGCACGCGAAAATTATCTATTTAACCTTAAACAGATAGATGGGCTTTCTTCACCATCTATTTTAGGTGTGATTGGCTTAATGGCGGCATATCAACACGGCGCGCCATGGCTTGATGAATTAAAAACCTACTTATACGCAAATCATCAATATGTACAAGATACTTTGGCAGTTCAACTTCCAATGATTGGATATCAGATCCCAGATGCGACTTATCTTGCTTGGATTGATCTTTCTTCGCTCTCTATTGATATGGATGCGCTAAATCAGTGCCTAATCAAAAAGCATAAAGTAGCAATTATGCAAGGCAGCACCTATGGAGATGTAGGTAAGAATTTTGTGCGCTTAAATTTAGGCTGTCCACGTAGCAAAGTAGAACAAGGCTTATCCGCCCTCATTTTAGCGATAAAAGAGTTAACTCAATGAATACATACCGCTTAGAAGCTGGACAACAACATTACCAATGGGGTTCTCACTTACTTTACGGGCTGTTTGGCCTCGAAAAAAAAGAGAATAATCCACTTGCTGAGCTGTGGCTTGGTGGACATTCTTCTTTGCCATCACAAATACAGGTCAATGATCAATTGTGGCAAGGCTTAGACCTGTTCCTAGAGCAGAAACCGCTGAATTTTTTATTTAAGGTACTCAGTGCATCTCAACCTTTATCGCTGCAAGTTCACCCAAACGAGCAACAAGCAGAAGAGGGTTTTGCGCGTGAGAGTGCTCTTAATATCCCCCTAAATGCACCGCATCGGAATTACAAAGATGCTTATGCTAAGCCTGAAATGGTCATGGCATTATCCCCGTTTAAAATTATGGTCGGGTTTCGAGAGTTAGAAGAGATTACGGATAATTTGAACTTAGTTGAGTCAGAGGCATTGAAAGCGATTGTTCAAAAGGGTGGGTTCAATCATCAGGATTTAGTGATCTCTTTGCTCCAGCTTTCATTCTCTGAAAAGCAGGATGTTATCTCTAAAGTACTGTCGATTGCGATTACTAGAAATGTTCCAATGTGGCAGCAGGTTATTGAACTTGCTCATTACTATCCAAATGATATAGGCATACTCGCACCACTCTACATGAACTGTTTAACTCTAGAGCCTGGCGAGGCAATGTACCTTCCAGCGGGTACTATTCACGCCTATACCAAAGGTACATGCGTTGAATTAATGGGTTGTTCAGACAACGTATTAAGAGCCGGACTAACACCTAAACATATCGATACAGCGGAATTGATCACTTGTACGCAATTTGCTCCTTTTACCCCCGAAAAGCTTGTGGCGAGTGTCATCAATCACGACCGAGTATTACAACCTACAGAGACCAAATTCGGTTTAGCATTACGCCAAACCACTGAAGATAAGCAACCGCTTAATGTGCCGACTCGCTCCATTTTATTAGTTGTGAAAGGTACAGCCCAACTTAATGATATCACTTTGTCTACTGGGCAATCTCTGTTTATTGAACCGGGTACTTACCAAGTATCTGGCGATGGTTTACTAGTTCGGGCTTTTGAGTCTGAATAGAAAAGAGCCCAAATGGTGTTAGGTTCTTTTCTTCCCAATCCATCTCTAATTCATATTAGAGATGGATTTTAACCACTAACTAAACGTTTAAGTCACCCTAAATTAAACTAACTTCCATTAGGCTGCTTCAGGGTTCAAGGTTACTCGTAATGATAGAGTTTTCATTTGAGCAATCAACAGTCCAACTAGAACACAACCGCCGCCAATCAAATGGTACATAGTTGGTTGTTGACCAAGGAAGATAAGGCTAATTAGGACCGTAAACACAGGAACTAGATTCATGAATAATGTGGCTTGTGAAGCGCCAATACGCTGTACACCTTGAAGCCAAAACCAAGGGGCAAGAACTGAAGCAAAAGCCGCAGCAAAGATCACCATAGGAAAAGCATCAACTGCGATTAGGTAGGAGTCACTACTCAATAATAAAGGTAATTGAAGCAGGGCACCAAAAACGACTTGGCAAAAAACAGACGTCCAAGGTTTTAATGGCAGCTTCCATTTATTGAGCAAAACTGAGTAAAGAGCATAGGCCAAGCTAGAGATAAGCATTAAGCCATCACCTTGCTTTATACCATCAGACAACAAACTCACCGGATTACCTTCACTCAACATATACGTTAACCCTGAGAGGGAGATTACGGCGCCAAATAGTGCCTGTTTTTTCAATTTGCCACCCAAGAGTGGAACCGCAAGAAACAATCCAAACAATGGCATTAATGATAGGAACACCGCTATATTTGTCGCACTAGTAGTATGTGCTGCGTAATACGCGAGACATTGATTAAGGACCATGCCGAGTGAAGCTAAGATCGTTAATTTTAATATAAGTGGCTTTATCTGCTCTCGTTGTTGCCATACTGGCTTAATGCAAAATGGCAATAGGATTAAGAGTGCAAAAAACCAACGATAGAAAGCTATAGCACCAGGCTCTATCACACTGGTTGCTAATTTACTGATTACAGCATTTGCTGCCCATATAAATACGGCGGTAATAGGAAATATAATATTCATAATAATCTCTGTTATGGGGACTTGTTCGAAAGAACAACTAACAGAATTGTCACATCAATGAAGGGGAAAGCTGTATGCCGTTCACGACAGAGAACATAGCTAACACGACAGGCAACACATTTATGCCACGACTCGATGAAACGCTCCCTACTGATGTATTTTTTCATTATTTTTTTCTTGAGGCGCAAACCGAAACTTTGCCTCATTCACATGCTTGGGGGCAGTTGCACCTAATCAAACAAGGTGTACTTGAGATAGAGGTAGATAAGCAAAAAATGGTTTGCCCCGCTAACTATGCAATTTGGACACCTGCACAGCAGCAGCACCGTGCTTTTAATCGAAGTGATGTCGAATACTGCGCTATTAATATCGCTTTAAGTATTAGCCCAAGCCTACCTAAGCAGGCTTGTATGATCCCCCTAACACCATTATTAAGAGCAATAATAGATGATTTGGTAGAACGAAAAACAACGGCGGTGTTGACCGAGGAAGATAGGTGTTTAAGCCATGTATTAATGGAAAGGCTCGCGAAAACTGAGCCCATAGAAAATTACCTCCCTTCGAGTGATGACAAATTGCTTGCCCCTATTTTGGCTCATCTCCAGGAAAATCCTTCCGATAACTCCAGTTTAGCGATGTGGGCAACACGTGTATTTAGTACCGAACGAACGATTGCTCGACGTTTTCAGAAAGAGCTAAGAATGAGTTTTAATGATTGGCGCCAACGGGCAAAGTTAGTTAAAGCTATGGCATTATTAAAGGAGTCTATATCAATCAACGAAGTTGCTTTTCAACTGGGTTATAGTCAAGGGTCATCTTTTATTAAAATGTTTCGCAAGCTTACCGGAGTAACGCCAGAGCAATTTAGGAAACAAAACCAACAGTATTGATTTTAGACAGAATTCGAACTTTGGATGCTATACATGGTCCATGTGAGAATTACTTTTAAATCGCCTGATGGTAAATACCCAAACTTCAAATGAAAGTTAATACGAAAAAATGACCTAGAAAAAGGCTTCATCATTTTATGCATGATTTTCTCGTTTATGGACTTCTAGTGAGTTTAAATCTTTATCGTTCGGCAACTTTCTTACATAGCTGAGTAATGAACAATTGACTGAGAAAAGTTCTAACGCTTTCCGGAATATAGATAATAAGAAGCCCATCCTGTGATGGGCTTTTTTGTGTCTGCTAGTTAACGATCAGCGTTAGATCTAGCTTTAACGGCGTTAAGCGTTAAGCGTTAAGCATTAAGTGCTTGCTCTAGGTCAGCCAAGATATCGTCAATGTGTTCAATACCTACTGAGAGGCGAATCATCTCTGGTGACACACCTGCTTGCTTTTGTTCAGCTTCGCTTAATTGACGGTGTGTTGTAGAAGCAGGGTGACAAGCGAGAGATTTTGCATCACCAATGTTCACCAAGCGCTTGAAGATTTGCAGCGCATCATAGAAACGAACACCGGCTTCATAACCATCTTTCAAGCCAAAAGATAAAATGGCAGACGGCTTACCTTGCATGTATTTCTCAGCCAATGGGTAGAACTCAGAGGTTGGTAACCCCGCGTAGCTTACCCAACTCACATTCTCATGTTGCTTAAGGTATTCTGCTACTTTCAATGCATTCTCGGTGTGTCGCTCCATGCGTAGCGACAACGTTTCTAGACCCTGCATCAACATGAAGGCATTCATGGGGGACAGTGCTGCGCCTGTATTACGCAATGGAACGGTTCGAGCGCGGCCAATAAATGCGGCTTCACCAAAGGCTTCGGTATACACCACACCGTGGTAAGAAGGTTCTGGTTGATTAAAGACCGGGAAGCGATCTTTGTGCTCTGCCCATGGGAATTTGCCTGAATCGACAATAACACCACCTAATGTTGTTCCGTGACCGCCAACGTATTTGGTTAGCGAGTGCACCACAATATCGGCACCAAAATCGATAGGTTTACACAACACAGGTGTCGCCACCGTGTTATCGACAATCACAGGTACACCTTGTGCGTGAGCAAGCTCAGCAACACGTTCTAAGTCGATAATATTGCCTGCTGGGTTACCGATACTTTCACAATAAACCGCCTTGGTTTTTTCATCGATCAGTGCCGCTAAGCTTTCTGGTTTATCGTCTTTAGCAAAGCGAACTTCGATCCCTTGGTTTGGTAGCATATGAGCAAATAGGGTGTAAGTACCACCGTAAAGCTGAGGTGTTGAAACGATGTTGTCACCGATTTGTGCCAACGTTTGAATCGCGTAGTTGATCGCCGCGCTGCCTGCACTCACCACTAAGCCTGCAATACCACCTTCTAAGGCTGCCATGCGCTTTTCCAACACATCATTGGTTGGGTTCATTATACGAGTGTAGATATTACCTGGCACCGCAAGGTTAAACAGGTCGGCGCCGTGTTGTGCGTCATCGAATTCGTAAGCAACGGTTTGGTAAATAGGTGTCGCAACCGATTTGGTTGTTGGATCAGTGTCGTAGCCGAAGTGAATCGAGAGCGTTTCGTCTTTCATGAGTCTTCCCTGAACTATTGAATGATTTGTGTACTATCATATTGCCGATTTTTTTATAAAAGAAAAGTATGTTTAGTCACATAGAAGAAACTGGACGAATGGGGCTGAGCGTTAAGCTAGAAGATAAAGGGCTAGAAAAGCAAAAAGCCAGAGCAGCGTGAACTGTTCTGGCTTTTCTAATTTGGTGGCCCCTCCCAGATTTGAACTGGGGACCGAACGATTATGAGCCAAGCTTCAGCACTGTAATCAACATAGTGACCCTGCCCCGAATCTCACCCCAATCCACTAGTAAAATAACATAACCTGATTACCCGCAAGATTTCTCTGATGTCGACGACGGGATGATGAAGGTGATGGGAGTAATTAGTACGACGAGGGGGATCTGGGGTGGAAGGCAGGAACAGTACCGGACTAAATCAGTCCAATTTATTGCCAGCAACCTAGAGGGATATCTAGAAGTTTTGGACTGTAATTCCAGAGGCTTAAAGGCTGTTGAGTGCCGCGTGAGTAGCACTAGTGCAGTGTACCGTTACGCATTAAAGCCATGGCTGTATAATAAACAGCTTTAGCCCTACTATAGCGAAAATATTTTTCAAAAAAGTAACTCTCTAAATGCATTTCTCGCATAACTATTTCTGCAAGTTCTTCGGAAGATATCCAAACGGGATAAGTTAGAACAATATTCTTAATTGCTTGTTCTAACTGCTGGTGAGGGTTATTGGGGAGAGACATAAAAACGCCTACAAAAAGTGTACGAGTCAGACCAAAAAATAGACACATTGCAGGTTTCGACCTGATTCTTGGTTCAGGAATCTGTAATGTGATTTCGATATGCTGGAGGTATCAGCGCTTTTGTATGGGGGATAAGAGGTAATCTGTCTGTAGTAATAAACCCGAAGTCAAAATTATATTATTAACCGAGTATAAGCCTTTATGTACCAGCACCCATGACTGACCTCCTCAACCTAGAACTAGCCAAATGTGCATATTTAATGGAAGTTTGTAGGCTTTGGTGTCCTAAAGACCCACTGGCGCCTAACAATAACCAATGGATCTTATAAGAGAAGAAAATTAACTTATCAACCTAATCTTTGATCGGAATAATTACGTTGTTATAAGCTCAAATTGGTCTGTTTTTCCAACCACCCTTTGTTAGAATCAGGCTTAAGTATAAGTTGACCGATTTGTTGAGGGTCGAGACTCCAAGTCTTTTTTCCATCAGGTAGGTAGCTGATTAACTGGCCATCTTGCCAAAACCACTTCTGGGTTAAACTGGAGCCACACTGCTCAGTTATAACACGTTTATCTTTGTCAATTGATAAACAAACATTTGGGCTTTGTCTATTTACATATCTGCTTTCTTTATCGTAGCCCCAAACTTGGGCTAACTCGCCGCTACACGCACTTCCAAAAACATGATTATCATCTTCGCTGGCAGTAAGGCATTGGTTAACATGAGATAGAGATTGAAGCGTTACATGCTTTTCTGGTAAAAATATCGGGTGATTCCAGTCAACAGTAAAAGCAGTGTTGATCTTATGTGAACCTTGCAATTCATCATGTGTAAGATGAATTGCCGCGAGAACAGTATATTGAACAAAACCGGTATAAACCGAGTAGTCGACCCCAACGCCTACCTCAAAACGTGTCTTTCCTTGCTCAGTAACCGGAGCCTCGTAAATAACGTCATAATTAGGTTTAAAATTAGCGTAAGCGATTGGGTTAACTTTATCTCTATCGTAAACCCAAGCACCTGACCAGATAGGACCGCTAAAATAACAACCCGTAGAGGCTTCATTTCTCGTTAATGTATCGCAGACCCCGAAGGTGCGTTTGAAAGATAGTGCAAAATCATGCAACGAAGAATGGTTGACGATTTCATACTCCTGAGTATCAAACACTAAAGTTTTGGATTGTTGATAACCAAACGAAGCGCCTAAATCAACACTACCCTTGGGACCATCTTTACCAATCTCTACGCTTTTCTTAGTATCAACGCCAATGGTAAAGCCGCTGGTTTCTCTGTGTTGGAAGTTTTTGTTTTTATTTCCAGGGTAGTTTTTTACAATTTTAGGTAGGTAACCGTCCGTTGGCTTTACCCAAACATCATAACTAGTCGCAATTGGACCAAAGACTTCACTTCTGTCTGTCCATGTTCGAAAATTAACGTACTCTTGTGTGATGTCGTCGGCTAGATGAATACCAGCCCCATGGCCTTTATCATCAATAGTAAAGCGTGCTATTTTTGAATCGGGTGTAAACCCTCCCATTTTTGTGGACGAGCGAATGGATCGCATTAATGACATATTGACTCGAACGTCAATTGAAGCACTTGCATTACACCAATCGCGCGTTTTATTTGACTCTCGGTCATAATCATCCCCAGTAAATAAGTCACACGTGATATTTTGGCTGGTAATATATAAAGGGACTTCGACAATCGGAAGAAAATCATCTGATAAAACAGAAGTAGAGATGAGGCTTAGAATTGAAAGGGAGTATTTGAACAGTCTCATTATTACATCTCCCCACTAAAGCGCTGTAAAACATGAACCAAGGATGAAGAAAGGCTTTCTAAAGCTTCGCTTTCATTTTTTATGTTGTTACCGTTGATATCAGTTATATTGACGTTAACAATATTGATAACTCTTTCTCCGCCGAGATTTCCAACCACAATTACAGGCGCATCAATACCTAAGCCAGTGATTGTAGAGCTATAACTGATACGCTCCTCTTCAGTGTACACTTCAGTCATATCAATGATTAAAGTACGGCTTTCATTTATGAGAGCTTCGGATTGTTTGATTTCTGCTATAGACAAACTTGCTAGATTAATATAATTAATCTTTTCATTATTGATATAATTACTTTTTGCATTTTGTTGAAGTAACGTTTCATGTAATTGTGTAGGTAGACCAAGCAATTGAATGTCAGATCTAGATGAAAAACTAACAAATAGAAGTAATAAAATTAATTTTTTCATAGTGGTTTCTTAGGTCGTTGTATACCAAGGGTTATTCAGAAAATATATATATCAGGAACTCTGAACTATAGCTCAGGTTATCGTTATTATTTTTGTAGTTCGTTCCAATTTAAATGCCAATAAATATATTGTGTACAACTCAATGATGCATTCAATAACACCCGAAAATGATGGCAATTTCTCAGAACAACTAAATTACCAGAGAGATAATGTCTTGAAGTGAAATCCAATACTTAAAACTCTAGCTCGCGAGGGCGGTCACTCTAGATTGGCCCTGTAATCTCTTTCTAGCCCTTGTTCTGCCTGACTTCTTCCGTAATTACTTTCCCTAGATTTCGTTGACGACGTCGTTGGTCCGGTCCTAGTCCGGTTTTTCACCCTGATTTAGGTCTATTGCTGTCGACGACGACGGTATTCTCACTCTAGATTTCTATCTGATTCCAGCAGTCCATTCGCTAACCCAACTTCTCACCCTAACTCATAGCAGATTCGCCCTAGAACCACTCCTAGCGTTGAGATTACCGATTTCAGTATGAATACCAGTCCAGTGATTAGCATTCGTTTCTAGCTCTGAGGTTCACTGCTGCTGCCGACTAACCTAAATCACTTAAGAGATATCAGACCAATTACCACGGAGGGTAATTGGTCAT
The DNA here is from genome assembly GCF_963889365.1 of Vibrio sp. OPT20. Lineage (NCBI taxonomy): Bacteria > Pseudomonadati > Pseudomonadota > Gammaproteobacteria > Vibrionales > Vibrionaceae > Vibrio > Vibrio sp. OPT20. The sequence continues at coordinate 181,204 of NZ_CAWPOA010000106.1, read as the reverse complement.
CATTGTTCAACAGTCATCTGGTTCTAATCTTCGGTGCTGAGTCTCCTGACTGATATCAGCTAGAACTCCATTTAGGTATCTCATTTATATCTATATAAATTACTGAACCTAATGGAACTGAATGTTGGTTATATTTTTGTTGGCTTAGTCGGGAAGTTTTTCTGGGGCTCTACTTTTGTGTTGAATGGTATGTATCTAGCGCAGAATCGTGTTGTACAGATGAGAGAGCCTACTGATGGTTGATATTAGCCTGAGATATATTTACGGGTTCTGTGGTGATTAGGTGGAGTGTTTCACTGGCGCTAATGGAATCGTGCTTACAGGAAGTAATCGAAGACCGGATATGGAAAGGACTAGAAAAGATAAAGGCCCATGAATTTCTTCATGAGCCTTATCGGAATTTGGTGGCCCCTCCCAGATTTGAACTGGGGACCGAACGATTATGAGTCGTGCGCTCTAACCACTGAGCTAAGGGGCCGTAGGGCATAGATTATAGGGGAACCAATCAATGGTGTCTAGACACTATGAGGGGCAATTCCGCTTACATCTTAGCCACTTAAATCACGTAGGCACAAAAAAGGTGAGCCAACGCTCACCTTTTTTATTTTATGCTTAAAAGCTAACCACACTAAAGCGTGTAATTACTCGTCTAGGAAGCTACGCAGAGTTTCTGAGCGGCTTGGGTGACGAAGTTTACGCAGTGCTTTTGCTTCGATCTGACGGATACGTTCACGAGTTACGTCGAACTGCTTACCAACCTCTTCAAGAGTATGGTCAGTGTTCATGTCGATACCGAAACGCATACGCAGTACTTTCGCTTCACGAGGCGTTAGGCCGGCAAGAACGTCTTTAGTTGCGCCGCGTAGGCTTGTTGCCGTTGCAGAGTCTAAAGGCAGTTCTAGCGTTGTATCCTCGATGAAATCACCCAGATGCGAATCTTCGTCGTCACCGATTGGTGTCTCCATTGAGATAGGCTCTTTAGCGATTTTCAGTACTTTACGGATCTTGTCTTCAGGCATTTGCATGCGCTCAGCCAACTCTTCCGGAAGCGGTTCACGACCCATCTCTTGTAGCATTTGACGAGAGATACGGTTTAGTTTGTTGATCGTTTCGATCATGTGAACCGGAATACGGATAGTACGAGCTTGGTCGGCAATCGAACGAGTGATTGCTTGACGGATCCACCACGTAGCATAAGTAGAGAACTTGTAACCACGACGGTATTCAAACTTATCTACCGCTTTCATCAGACCGATGTTACCTTCTTGGATTAGATCCAGGAATTGTAGACCACGGTTTGTGTACTTCTTAGCAATCGAGATTACTAGACGTAAGTTCGCTTCAACCATCTCTTTCTTCGCACGACGAGCTTTCGCTTCACCGATAGACATACGACGGCTGATATCTTTGATGCTTTGAACAGTAAGAGACGTTTCACGTTCGATGATATCCAGCTTTTGGATAGAGCGACGGATGTCGTGTTCGTTACGTTTGATCTTTTCTGCGTATGGCTTGTCTGAAGCAAGAACTTCGTCCAACCATGCTTCGCTAGATTCATTGCCAGTAAATAGAGCAATGAAAGATTTCTTCGGCATTTTGCCGTACTCAACCGTTTGACGCATGATTAGGCGTTCTTGAGTACGTACGCGATCCATCGAAGTACGCAGTTCGTTTACTAGGTAATCAAACTGTTTTGGCGTCAGACGGAATTCTTTGAATACGTCTTGCATCATTGTTGTTGCAAGCGTTGCTTTCGGGCTTTCGTGGCCGTATTCATTGATTGCTAGTTGACGGTTTTGGTAGCTAGTGCGAAGCGCTGTGAATTTCTCAAGAGCAAGCTCAGGATCAATACCTGTATCTTCCTCTTCTTCTTCCTCGTCGTCTTCTGCTTCTTCTTTGTCTTCGTCTTCTAGATCAGTTTTAGCGAGCTCTGAACCGATGTGAGTCGCCGTTGGCGCAGCTGTACCATCGTCGTCTGGGTCAACAAAGCCATTGATTAGATCTGTTAAGCGAATCTCTTCAGCGAGTACGCGGTCAAATTGTTCCAAGATGTATGGAATCGTGCCTGGGTACTCAGCAACAGATAATTGAACGGTATTGATACCATCTTCAATACGCTTCGCAATGTCGATTTCGCCTTCACGAGTCAGTAGTTCAACTGTACCCATTTCACGCATGTACATACGAACTGGGTCAGTTGTACGGCCAATCTCGCTTTCTACGCTTGAAAGCGCAGCAGCAGCAGCTTCAGCTGCATCTTCATCTATATTGGCATCGTCATCATTAAGAGCTAGATCATCAGCGTCAGGTGCAGTTTCTACTACCTTGATACCCATGTCATTGATCATTTGAATGATGTCTTCTACCTGTTCAGAATCCACGATTTCTGCAGGTAGGTGGTCGTTTACTTCGGCGTAGGTCAGATAGCCTTGTTCCTTGCCTTTAATAACAAGTAATTTTAGCTGTGACTGCGGATTTTGATCCATAGATGATATCCAACTTCAGGTCTGGTGAAGGACGTTGCATTCTCAAATGCAAACCAATTATGTTAACAAATTTATTAAATGCTGACTAATCAAACAGGGTTACGCTTTTAGATCTAGCATTAAAGCTAGTAGCTCCCTTTTTTCTTCGGCTGATAAACCGACACTTCTTGCTTTGGCCTGCAGGTTTTCAATTTGTTTTTCAACGCACTGGGCAAGGATATTGTCCAATGAGTCTAAAAATATGTCTTCTTGATTGTCTTCGTCGAGGGGGATTTCCCAGCTCGCGAGACGAGACAGAAGTGCCTCATGTTTGTTGTCTCGCCAATGTTCTAATAATTGGCCTGTGCTGATATGGGGGTTCACTCGGCAGATATCAAGTACTTCGACGAATAAACTTAGTCCAGGCAGCTGTAAGCCTTTGACACTTGATAAATCCGGTACCATATCAGCATAGCTCGGATTTTGGATAAGCAAAGCGATAACTTCACGCATTGGAGTGCGCTTGAGCTCTTTATGCGGTTGAGGTGTCGGGTTCTTTGTGTGAACGCGAGCACGCCTCAATTGGTTATCAAATCCAGTTCGCTCATCGAGCAATTTTTCGAGCAGTTCTTGGAAGTAACTGTCAGGAATTTTACTAATCAAGGCGCTCGCGTGTGCACGCAGTGCCGATTTTCCTTCTGTTGTTCCTAAATTCAGCTTGTGTATTTCTATCAGGTTATCGAACAAATAGGTCGAAAGCGGCGTCGCATTGTGGACGAGCTGTTCGAAAGCAGCCTGACCGTGTTCTCTAATATAGCTGTCTGGGTCTTCACCGTCTGGCAAGAACAGAAACTTGAGTGTGTTACCTGTTTTTAGGTATTCAAGCGCATTTTCTAGTGCGCGCCACGCGGCCTCTTTACCTGCTCTATCACCATCGTAACAACAAACCACAGTATTGGTCTGGCGGAACAACATTTGAACGTGATCACCGGTTGTTGAGGTGCCCAGTGATGCCACTGAGTAATCGACACCGTATTGCGCTAGTGCGACAACATCCATATAACCTTCAACCACAAGTACTTGAGGCGGTTCACGGTATGCTTGCAACACTTCATAAAGGCCGTAAAGCTCTTTACCTTTATGGAAGATCGGCGTTTCTGGCGAGTTTAGATACTTTGGTGTGCCGTCTTCTAAAACACGACCACCAAACCCGATCACTCGTCCTCGACGGTCACGAATCGGGAACATCACGCGTCCACGGAATCGATCGTATCGGTTGCCTTTATCGTTTTCTATCAACATGCCGCCAGTAACGAGCATGTCTTGGGCTTCTTTTTGTTGGCCAAAGTTCTTACGAACCAAGTCCCATTCATCAGCGACGTAGCCAATGCCAAACTTCTGTACGATTTCACCAGAAAGACCGCGATTTTTTAGGTAATCAATCGCAGGTTTGTTCGCTGAGATTTTCAGCTGAGAGCGGTAAAAATTACTGATGCCGCCCATCAAATCGTAGAGGTTACGTTTTTGTTCGCTGTTGGCTCTTGGCGCCGTGGATATTTCACCGCTGCGCTGTTCTCTAGGAACATCAAGTCCTAAAAATGAGGCCAGCTCTTCAATCGCTTCAACAAAATCGAGACGTTCGAACTCCATAATGAAGTCGATAGCATTGCCGTGTACGCCACAACCAAAGCAGTGATAAAACTGTTTTTCTTGGCTTACGCTGAAAGAAGGGGTCTTTTCGTTGTGAAATGGGCAACAAGCACCATAGTTTTTGCCTTTTTTCTTAAGTTTCACGCGTGCGTCCACAATATCGACAATGTCGAGACGCGCTAGGAGATCATCGATGAAACTACGCGGGATGTGTCCTGCCATAAAACCTTAGAAAAATGCACTAACTGAGAGTGTGGATAATAATAGTTTGAATAGGTTACAGATACAAACAAGCCGTGCGTTCCGAAGGATTGCACGGCTTGTTGCAATTTGATTTGGGATTAAGCGAGTTTAGAACGAACTAAACCACTAACTTTACCCATATCTGCACGCCCTTGAATTTGTGGTTTCAAGATAGCCATTACTTTACCCATGTCTTGCATGCCCGCAGGTTGAGCTTCTGCAATTGCGCTATCAAGTAGTGCAATAACTTCTTCTTCAGTTAGCGGTTGAGGCATAAAGCCTTCAAGTACCGTAATTTCTGCTTTTTCCACGTCAGCAAGATCTTGACGATTTGCCGATTCATATTGAGCAACAGAATCGCGACGTTGCTTAACCATTTTAACTAATATAGCAATAATGTCGTCGTCGTTCAGAGTGATCCGTTCGTCAACTTCACGTTGCTTAATTGCTGAAAGAGCTAAGCGGATAGTGCCAAGGCGCGGTTTGTCCTTGGCTTTCATCGCTAATTTTTGCTCTTCTTTGAGTTGTTCAATAAGAGCCATAACTCAGTCCTTATGGATTAAGTTATTAGTACAGACGAACGCGACGTGCGTTTTCGCGAGCTAGCTTTTTAGCGTGACGCTTTTGAGCTGCTGCTTTAGCGCGTTTGCGAACTGTAGTTGGCTTTTCGTAATGCTCACGACGACGCACTTCAGAAAGGATACCTGCTTTTTCACAAGAGCGCTTGAAACGACGTAGTGCAACGTCGAACGGTTCGTTTTCACGTACTTTAACTATTGGCATATGCCTTTCACCTCAGGGGTTATTCATTATCGCTGGTTACTCAGTACCAAATCAGAGAAGTTACCCATCGAGCTAACTCTCTATTCGCGTTTGGCCATTAACCAGCTTGATCAAAAATGGTGCGGAATTTTAATCCGATCACAGTGGCTTTGTAAAGCACTTTGTCGATTATAGTCTGTACAATATTTGTTTGAAGAGCTTAGGCAGGGTAATATTGCGCTAATTTCCCATTTTAGACGAAAGCGTGCCGAGAAAATTATGCGCATTATTGGTATTGAAACCTCTTGTGATGAAACAGGAATCGCAATTTATGATGATGAGCAAGGGCTGCTTTCTCATCAGTTATACAGCCAAGTAAAACTGCACGCCGATTACGGTGGTGTGGTACCTGAGCTAGCGTCGCGTGACCACGTAAAAAAAACTATTCCACTGATTAAAGCGGCATTGGCAGAAGCGAACCTAACGTCGAAAGACATTGATGGCGTGGCTTACACGGCTGGCCCTGGTTTAGTTGGTGCATTGCTTGTGGGTGCAACGATTGGTCGCAGTATTGCTTATGCGTGGGGCGTGCCTGCTGTGCCAGTGCACCATATGGAAGGTCACCTTCTTGCGCCAATGCTAGAAGACAATCCTCCACCATTCCCATTTGTTGCTCTGCTGGTTTCTGGCGGTCATACCATGATGGTCGAAGTAAAAGGCATTGGTGAATATCGAATCCTTGGTGAATCGATTGATGATGCGGCGGGTGAAGCATTTGATAAAACCGCGAAGCTGATGGGCTTAGATTACCCGGGTGGCCCGCTGTTATCTCGACTCGCAGAAAAAGGGACTCCGGGGCGTTTTAAGTTCCCACGTCCAATGACCGATCGCCCAGGGCTAGATATGAGCTTTTCTGGTTTGAAAACGTTCGCGGCAAATACCATTCGCGCTAATGACAATGATGACCAAACTCGTGCTGATATTGCTTACGCGTTCCAAGAAGCTGTTTGTGCGACTTTGGTAATCAAGTGTAAGCGTGCCTTGGTGGAGACGGGCATGAAACGTATCGTGATTGCTGGCGGTGTTAGTGCCAACAAACAGCTACGTATTGAGCTTGAAGCGCTGGCGAAGAAAATCGGTGGTGAGGTTTACTACCCACGAACTGAATTCTGTACTGATAACGGTGCGATGATTGCTTACGCGGGTATGCAACGCCTTAAAAATGGTGAAACGGCTGATTTGTCTGTTCATGCCACACCGCGTTGGCCTATTGACCAGCTAGAGCCCATTGCGTAATTGACTGTAGTGTTTCGATAAACGGTCGCCTTGTGCGGCCGTTTTTATATCCTAGCTTACCGACTATGTGTCGATAAATAATTGCTAATAGAGATTAGGGAAGAAAATGAACAAGTTTACAGTAGACAACCAGTCGATGGCGTACCTAGATGAAGGTCAAGGCCCTGTTGTTGTGTTAGGTCACAGCTACCTTTGGGATAGTGCAATGTGGAAACCGCAGATCGATGCATTAAAAACTCAGTATCGCTGTATTGTTCCAGAGCTTTGGTCTCATGGTGAATCACAAGCCGCGCCGAGCTCGATGCGTAACTTAAAAGATTACGCTCAGCACGTTTTGGCTTTGCTTGATCATTTAGATATCGAAGAATTCTCCGTAGTAGGTTTATCGGTTGGCGGCATGTGGGGAACAGAGTTGGCGGAGTTAGCTCCTGCACGAATCAAGTCTCTGGTACTTATGGATACCTTTGTTGGTTTAGAGCCAGAAGTTGCTCATGCTAAATACTTCAGCATGTTAGACACCATTACTCAAACCAAAATGGTACCTCAGCCGATTGTAGAAGCGGTTGTTCCACTGTTCTTCGCTAATGACGCTCAAACTAACTCACCAGCTTTAGTGGAAGGTTTTACTCAGCAGCTATCATCACTTGAGGGTGAGAAAGCAGAAGAAGTCGCACGAATTGGTCGAATGGTGTTTGGGCGTCGCGATATGATTGAAGCGGTAGAGAACTTTGCACTGCCTGTTTTGATTGCCGTTGGACAAGAAGATAAGCCACGTCCGGCACTAGAGTCATACCTAATGCACGATTGCATTACGGGCAGTGAGTTAGTGGTGATTCCTGGTGCTGGTCATATTAGCTCGCTAGAGCAGCCAGAGTTTGTGAACACAATGCTGAAGACATTTTTAGATAAACATCTGCTGTAAGCTCTTAAAGACTGAATAGTATTGATCGACTGAGACTTGTGTCGGTTTAAATTTATCCCAGTTTAAAAATGGTTCGGCTTAGACACGACAGTTTAAGCCGATTTTTTTTGTCCGAGTTTTGGTTCGCTGCCATCGAGTAGGCGGCGAATATTCTGGTGGTGACGTAGCACAATCAAACAACACAGCATGGCTACTGGCAATGTGTATTGAGGTTTGACTAACCAAGCGTAGAAAGGTGCGAGCAACACAGTAACCAGTGCCGCTAGAGAAGAATAACGAAACAAAAATGCCACAACCAACCAAGTCGCCATGATCATGCCCGTTAGATCGAATCCAATTGGGGCGATGGCTCCGAGTGCCGTTGCGACGCCTTTACCACCTTTAAAGTGGAAGAATATTGGGTACATATGACCAAGGCATGCAGCAATCGCCACGACGCCTAAAATGATCGAGTCGATGTTGAGGTAGTAGCCAAGCCAGACTGGAATGGTGCCTTTAAGCATGTCACAAAGTAGCACGGCTGCAGCGGCGCCTTTGCCGCCCATACGCAGTACATTGGTGGCCCCTGGATTGTTGGAGCCTACCGTTCTTGGATCAGGAAGTCTTAAGACTCGGCATATCAAGACCGCACTCGAAATTGAACCTAGCAAATAGGCTGCAATGATCATGATAAGTGCCAAAGGGGTCATGTTTTTCCTTAAACGGTTATAAGTCTAACGATGGGAAAATAATGCTCAATCCAAGAGTAATTGATATCATATCTGGAATTACACGAATAATACGTTTTTTTCCCCCATATGGGTATCCGACCTCTAAAAGGACAAGTCATGGCACTGGATAAAGTTTTCATTGAACAGCTAGAAGTAATTACAACGATCGGTGTTTACGATTGGGAACAAGAGATTAAACAAAAACTTGTGCTTGATATTGAAATGGCTCATGACAACCGCCCTGCAGGTAAGAGTGATGATGTTGTCGATGCTTTGGATTACTCGACAGTCAGCACTGCCGTACTTGACCACATTGCGAATGGCCGATTCCTATTGGTTGAGCGTGTGGCAGAAGAAGTCGCTGAACTAATCATGACTCAGTTCTCAGTGCCTTGGATTAAAATCCGTTTAGCGAAGCCTGGCGCAGTGCCACAAGCAAAAGCCGTCGGTGTGATCATCGAACGAGGTCAAGCATGACAATAGCCTATGTTGGTGTTGGCACGAACATAGACCGCGACAAGCATGCAAGGGTGGCATGGACAGAGCTTCAATCGTTAGGGACTAACCTTAAATGCTCTAAGATCTATCATTGTGAGCCTGTAGGGTTTGAAAGCCATTCGTTTTATAACTTTGTGATAGAGCTCGACACATCACTCTCATTGACTGAATTTTCACAGCAACTTCGTAAAATTGAGTTTAAATGGGGTCGCTCTCAAGATGCTCATAAACTTCAAGATCGAAAGCTCGATCTTGATATTGTGCTGTTTGGAGACGTGGTTTCTGAAAGCGAACCAGAATTACCACGCAGTGATATCTATAAATATCCTTTTGTCACACAACCACTTTATGATCTCTGTCCTACGAGAGTAATCCCGCAAGATGGAAGAACCGTCAGTGAAATATGGCAGAAGATGCAGCAATTAGATTCGCTCTCTGTCGTAGATATAACACTATAATTTTTAAGGTAAGTAATGAGTTATTTTGAAGCGTTTATGTTGGCGTTGGTGCAAGGCTTTACTGAGTTTTTACCTATTTCCAGTTCTGCACACTTAATCCTTCCTTCGGCTGTTTTAGGTTGGGAAGATCAAGGCTTGGCTTTTGATGTTGCGGTCCACGTTGGTACTTTGGCCGCAGTAGTTATCTATTTCCGCAAAGAAGTGGTCTCTCTGTTGAGCGCATTCTTTGGTTCCGTGTTTAAAGGCGATCGCAGTAAAGAAGCGAAGCTCGCGTGGATGATCATTCTCGCGACGATTCCCGCGTGTATCTTTGGTTTGTTGATGAAAGATATTGTTGAGCTTTATTTGCGCAGTGCGTGGGTGATTGCGACGACAACTATTATTTTTGGTTTATTGCTATGGTGGGTGGATAAGAACTCAAGCCTGCGTGATGACGAATACCAAGCGGGTTGGAAAAAGGCACTGTTTATTGGTCTTGCTCAAGCAATGGCGATTATTCCAGGTACGTCTCGTTCTGGCGCGACGATTACTGCAGCGCTTTACCTTGGTTTCACACGTGAAGCTGCGGCTCGATTCTCTTTCTTGATGTCTATCCCTATCATCACTCTGGCGGGTGGATATTTAGGCCTGAAGTTAGTGACCAGTGGTGACCCTATTCATGTTGGCACCTTACTAACGGGTATCGTGGTGTCTTTCATTAGTGCTTATATCTGTATTCACTTCTTCTTGAAGCTTATTTCACGTATGGGTATGACACCGTTCGTTATCTACCGCCTGATTCTAGGTTTTGGTCTATTTGCTTTCTTGATGATGCAGTAGCACTCGACTTACGTAGACAAATGTTTCGTCTTACAGGTTGAAACGAAACATTTGTCTAGTTGCGGGTTTTTTAATGCGTGGTAATCAGCATTGTGAAGATTAACTATTAGAGAGTTCTGATAACGCGCTCTCAATCGCGGCAGCTCTGCGCTTCTCTTGTTCTTCTCGAATATCTTTGCCTTGAAAACCATCGGCAATAATTGCTTTAACTTCGACTTGAAGCGCTGCTTGGTAAGCCACTTCAAAACGCGCTTTCTGAGGGTAAGGCTGATCTTCTAATCCTTTTCGGCCAGCGTGATCGGCTTGGCAGCAAAGCAGTATGTCGTTGAGCCTGTCTGGTTTACGCCAAACATCAAATTTGTTCAGAACCTTGAGAAAGGTGGTTGGCTTGAGCTCGCCTGCGCGGTGGATATTAGAATGTTGCTCGCAAACTAACAGTGCCAAGTCTCTAAACTCATTCGGTACTCGTACTCTTTCACAAAGCTTCTTAATGATCTTCAAGCCAGTATGACAATGCATTTTGTGGCTTGGCCACTCGCTTTCTGGTGTGACGCCTTTGCCTAAATCATGTACTTGAGCGGCAAAACGCACGGGTAACGATGAGCTTAATCGCGCAGCTTGCTGAGCAACCATCAGAGTGTGAATGCCCGTGTCGATTTCAGGGTGCCACTTTTCAGGTTGAGGCACACCAAACAGAGCGTCAATTTCAGGCAATACAACAGCCAATGCACCACACTCTTTCAGTATCGAAAGGAACACTTCAGGATGCGGAGTGCTAAGGGATTTATGCCACTCTTGCCAAACTCGTTCGGCAGTGAGATGTGCCAGTTCACCGGATTGAACTATCTCACTCATCATCACCATGGTTTCTGGTGCAACCTTGAAGTTAAGGTGGTGAAGCTTCGCAGCAAAGCGAGCCACACGCAGCACACGCAGAGGATCTTCAACAAAAGCATCCGAGACGTGTCTTAGAACACGATCAGAGAGATCTTTCCGGCCATGGTAAGGATCGTAAAGCTGGCCTTTATCGTCTTGAGCAATGGCGTTGATGGTCAAATCTCGACGCATGAGATCTTCTTCCAAACTCACATCTGGTGCAAAGTAACATTCGAAACCTGTGTAACCCGAACCGGACTTTCTTTCGGTGCGAGCCAGTGCGTGCTCTTCTTTCGTCTTTGGATGTAAGAATACGGGGAAGTCTTTGCCCACAGCAGTAAAGCCAAGGTTTTCCATCTCTTGAGGAGTACTCCCTACCACGACCCAATCTCTATCATAGCTATCAATGTTGAGCAGCTTATCGCGCACCGCTCCACCGACTAGGTAGCGTTGTAGCCCATTGTCTTTTGGTAGGCTATCGTATATTTGCAACTTATCACCTCGAAATGTTTTATCACTGCTGGACTTTACTGCAAGCAATGGTACTTTCCATTAATCGTAATTATAGGGCAGCACATGTATAAGGAATATTTTGGCTTCGTTGAGATGCCATTTTCGATTGTACCAAATTCTCGCTACTTGTTTTTAAGTCAGCGCCATCAAGAAGCGATGCAGAACCTACAAGCCGGTTTAGGCGAAGGTGGGGGCTTTGCGATGCTTACTGGTGAGGTCGGTACAGGAAAAACAACGGTCGCCAAAGCGATGTTGTCATCACTCGATAATCAGACTCAAGCTGGCCTTATACTTAACCCTACGTTTTCCAATACGGATTTACTGGAAGCTATCTGTGATGAGTTTGAGGTCGAGTACCCTGAACAAGCATCGTTGAAACAGCTGAGTCAGGCCATTCATTACTTCCTGCTCGATAGTCATGCTGAAGGCATTCAAACCTTATTGGTGATCGATGAAGCCCAACATCTTGCAGCTGATGTGCTGGAGCAGTTACGCCTTCTGACCAACTTAGAAACCGACAGTCGCAAGCTGTTAAAAGTACTGTTGGTCGGCCAACCGGAATTACAACAGCACTTACAAACCACTCAATTACGTCAACTAGCTCAGCGCATTACAGGTCGCTATCACTTACTGCCTCTTAATACTGAAGAAACTGGCAAGTACATCGCGTTTCGTTTGGAAACGGCGGGTGGCGAGCAGATGCTGTTTTCGAATCGTTCAATCAAGCTAATCGCCCAATATACTCATGGTATTCCAAGGCTCATTAACTTAGTGTGTGATAAAGCCCTGCAATTGGCTTTTCATGATGGTGAGCCATTACCGAACAATGAAACGGTTAACCGAGCGTGTCAGCAAGTTATGTCGTTTCAGGCCGATGTGTATCATGTCGAAAAGCCTCGATCTTCTCACGTAGTCCCCAAGTTATTCCAATACGCTGGGATTGCTACATTAAGTGTCGGCCTCGCAATGGCGACCTTTAATTTTGCTCCAAGCTATATCAATGCATGGCAGTCGGCTGAGACTTCAAGTGAAATGAAAACAGAAGTGTCTGCACAGACTCAGCGCTCTTTGGTGGCGAATGAACCTCAGTTGGTTGCTGAGCCAAAACCTTCCAAGTTTGCTTTGCCACAAGATATTCAACAACACTTGATGAAGGGAACCAATCGTTCTCTCGCTATCAAAGATTTGTATACGCTCTGGGGGTATCAGTCTTCACTGCGTGATGGCTTGTGCTTAAGTGAGCCGCAAAGTGTCTTTGTGTGCGAGCAACAACAGTCAAATTTGGATACATTGTTAGAGCTTGGCGTACCCGTGGTCCTTAATCTGGCTATCGATCAAGAGCCAGTGTTTGCTGTGCTTTATGGTGCGTCTGAGGAGTCTGTCGAGCTCCTCGTTAACGAAAAACTCTTGGTGATGCCTAAGCGTACCTTAAAGAAAATCTGGCAAGGTGATTATGTCGCGATTTGGAAACAGCCACTCAGAGAGACGCTCAAAGAGGGTTACCAAGGCGAGGCGATTGCACTACTTGATCTGCTATTGTCTGAAGTATTGGGTGAAGACGTATCGGGCAGTGATGTATTTGACTATGAGTTAAAAATGAAAATTGAAGCGTTTCAAATGTGGCAAGGGATGTCTGTCGATGGCATTGCAGGAAAACGCACGCTGGCAAGACTACAAAGATTGGCTCAACTCGACTCGCCTAAGTTGATGTCACTTGATGGAGGCGCAAGTTAATGTCACGCATTATGCATGAGCTTAATCAGTCGTCTGCTAAGCTGCCGCCTCTTAACCAAGCGTCTCTTAAACAATCATCTTTTAATAGCCCCAGCTTCAAAGGCTACCAAAACCATCATGTGCCAAGTTCTGTTAAAGGGATTAGCAATAAACGAGGCTCATCGTTAGCCATGGGGCTACTGCTTATCTTGGTGCCTTCTTTGTTGGTGGGTGGTGTTCTGGCTTATCAATCGTATAACCAACAACAAAACTCGGCTAGCCAAGCTGCCTATGTCGCTCTGCCTGAATCAAAACCTCAATCAGACCTTGAGCCTCAAATCGCTGATGCTGATATAGCCAATGTGGAGGCTGTGTCAATGGATGCAGAAGGTGAAGTATTATTTGCCGTTCGCCCAGCGCCGGCAAGCCAACCTTTGAAAGCACTGCCACGCCAAGAGGTGTATGCGCAGATTGGCTCTGAAAGTACGAATGTCGCTGGTGGAGCTATTGTGCCTGTGGCTAGTTCAGAGAGTAGTGTGCGAACATCAGAAGAGTCAGAGTTATCACTAGCTCAGCAAGAGGTTCAGCCAGGTGTAAGCAATGAGAATACGGCTCTGCAATCGGACAGTGATTTACTGCAAGGGCTAGACCTCAGTGAGTTACCCCCCGATTTGGCCTTAAAGCTTGAATCAATGATGGGTGAGCAACAAAGCGCACCTGAGCCAATGGACTCGCGTCCAGCAGGACAGGTAGGGTCTCAGGTCATAGAGTTAGAGTCTCACAGCAATAGTTTATCTGGGGTATTACCTAAGTTAGACCTGCAAACTCACATGTACTCGAGCAGCGAAACTAAGCGCTGGGTCAAAGTGAATGGTCAAGAAGTGGCGCAAGGGGATTGGATTGGAAGAGACATCCAGTTACTCGAAATTAAGCCGCAATCAGTGATTATCGAGTTCAATCAACAGAAAATAGAAATCCCCGCTCTGTACGAGTGGAAAGGCTAAAAGCTAGATAGTCCCAAAGACTTAGAGAACAGACAAATAAAAAGGAGCACCGAGGTGCTCCTTTTTGATATTCGATACTGAATTTACTCTGTTTAGCGCAAGATAAGCCAAACAGGTAAAGTGATCAGCTTACGACCAGCCGTTTGGTGACTTTCTGCGACGAGGTATAATGTGTGGCAGGACAAGGCCAAGAAGTAGACCAATACCAGCAACACCACCACCGTACATGAAGTACTTCAGTAGTAGATCATCTTTTTGTGTGTCTAGCTTAGCGCGTAGCTCACGGTTCTCTGTTTGAGAGCTCGTTAGCTGTTGGCTAATCTCGCTGTAGTTTTGCTCAAGTTCAGCAATTTGCTTGTTACGAGAGTCTAGAGAGCTCGCTAGGCCAGCTTTTTCGCTGTCAGCACTTTGACGAGCATTCGCTAGCTTGCCTTTAACTTCAGTTAGCTCTTTCTCTAGCTTAGGCATACGCAGAGCCATGCTTTCTTGAGTGCTTACAAACTTACTTTCAACCCAACCTTTACGGCCGCGGTTGTCTTGAACCTGGGTGTAACCCGTGCTCTTGTTAGTTTGCAGGTAAGTAATCTTTTCACCAGCATCAACACTACCGATGATACGGAATGTGTTGTTTGGGCCAGAATGCATATAAGTAAATAGTTTGTCAGCAATATAACGGTCTTGTGCAAAGGCAGCTGGAGCCGCAAGCATTGCGAGCAAAACTAAGCTAATCAGTTTTTTCACAGTAAATCCCTTAACGATTCAAATTGGGTAGGCGTATGAGTCAGCCTCAATGAGCAAATAATATTTAGTTTCTTTATGCGGTGCAACAAAGAAGGGAGGCAAAGCCTCCCTTTCTGTGCGTTTGAGTCAATAATGACATGGTATTTACATATCGTTACCGAAGCTCACCGTTTTCTGACGCTAATATTTACTAACGTCAAGGCTATTACATTGTAAACATAGCCTGAATTGCGTAGAAGAACACAACTGCAAGTAGTGCACCAGCAGGTAGCGTTACAATCCAAGAAGCAACGATGTTACGCACAACGCCTAGGTTCAGCGCTGCGATACCACGAGCAAAGCCTACACCCAATACCGCACCAACCAATGTTTGTGTGGTTGAGATTGGAAGACCAGTACCAGAAGCAAGAACAACAGTACACGCAGTTGCAAGCTGAGCTGCGAAACCACGGCTAGGTGTTAGTTCTGTAATACCAGTACCCACGGTTGCCATTACTTTATGACCCATGGTAGCAAGACCAACAACAATACCAATACCACCTAGTGGAAGAATCCACCATGCGATAGTGCTCTTACCTGAGATTTCACCCATGTGCTCAACCGTTGAAACAACAGCAGACAGTGGACCAATCGCGTTAGCTACGTCGTTTGAACCGTGTGCGAATGCCATTGCACAAGCTGTGATAACCATAAGTACGCTGAAGATACCTTCAACGCCAGCAAAGCCATGGTCTTCTTCACGGTTAGCAAATTTCTTTTGAATGTATAAGTAACCGCCAATCATGACTAGAGCAGAAACACCAGCTGCCCATAACCATGCTTCAGTGCCGCTTAGGTGAAGACCAACGTGCTTAAGACCTTTCTTGATCGTTACAAGTGCAATGACCATTGTCGTAATGAACATGTACACAGGCACAAAACGCTTAGCGTTAAACAGCGGATTTTCTGTATCGAATATCAGTCGTTGGGCACTTACAAAAATGAGATAGGCGAAGATGCCGGAAATCAACGGTGTGACAATCCAACTACCCACAATACCTTGAACGCTGTTCCAGTCTACGGCTTCTGTACCTACAGACACACAAGCAAAACCGATGATTGCACCGATGATTGAGTGAGTCGTTGATACTGGCCAGCCCATGTATGATGCTAGAAGCAACCATGTACCAGCAGCTAGTAGTGCAGACATCATGCCGTACACAAGTACGTCAGGTTGATGAGCGAATAGAGACGTTTCGATAACACCTTTACGGATCGTGTCTGTTACTTCGCCGCCCGCAAGATAAGCACCTGCGAATTCAAAGATCATTGCGATAATGATCGCTTGTTTAACGGTTAAAGCTTTAGAGCCTACTGAAGTGCCCATTGCATTCGCAACGTCATTTGCACCAATACCAATAGCCATCAAGAAACCGAAAGCTGCTGCAACAATAATCAGGACAGTGCCGTAGTTAGCAAGGATATCCATCGTAATACCTAGTTGTTTGATAACAAGCGGAACAAATTTAGACGCAAAAAACCGCTCAGCGAGAGAAATACTCAGCGCATAAGTGGTTTGGTTAAAAAGTGCTCTTCGTTATATGGTTAACGTATGATTTAAGATCGAGAAAGCATTACTTCAAGACGAGCGCCAACACGCTGTGCTTGATCTGCAATACCACCAACCCATTCAAGAATCTTGTACAAGAACATGATGTCAACTGGATTCAGATCTTTCTCTATCGCCATAAGTTGTTGGCGTAGTTCGATCTGCATCGCGTCCGTGTCATCTTCAATTACATCTAATTGATGAATCATTTCAGCAACGAGTGTTACTTCACGGCCTTTAAAGCCCGTTTCAAGCAATTCGTCTAATTCATTGATTACGTTTTGTGCTTGGTTCGCTGCATCTAGACAACGTTTAACGTAAGCGATGAAGTTCTGTTGCATTGGAGCTGGAATGACAAGTTGACGACCATATACACGGCCAGCAATGTCTTTCGCTAGGTTTGCTAGTTTGTCTTGTTGAGTTAAAAGCTCCAACATATCGGTGCGATCAACTGGCATAAACAAACCACGAGGAAGTTTAAGGCGAATTTCACGTTTTAGTACGTCAGCTTCTTTCTCAAGGTGAGAAATCTGAGCTCGAATTTCTGATGCTTTCTCCCAGTCACCTTTTGAAGAAACTTCAAAGAAATTAACTAGGTGAGAACAACATTCGTTCACGCATACTACGTGACGCTGCAAAGGTTTAATTGGGGACTTTGCAAATAACCCCATAATTGTATTTACTGGCATGGTCATCCAACCTAATAAATAATAACCTTAAAACAACATACACCATATTCATGGTGAAATGTTAAGCGATGGCTACAAAGTCGCGCATGTTAACCTAATCAATGTCTCATTAAAACTGTTTTAGATCATCATAAGGGCGATATTTCTGACTTGCTGAGTTTTCAAATTGGCAATATCCTGTCCCTATCTTCACAGAAAGGTATAACTATGGAAACCGAGATAGAACTGAAGTTTTTTGTTTCTCCTGATTTTTCAGAGACTTTACGCAATAAAATTGCTGAAACTAAAGTACTTCAGCACAGTTGTCGCGAGCTAGGTAACATCTACTTTGACACCCCTGACAACTGGCTACGTAAGCACGATATTGGCTTGCGTATTCGACGTTTTGATGACGTATTTGTAC
Organism: Vibrio sp. OPT20; assembly: GCF_963889365.1. Taxonomy (NCBI): domain Bacteria; kingdom Pseudomonadati; phylum Pseudomonadota; class Gammaproteobacteria; order Vibrionales; family Vibrionaceae; genus Vibrio; species Vibrio sp. OPT20. The sequence goes on along the minus strand of NZ_CAWPOA010000106.1, from coordinate 163,854 downwards.
AAACAGTAAAGACCGCTGGTCGTGTGGTTGCTGGTCTGCATCAAAGGCCTGAATACAATGCAGAACACGACAGCAACGAACCTAAGCTAGCCCTGCATCCAGAGGATATCTGGCCAGCGGGGAAAGACATCGAAACGTTGCAAGCTGAGCTGACTCCTCTGTTCTCTACCAATTTCACTCGTGAGCAGTGGTTGATTGGTATGCCAGATGGCAGCCAGGTTGAGGTTGCGTTCGACCAAGGCTTTGTTGAGTCCGGCGATCTGCAAGAACCGATTTGCGAAGTCGAATTGGAACTTAAATCGGGTCAAACGGATGCTCTATTTACATTGTCTCGTCAATTCTGCGAACAAGGTGGCATGCGTTTAGGGAATCTCAGCAAAGCCGCTAAGGGTTACCGTCTTGCTCAAGGTTATCAAGGAGATGAAGTCACTCCTTTGACCTTAGTTGATACTGATAAAAGTGATACTGTTGAATCGTGTTTCATTCAATCTTTAGAGCATGCTCTCGCTCATTGGCACTCTCACGAGCAGATTTTTACTGAGCGTCAATCGATTGAAGCGTTACATGAGATAAGCCATTCGCTAAGTTTTATTCGTCAAACCTTCACTATCTATGGTGACATTGTTCCAAGACGCGCGAGTGCTATTTTACGCCAAGAACTTAAGTGGCTTGAGCAAGAACTTGATTGGCTAAAAAGTTATGACCACTTCGAAGATTTGCTCGAAGATAAAGGCCACGTGCTGCGTAAGCTAGATGCACGTAAGTTCTTGGTCGCTGAGCTTAAAGAGATGCAAGAGCAACTGCCAGATCGTGAAGAGCTGCTGACCTTATTGAGTTCTGCTCGATACACTGGGTTATTATTAGATCTTAGCCGTTGGATCTTGTCTCGTGGCTGGCAACCTTTCTTAGATGAAAAAGCACGTGAGCAAATGGCTCGTGGTATCGAATGGTTTTCCGTGCAGCAACTCGATCGCACATGGGCCGATTTGATGGAAGCTTTCCCGCCAGAGCGAGTGATGACCAGCCAAGCGTATATTGATCAGCAATACCGTTTGATGCGTAATCTGTATTCTGGCGTTGGTTTCGCGAGTTTGTATGATGACGATGAACGAAACAGCTTCCGCTTGCCATGGGCCGATATGGTGCAAGGTATTGATGACTTGCTGGCACTTAAAACGTTAGAGCCTTTGACTGAGAAGTTGGAAGGCGATGAGAAGGTTCAGCTAGAGCGTTGGTTGGCTCGTCAAGAAGTGTCTATTCTGCATGCGATGGAACAGACGCGCCAAATCAGTGTTGAGGTTGAGCCATACTGGCAAGACTAAACTCAATACCGGCATCAGTATAAGTATGAATTTGAAAATAGGGCTTCGGCCCTATTTTTTTGTTTGTTGCTCGAGCTTTTCTAGTCGCTCTAGTATTTTCTGTTGTTGCTCTATGATCTTTTCAAGATGCTTCTCTTTGTTTTCTGCTCGTTGATTCTCATGGTGAGTTGGGGAGGTGATCAGAGAAGTAATCAAGCCTGAAATCATACCGAAAACACCCACACCACAAATGATCACCAGAGAGGCGACTAATTTCCCTGAGTTCGTCACGGGGTAATGATCGCCGTACCCTACGGTACTGATGGTAACGAAAGCCCACCACAAAGCATCTTGGCCAGTGGTAATGTTGGCATTGGGATCTTTGTGTTCTAACAGAAGTATTGTTCCAGCTCCTATGGTTAGGAGAATAACCAACAGCAGAATAATCGAGGCGAGCGTGGTTTCTTTGCGATTACGAAACAGCTCTCTGAAAACACGTTTACCCGAGCGGAGCACAAGAATGACACGCAGGATCTGAAAAATACGAGCGAAACGAAGTGGTTCGATCATTGGGATGCTTGCTAAGAAATCGATCCAGTGTACTTTTAGATATTCTTTCTTATTTTGTGATCTCAATAGATCAATCGTGAGCTGAAAAAGAAAAACACTACAGATTATAAAATCGAGGCCGATAAGAACTTGTTTTGATTCTTTATCAATCGGAACGAACAATAAGCCTGAGATCACAAATAACGCTAAGAAAGAGAGAATCAGTGACAATAAGCTCATCGGCTTGGTGGCGTCTTTGGTATTATTCAACATTCATACGAGGCTCAAAATAAATCGCGAACTTTGACTGACATAGCCACCTCGCGGATATAGAAGCCATCAATATATAAGAATTAATGGAGAACTGACAATGACTAAACTGTCATTCAAGCCGTGGGAAAGGATAATCTCTGACGTTCGTCTCGTTCCAAAAATGGTCATGCTGATGATATTCAGCACTATCTTGATCATTTCGAAGCAGTTATGGGACGCAAGTACGTTTTACGATTCATTGCTTGCTGTAACCAATAATGCGCAAGTTGCGCAGCAGCATTATGAGACTTACCTAGTTCAAGTGGCTTGGCAAACAGCCTTGATGATCATTGTGTTTGTGGTTCTTCTATTAGCGGCGGCGCGCGTTATGCTTCGCCAAACTCAGTACCTTAATGACGCCATTAAAACCATGGCCGATAAGAATCTATCTGTGCCGATTGAAATGGACTGTAAAGATGAATACGGCGATGTGGCACGCGAACTTGAAAAAACTCGCGTCCAACTGAACGACATGATCAAAACTCAAGTGGCTTCTTCAGACGAGTTATTTGCTCTGACAGAAGTGATGACCATTAGCATGTCAGAGACCAAAGATTCTGCTCAAGAAGAGTTCAACGAGATCGATCAGCTAGCGACAGCTATGAGCGAAATGACTTCGACCGTACAAACTGTCGCTGAGCATGCACAAAGTGCGTCTTCATTGACTGAACAGGCATCAGGCCAAGCATTGACCGGTCAGAAGTTCGTTCAAGGCTCAGTTTCTAAGATGAGTGAGCTATCTTCAGATATCGCAGCATCTGCAGCAGCGGTAAACCAAGTAGAAGAACGCGTTGATTCGATTGGCAGCGTTGTGGGCACTATCCAAGGCATTTCAGAGCAAACTAACCTACTGGCACTGAACGCAGCGATTGAAGCCGCGCGTGCAGGTGAAGCGGGACGTGGTTTTGCGGTTGTTGCCGATGAGGTTCGTAACCTTGCGCAGCGCACTCAGCAAGCGACGGTAGAGATTCAAGACATGATCAGCCACCTACAAAGCAGCGCTAACTCTGCGGTAGAGCTGATGGAGAAAAGTGTTGTTGAAGCGGCAGAAGGTGTTGATCTGGTGACTAACGCGGGAAGTGAGCTTGATGGCATCGTAAGTCAAGTCAATCAAATCAATGATATGAACTTCCAAATCGCGACCGCAGCAGGTCAACAGAGCAGTGTTGCTGAAGAGATGAGTGTCAACCTAACGAATGTTCGTGAGCTTGTCGAAGCTTCTGTAGTGGTCGTTGGTGAACTGTTAGAGACTTCTCAGCTCATGGAAACCAACGCGCAAGAACTGGACGGTAAGATTAAACAATTTAAGGTTTAATCATGGGGTCTTGGTCTTTACTCTTCAGAAGTACTTCTAGTATTCGATAGCTAGGAAAGGCCCGATTCGATAAGTTAACCGATAAAACGCCCACATTGCTAATGTGGGCGTTTTTTATTGGTGTAACTTTGGTATAACTTATCCTTAGATATTAAAACGGGTTCTCAAAGCTCGTTGTTAAACTTGCCTGTTAAAACTATTTACTAAAGAACAGAACCAATTGTTCGGCGCGCAGCTTACACAAGGAAGAAACATGCCATTGCCTTCTCAACTCATCACTCACTCCCAGTCCGCTTTTGAGCAATTATTAGAGCATCAAAGTGAAGCCATCAATACTTGGTCTGAGCCGCTGACTGAAGATCTTAAACGTGTACTCGGTTTAAGCTGTTTTATTGGTGATTGCCTGCAGCGTGATACGGCTTTATGTGCTGACTTACCCGATATGTTGGCATGTGAGAAACGTGCTGAAGCATACCGAGAACGATTGGCTGAATTACTTTCTGGTTGCATTGATGAAATGAGCGGTCAGCGCGTACTGCGTCAATTCCGTAATCGAGAAATGACCTACATTGCTTGGCGTGATTTTATGGGTTCGTGGGAGCTAGAGCAGAGCCTAAATCATCTATCGATGTTGGCTGAGGCGATGATCTTCGAGACCTATCAATGGCAGTACGATATTTGTTGTAAAGAGTGGGGTACACCTTGTAATGAGCAAGGTGAAGCACAACCGATGCTCATCATTGGTATGGGTAAGCTAGGGGGCGGTGAGCTCAATTTCTCTTCTGATATCGATCTGATCTTTACCTACCCTGAAAATGGCGAAACCCAAGGCGCAAGACGCAGCATTGCCAATGCGCAGTTCTTTACCCGTCTAGGGCAACGTATTATCAAGGCGCTTGATCAGCAAACCTTCGATGGATTCTGTTATCGAGTCGACATGCGCCTACGCCCGTTTGGTGAGAGTGGTCCACTTGTGATGAGCTATGCTGCGCTAGAAGATTATTATCAAGAACAAGGCCGAGATTGGGAACGCTACGCGATGGTTAAGGCGCGAGTGATGGGTAGTGAAATGTACCCTGAATATCAAGAGCTTCGCCAGATGTTGCGCCCATTTGTGTTTCGTCGTTATATCGATTTCAGTGCGATCCAATCTCTACGTCGAATGAAGTCGATGATCAGCAGTGAAGTTCGCCGTCGTGGCCTCTCCAATAACATCAAGCTTGGTTCTGGTGGTATTCGTGAAGTTGAATTTATTGCGCAAGTTTTTCAATTGATTCGTGGCGGGCGCGAGCCTAGCCTGCGTGGTCGAGGGTTACTAGAAACGTTAAGTGCTATTGAGTCTCTCAATTTATTAGAGACCAAAGAAGTCGGTCATTTACGTGAGGCCTACCTGTTTTTACGTCGCCTTGAAAACCTATTGCAAGCGATGTCTGACAAGCAAACTCAAACCTTACCAGATGGTGAGTTCGAGCAACTGCAGCTCGCTGTCGCAATGCAATTTGCTGATTGGGATAGTTTGATTACGGCAACTCGTGTTCATATGGCGAATGTACATACTGTTTTCGAAGATCTGATTGGTGTCGATGAAGAGGACGCCAATCCAATCGCGAGTCACTTTAGTGAACTGTGGGATATGGCCCATAAACAAGACGTGATTGAGCAGGTTCTTGAGCATGACATCGCGATTGCTAACCCGCTGGAAGCGGCGAAAACCATTATCCAATTTAAAGCGGATTTAGCGAAGAAAACCCTTGGCCCGCGTGGACGGGAGGTTTTAAATCGCTTGATGCCTAAAGTGTTCCAAGCGTTGTACACCGCCAAGGATGCAGAGTTTGGTTTATCTCGAGTGTTGCACCTTCTCCATAAAATAGTCACGCGTACCACTTACCTTGAGCTATTGGATGAACACCCAGCCGCGTTAACTCAGTTAGTTCGTTTATGTACTGCGAGCCCGATGATTTCGGAGCAGCTTGGCCGTTACCCAATTCTATTAGATGAACTTATTGACCCTCAGCAACTTTATAATCCCGTACCTTTAGAGTCGTACAAAACAGAGTTGCGTGATTATCTTGCTCGTATTCCTGAAGATGATATGGAGCAACAAATGGAAGGTCTGCGTCAGTTTAAGCAGACTTGTATCTTGAGGATTGCAGCTGCGGATATTGCAGGAGCTCTACCAGTCATGAAGGTCAGTGATCACCTGACCTATTTAGCCGAAGCGATTGTTGAGGCGGGTATTAACCAAGCTTGGTTACAAGTATCGGCCAAGTTTGGTGAACCAACTCATGTAAAAGATCGTGAAGGTCGAGGCTTCGCGGTGGTTGGTTATGGCAAAGTAGGCGGGTGGGAGCTGGGGTATAACTCAGACCTTGATATTGTCTTCATGCACGACTGCCCGGTACACATCTATACTGATGGTAAGAAAGAGATTGATGGACGCCAATTCTATTTAAGGTTGGCACAGCGAATTATTCATATTTTCTCGACAAGAACCGCTTCTGGTATTTTGTATGAGGTCGATACTCGTCTGCGCCCTTCAGGTGCCTCTGGTCTGTTGGTTAGCCCTACAGATGCGTTTGACGAGTATCAGCACAATGACGCGTGGACTTGGGAGCACCAAGCTCTAACTCGCGCTCGCATGATTTACGGCGATGACTTATTAGCTTCGGCATTCAACAAAACTCGCCATGAGGTTCTGTGCTTGGCTCGTGATGAGGCAACACTTAAAAAGTCCGTTGTGGATATGCGTGAAAAAATGCGCGGTCATTTAGGTGGTAAAAAAGCCGATCGATTCATGCTGAAACAAGATGCGGGCGGTATTACTGATATTGAGTTCTTGGCGCAATACTTAGTGCTGAGATACAGCAACGAAAAACCTAAACTCACCCGTTGGTGTGACAATGTACGAATCTTTGAAAGCCTGTTGTCACAGGGGATTATGGACGAGCAGCAAGGCATGGCATTAACCAACGTCTATACGACGTTAAGAGATGAAATCCATCACCGTAATCTACTCAACCTTGATGCGGATGTGGCGATTGAGAAGTTTGAGATGGAAAGAGAACATGTTGTTCAAGCATGGAAGCAGTGGATGGAAGCTTAACCCTAGTTATGGCTTGTATGACACAGCCCTTATTTCGGTAAGCGTTTGCTAATTTTTCTATGGTTTAGCCTCTGTAATCAGTGTGCTAGACTCTAGCCAGATTTGATTTTTGGAGATCAATAATGAAACCAATTCTACCTGACTACAGCCAATCAGGTGTTCTTATTGTCGGTGATGTAATGCTTGATCGTTACTGGTATGGTCCAACTGGCCGTATTTCACCAGAAGCACCTGTACCCGTTGTGAAAGTAGAAAATAACGAGGAGCGCCCTGGTGGTGCTGCCAACGTAGCAATGAATATTGCTTCTCTTGGTGGTCATGCTCATGTCGTTGGTTTAACTGGTAAAGATGAACCCGCTGAGGTGTTAAAAAACACCTTAGGAGCGCTCAATGTTAAGTGCGACTTTGTTGAGTTGGACGATTACCCAACTATCACTAAACTGCGAGTAATGAGCCGAGGTCAACAGCTGATCCGTCTTGATTTTGAAGACAAATTCGAGAACACGGATCCTGAGTTAGTTCTGTCTCGCATGGAACAAGCGCTTCCTAATGTACGTTCGGTGATTCTATCTGATTACGCAAAAGGTGCCTTGGAGCATGTGCAAAGTTTTATTCAAAAAGCACGCGCAGCAAAGGTTCCGGTATTTATCGATCCGAAAGGTGCTGATTTAGAGCGATACCGTGGTGCAACTTTGCTTACGCCAAATATGGCTGAGTTCGAGCTGGTTGCAGGTAAGGTCAAATCAGAAGAAGATCTTATCGAGAAAGGCATCGCCTTGATCGAAAAATACGACTTTGAAGCTTTGTTAGTGACTCGGAGTGAACATGGTATGACGCTACTTCGTAAAGATCAGGCACCATTCCACTTGCCGACTCAAGCGAAAGAAGTATATGACGTGACAGGTGCGGGTGATACGGTTATCTCGGTACTCGCGGCTTCTGTTGCTGCTGGTAAGCCACTGGATGAAGCGTGTGCATTAGCGAACGCTGCTGCTGGTGTAGTAGTTGGCAAACTTGGTACATCAACGCTGTCTACGATTGAGTTAGCGGAAGCGATTCATGGTAGCCAAGACACTGACTACGGCGTGATCTCTGAAGCCGCACTGGTTGAAGCGGTGAAACGTGCTCGTGCGAAAGGCGAGAAAGTAGTCATGACCAATGGTTGCTTTGATATTCTGCATGCCGGCCATGTTTCTTACATGAACCACGCGGCTGAGCTGGGTGATCGTTTGATCGTTGCAGTGAATACTGATGAATCAGTCAAACGTTTGAAAGGTCCAGGTCGCCCTGTGAACCCAACTGATCGTCGTATGGCGGTATTGGCTGGCTTAGGCGCGGTTGATTGGGTGGTTCCGTTTTCTGAAGATACACCTCAACGTTTGATCTCTGAGGTTCTACCAAGCATTCTAGTGAAAGGTGGTGATTACAAACCTGAAGAGATTGCTGGTGGTGAAGAAGTGATTGCGGCTGGTGGTGAAGTGAAAGTACTTAACTTTGAAGATGGTTGCTCTACGACTGAAATCATTAAAGCGATTAAAGGTGGTCGAGGCTAACTCTTAGCCTTCTCGTTTTCTAGTCTCAAGGCTTAACCTTTGAGTTAGGTTGAGAATTAGCTTTCCATAGATAATAAAAATGCCGCTCAATGAGCGGCATTTTTGTCACGGTAACTGAGTAATTAAGAATTACTTACTTGCTACTTTTAGACCTGCGTTTACATCAACAATGTCCTGTTCGCTTAGTGTACCAACCGCTTGACGAAGCTGAAGAACACTTAGGATGTAGTTGTAACGAGCATCTGAAAGGTTTTTGTTCGCATCGTATAGACGACGAGTTGAGTCTAGTACGTCAACGATAGTACGAGTACCTACATCAAAACCTGCTTCTGTTGCTTCTAGAGCTGACTGGGCAGAAACAACAGACTGTTCGTAAGCACGTAGAGCGCCAATCGAAGCTGTGATGTTGTTGTTGAATGCACGTACGTCTTTTACAACGCTACGGTAAGTTGCTTCTAGATCTTCACTTGCAGCAACGTAGTTGTATTCTGCCTGTTTAGTCAAAGAAGTCGTGTTACCACCTGTATATAGAGGCACAACTAAGTTCAAACCTAGGTTTAGGTTGTCTTGGTCGTAATCATTTGAGCTGTTTGATTGATCTGCAAGAGAGTAGCTACCATCTAACGTTAAGCTTGGTAGGTGACCAGAACTTGCTAGTGTGATGTTGTCTTTTGCTACATCTTGAGAAATACGAGAGGCTAAAAGGCTCAGGTTCTTTTGCTCTGCTTGCTCAACCAGTGCAGCAGCAGATTCAGAAGATTTGCTTGCTGAGAAACGATCAGTGTCTAGGATGCTTAGGTTAGAGTGTTCCTGACCTGTAATCTCACGTAGACCTTCGTAGTTATTAATCAGAGTGTTCTCTGCTAAAACTTCATCAGCTAAAACGCCATCGTACTGAGCTTGTGCATCATGTACATCGGTGATTGCTGAAAGACCGACTTCAAAACGTTGCTTTGTTTGTTCTAGTTGACGAGCAACTGCGGCTTTCTCTGCACGAACAAATTCTAGGTTATCTTGAGCTCGAAGTACTTCAAAGTATGCCGTTGCTACACGTAGGATCAAAGCTTGTTGCTCTGCCGCGTACGCTGAATCAGATTGACGAGCAGTTTTCTCTGCCGTGTCTAGCGTGATCCATGAAGAGCGTTGGTAGAGCTCTTGAGAAAAGTAAATCCCAGCTCCCCATTGGTTATTGTCATTGTTTTTATCGCTTAAATCACCACGGTTGATATCGTAGTTAGCTCTTAAATCAATTTGTGGTAGCAAATCACTACGGCTTGACGTTACTGCTTCAAAAGCGGCATCGCGCTGCGCTGCGGAACGAAGAAGTTGTGGATCGTTCTGTTTTGCTTGGTCGTAAACTTCAGCTAGCGTATCAGCAAAAGCTGACGAACTCAGGCTGCCGATTGCTGCACTGATAAATAGTGGAAGCAGTTTTTTCATTTTCCTATTCCTGCCTTTAATGGAATTTTCTTCAAAAGAGTTTAACCCAGTTTGGTGGTAATTTACTCGAAACTTTGCACTTTTTTACAGTTAACTGTCCACTTGTGCAATATTTATTTTTTAAAACTTAACTTTAATTATAAATTTTATATAAAAAGTTGAACCTTATCCTTGGTAGTTAACTCGGACAATGAGTAAACTATAAAGATCACTTAGTGAGGTACCAAATGCAACAGTATGACAATCAACGACATGAGTTTACTCCGCAAGATGTGGAAATAGTCTCAAAAGAGACGCTGTTTCGTGGTTTTTTCAAAATGGTTAAGTACACATTTAAACATAGACTGTTTGAGGGCGGCTGGAGCCAACCAATAGAACGAGAGATGTTTGAGCGTGGACATGCTGCCGCTTTGTTACCTTATGATCCTGTGCGTGACGAAGTAGTGATCGTCGAGCAGATTCGTGTCGGTGCTCTAGAGCATGAGAACCCATGGCAATACGAAATTGTTGCTGGGATCATTGATACCGATGAATCACCGCAAGATGTCGCTCGTCGTGAAGCAATGGAAGAAGCTGGAGTCGAAGTCGGATCTGTATTGCCGATTACTTCGTATTACCCTTCATCTGGCGGTTGCTCAGAAAAGCTCGATGTCTTTGTTGGCTGTGTTGATGCAACGACAGCTAAAGGGGTACACGGATTGGACTACGAAGGTGAAGACATTCGTGTGCAAGTGATGAGTCGTGAAGCGGCTTATCAGTTGATAAAAGACGGTGTGTTTGAAAATGGCGCCACGATCATTGCGCTACAGTGGCTACAATTGAACTACCAAGAATTACAGTCAGAGTGGATAGATTAACGTCATGCCAAATATAGCAGTCAAAAAACCGTATCATGTTGATCTTGCTGAATTGATGCGAGTTTACGAGACTAACTATGCCAAACTTAACGCTCTGTTACCGGTTGGGCATGAGGTTGGTGACGTTCGCTGTTACCAAGCCGTTAATATGGTGTATCAATTGACAGTGAATGAGGTCACAAAATACACCACTTTAATAGATATATGTCAGAGTGACGCGATGCCAGTGTTTCCTTTGCCAAAAATGTCTGTCAGGCTATATCACGACGCTCGAGTTGCAGAAGTGTGCGCTAGCGGGGATTTTTCGCGAGTTAAAGCGAAATATGACTACCCCAACACTAAGCTTTTGCAAAAGGACGAGAAATTTCAATTGAATAAATTTCTTGGGGAATGGTTAACGTTTTGTTTAAAAACGGGTATCAGCCGAACCCCAATTACCTTTTAATTGAACCTATTTAACAACACTTTTAAAGTCTAAACAGTAACGTATCTGGATTTGTTATTTTGGAATTATCACACACTTCAAAATTTGATGAGAGCACTATTAAGCTTGTGCAGCTAACGGACACGCATTTATTTGCGCCGAGCAATGGCAGCTTATTAAGCATCAACACTCAAGATAGCTTTCGTGCTGTAGTCGATGGCATTGTTAGTCAGGGCTTTGACTATCAAGCGATTCTAGCTACCGGTGATATCTCTCAAGATCACAGTGCTGAGTCGTACCAGAAATTTGAGTCAGGGATAGAGCCTTTGGAAAAGCCATGTTACTGGCTACCCGGGAATCATGACTTCAAGCCTAATATGGGCAGTGTTTTACCATCACCACAAATACAGTGTGTTGAGCATGTCTTGCTAGGCGATAACTGGCAGATGGTTATGCTGGACTCGCAAGTGGTGGGTGTGCCTCACGGGCGCCTTAGTGATCAACAGCTTGATCTACTAGAACAAAAGCTGACTGAATTCCCTGAGCGTAACACCTTGGTTTTGCTGCACCACCACCCTTTACTGGTCGGTAGTGCGTGGCTTGATCAACATAACCTGAAAGATGCTGAGCAGTTTTGGGATGTGGTTCAACAGCACTCCAATGTGAAAGCGGTACTTTGTGGTCACGTTCATCAAGACATGAATCGCAATCATCATGGTGTACAAGTCATGGCAACCCCATCGACTTGTGTTCAATTCAAACCAAACTCGAACGACTTTGCGGTTGATACTTTATCTCCAGGCTGGCGAGAGATTGAATTACACCAAGATGGAACGGTAACTACGCAGGTTCGCCGCTTGCCTAATGGGCAGTTCTCGCCAGACTTTGATGCAGGTGGTTACTAATATGCCGAACCTTAATCAGCAAACCGCTAAGCCATCGCTGCTTCTCTATATTCACGGTTTTAACAGTTCGTCACGTTCTCACAAAGCGAACGTGATGGCAGATTACTGTGCGAAGCATCGCGCTGATATTAAAGTTGTGACGCCTCAACTACCGAGCTTCCCTCAGCAAGCAGCTCTGCATCTACAGCAGCTGGTGGAGCAATATAAAGATCAATATCAGATCGCGTTAGTCGGTAGCTCGTTGGGTGGCTATCTTTCAACATGGCTAAATAGTCATTATGGTTTCAAGGCGGTGGTTGTAAATCCAGCCGTGAAGCCGTATGAGCTTCTTGCTGATTATTTAGGTGAGCAAGTAAACCCATACACAGATGAACGATATGTGCTGGAAACAAAGCATATCGATGAACTGAAGGCGTTAGAGGTTCCGGCTATCGCTAAGCCGAGTGACTTCTGGTTACTTCAGCAAACGGAAGACGAAGTTCTGGATTACCGACAAGCGGTAGAGAAGTACCAAGGTGCGACACAGACAGTAGAAGAGGGCGGGGATCATAGCTTTGTTGATTTTGAACGTTACCCACAACAAATCGTCACTTTTCTAAACCTCTAATCTGTTTCATCAACAGAGTGATTTTCTCTTGTTTGCCTGTTATTTCATCTATCAATGGTGAAATATCATAGTTTGATGTCTTAGTTTTTGAACTAGCTTGACATCATTACTCAGCTTCCAGACTATATTCCCCAATACTTCGCTCGTTCGCTCTACTATGAAGGTTCATAGTAATGATTCTGCTTTAGTGAAACTAGAGCCAGCGAACAGACGCAAACTTTTTGAGTAAACTCCGTATTATGACTGAACAATATAATGCAAAAGACCTCGAGGTACTTGAAGGTCTCGATCCCGTGCGACACCGCCCGGGAATGTATACAGAGACAGAAAGACCAAACCACCTTGCCCAAGAAGTCATTGATAACTCGGTCGATGAAGCACTAGCGGGACACGCTAAGAAAATTAAAGTTGTGCTTCATGCTGACCAATCGTTAGAAGTTACCGATGACGGCCGTGGTATGCCGGTTGATATCCACCCTGAAAAAGGCATCTCGGGTGTTGAGCTGATTTTAACTAAGCTCCACTCAGGCGGTAAATTCTCAAACAACAACTATAAGTTTTCAGGTGGTTTGCACGGGGTAGGTATCTCGGTGGTAAACGCGCTGTCAAAACGTGTTGAAGTAACGGTTCGTCGTGACGGTCAGGTACATGAAATCGCCCTTGAGGGTGGTCATGCCGTAACCGACCTTACTGTTACGGGCACTTGTGGTCACCGTAATACCGGTACTACCGTGCATTTCTGGCCAGATCCAAAATACTTCGATAGCTCTAAGTTCTCTGTTTTACGCCTTATTAATAACCTGCGAGCTAAAGCCGTACTTTGCCCAGGTTTAGAAATCACCTTTATCGACAAGGTTGGCGGTGAAGAACATAAATGGTTCTATGAAGATGGTCTAAAAGACTACCTTGCCGAAGGTGTGAAAGGTTACACCTTACTGCCTGAAGAACCTTATGTTGGCGAATTCGTTGCTGAAACGGAAATGGCGAACTGGGCGATCATTTGGCAGCCAGAAGGCGGTGATATGATCACCGAAAGTTACGTGAACTTAGTACCAACTAAGCAAGGTGGTACACACGTAAACGGTCTTCGACAAGGTCTGCTTGATGCAATGCGTGAGTTCTGTGAATTCCGTAATCTTCTCCCTCGTGGCGTTAAGTTGACGGGTGATGACATCTTTGACCGTTGTTCTTACGTTCTATCGGTGAAGATGCAAGATCCACAATTTGCGGGTCAAACAAAAGAGCGCTTATCTTCTCGTCAAACTGCTGCGTTTGTTTCTGGTGTAGTAAAGGATGCTTTCAGCTTGTGGCTGAATGAAAAGCCTCAACTAGCAGAATTACTTGCAGAAGCTTGTATTGCTAACGCACATCGTCGTATGCGCGCAAGCAAAAAGGTTGTACGTAAAAAGATTGCTTCTGGTCCAGCACTGCCGGGTAAGCTAACCGACTGTTCGGTTCAAGATTTAAGCCGTACCGAAATCTTCTTCGTGGAAGGGGACTCGGCGGGTGGTTCTGCCAAACAAGCACGTGATCGTGAGTTCCAAGCAGTTATGCCACTTCGCGGTAAGATCCTAAATACGTGGGAAGTGTCAGCAGACCAAGTATTGGCTTCACAAGAAGTACATGATATTTCAGTTGCTCTGGGTATCGACCCAGATAACGATGATTTGTCAGGCCTGCGTTACGGTAAGATCTGTATCCTTGCCGATGCGGACTCGGATGGTCTTCATATCGCGACACTGCTATGTGCACTATTTACTCGCCATTTCCATGCTTTGGTTGAAGCGGGTCATATCTATGTGGCAATGCCTCCTCTGTATCGTATCGATTGCGGTAAAGAAGTGTTCTATGCACTCGATGACTCAGAGAAAGATGGTGTGCTTGAGCGACTATCGCAGAAGAAAGCCAAAATCAACGTGCAACGATTTAAAGGTCTGGGTGAAATGAACCCACTTCAGTTACGCGAAACCACTATGGATCCAAATACTCGTCGTCTTGTCCAATTAACGATTGATGACAACGACGCGACCAACGAGATGATGGACATGCTGCTTGGTAAGAAACGTGCAGATGATCGCCGTACATGGCTACAGACTAACGGTGATATGGCCGAGGTATAATGGATGTCTAACGAAATTACATATGATGGCGTTGAACAGTTGCCAATGCGCAAGTTCACCGAAGATGCCTACTTAAATTACTCAATGTACGTGATCATGGATCGTGCATTGCCGTATATCGGTGATGGCTTGAAGCCAGTACAGCGTCGTATTATCTATGCGATGTCTGAGCTAGGCCTATCCGCTGCATCGAAATATAAAAAATCAGCACGTACCGTTGGTGACGTATTAGGTAAGTATCACCCACACGGTGATTCTGCTTGTTACGAAGCGATGGTACTGATGGCGCAACCCTTCTCTTACCGCTACCCATTGGTGGATGGTCAAGGTAACTGGGGTGCACCGGATGACCCGAAATCGTTCGCTGCGATGCGTTATACCGAAGCAAAACTGTCGAAGTTTGCGGAAGTTCTGCTTGGTGAATTAGGTCAGGGAACCGTTGATTGGCAACCCAACTTTGATGGCACGATGAAAGAGCCTCAGATGTTGCCAGCACGCCTTCCTCATATCTTGCTTAACGGCATCACAGGTATTGCCGTTGGTATGGCGACCGACATCCCACCTCACAATGTACGTGAAGTGGCGAACGCGGCGATTCATTTGATTGATACGCCGAAAGCTGAACTTCCAGATGTGATGGGTTTCATTCAAGGCCCAGATTACCCGACAGAAGCTGAAATTATTTCGCCGAAGTCGGACATCGAAAAGATCTACCGTACAGGCCGTGGCAGCATCAAGATGCGCGCGGTATGGCACAAGGAAGGCTCTGATATCGTTATCACGTCTTTACCTCATCAAGTGTCAGGTGCGAAGTTACTTGAGCAAATCGCTAACCAGATGCGAGCTAAGAAGCTCCCTATGGTTGACGATCTGCGTGATGAATCAGATCACGAGAATCCAACGCGTATCGTCGTGGTTCCTCGTTCAAACCGTATCGACTGTGACCAACTGATGAGTCACTTATTCGCGTCGACGGATTTAGAGAAAAACTTCCGCGTTAACTTGAACATGATTGGTTTAGATAACCGTCCTCAAGTTAAAGGCTTAGTTCAAATCCTGAAAGAGTGGATTGAGTTCCGTCGCACGACCGTTCGCCGTCGTTTGCAGTACCGTTTAGATAAAGTACTGGCACGTTTGCACATCCTAGAAGGCTTACTTGCCGCTTATCTAAATATTGATGAAGTGATTGAAATCATTCGTACAGAAGACGAACCATGTCCTGTTTTGATGAACCGTTTCAACATCTCTGAAATTCAAGCCAATGCGATACTCGATATTAAACTTCGTAACTTAGCTAAGTTAGAAGAATTTAAAATTCGAGCTGAGCAAGAAGAGCTTGAAGCTGAACGTGAAAAGCTTGAAAAGCTATTAGGTTCAGAGCGTCGCTTGAATACGCTGATCAAAAAAGAAATCCAAGCAGATGCAGATAAATACGGCGATGATCGTCGCTCACCGTTGATTGAACGTGCTGAAGCAAAAGCTTTGACTGAGCGTGATTTAGTTCCAAGTGAGCCAATTACTGTCGTGCTTTCTGAAAAAGGTTGGATTCGTCATGCTAAAGGGCATGAAGTTGACGCTGAAGGCTTGAACTACAAATCAGGTGATAAATTCTTAGCAAGCACTAAGGGTAAGAGTAACCAACAAGCGGTGTTCCTCGGCAGTGATGGCCGAAGCTATTCCCTTGAATCTCACTCACTGCCATCGGCACGAAGCCAAGGTGAGCCAATTACAGGCCGCTTGAATGTCAGCCCTGGTACTTCTATTCGCCAAGTGGTGATGGGAGAGAATGAACAGCTATGGTTAGTCGGTTCTGATGCGGGTTATGGTTTTGTTTGTAAAGGTAGCGATCTGCTGTCTAAGAACAAGAGCGGTAAAGCGTTGGTTAACTTGCCACAAGCTTCTGAAGTGATGTTGCCAAGCCCGATTGCTGACTTGGACTCTAACCAGATTCTGGCGATTACTAACCAAGGTCGTATGTTGTTGTTCCCGATTAAAGACCTACCTCAGTTGAGCAAAGGTAAGGGTAACAAGATCATCAACATTCCTTCTGCGAAAGCAAAAGAGCGTGAAGAGTTTGTCTCGCATCTAATGGCTATCCCAGAGAATGCGACGCTGACAATCTATGCGGGTAAACGCAAACTTGGCTTGAAACCTGCGGATCTTGAAAATTTCCGTGGTGAACGTGGTCGTCGTGGTGGTTTACTACCTAGAGGACTACAACGAGTGACGCGCATTGATATCGATGAACCTAGCGACGCTTAGCTATGACGCTTAGTTATGAGACTTAGCAATGACGCTTAGTTATATAACTAGTTTTCATTGAGTTTGTAATTCGCTTGATTGATAAAAGAAAACCCAGCTTAAGAGCTGGGTTTTTTTTGTCTGGAAGTTTAACAGTGTAGGGTCGCTAACTTCATGTTAGCAATCAACATACGTATATAGGCTACAGGCGTGTATCTTCAGCGATAGTCACCTTGAGGGTCTTGTTTTCACCTTTGCGTAATACACCAACATCAATGACAGTACCTGGGCGCAGGTCAGTAACAATGTCCATTACGCTCTGTCGTCCGCTAATCTGGGTATTATTGATGCTGACAATAATATCTTGTGCTTCAAAGCCTGCATCAGCCGCAGGACCGTTCGGGTCTATCCCTAGTACCACAATACCGCCGATATTCTTATTGCCGAGTAGGCGTGACGTCACCGAGTTGATGTCTTGTCCGTCTATGCCAATATAACCACGAATCACACGACCATCAGCGATGATTTTTTGCATGATTTTATTCGCTAGTGGGTAGGGGATAGCAAATGAAATCCCGTAGGTTTCCATGTCGGTAGCTTGTTGGAAAGACGCGGTATTGATACCTACTAACTCACCTTGTGAATTGACAAGTGCACCACCGGAGTTACCTTCATTGATTGCCGCATCGGTCTGGATAAAGGCTTGATGACCATCTGCACTGATTGAAGAGCGACCGGTTGCCGAGATAATACCAAAGGTTGTGGTTTGACCTAGGTTATACGGGTTACCGATAGCGAGAACCACATCTCCGACATTTGCAGTGTAATCTTGGTTCAGTGGAATCACTGGTAAGTTGTCACCGCTGACTCTGAGTATCGCGATATCGGTGCGCTTGTCTGAACCGACAAGCTGTGCGGCGGCTACTCGTCCGTCTTGAAGTGCCACAACTATTTGGTCGGCTTGAGCAACAACGTGAAAGTTGGTAATGATGTAGCCTTTTTCACTAACAATGACCCCTGAACCCAAACCTTGAGTCAGTAGCTTATTGCGATCGCTTTCTGCGTATTTACGACTATAAATATTGACCACAGCGGGTGCAGCACGTCGCACCGCTTGGTTAAATGAGATCTGAAGAGAGCCAATATTATCGACTTGAGGACTAGTGACATCTGAAACTATAGCTGGCCTTAAGCTCGGAAATGCGAGAAGAATAAGTGCCGCTGAAACGAGTCCAAGGGAAATAGAACGAAATAGAAAGGACAGCATGTTTCCCTCTTCAACAAGTAAGGTATGGAGCATCCGTCAATGGATGACTGACTTGATTACGAGTGAAGCATAGCATTTTGATTGATCTAAAGAAAAGGGAGACTGAGTAAGTTTAAAGCAAACTTACTTAGCCTCCCTATAATTGCGCTGACGTATGACTATCGAATAACTAGATAGATAGTCCTGTCGCCTCTTTGGATATTAAGCGCCAACACGCCAGGTTGTTTTTCAAGAATCTTTCTAAATTCAGCAAGGTTCTTAACGGGTTGGCGGTTTACCCCGATGATGATGTCATCTTTAAGAAGTTGATAGGCTTCTGCTGGCGAACCTTGAGCGACACTTGATACCTTGACGCCTGTCGTTGAGTCGCTGTCGGTTGTGTTGGTGAGCTCTGCACCGGCAAGTCCTTCATGGAGCTTTTCAGCTTGTGTCTTACTATTGGTGGATTCACCCAGAGTCACATCAAAGGTCATATTCTTTCCGTCACGAACTACACCAAGTTCGATCTGTTTACCTGCGCCGAGGGTTGCGACTTTGGCTCTTAACTCGCTAAAAGTATCAATACGCTTACCATTAATAGAGACAATGACATCGCCCGCTTTCAGTCCGGCTTTGTCCGCAGCACTGTCGGGTACAATTTGGCTGACAAAGGCACCTTTGCTGGACTCATAACCAAGCGCTTCCGCCAATTCAGAGGTGACCTCTCCGCCTTGAACACCCAGCATACCGCGTTTTACTTCACCGAAATCGAGAATTTGTTCTGTCAGGTTTTTCATCATATTGGATGGGATTGCAAAGCCGATACCGACATTGCCTCCGTTAGGGCCAAGGATAGCCGTGTTGATACCAATCAGCTCACCGTTGAGATTCACTAACGCACCACCAGAGTTACCACTGTTGATAGCGGCATCGGTTTGAATGAAGTTTTCAAAGTTCTCTAGATTTAGGCCGCTACGACCGAGTGCAGACACGATCCCGGATGTCACGGTTTGACCGAGTCCAAATGGGTTGCCGATAGCGACACTGAAATCACCGACTCTTAACTTGTCGGAGTCTGCAACTTTTATCTGGGTAAGGTTCTTGGCTGTTTCGAGTTTTAATAGCGCGATATCCGACATCTGGTCGCCGCCGATGAGCTCGGCATCGTACTCTCGACCATCATGAAGTTTTACTTTGATATCGTCGGCACCATTGATGACATGGTAATTGGTGACAATATGGCCTTTCTTGGCATCAATGATCACACCAGAACCTAGCCCGCGGAATGGGCGTTCTCGTGTTTGTTCTGGACCAAAAAAGAATTGAAATTGTTCAGGGATTTGCTGACGTTGTACCTGTTTGCCTTCTACGGCAATACTAACCACAGCGGGGGTCACTTGTTCAAGCATAGGTGCAAGGCTTGGTAATTGTTCATTACCCACACTTAATGGCAGTGCGGCCGTTGCTTGAATGGGGGTGATGATTGAACTTAAGCTTAAAGTCAGTACCGATAAAGCAAGCAAAGGTTTTTTCATCATAAACTCCTCTCTAGTTAAGGTCTTGCCTCTCTCATATTTATGAAAAATATGAGAGGTTTCAAATGACCTGAGTGAAAGTTATGACTCAAAAACCTTTGTAAAGTTCACAGAAGTGTTAAATGTTTACGATGCTTTTGCTGTTACAACATCGGGAGCATCCATGATTTCTTTCTTCTGCTCTGTAAATAAACCGGTTGCGCCATTAGCGTAATCTTTCGGTTGTTCTTCAAGTGTCGCCTCTTTAACTGAAGGCTTGTCTTGTGGTTTATCCGAATGGGCTGCGGCTGTTTTCACAAATGGATTATCTTGCTCTGGCAGATTAGGGATCAGCTCTGAGCTTGTTTTTTCCATGTGTTGGTACAGTTTTGTGTAGTCCTTACCTAAGGTGTCCAACATTTCTGCTGATTTCGCAAAGTGGTCAGCTAGCTCTTGTCGCTGCTGTTCAAGGGCAAACTTTGCGCTATCTAATTCTTTCTGTACGTTCTTTTGTTTTTTGTATTCAGGTGTCATGAGACGAGAAATAGCGACCCCTAAAATAACTCCGACTAGTAAACCGGCAACGGCATACATCCAAGGCATAACAGCTCCTTATTATTGTTTTTTAACATGTTTGTTACTGCTTAGTTACACGTGATACGGCTCCATGTTACTATGAGAAAGCCGCAGTATAAAGAGAAATGCGTGTGCGCTAGTTAGCAGTTTGATGCTGCATTATTCACCGCATAGCGACATATCTCATACTGTTTGGGCTCATTTTTATTTGCTGTCTGATATTGCTTTCATTGTGGAAATGTCGTCATGAATCCCATTAAAAAATACGAACAAGATATAAAAGAACATGGATTTCAAAGAGATCCAGCGCAAGAGCAAGCCGTTAAATCTTTAGATGAACTCTTTCATCAATTCCAAGATTACATGAATACGCCTATTCCTCAACTGACTCGATTCCAGAAATTAATGGGCAAAAAGCCAGAACTGCCAGAGCCACCAAAAGGCCTCTATTTTTGGGGTGGCGTCGGGCGCGGTAAAACGTACTTAATGGATACGTTCTACGATGCCTTACCGACCACAAAAAAAATGCGTGTTCACTTTCACCGCTTTATGTATCGAGTCCATGATGAGCTAAGGGCGCTAGGTAATGTTAGCGACCCGTTGCCTTTAGTCGCAGATAAGTTGAAAGAAGAAGCGGATATTATCTGTTTTGATGAATTCTTTGTTTCAGACATCACGGATGCCATGATCTTAGGCACTTTGTTCCAAGAGTTATTCGCTCGCAACGTTATCTTAGTCGCGACCTCTAATATTCCACCTGCGGATTTGTATCGTAACGGGTTGCAGCGAGCTCGCTTCTTACCCGCTATTAAGCTTATTCAAGGCAATTGCCATATTCTTAATGTCGATAGCGGAATCGATTATCGTCTTCGTACTTTAGAGCAGGCTGAGATCTATCATTACCCGCTGGATAGCCAAGCGAGCATCAACCTCGAAACATATTACGCGCAGCTCGTTGGTGAAGATAAAGAGAAACTCAAACAGATTGAGGTCAATCACCGTCAGCTGGATGTAGTCGAAGCAAGCGATGGTGTGCTACATGGTACGTTTGCTCAGCTTTGTCAGTCGGCTCGCAGCCAGAATGACTATATTGAGCTGTCTAGGGTTTATCACACGGTTCTGCTGGCTGATGTGTTGCAAATGGGTGCGACTTCAGATGACGCAGCAAGACGCTTCATTGCGTTAGTTGATGAGTTCTATGAGCGTAACGTGAAATTGATTATTTCAGCGGAAGTGGAGCTAGAAAAGCTATATACCCATGGTCAGTTAGAATTTGAGTTTAAACGTTGTCAGTCGCGTTTAATCGAAATGCAGAGCCATGAATATTTGGCAAAAGAACACTTAAGTTAGCTTTGATTATCTCGAATAAGAAAGAGAATTAAAAAAATCGTGATTTTGTTCAAAAAGAGGTGATTTTTTCTTCGCTCTTCTCTATAATCCTGCGACCTACCGTTACTGCGGGCCTCTAGCGATGAGTAAAATCACGTTATGCCAAGAGTTTTCCAACACTCGAAGGGGTGATGATGGTAACTCTTAGACAGTGGGAATACGCGAGTATTCCTTAAGTGTAAATTTTTTAAATAGGTAATTATTAGCATGAAAACTTTCGTTGCTAAACCAGAAACTGTAAAACGCGACTGGTATGTTGTAGACGCTGAAGGCAAAACTCTTGGCCGTCTAGCAAGTGAAATCGCTTCTCGCCTACGCGGCAAGCACAAAGCAGAATACACTCCTCACGTAGACACTGGTGATTACATCATCGTTGTTAACGCTGAGAAAGTAGCTGTGACTGGTAACAAAGCTAAGGGTAAGGTTTACTACCGTCACTCTGAGTTCCCAGGTGGTCTTAAGACTATCACTTTTGAAAAGCTAATTGCTAAGAAACCAGAAATGGTTCTTGAACTAGCAGTTAAAGGTATGCTTCCACGTGGTCCTCTAGGCCGCGCGATGTACCGTAAGCTTAAAGTATACGCTGGTACTGAGCACAACCATGTTGCTCAACAACCACAAGTACTAGACATCTAATTGGGGATTAAGACAATGGCAGAGAATCAATACTACGGCACTGGTCGTCGCAAAAGCTCAGCAGCTCGTGTTTTCATCAAACCAGGCTCTGGTGAGATCGTAATCAACAAGCGTAGCCTTGATGTTTACTTCGGTCGTCCAACTTCTCGTATGGTTGTTAAGCAACCTCTTGAGCTAGTTGAACTAACTGAGAAACTTGACCTTTACATCACTGTTTCTGGTGGTGGTATTTCAGGTCAAGCTGGCGCAATCCGCCACGGTATCACTCGTGCTCTTATGGAATACGATGAAACTCTACGTCCTGCTCTACGTGCAGCTGGCTATGTTACGCGTGACGCTCGTTGCGTTGAACGTAAGAAAGTTGGTCTACGTAAAGCACGTCGTAAACCTCAATTCTCTAAGCGTTAATTTTTCCTCACCGAAAAATACACGCGACCAGTTTTATTACTGGAATTGTGGTTCAAAGCTCGGCTATATGCCGGGCTTTTTGTCTTTCTGGCCCCCGCTAAACGCTTCCCCCTCCTCGTTTTATTCCTAAATTCTTATATTTTGAAAGCTTTTGTAACCCAATGTGCGCTTTGCCTCATGATTGTTACAAAAAGGTAGCTTTATCTTGTCAAAAAGTAGGGTTTTATTTATCATTTGCCGTCAATAAATAGAACTAAATACATATTTTGTTAGCCATGCTCTTTAATCGGAATTATTTCAATCCATAAGGAGCAAATGGGAGAATGTTTGGATGAGCAACGCGCCTTTAAATAACGGTCGCAGGCGTTTCTTAACCGCAACAACAGCCGTTGTTGGTGGTTTGGGAGCAGCTGCTGTAGCCGTGCCTTTTATTAAATCATGGAACCCGAGTGCCAAAGCGAAAGCTGCGGGCGCGCCGGTGGAAGTGGAAGTCAGTAAGTTAGAACCGGGACAAATGGTTCGTGTCGAGTGGCAAGGTAAACCTGTATGGGTTGTACGCCGTGCTGAGTCGGTACTAGAGAACCTAAAAGCGATCGGTGGTCAACTTCGTGACCCTCAATCTGAAACTGAACAACAACCAGACTACGCACAGAACGAGTTTCGTTCTATTAAGCCGGAGTTCTTCATTGCTGTTGGTTTCTGTACGCACTTAGGTTGTTCTCCAACTTACCTGCCAGATTCTTTTGCAGAACAAGTTCAGGGCGTTAAGTCTGGTTTCTTCTGTCCTTGTCATGGTTCAAAGTTTGATATGGCAGGTCGAGTATTCCAAGGCGTACCAGCCCCATTGAACCTTGTAGTGCCAAAGCATATGTATTTGAGTGACACTAAGATCATGATCGGTGTGGACGAGGGAGACGCATAATGCAAGGATTGCTTGATTGGGTAGAAAAACGTCTACCCGCAATGAATGCTTATAAAAAGCATTTATCTGAATACCCAATGCCTAAGAACTTTAACTTTTGGTACCTTTTCGGTTCTTTGGCAATGTTGGTACTGGTTAACCAAATCCTTACAGGTATTTGGCTAACAATGAACTACGTTCCGTCTGGTGATGGCGCGTTTGCATCTGTTGAATACATCATGCGTGATGTGGAATACGGCTGGTTACTGCGTTACATGCACTCGACAGGTGCTTCGGCATTCTTCGTGGTTATCTACCTGCATATGTTCCGTGGTCTTATCTACGGTTCTTACCAAAAGCCTCGTGAGCTACTTTGGCTCTTCGGTATGCTGATCTTCTTAGTGCTTATGGCTGAGGCTTTCATGGGTTACTTACTACCATGGGGGCAAATGTCTTACTGGGGTGCTCAGGTAATCATTTCTCTGTTTGGTGCGATTCCTGTTATTGGTGATGACCTAACGCTTTGGATCCGTGGTGATTACATCATCTCTGGTGCAACGCTGAACCGTTTCTTCGCACTGCACGTTATCGCTCTACCAATCGTACTTCTGCTGCTTATCGTACTTCACGTACTAGCACTGCACGAAGTGGGTTCGAACAACCCAGACGGGATCGAGACTAAGCTTCCTAAAGGCACAATGGGCGACGACTACAAAACTCAGTTCCCATTCCATAAGGATTACACTAAGAAATACGACATCATTGACTCTGTTCCTTTCCACCCATACGGGACGGTGAAAGATATGGTCGGTGTTGCTGGTTTCCTATTCTTGTTCTGTTACGTGCTGTTCTTTAACCCAGAGATGGGTGGATACTTCCTTGAGCCGCCTAACTTCGAAGCTGCTAACCCACTGAAAACACCTGAGCATATTGCTCCAGTTTGGTACTTCACGCCGTTCTACGCTGTACTTCGTGCTGTTCCTGATAAGCTGATCGGTGTAGTTGCAATGGGTGCATCTATTGTTGTGCTATTCCTACTGCCATGGTTCGACCGTTGTAAAGTGCGCTCTTACCGTTACCGTAGCAAACTGCATTTGA
Organism: Vibrio sp. OPT20; assembly: GCF_963889365.1. NCBI lineage: Bacteria > Pseudomonadati > Pseudomonadota > Gammaproteobacteria > Vibrionales > Vibrionaceae > Vibrio > Vibrio sp. OPT20. The sequence goes on along the minus strand of NZ_CAWPOA010000106.1, from coordinate 139,359 downwards.
TTAACATCATCCAATTCACAATAAGCTTTATTGCGCTTGGTGTACTTGGTGCGCTTCCAGCAACGCCAACGTATACGCTACTGGCTCAGATCTTTAGCTTAGGTTATTTCATGTTCTTCGTTCTACTGTGGTTCTACAGTAAAAATGAAGCGACGAAACCATTACCAGAAAGGGTGACATTCAAATGAAAAAGTGGATTGTAATTTTATTTGCTATGTTGCCGTCACTGGCGATGGCAGCGGGTGCAGGCGTACCATTAGACAAAGCAAACAATGATTTAACAGATAAAGCCTCATTGCAAAATGGCGCTAAGATGTTCATGAACTACTGTTTTGCTTGTCACTCAACGCAGTACCAGCGTTATGAACGTGTTGCGAATGATTTAGAGATCCCTGTAGATCTAATGAAGGAAAACCTGATTTTCGACCCTGAAGCGAAAATCGGTAGCTTGATGGTTAATGCTATGCCCTCTGATCAAGCGGCAAGTTGGTTTGGTGCTCCGCCACCAGATCTAACTTTGGTTGCTCGTGTTCGTGGCGCAGATTGGCTATACACGTACCTTCGTACCTTCTATGAAGACCCATCTCGTCCGTTTGGCGTGAACAACATTGTTTTCCCAAGTGTTGGTATGCCGCACGTTCTTGAAGAGCTGCAAGGTATTCCAACACCAATCTACGATACTCATATGGTAGATGGCGAGGAAGTGACAACTGTTGTTGGCACTGAAACTGACGGTTCTGGCGAATTAAGTGCTGGTGAATACGACGAAGCAGTTCGTGACCTTGTTAACTTTTTGGTTTACTCGGGCGACCCAGTTCAACTTGAGCGTCATGCAATGGGTTGGTGGGTAATGGCCTTCTTAGTAATCTTCACTATCATCGTGATTTTGCTGAAGAAAGAGTATTGGCGTGATGTGCACTAATTGTGCTATAATACCGTGCTAATTCCCAAATTATGTTAATGTTCAATGGAGGCTTTAGGCCTCCATTGTTTTTATTTAAAGTGTACTGGAGGGCTCCATGGCTGTAGCTGCCAATAAACGTTCTGTAATGACTCTTTTCTCAAGTGCTTCTGATATGTATAGCCATCAGGTGCGCATTGTTCTTGCTGAAAAAGGCGTAAGTGTTGAAGTTGAGTTGGTTGATGAAAAAAATCTACCAGCAGAGCTTGTTGAACTGAACCCGTACAAATCAGTACCTACTCTTATTGATCGTGAGCTTGCTTTATATGACTCAAAGATCATTATGGAGTACTTAGATGAGCGTTTCCCTCATCCACCGTTGATGCCTGTATACCCGGTTGCTCGTGGTAATAGTCGTCTAATGATGTACCGCATTGAGCGTAACTGGTATTCAGTTGCAGAGAAGATCGTTAAAGGCAACGCTGAAGAATCTGAAGCAGCTCGCGTTAAACTGCGCAACGACCTACTGACTCTTGCTCCTATCTTCGCTGAGTATGAATACTTCATGAGCGAAGAATTTAGCCTAATTGATTGCTACCTAGCTCCGCTACTATGGCGTTTACCTGAGCTTGGTATCGAATTAATTGGCCCTGGTTCTAAAGAGCTTAAGATTTACATGAACCGCGTATTCGAACGTGATTCATTCCTAGCTTCTCTAACTGAAGCTGAGCGTGAGATGCGACTCGTTCGCTAAGCGTTTATGGATATTTCAAATATGACTCCACGCCGACCATATATGCTTCGTGCATTTTATGAATGGCTGGTTGATAACGAATTAACTCCACATCTTGTTGTTGAAGCAACATTACCGGGTGTAAGAGTTCCAGAAGAGTTTGTTCAAGATGGTCAGATCATTCTGAACATCGCGCCTCGTGCGGTTGGACAACTTGAACTGGGTAACGAAGCTGTGACGTTTAGTGCTCGCTTTAGTGGTCGCCCACACTCTGTGATCGTGCCGCTTTACGCAGTACAAGCGATTTATGCTCGTGAGAATGGTGCTGGTACCATGTTTGAACCTGAAGAGGCTTACATGGAATCTTTTGAAGAAGGGATTGAAGAAAGTCCTTTTGAAGAACAAGAGAAAGGCCCATCTTTGAGCGTAGCAACGGCAGACGTAGATGCTGAAGAGCCTGACTCAGATCCTGAGCCTCCTCGTCCAGCAAAAGGTCGCCCAAGCCTTCGTGTTATCAAATAGCGTTAGCTAAATAACGACTCAAATAAAAAAGCAGCGACTCGTCGCTGCTTTTTCTTTTCTGCTAAATAGCATTTAATTGGATTGCTTAAGGCTAGTTAACAGCCGTCTCTTCTTCGCCATATTCAAACGCTCGAATCACCTGCTTTACGCCTGAAACATTACGCGCAACTTCTGTCGCGATATCAGCATGCTCTCGAGATACTAACCCAAGTAAAAACACCTCTGAATCTTCAGTGATGACTTTAACCTTGATGCCGTTGAGATCAGCGTTTGCTAGAAGGGCTGATTTCACCTTGGTAGTAATCCAGCTATCGTTACTAATAGCACTGATGGTCAATGGCTCTTTTACTCGCACCTGATTGTGGATGCTTTCTACGCCTGCCACTTCTTTGGCTTGGTTTTCAAACGCGCGACGCTCTGAGTCAGTGGTCGCTTGCCCCATCAATACAACCGAACCTCGGTAGGAGCTCGCTGTGATACGAACGTTGCCACGATATGGCTGCTTGTTGGTGATGGCTGCGACTTCAAATTCGATATTGTTATCGTTCCAGATTTGTTTGGTGGTTCGTGTGTCAGTGACTAAGTTCGCTGTGGTTGCAGCACCAGCAATGAAAATGCCAGCACAACCAGACAGGGACAGTGTAAGTAGCGAAACACTAATCAGCTTAAACAGCCTCATAGAGGTTAATGATTTCATTGTGATGCTCCGTATATCACTCTTCGTGAGCAGGGAAGAGTACTTGATCGATTAGGTCACATAGGCAATGCAGTGTCACCATGTGTACTTCATGAATGCGTGCTGTACGGTGTGAAGGGATACGAATTTCTACATCGTGTTCGCCAAGTAAGCCTGCCATTTCACCACCATCTTTACCCGTAAAGGCGATGATCGTCATGTCACGTGTTACCGCTGCTTCCATCGCTTTGATGATGTTTTTGCTGTTACCGCTAGTAGAGATAGCCAGCAAAATATCGCCAGTTTGACCAAACGCACGTACCTGCTTAGAGAAGATCTCTTCGTAGTGATAGTCGTTGGCTACTGCCGTTAGCGTGGTGTTGTCTGCTGTGAGAGCCATTGCTGGGAGGCTAGGGCGCTCTGTTTCAAAGCGATTAAGTAGGCACGATACAAATTGCTGAGCATTCGACGCCGAACCACCATTACCACAACAAAGAATTTTGTTTCCGTTAAGCAAGGTAGCAACCATTGCTTGAGCGGCATGCGTAATTGCGTCTGGCAGTGCTTCTGCAGCCGCAATTTGGATCTGAATACTTTCTGTAAAACTTTCTTTAATGCTGTCTAGCATGTTTATCCTTGGGTAATCGCGTTTTGAATCCAGTCGATATTGTCATTCGGCCCTTCTATGGCAACGATATCAAACCTGAAATCTGTAGAGTGCACCGACAAGCCTTGCTGCATAAGCCAAACATTGGCTGTTTTGAGCAGCTTCTGTGACTTCTTTGCTGTCACCATTTCGGCGGCATGTCCGTAGCGGGTTTGCTTGCGGTATTTTACCTCAGCAAACACAATCGTATTGTTATGGCGCATTATAAGATCAATCTCGCCACATTTAGCTATGAAGTTTTCTTGAATTAACGATAATCCGTGGCCAACTAAATAATTTTTAGCCACGGTCTCGTATTTATCACCCACTTGTTTGTGGGTGATTGTTGGTTTGGACAGGAACTTTCGGCTAAAAAGCCCCATGCTCTGCCCAGCTGATTTCACGTTGAACAACACAGTTGTTGTCGATGGTTAACACGCCGGTTTCACCTGGAATACTGTAACCCTGTACGGCTTTCATCTGTGGCAATGCATCCATTAGGTAGTAGGCATCCATCCCTAGTGCTTGCAGACGTTTTTGGCCGTTTGAATGTGCAGGCCATAGGTCGTTTAGCTCTTTGTTAAGCTCGTTCTTGCTCTCAACCAATAGTGGGATGTCACTGTAGAACACACCCGTTAGATCTTCGTACTGCTTGTCACCGCTGTTGCTGCGTGAGTTTGAGAACAAGGCTGGTTGGTCAGCATCTGGGTTAATCGCGACTTCAATGAAAGGCTTAATCAACGTAAGCTCTGAGTTCTTCGCCACAATGTAAACAGAGTCGATATCACGACGGCTGCGCGGTTCAGTTTCTAGGTCTAGGTTAAGTAGCCCGTCCATTTGAGCAATACGTTGTTGGCTCTCTTGTAAGCCGAATACCTGATTCACATTGCGCTGAAGTTGGCGCTTGTCAGAGAATAAGGTAATCGCGACTTCGTTGTTGCTGTATTTTGTCCACTCTTTCTCAAACGCTTGCTTAACGCGGTCACCTAAACGCCCTTTTGGCGCAAGAATAAGCGGGTACTTGTAGCCTTGAGCAAAAAGGTGTTTCGCTGCCTGAGCGACTTCTTGCTCTGGCGATAGAGCGAGATAGCAAATGTTGGTATCAGGTTCTAGCTGCGTCGGAATATTTAGAGCTAAAGCTGGAATCGAATTTTCGTGGTTTTTCTGCGCTTGCTGAAGCTTGGTAATATTGCTCTTAATCAGCGGGCCAACTATGAAATCTACCTTGTTCTCTTCCAGTGTCGCTTTAATTTCAGCAGCACTTTGTACGTTGGTGTCCATAACCGTTAGCGTTGCGTTTTCTTCGCGCTCTTTGTCATTCATCATCGCAAAGATGAAACCATCACGCACAAGCTGTGCTTGCTTGCCGTACTTACCCGTGAGCGGCAGTAATAGCGCAGTGCTGGTTGGTTTGCTGATCTCTAGCGCCAATATGTCAGTGATCGCCTGAGGTGTGTAGGTTGCTGCAGGATGACGAGGATTCTCAGCCAGCCAATCAGACAGAGTTTTCTGTAGGTCTGGAAGGTTAGAGTTCAGCGTCTTCATATAAATAGCCAGCTGTAACCAACCTGCTAGAACGTCTTCTGTCGGAGAAGTCTTAAGTTCTAGAATCTCATATTGAGAGTAGCTATTCAGGTTCTGCCAAATACGGTCGGCAGTTATCTGTTGGCTTTCGTCATCAGCGTCTACGTATTCTGAATAAAGGACTAACTCACGGCTTGCTTCGAAATACTCGCTTTGCATTTCAGAAATGTTAGCGCGTAGCTCGTGATAATCTTTCCACTGCTCGTTCGGAAGCTTCCACCAAGGCTGAAAGTTCAGCTGGCTGTACGCTTGCTGTGGTTGCGAGTTATTCACCAGCAGTTGAGCGCGAGCTAATTGCCATTCTGCTTGTTGAACTTCACTCAGTTCTTGTTTGGCTAAGCGCTTGATAAGCAGAGTCGCTTGATCGGTTTTTCCAGCTTGCACAGAAGCCTTAAGTGCCATGATTAACCAGTCGTTTTGTAGACTTCCTTTGCTACTATCCGCCTGCATCATGTAACTTTCAGTTGATTGCGCTGGATCTAGTGTAATATCAACACGCGTTGGTGCTTGAGGACCTGAAGAACAAGCCGCCAATGTAATTGCTAATGCAATTGGAGTTAGTAAGCGTGGTACACTGAGTCTCTTATGGTTCATCGTTGCCATGAGTTCTTTAAATTCCGTATAAATTTGTATCTATATTAATCGTTGAAGTGATGGTAAACAAATGACAGATAACAAAACCTTGCTCACAGAGAGCCCAACTCTCTACATTGTGCCAACCCCAATCGGAAATTTGGGAGATATCACTCAAAGAGCAATTGAAATTTTATCAAGTGTCGATGTTATTGCAGCCGAAGACACACGCCACACGGGTAAGCTGCTTGCTCACTTCAATATATCAACCAGAACGTTCGCTTTACATGATCATAATGAACAAACTAAAGCACAAGTTCTAGTCGAAAGGTTATTAGAAGGTCAGTCTATCGCATTAGTCTCTGATGCGGGTACTCCTTTAATCAGTGATCCAGGTTACCATCTTGTCTCACAATGTCGTCAAGCGGGTGTGAGAGTTGTGCCACTTCCTGGTGCTTGTGCTGTGATTACCGCACTCAGTGCGTCAGGTTTACCGTCAGATCGTTTCAGCTTTGAAGGCTTCTTACCGCCAAAGAGCAAGGGTCGTAAAGACAAGTTCTTAGAGATTGCAAAAGCAGAGCGCACATGTATTTTCTACGAATCACCGCACCGTATTACGGATTCTCTGCAGGACATGTTAGAGATCTTAGGACCAGACCGTGAGGTCGTGTTGGCTCGTGAGCTAACCAAGACATTCGAAACCATTCAAGGATTACCATTAGGTGAGTTGATTGAGTGGATTGAAGAAGACGCGAACCGCAAACGTGGTGAGATGGTGTTGCTGATCCATGGTCACCGTGAAGAAGCGAGCACCGATCTGCCAGACGAAGCAACTCGCACACTCGGCATTCTAACCAAAGAGCTCCCCCTTAAAAAAGCGGCTGCGATGACAGCAGAAATCTACAATCTGAAAAAGAACGCTTTATACAAATGGGGCTTAGAGCATCTAGACAACTAGAGACCTCTTTATAGAGTAGCTAACCTGTATTGAAAAGCTTGTGAGGAATGATGGTATTGCCGTCATTCCTCTTTTTTTGTCTGAATTGTGTAAAATTCACGCAGTTGCTTAGAGGTTTGCACCATATTTGTGATCTCGCTAGACACTGCCCCCTAATCTCTATACAATCCGCCCTCGGAGTTGAACGGGTAATCGCTGCTTTGCTGATGTCCTTCGGGAGACTGACGTTGAGGTCCTTCGGGAAACTGACGTTGAAGTCCTTCGGGAGACTGGTAGAGGGGAGGAACGTCCGGGCTCCATAGAGCAGGGTGCCAGATAACATCTGGGGGGCGCGAGCCCACGACAAGTGCAGCAGAGAGAAGACCGCCGATGGCCTCATTTCTTCGGAAGGGGTACAGGTAAGGCTGAAAGGGTGCGGTAAGAGCGCACCGTGCGACTGGCAACAGTTCGTAGCAAGGTAAACTCCACCCGGAGCAAGATCAAATAGGCCCTCGCATTGCGCTGCTCGCGTATGGGGGCGGGTAGATTGCTTGAGCCTGTGAGCGATTGCAGGCCTAGACGAATGGTTACCGCCGCGCAAGCGGAACAGAACCCGGCGTATGTGTCAACTCCACCTATATAAAGAACCCATCATTACTTAACGGTAGTGATGGGTTTTTTGCTTTATATTGACGTAAATGATTTAGATTTCCTTAGAATCCTTCACCCTGATATGAGCTTGGGTCAAAAATTCCCAAAGCCTATACACAATATGGTGGAGATACGGCGTGAAATCAGTACACTAAAACGTTAATAGAACAAATTATTGCCGAACTAATGGCTCAATCCACTCACTGAGAAGACTATGACAGAAGCATTCAAACATATTTCAGTATTGCTTAACGAATCTATTGACGGACTTGCGATCAAACCTGACGGTACCTACATTGATGGTACTTTTGGCCGTGGTGGTCACAGCCGTACAATCCTGTCTAAACTGGGCGAGAATGGACGACTCTTTAGTATCGACCGCGATCCACAAGCGATTGCTGAAGCTCAGAAGATTGATGATCCTCGTTTTACGATTATCCATGGTCCATTTTCGGGTATGGCTGAATATGCAGAGCGTTATGACTTAGTCGGTCAAGTGGATGGCGTATTGCTGGATTTAGGTGTTTCTTCACCACAGTTGGATGATGCTGAACGTGGCTTTAGCTTTATGAAAGATGGTCCGCTGGATATGCGCATGGACCCAACAACAGGTGTTCCTGTCTCTCAGTGGTTAGTTGAAGCGGATCTTGATGACATTACATGGGTTATTCGTGAGTTCGGTGAAGACAAACACGCTCGTCGTATCGCGAAAGGCATCATCGCTTATCAAGAGAATGAAGAGAACGAACCGCTAACGCGTACTGGTCAATTGGCTAAGCTTATCTCTGATGTCGCTCCAAAGAGCTTCAAAGAGAAAAAGCACCCAGCGACACGTGCTTTCCAAGCATTCCGTATTTACATCAACAGCGAACTTGAAGAGATTGATACCGCACTGAAAGGCGCAGCAAGCATTCTTGCTCCTGAAGGTCGTATTTCTGTTATCAGCTTCCACTCGCTTGAAGACCGCATGGTGAAGCGCTTTATCCGTAAAGAGAGCCAAGGGCCACAGGTTCCTCACGGTTTACCGCTAACAGAAGATCAAATTAAAGCTTTAGGCAGTGCCGATCTAAAACCAATTGGTAAAGCGATCAAGCCTTCTAAAGATGAAGTGGATGAGAATACTCGTTCGCGTAGCTCAGTACTACGAATCGCAGAAAAGCTATAGTCAATGAAGACCTCCAAGCCTAACTTAGCCAAGATAATATTTTTTGATTTGATCTCCGTGGGCAAGGTTCCATTGGTACTTCTTATCTGTATCTTTGCGAGTGCGATGGGGGTCGTTCTTACGACACATAATTCACGTCAGGCGATCACGAAAAAAGACATGGCATTAGTGGAACGAGAACAGCTTGATGATGAGTGGCGAAATTTAATGCTTGAAGAGACGGCTTTGGCTGAACATAGCCGCGTTCAAGCATCGGCAAAACGAGAGCTCGACATGAAACGTCCAGACTCTGACAAAGAAGTTGTGATCACACTGAAATGACCGGTAAAAAGGAAAAAGCACCCGCTAAACCCGTTAAGAAATCAACGAAAGAGCGAGTGAAGAGCGAAAAGGATTCGGATCCAATTCTTATTAAATGGCGTTTCAACGTCGTTATTGCTTTCGTGTTTCTTGCCTTTGCTGCACTCGTTGGTCGTGTGGCTTACATCCAAATTATTGAACCAGATAACTTAATCCGTCAGGGCGATCTTCGCTCGGTACGTGTTAAGGCTATTCCTTCCGCCCGCGGCATTATCTCAGACCGCAATGGCGAACCGCTTGCTGTGAGTGTTCCAGTTGAGGCGGTATGGGCCGACCCGAAAACGATTTTCGATAAAAATGGCATGGCCCAGATTGATCGTTGGTATGCGTTAGCTGATGTACTTGGCTTAGAACGACAATCGATGATCGACAAGATCTCTAGCAACAAATCCCGCCGATTTGTTTACCTACAAAGACAAGTTAGCCCAGCGATGGCTAAGTATATTCGTGAACTAAAGCTGGTGGGTGTTGGCCTGAAAGCGGAATCTCGACGTTACTACCCCGCAGGCGAAGTCAGTGCACACCTTATCGGTGTTACCGGAATTGATGGGCACGGTTTGGAAGGCGTTGAACGCAGCTATGACAAATGGCTCACGGGCGAAGCGGGTAAGCGGACGATTCGTAAAGATCGCTATGGACGCGTTGTTGAAAACATTGCTTTAGAAGAGCGTGAAGAAGGCAAACCACTCGAATTAACGATCGATCAACGATTACAAGCCATTGCTTATCGAGCGATTAAGCAGGCCGTGGCCGATCACAAGGCGACTTCAGGCTCTGCGGTATTACTCGATGTGAAAACGGGTGCCGTGTTAGCCATGGTTAATGCCCCTTCTTATAATCCGAATAACCGCGCTGACTTACAAAGCTTCAAAATGCGTAACCGCGTGCTCACCGATGCAATGGAACCTGGCTCGACCGTGAAACCTTTTGTGGTTTTGGCGGCGCTAGAGAACGGCACTGCAGACCCAGATATCGTGATTGATACTGGCAATGGCATTATGCAGATCGGTGGTAGTCGTGTACGAGATTCTTCTAAAGTCGGTAAGGCTGACTTAGCGCTGATCCTCAAGAAGTCGAGTAACATCGGTGTTGCTAAATTGGCGCTTAACATGCCACTTGAAGCCTTGCTTGGGATGTACAGTTCGGTTGGTCTAGGCGAGATGTCTGGGCTGAATTTGGTTGGTGAAACGAGCGGTATTTTCCCGAATCGCCGTCGTTGGTCAAAGTTTGAAATTGCCACCTTAGCGTTCGGTTATGGCTTGTCTGTTACGCCGATGCAGTTGGCACATGCCTATGCGACGTTAGCTAATAAAGGTTTGTATGAGCCGATTCATATTATTAAGAGTAACGACCAAGATTTTTCTAAGCAAATCATCAAGCGCGAGAACGCTGAACTGGTTTTGAATATGCTAGAAGGGGTGACTCAAAAAGGTGGTACGGCGACAAGAGCTGCCGTTCCGGGTTACCGCGTTGCAGCCAAAACGGGTACCTCTCGTAAGGCTGAAGCTGGCGGCTACAGTGATGAATACATCGCGGTTACCGCAGGTTTTGCTCCAGTTAGTGATCCAAGAGTGGCATTGGTTGTTGTGGTCAATGAGCCTCAAGGCGACCTTTACTATGGTGGTTCAGTCGCAGCCCCCGTCTTTTCTGAAATCATGAAGGGCGCACTGCAAATAATGAACGTCCCTGCTGATGAAAATAAGTTTCAAGAATAGAGTTAATCAGGATTCAATATGAGTAATAGCCTCACGCTGTCATCTTTACTTTCTCCTTGGGGAGACTTTAGTTCACCTGAACTGGAGTCGATTGCTGTTGAGCAATTGGAGCTAGATAGCCGAGCCATCAAGGAAGGTGATATTTTTGTTGCCGTAGTCGGACATGCTGTTGATGGCCGTCGTTTTATCGACAAAGCGGTCGCACTGGGAGCTCATGCTGTTATTGCACAGGCCGATGCTGAAAAGCCTCATGGTCTGATTGAATGGTTGGATACTGTCCCTGTTATTTACATTAACAACCTTAACTTGGTGCTATCTGAGTTAGCGGGTCGTGTTTACTCGTCTCAAGCCACTAAGTTGATTGGTGTTACCGGCACCAATGGCAAAACCACCATCACCCAATTGATTGCTCAATGGCTTGATCTCGTCGGCCAACGCTCAGCGGTTATGGGCACGACAGGTAATGGTTTCTTAGACAATCTAAAAACCGCAGCGAACACCACAGGCAGTGCTATCGAAATACAGCGCACGCTGAGTGAGTTAGCTGCAGAAAAAGCGGTTTATACCGCAATGGAAATATCTTCTCATGGTTTGGTGCAAGGTCGAGTAAAGGCTTTGGACTTTGAGGTTGGTGTATTTACTAACTTAAGTCGTGATCATCTTGATTACCATGGCACGATGGAAGAGTACGCTCTGGCTAAGAAGAGCCTGTTTACTCAACACAAATGCAAGCACGCAGTGATCAATGTGGATGACGAAGTGGGTAAAGCTTGGATGCCGGACTTATCCAATGCCATTGCAGTCTCACTGTTACCGCTAACGGGCTATCAACAGTCGGTGTGGGCATCTGATGTCGCTTATGCAGAAACCGGTATCAAGCTCTCTTTTGATGGTAGTTGGGGACAAGGGAAGCTTTCTGTTCCACTGATTGGTCAGTTCAACGCATCAAACGTACTGGTTGCTTTTGCTACTTTGCTTTCTTTGGGTATCGAAAAGCAAATCTTGGTCGACACTGCGCCTCAGCTTCAACCTGTGATTGGCCGAATGGAGCTTTTCCAAGTTCCGAGCAAAGCCAAGGTGGTTGTCGATTACGCTCATACACCCGATGCGCTAGAGAAAGCACTGGCAGCACTGCGCGTGCATTGCTCCGGTAAAATGTGGGCAATCTTTGGTTGTGGTGGAGATCGCGACACTGGTAAGCGCCCTATGATGGCAGCGACCGCAGAGCAGTTCGCCGATAAAATCATTATTTCAGATGATAACCCTCGCAGCGAAGAACCGGCACTGATTGTCAAAGACATGTTGGCTGGCTTAAGTAAACCTGAAGCTGCGTTTGTCGAACACGATCGCTATCAAGCCGTTAAGTTTGCGCTTGAGCAGGCAGGCAGCGATGACATTATTCTTCTGGCTGGTAAAGGCCATGAGGATTACCAAGTATTGAAAGACAAAACGGTACATTACTCAGACCGAGAGTCTGCGCTTCAACTTTTAGGTATTTCATAATGATTGATGTATCACTTGAGCAAATCTGCTCCGTGGTCAGTGGTGAGCTGATTAAAGCGGACAACTCGAACAATAACGTAATCAATGCAGTTTCAACGGATACTCGTACCGTTGAAGAAGGCGCCTTGTTTGTCGCTATTGTTGGAGAGCGTTTCGACGCGCATGACTTTTGCCATCAAGCCGTTGAAGCAAACGCGAGCGCGTTGTTAGTCGAACGAAAACTTGACCTAAATATTACTCAAGTTGTTGTCGAAGACACTAAACTTGCTTTAGGTGAACTAAGTGCTTGGATTCACAAACAATGTGATGTGCCAACGATGGCGATTACAGGCAGCTGTGGCAAAACGACCGTTAAAGAGATGGTGGCGAGCATTTTACAGCAACGTGGCAAGGTGCTGTTTACGGCGGGTAACTTCAATAATGATATTGGTGTGCCTTTGACCTTGTTACGCAGTGAACCCAATGATGACTATGCTGTGATCGAATTAGGCGCTAACCATATTGGTGAAATTGCCTATACCACTCAGCTAGTGAAGCCACAAGTTGCCTTAGTTAATAATGTAGCCGCGGCTCATTTAGAAGGCTTTGGTTCTATTGATGGTGTGAAACAAGCGAAAGGTGAAATTTTTCAGGGGCTTGCTGCTGGTGATACTGCTATTGTTAATTTAGAGAGCAACGGTGGTGATTTTTGGAATGAAGTACTTGCGGATAAAGCGGTGCTGACATTTTCTGAAGGTAGTCGTGAAGCCGATTATTTTGCTGAAAATATCGAAATCAACGACCAAGGCGAAGCTTGCTTTGATATGCAAACACCACAAGGTGCTACGGCTGTTGAACTTGGTATTATTGGTCAGCATAACGTGGCGAACGCGTTGGCGGCTGCAGCGTTGAGCATTCAATTTGGCGCAACGCTTGATGAAATAAAAAGTGGTTTAGTGAATCTTATCTCGGTTAAAGGACGAGTTGAGGTTCAACAATTAAGTCAGAATATCAAGCTGATAGATGACAGTTATAACGCCAGTGTACCCGCGATGAAGGCGGCAGCCAAACTGCTGTCGAGCTTCAAAGGTCAACGTTGGTTGATTTTAGGCAATATGGCTGAATTAGGCGACGAAAGTCTTGCACTTCACCGTCAAGTCGGTGAATATGCTGCCCCATTCGCTTTTGAGCATGTACTCACTTACGGTGATGATACCAAGGTGATTAGTGAGGTCTGTAACGGTACCCACTTTGCAACGCATCAAGCGATGATCGCGCACATAGAGCAGCACTTACGCTTGCCAGAAAACGCGTCACATACCTTGTTGGTAAAAGGCGCGAATAGTGCAGGAATGAGTAAAATAGCCGCTGCTTTAAAGGAGAACTTTTCATGATAATTTGGCTTGCAGAGCTACTACAGCCACACCTTTCTTTTTTCCGTTTGTTCGAATACCTATCGTTTCGTGCAATCGCGAGTATTTTGACGGCTTTATGTCTGTCGCTGTGGATGGGACCTCGTTTAATTGAGCGTCTGCAAATGCTACAAATTGGCCAAGTTGTTCGTAATGACGGCCCTGAATCTCACTTTAGCAAACGTGGTACACCAACCATGGGCGGCGTGATGATCTTAGCTGCGATCATTATTACGGTATTGATGTGGGCTGATCTTTCCAATCCTTATGTTTGGGCTGTATTAGTTGTACTTGCTGGTTATGGCGCGGTCGGTTTTGTTGATGACTACCGTAAAGTGGTTCGTAAGAACACCGATGGCTTGATTGCTCGCTGGAAGTACTTCTGGCAATCGGCTATTGCATTGGTTGTGGCATTTGCTCTGTATGCTCACGGGCACGATACTGCAGCAACTCAATTGGTGGTTCCTTTCTTTAAAGATGTGATGCCACAATTAGGTTTATTGTACATCGTACTGACTTATTTTGTTATTGTGGGTACCAGTAACGCGGTGAACCTAACAGACGGCCTAGACGGCTTGGCCATTATGCCAACGGTTATGGTTGCTGCTGGTTTTGCTGTGATTGCTTGGGCAACAGGTAACGTTAACTTTGCAGCATATCTACACATTCCATACATCCCATACACTTCTGAGCTTGTGGTTGTATGTACTGCTATCGTCGGTGCTGGACTTGGCTTCCTATGGTTCAACACTTACCCAGCGCAAGTATTCATGGGCGATGTTGGCTCACTAGCGCTTGGTGGTGCACTGGGTGTGATCGCGGTGTTAGTTCGCCAAGAGTTGGTACTGGTTATCATGGGCGGTGTGTTTGTAATGGAGACCTTGTCAGTTATTCTGCAGGTGGGCTCTTACAAATTGCGTGGTCAGCGTATTTTCCGCATGGCTCCGATTCACCACCACTATGAACTGAAAGGTTGGCCAGAGCCGCGTGTAATCGTGCGCTTTTGGATCATCTCTATGGTATTAGTACTGGTTGGTCTAGCGACACTGAAAGTTCGTTAATCCTATGTGAGCCTCTGAGTAGGGGCTCTTTAAAACTATTAAGAGCATCTTGTTTAAATGGAACGTTGGCAAAATATTCAAAATGTAGTGGTTGTGGGGCTCGGTATTACCGGGCTCTCTGTCGTTAAACATCTCGTAAAATATCAGCCTCATACTCATGTGAAGGTGATTGATACTCGAGAGCTACCACCAGGAAAGGAATCTTTACCTGAATCGGTAGAACTGCATTCTGGAAGTTGGAATAGCCAATGGTTAGCGGAAGCTGATTTGGTGATTGCTAACCCAGGTATCGCCTTAGCGACGCCTGAAATACAAGATGTTATTCAAGCGGGAACTCCGGTTGTTGGCGATATTGAACTGTTTGGCTGGGCGGTAGACAAACCTGTTGTGGCTATTACAGGTTCCAATGGCAAGAGCACAGTGACCGATCTAACGGGTGTACTTGCAAAGGCTGCTGGTCTTAACGTTGGTGTTGGTGGCAACATCGGTATTCCTGCCTTAGACCTTCTTGAGCTTGATGCTGATTTATATGTCCTTGAGCTTTCAAGCTTTCAGCTAGAGACAACATCCAGTCTAAACCTTGCAGCGGCGGCCTTTTTGAACTTGTCAGAAGATCATATGGATCGCTATCAAGGCATGGCCGATTACCGTGACGCCAAATTAAGAATTTTTAACAACGCTCAGTACGCGATTGTAAACCGCGAAGACAAAGAGACTTATCCTGACCACAGTATGCCATTAGTGACATTCGGACTCGACGACCAAGAGTTTGGTGTGGCGACGATTGATGGTACTGAATGGCTGGTGGATAACAGCAAGCCAGTACTTCCTACTCAAGATTTAACATTGGTTGGACGTCACAATGTGGCAAATGCGCTAGTCTCGCTAGCACTGCTTAAACAAGTCGGTATTGATTACAGCAAAAGCCTTGAAGCTCTGAAGGCCTACAATGGTTTAACGCATCGTTGCCAAGTGGTGGCTGATAAGCGTTCTATTAAGTGGGTTAACGACTCGAAAGCAACCAACGTAGCCAGTACATTAGCGGCTCTGTCGGGCTTAGAATATCAAGGCACCTTGTATCTTCTGGTTGGTGGTGTAGGTAAGGGCGCTGATTTTAGTGAGCTTGAACCTGTGTTGTCACAGCTAGAGCGTGTTCAACTGTGTTGCTTCGGTGAAGATGCCGCGCAATTTATGCCATTGCATCCATCGGCTAAGACGTTTGATACCATGCGTGACATTATCGAGAGTGTCTCGAAGCAGTTAGTTGCCGGTGATATGGTGATGTTGTCTCCAGCGTGTGCGAGCTTCGATCAATTTAATAACTTCATGGCGAGAGGTGATGCGTTCACTGACCTTGCCCATGAGTATGCCTAACGTGTTGAAGGACTAACATTCAGTGCAAAGAGTGAAAGAGATTAATCAATCCATTTGGCAATGGCTAAACCGTGCCACACCAGAGGCGCTCTACGATCGTCAGTTGGTATGGATTGCTCTTGGACTGATGCTGACCGGATTGGTGATGGTAACGTCTGCTTCGTTCCCAATCAGTGCACGTTTAACTGATCAGCCGTTTCACTTTATGTTCCGCCATGCCATTTTCCTTGTGTTGGCGTTAATCGTATCCAGCGTCATATTGCAAATTCCAATGAAACGTTGGTTTCAATACAGTATGTACTTATTGGGTTTATCCTTCTTTTTGCTGGTCGTGGTATTGGCTGTCGGTAAGTCGGTTAACGGTGCATCGCGCTGGATCCCTCTTGGATTATTTAACTTACAACCCGCTGAAGTCGCTAAGTTGTCGCTGTTTATCTTTATGGCGGGTTATTTAGTTCGTAAACAAGACGAAGTGAGAAAAACCTTCTTCGGTGGCTTTGGTAAACCGATCATGGTATTCGGTGCTTTTGCTGTGTTACTACTTGGCCAGCCCGATTTAGGTACAGTAGTTGTAATGCTGGTGACCTTGTTCGGAATGTTATTTATCGCAGGAGCCAAGCTTTCACAGTTTATTGCCTTGATGGTGGCGGGTATTGCCGCAGTCGTCGGCTTGATTGTTATTGAGCCCTATCGTGTTCGACGTGTTACCTCATTTTGGGAACCGTGGAATGACCCGTTTGGCAGTGGCTACCAGTTAACTCAATCGCTAATGGCATTTGGTCGTGGTGATTGGATGGGGCAAGGCCTTGGAAACTCGGTTCAGAAGTTAGAATATTTACCAGAAGCACATACCGATTTTGTGTTTGCGGTATTGGCTGAAGAGTTGGGTTTTGTTGGCGTGACCTTAGTGCTGGTCCTTATTTTTAGTTTGGTGCTTAAAGCCATTTTAATTGGTAAAAAAGCCTTCGAGAACGACCAGTTATTCAGTGGTTATCTTGCCTTTGGTATTGGTATTTGGTTTGCTTTTCAGACGCTTGTTAACGTAGGTGCTGCATCGGGTATTGTTCCGACCAAAGGTCTAACCCTGCCGCTTATCAGTTACGGTGGTTCAAGCCTTATCGTGATGTCAGTAGCGGTTTCTATGCTGCTGCGTATCGATCACGAATGCCGAATGCAACAAAAAGAACAAGCCGACAATCAAAACGAATTAGTAGAATAAGAATCTAACGTGATGAAACAAAACAAAAAACTTTTAGTGATGGCTGGTGGAACTGGTGGTCACGTTTTCCCAGGGTTAGCGGTGGCGAAAAAGCTTCAGCAACAAGGTTGGGAAATTCGCTGGTTAGGAACTGCGGACCGAATGGAAGCGGATCTGGTGCCAAAGCATGGTATTGAGATCGACTTCATCAAGGTGAAAGGCCTGCGTGGTCAAGGCATTAGCAAGCTAATTAAAGCGCCATTCCAGATTATTAATGCCATACTTCAAGCAAGACAGCACATCAAAGCATGGCAACCAGATGTGGTGCTTGGAATGGGTGGTTACGTGAGTGGCCCCGGTGGCATCGCGGCATGGTTATCCGGTATTCCTGTAGTTTTGCAT
Organism: Vibrio sp. OPT20; assembly: GCF_963889365.1. Taxonomy (NCBI): domain Bacteria; kingdom Pseudomonadati; phylum Pseudomonadota; class Gammaproteobacteria; order Vibrionales; family Vibrionaceae; genus Vibrio; species Vibrio sp. OPT20. The sequence goes on along the minus strand of NZ_CAWPOA010000106.1, from coordinate 121,967 downwards.
GAACAAAATGCAGTGGCAGGTTTAACCAACCAATGGCTATCTAAAATTGCTAAAAAAGTATTCCAAGCTTTCCCTGGTGCTTTTCCAACGGCTGACGTTGTTGGTAACCCTGTGCGTGAAGATGTTGTTGGCTTAGCAGAACCCGAGCAACGCATGGCAGAGCGTGACGGCGATATTCGTATCCTAGTTATGGGTGGCAGCCAAGGTGCTAAAATTCTTAACGATACTCTGCCTGTAACATTGGCTCAGTTAGGCGTTGGTTTTACTGTGATGCACCAAGCCGGTAAAAACAATCAACAGCAAGTGATTGAACAATACAAATCACATTCTGTTGATAATGTTCAAGTGACTGAATTTATTGATGATGTGGCGCAAGCTTATGAGTGGGCAGATCTATTAGTGTGTCGCTCAGGTGCATTAACCGTATCAGAAGTGTCTGCAGCCGGTGTGGGTTCTATCTTCGTTCCGTTTATGCATAAAGACAGACAGCAAGCGTTGAATGCCGATCACCTAGTTGAATGTGGCGCAGCGTTAATGATTGAACAGCCTCAATTGACGGCTGATAAGCTAGCGAACACGATTGCTCAGCTTGATAGAAATGAATTAAAAATGATGGCAACAAAAGCTCGTCAAGCAGCCAAGCTTGATGCTGATGTGACCGTCGCTGAAGCGATTAAAGCTTTAGCAAAATAATGAGATTGAATTGATGACGATTGAACATACCCAAGACTTAGCGCAAATCCGTGCAATGGTGCCAGAGATGCGCCGTGTTAAATCTATCCACTTCATCGGTATTGGTGGCGCAGGAATGAGCGGGATTGCTGAAGTCTTGCTTAATGAAGGCTACCAGATCACGGGTTCTGATATTGCTCAAAACCCAGTGACCGATCGTTTAGTTAGCAAGGGTGCTACCGTTTACATCGGCCACCAAGCAAGTAACGTTGCTGATGCAAGTGTGGTGGTGGTTTCAACCGCTATCAACGAAGAAAACCCAGAGATTATTGCTGCTCGTGAAGCGCGTACACCTATCGTTCGTCGTGCAGAAATGCTGGCTGAGCTGATGCGTTTTCGTCATGGCATTGCTGTGGCAGGTACGCACGGTAAAACCACTACGACCGCGCTAGTGACACAAATATATTCGGAAGCGGGTTTAGATCCAACTTTCGTAAACGGTGGTTTGGTAAAAAGTGTTGGTACCAATGCTCGCCTAGGTTCGAGTCGTATTCTTATCGCTGAAGCCGATGAAAGTGACGCGTCATTCTTACACCTGCAACCAATGGTTAGTATTGTGACTAACATTGAAGCGGATCATATGGATACCTACGGCGGCGATTTTGAAACGCTAAAGCAGACGTTTATTGATTTCTTACACAATCTGCCATTCTACGGTCAGGCTGTGATGTGTGTGGATGATCCGGTAGTACGTGAGCTTATTCCTCAGGTTAGCCGTCAAGTGATTACCTACGGCTTCTCAGAAGACGCTGATATCCGCATTGAAAACTATGTACAACAAGGTCAGCAAGGCAAGTTTACGGTTGTTCGCAAAGGTAAAGCCAATCTAGATATTACGTTGAACATTCCCGGTCGCCATAACGCACTGAACGCATCAGCGGCGATTGCGGTTGCGACGGAAGATGACATCAGCGATGAAGCGATTCTAAAAGCGATGGCTGGAACGGAAGGCACTGGTCGTCGTTTCGATCACCTTGGTGAATATGAAACGGGTAAGGGTGTTGCAATGCTGGTCGATGATTACGGCCATCACCCAACCGAAGTTGATGTCACCATTCAAGCTGCGCGAAGTGGTTGGACTGATAAACGTCTTGTGATGATCTTCCAACCGCACCGTTATAGCCGCACTCGCGATCTGTATGATGACTTCGCGAACGTTCTTGAGCAGGTTGATGTGCTTATTCTGTTAGATGTTTATTCTGCAGGTGAGAAACCTATTGCAGGGGCTGACGGACGCTCGTTAAGTCGAACTATTCGTGGGCGTGGTAAGATTGATCCCATCTTTGTTGCTGATATCAACACGCTGCCGTCGGTTTTAGCCAACGTTATTCAAGGCGGAGACCTTGTTTTAACACAGGGTGCTGGTGATGTTGGTCGTGTAGCGAAGCAACTTGAATCGCTACAATTAGACATTAATAAGATGCAAAACGCGTAACAGAATACTGTATACAGACTGTGGTTGATCGCTCACTTCTTGCGATTGACCTAAAATTGACCAAAAATCTTATTATCAACGTTTGATAGTTTGATTTTGCTCAGTATAATTCATAGGTTAAAGTAAGTGCTTTTACCTCTATTACGAAGATAGGGAATAGAATTGCGAACCAACGACAGGGAATGCGGGCTTTGGTAGAAAGTACTTTTAGCGAAAACCGCCACCTATTCAGTTTACCATCGCTAAAGAAACACGCTGTAGGCGGGTCTTTTTTTGTCATGGTACTGCTATTCATTGGATTTCTTTTCTATACCACACTGACTTGGATGTGGGACGATCAGCGATTGCCTCTCTCCAAAATAGTACTTCAAGGCGACTTAACTTACGTAACTGCTGGTGATGTTCAACATGCCTTTGGCGAGCTAGAGCATATTGGAACGTTCATGTCGCAAGACATCGGTGTGTTGCAAGACAGTTTAGAAGCGTTACCTTGGGTTTCAGTGGTGTCCATTCGTAAGCAGTGGCCAGACACAATAAAAGTATTTTTGACTGAGTATCATGCAGCAGCAATCTGGAACGGTAACATGCTGTTGAATGATAATGGTCAGGTGTTTAATGGTGATATCGGTCTTTTGAAGGGCGATAGAGTCAAGCTTTACGGCCCAGACGGCACCAGCCAAAAAGTGATAGAAAAGTGGCGACAAATAACCCCTTTGATTAACAATCTAGGGTTAACCGTTACCTCGCTCGTTCTCAATGAGCGTCGCGCTTGGCAAATAATCCTAGATAACGGTATCCGTTTAGAACTAGGTAAAGATTCTTTAGATGAGCGTGTTGAACGCTTCATTTCGCTTTACAACGAACTTGGTAGTAAAGCGAATCAAGTGAGCTACATCGACCTCAGGTATGATACGGGAGCCGCTGTAGGCTGGTTTCCAGAGCAAGAGTTAGAAGAGAGCACAGATGACTAAGACCGCAGATGACAACATAATCGTTGGTCTTGATATAGGCACTGCGACCATATCAGCTCTAGTTGGTGAAATATTGCCTGATGGTCAAATCAATATCATTGGTTCAGGGCAAAGCCCATCTAGAGGTATGGATAAAGGTGGTGTAAACGACCTAGAATCGGTAGTGAAGTCAGTTCAGCGAGCCATTGATCAAGCAGAGTTGATGGCGGAATGCCAAATCAGCAATGTGTTTATCTCGCTATCGGGCAAACATATCGCAAGCCGAATTGAAAAAGGCATGGGCACTATTTCTGATGAAGAGGTGTCTCAAGACGATATGGATCGAGCGATCCATACCGCGAAATCAATTAAAATAGGTGATGAGCAGAGAATTCTGCACGTGATTCCACAAGAATTTACCATCGATTATCAAGAGGGGATCAAGAATCCACTTGGTTTATCTGGTGTTCGAATGGAAGTCAGTGTTCATCTAATTTCTTGCCACAGCGACATGGCGAGAAACATTATTAAAGCTGTTGAACGATGTGGTCTCACTGTAGAACAAATCGTGTTTTCAGGACTTGCCTCAAGCAATGCGGTAATTACTGACGACGAGAGAGAGCTTGGAGTATGTGTTGTTGATATTGGTGCTGGTACGATGGATATTTCCATTTGGACTGGCGGCGCATTGCGACACACAGAAGTCTTTTCCTACGCAGGAAATGCAGTAACCAGTGATATTGCCTTCGCTTTCGGCACGCCAGTGAGCGATGCTGAAGAGATAAAAGTAAACCACGGTTGCGCTCTGAGTGAACTCGTAAGCAAGGATGATTCTGTTAACGTCCCTAGTGTAGGTGGCCGTCCATCGAGAAGTTTGCAAAGACAAACTTTGTCGGAAGTGATTGAACCACGTTACACTGAACTTATGGGTCTCGTTAACCAAACTATTGATACGGTTCAATTACAGCTACGAGATGAAGGTATTAAACACCACCTTGCAGCTGGCGTCGTTCTCACTGGTGGAGCGGCACAAATTGACGGATTGGTAGAGTGTGCGGAACGTGTTTTCCGCAATCAAGTTCGAGTTGGTAAGCCGTTAGAAGTTAGTGGCTTAACTGACTATGTTAAAGAGCCGTATCATTCTACGGCGGTTGGTTTACTTCATTACGCAAGAGATTGTCAGATAAGTGATGAGGGTGATTACAGCGAACCTAAGCGTTCAGCACCTTCTATGTCAGGCTTGTTTGGTAAATTGCGTAATTGGATACAAAAAGAGTTTTAACCTGAGTTGCAGGAAAAAACGGAGATAACACATGTTTGAACCGATGATGGAAATGTCTGACGATGCAGTAATTAAAGTCGTTGGAGTTGGTGGCGGTGGCGGTAATGCTGTTGAGCACATGGTACGTGAATCGATCGAAGGCGTAGAGTTCATCAGTGTTAATACTGATGCACAAGCCCTTCGTAAAACGAGCGTGAGCAGCGTGATCCAAATTGGTGGTGATATCACTAAAGGTTTGGGCGCTGGTGCAAATCCACAAGTAGGCCGTGATGCAGCTCTCGAAGATCGAGAAAGAATTAAAGAAGTTCTAACTGGCGCCGATATGGTATTTATCGCAGCTGGTATGGGCGGTGGTACAGGTACAGGTGCTGCTCCAGTTATTGCTGAAGTTGCGAAAGAGCTGGGTGTGCTAACGGTTGCTGTTGTAACTAAGCCATTTAGCTTTGAAGGCAAAAAGCGTTTAGCGTTTGCTGAGCAAGGTATCGAAGAGCTTTCTAAACATGTGGATTCTTTAATTACGATTCCAAATGAAAAGCTACTTAAAGTACTTGGCCGTGGCGTAACACTGCTAGAAGCTTTCGCAAGTGCAAATGATGTACTTAAAAACGCTGTACAAGGTATCGCTGAGCTAATTACTCGCCCTGGTATGATTAACGTCGATTTCGCGGATGTTCGCACTGTGATGTCGGAAATGGGTCATGCAATGATGGGTAGTGGTATCGCAAAAGGTGAAGACCGTGCTGAAGAAGCTGCTGAAACGGCAATTTCTAGCCCATTACTAGAAGACATCGACCTAGCTGGCGCGCGTGGCGTTCTTGTGAACATCACTGCAGGCCTAGATATGCGTTTAGATGAATTCGAAACTGTGGGTAATACAGTTAAGGCATTTGCTTCTGATAACGCAACGGTTGTTATTGGTACCTCTCTAGACCCTGATATGACGGATGAAATCCGTGTAACTGTTGTTGCAACAGGTATCGGCACAGAGAAAAAACCAGACATTACTCTAGTTGCTGGTGGTAAAGCAAAAGTAGCGCCAACGCCTCAACCTCAAGTTGCTGTTCAAACAGCAGCAAAAGTGGAAGAGAAAGTGGCACAACCATTGCAGGAAAAAACTGAGGTAAAACCTCAAGTTAAACCACAGCCAACAACGTCACCTGTTTCTTCGGGTACAGGCGCTAGCCAGAGTGCAGCACCTAAAGCTGAGAAAGAGAGCGGATATTTAGATATTCCAGCATTTTTACGACGTCAGGCTGATTAACAAATACCCAAAATTTGACTATCGTCGAATTAATGGTAAAATTCGCGGTTGGTAAATACTGACCGTGATTTGTAGCACTGATAACGAGGCAAGCAGATGATCAGACAACGTACTCTGAAAGAAATTGTGAAAACAACTGGTGTGGGTCTCCACTCTGGTCGTAAAGTCACACTTACTCTTCGCCCGGCAGCTGCAAATACAGGTATTGTTTATCGTCGTACAGATGTCAATCCACCTGTAGATTTCCCAGCTGATCCAGCATCAGTTCGTGACACTATGTTATGTACTGCTCTTGTTAATGACGAAGGCATACGTATCTCTACAGTGGAACACCTTAACGCAGCTCTAGCTGGAATGGGTATCGACAACATTATTGTTGAAGTCGATGCTCCAGAAATTCCAATTATGGATGGTAGCGCAAGCCCATTCGTATACTTGCTACAGCAAGCGGGTGTAGAAACACTGAATGCAGCGAAACGTTTTATTCGAATCAAAAAGCCTATCCGTTTTGAAGATGGCGATAAGTGGGCAGAGTTTGTTCCATTTAACGGCTTCCGTATGGACTTTGAGATCGACTTTAACCACCCTGCAATTGAATCCGATGAGCAACGTTTGTTGTTTGATTTCTCATCACAAGGTTTTGTGAAGCAGATTTCTCGCGCTCGTACTTTCGGTTTCATGCGCGATATTGAGTACCTTCAGTCTCAAAACCTAGTACTTGGCGGTAGCTTTGATAATGCTATCGTACTGGACGAATACCGAATTCTTAATGAAGAAGGCCTTCGTTTCGATAATGAGTTTGTAACTCATAAAGTATTGGATGCGATTGGTGACCTTTACATGTGTGGACACGCTATTATTGGTGAGTTCCGTGCATACAAATCAGGTCACGGCCTAAATAACCAACTTTTACGTGCAGTTCTTGCTGACGCAGAAGCTTGGGAGTGGGCAACATTCGAAGAAGAAGCTGGCTCTCCAGTTGCTTTCGCAGAACCGGGTATGGTTCTAGCGTAATTGTTGTTTACAACAATATAAGATTTCAAAAACCAGGCCATTGGCCTGGTTTTTTTGTATCTATTTTCCAGATACAGTGTCGTTAACCTCCGGAAATTGCTGGCTAATGGGCTGCTGTCTGCTTAATCCATCAGCAATTAGAAAGAAAAGTTCCAAGCACATCAAACAAATGGTGTTCTAAATGGTCGTTAGTGTGAAAATTACTTACACTAAAGGGCATTAATTTTAACTCAAGCCTTGAAAACTCTACTCTCAAGTACAATATCAAAGATACTAGATTTATCTCAGTATCCTTGGTTAGTAACTGAAGACTAGTTCATAGCTAGTAGAGACTGACGGCATTTAAAATAGATCGCGGACGATCTGAGAACGAAGAGATTCCAAGCACATGATTACTAAGCTGCTGACAAAGGTAATTGGCAGTCGCAATGACAGAACACTGCGCCGCCTTAGAAAAATTGTAAAAGAAATTAATAACTACGAACCAACGTTTGAAGCACTTTCTGATGAAGAGCTAAAAGCAAAAACGGTTGAGTTTCGTGAGCGCTTAGATAAAGGTGAATCGTTAGATCAACTTCTACCTGAAGCTTTCGCTACGGTACGTGAAGCGTCTAAGCGTGTTTACGGCATGCGTCACTTTGACGTGCAAATGATTGGTGGCATGGTTCTAAATGCTGGCCAAATTGCAGAGATGCGTACTGGTGAAGGTAAGACACTTACCGCAACCCTACCAGCTTATCTAAACGCGCTACCAAGCAAAGGTGTTCACGTAATAACGGTGAACGATTACCTAGCGAAGCGTGATGCGGAAACAAACCGTCCATTATTTGAATTCCTTGGCATGACTGTTGGCGTGAATGTGGCAAACATGGCTCCGCCAGAGAAAAAAGAAGCGTACCAAGCTGACATCCTATACGGAACAAACAACGAGTTTGGTTTTGATTACCTTCGTGACAACATGGCTTTCCGTGCTGAAGACCGAGTTCAACGTGAGCGCTTCTTCGCTGTAGTCGATGAGGTTGACTCAATCTTAATTGATGAAGCTCGTACTCCGTTAATTATCTCTGGCCCAGCTGAAGATAGTTCTGACCTTTATACGCGCATTAACACTCTAATTCCTTCTCTAGAGCGTCAAGATAAAGAAGATTCAGAAGAGTACCGTGGTGAAGGTCACTACACCATGGACGAAAAATCAAAACAGGTTCACCTGACTGAAAACGGTCAAGAATTTGTAGAAGAACTAATGGTCAAAAACGGCTTGATGGAAGAGGGTGACACACTTTACTCTCCAACCAATATCAGCCTATTGCACCATGTGAATGCTGCGCTTCGTGCACACGTATTGTTTGAGAAAAACGTCGACTACATCGTTACTGAAGAAGGCGAAGTGGTTATCGTTGATGAACATACTGGTCGTACTATGCCAGGTCGTCGTTGGTCTGAAGGTTTACACCAAGCTGTTGAAGCTAAAGAAGGTGTGAAGATTCAAAATGAAAACCAAACGCTAGCATCGATTACATTCCAGAACTTCTTCCGACTGTACGAAAAACTGTCAGGCATGACAGGTACTGCTGATACTGAAGCTTTCGAGTTCCAGTCTATCTACGGCCTAGAAACGGTGGTTATCCCAACCAACAAGCCTATGGTTCGTAACGATATGCCAGATGTGGTTTATCGTACTGAAGAAGACAAGTTCAATGCGATCATTGAAGACATCAAAGACCGTGTTGCGGCTGGTCAGCCATCACTGGTTGGTACGGTTTCTATCGAGAAATCTGAACTGCTGTCTAACGCACTGAAAAAAGCAAAAATTAAGCACAACGTACTAAATGCTAAGTTCCACGAGATGGAAGCTGAGATCGTTGCGCAAGCCGGTATGCCGAGTGCGGTAACTATCGCAACTAACATGGCAGGTCGTGGTACCGATATCGTGTTAGGTGGTAGCTGGCAGGCACAAATTGAGAAGCTAGATAATCCAACGAAAGAGCAGATCGACAAGATCAAAGCTGACTGGAGAGTTGTCCACGATACAGTTCTTGAGTCAGGTGGTCTGCACATCATTGGTACTGAGCGTCATGAATCTCGCCGTATCGATAACCAGCTACGTGGTCGTTCTGGTCGTCAAGGTGATGCAGGTTCTTCTCGTTTCTACCTATCAATGGAAGATTCTCTGCTACGTATCTTTACGTCTGATCGTATGGCTGGTCTTATCCAAAGTGGTATGGACGAAGGCGAAGCGATTGAATCTAAGATGTTATCTCGCTCAATTGAAAAAGCTCAACGTAAAGTGGAAGGTCGTAACTTCGACATCCGTAAGCAGCTTCTTGAGTACGATGATGTAGCCAATGACCAACGTAAGGTTGTTTATGAGCTACGTGATGAACTGATGAGTTCTGATGACATCAGCGAGATGATCGAACACAACCGTGAAGATGTACTGGCGTCAGTCATTGATGAATACATCGCTCCTCAATCTCTTGAAGACATGTGGGATATCGCGGGTCTGCAAGATCGTCTGAAGAATGACTTCGACCTAGACTTTGATATTCAAGGTTGGTTAGACGAAGACGACAAGCTTTATGAAGAAGCATTGCGTGAGCGTATTCTTGGTATGGCGGTAGATTCGTACAAACAGAAAGAAGAAGTGGTTGGTGCTCAAGTACTGCGTAACTTCGAGAAGTCTGTGATGCTACAAACGCTAGACGGTCTTTGGAAAGAGCACTTGGCTGCGATGGATCACCTTCGTCAAGGTATCCACTTACGTGGTTATGCTCAGAAGAACCCGAAACAAGAGTACAAGCGTGAGTCGTTTGAACTGTTTGAAGGCCTACTCGATGTGCTGAAAACAGATGTTGTTACCATCCTTTCTAAAGTTCGCGTTCAGCAACAAGAAGAAGTTGAAAAGATGGAAGCTCAACGTCAAGCTCAAGCTGAACAAGCGGCGCGTCGTGCACAAGCACAACACGCAACGGCTGAAAACCAGCTAGCTGACGATGAAGCGGATGCAGCATCTCCACAAACGGTAGTACGTGATGAGCGTAAAGTGGGTCGTAATGAACCATGTCCATGTGGAAGTGGTAAGAAGTACAAACAGTGTCACGGTAAAATTGACTAAGTTTGGTGAATCTTCGCTGTAACGGATAATTGCAGTGTCGGAGGTACTCACTTACTAACGTAAGCTCCGTGCCTCCTCCTTGCACTTAACGCGTTACAACTTAGCTTCATAAAAACTTACTGCTATTAAAAAGAGTCGCTTAGGCGGCTTTTTTTGTATGTAAATTTCATGGCTTATCTTTTTGTCGAAAGGTAAGTCGTCAATCCCTATAGCGAGGAACGAGCGCAGTAGGGAATCTTGTTTGATAGTTTGGCTTAAGGTTGTTGTATTAGCTTCCCACCTCAGTCGTTACTCCTTCTTGAGGATGACGTATTCAGGGGCTGCTTGAGCGAAGCGTTTTATTAAGGAACATCATCATATGAAAAGAATCCATATTGTCGCAGGTATTATCTTCAACCAAGATAAGTCACAGGTCTTTATCACTAAACGCCCAGACGACAAGCACAAAGGCGGTTTCTGGGAATTCCCTGGTGGTAAAGTAGAAGCGGGCGAAACCATTGAGCAGGCGATGGCTCGTGAACTTGATGAAGAAATTGGCATTAAGGTGACAGATCAGTCTCTGTTTGAGCACCTTGAATTTGATTACAGTGACAAGTCGCTTAAGTTTGATTTCATTCTTGTGACTGATTTCGAGCAACAGCCTTATGGTAAAGAAGGGCAACAAGGTGAATGGGTCGATCTTGAATCATTGAGTCAATACGCATTCCCTGAAGCGAATGTGCCCATTTTAGAGCGAGTAATAAAAGAGTTTTCGTAATTGCTAGCCTGAGTTTGAGATTGTTGTTAGTTTAAAGAGATTAATCGAATGAACGTTGCTGCGACAGATGAGCAGTGACGGTAACCAAAACAATGGAGATATTCGCAGTGGTAAGAATTGCAATTGCAGGAGCAGCTGGCCGTATGGGTCGTAACTTGGTGAAAGCCGCTCACCAAAATTCAGAAGCAAGCGTTGGCGCTGGTTCAGAGCGCCCAGAGTCATCTTTGGTCGGTGTTGATGTTGGCGAGTTATGCGGTGAAGGCCGTTTTGATGTAGCTCTAGTCGATGACCTTTCGAAAGCGATTGAAGAGTTTGACGTGATCGTCGACTTTACCGCACCTGTGAGCACATTAGCGAATATTGAACTTTGTAAACGTCACGGAAAGAAGCTAATTATCGGTACGACAGGTTTCTCTGAAGAAGAGAAACAGGTGATTGATGCGGCGTCAAAAGAGATGCCTATCGTAATGGCTCCTAACTACAGCGTTGGTGTAAACCTAGTATTCAAGCTGCTAGAAAAGGCCGCTAAAGTGATGGGCGATTATTGTGATGTTGAGATCGTTGAGGCTCACCATCGCCATAAAGTCGATGCGCCGTCAGGCACTGCGATTGGTATGGGCGAAGCGATTGCTGGTGCGATGGGCAATGATCTAAACGATGTCGCTGTATGGTCACGTGAAGGTATTACTGGCGAGCGTACCAAAGATGAGATCGGCTTTGCGACGATTCGTGCCGGTGACATCATTGGCGAGCATACCGCAATGTTTGCTGATATTGGTGAGCGCGTTGAAATTACCCATAAAGCAACGGATAGAATGACCTTTGCTAATGGTGCGATAAAGGCAGCTGTTTGGCTAAATGATAAGCCAGCAGGCTTTTATACCATGACGGATGTGCTTGGTTTGAATGAGCTGTAAATAGATATTTATGCGCTGGCAATTGCCAGCGCTTTCTTTATTTGGTGGCTTTTCCTTAATAATCTCTCTTCTACGATCTTCCTTCTACTTTCTTCTTATCGCCATTTCCCCTCTATTTTTATGCTATTTATGCAGGCTTTAGTGTGTTTTTTGTTTTAGATCTTTAAATTATCATGTTTTCTCTTAGTATTTATCGATTGCGTTTTATCGCTGATATTTTTGGCACTCTATGGTTAGCTAAAATGACGGGTGAAAATTAGAAAATCGTAATATTCCTATTAATTGAGTATGAAAGTTGAACTTTTGAAGCTTTGGTAAAGGAAATTGAATTAGTTCTTACAAATGTTTAATTTCTTTTGCGTTAAATGTTGACACGTATCACGCAGATCACTAAAATACCGCCAATTTGTCTAATTTCCATAAACACGCAGTTTTTGGTGTTGCAGGAAGGTAGATTTGCAAATTAAATCAATTTTAATGCATTTTTATTTCTGGAGGTTGTCTTGAAGAAGTCAGCACTACTCGTCCTAGAAGATGGGACAGTATTTCACGGTGAAGCCATTGGCGCTGTAGGTTCTGCAGTTGGTGAAGTCGTTTTTAATACCTCGATGACGGGGTACCAAGAAATCCTCACTGATCCTTCCTATTCTCAGCAAATCGTTACCCTTACTTACCCTCACATTGGCAATACCGGAACCAATTCCGAAGATGAAGAATCTTCTTCAATCCATGCTCAAGGCCTTGTGATTCGCGATCTCCCTCTAATCGCTTCTAATTTCCGTAATGAACAATCCCTTTCTGATTACCTTAAGTCGCAAAACGTTGTTGGTATCGCTGATATCGATACTCGTAAGCTGACGCGTATTCTTCGTGAAAAAGGTGCTCAAAACGGTTGTATCGTAGCGGGCTCTTCAGTAAACGATGGAAATTTAGACGAAGCTTTGGCTCTAGCTAAAGCAAAAGAATTCCCTGGCCTGAAAGGTATGGACCTTGCGAAAGAAGTTACAACAAAAGAAGCGTATCAATGGAAACAAGGTTCGTGGACGCTTACGGGTGGACTTCCTGAAGCGAAAGCAGACTCTGAATTGCCATACCACGTTGTTGCTTATGACTTCGGTGCAAAACGAAACATCTTACGAATGCTTGTTGACCGCGGCTGCCGCCTAACGGTTGTTCCTGCTGAAACTTCAGCCGAAGAAGTACTCGCATTGAACCCAGACGGTGTTTTCCTTTCAAATGGCCCTGGTGACCCAGAACCATGTACTTACGCAATTGAAGCAACAAAAGTGTTCCTAGAAAAAAGTTTACCAATCTTTGGTATCTGTCTAGGTCACCAGATTCTTGCTCTTGCGTCAGGCGCTAAGACAGTGAAAATGAAGTTTGGTCACCACGGTGCAAACCACCCGGTTAAAGATTTAGATCGTGATGTTGTGATGATTACTTCACAAAACCACGGCTTTGCTGCTGACGAAGATACGCTTCCAGAGACATTACGAGCGACTCATAAGTCTCTATTTGATGGTTCTCTACAAGGTATCCATCGTACAGATAAGCCAGCATTTAGCTTCCAAGGTCACCCAGAAGCAAGCCCAGGTCCAGAAGATGCGGCACCGCTATTCGACCACTTCATTGAATTAATTAACCAGTCTGTTGCAAACAAACAAGACAAAGCGTAATCCGGAGTAGTAGATAATGCCAAAACGTACTGACATTAAAAGTGTTCTAATTCTAGGTGCTGGTCCGATTGTTATCGGTCAAGCATGTGAGTTTGATTACTCTGGTGCTCAAGCTTGTAAAGCACTTCGCGAAGAAGGTTACCGAGTTATTCTTGTAAACTCGAACCCAGCGACAATCATGACTGACCCAGACATGGCTGATGCGACTTACATCGAACCTATCCAATGGGAAGTGGTTCGTAACATCATCGCTAAAGAGAAGCCAGATGCAGTTCTACCGACAATGGGCGGCCAAACTGCACTTAACTGTGCGTTAGATTTAGAAAAATACGGCGTACTTGAAGAGTTCGGCGTAGAGATGATTGGCGCAACGGCTGACGCTATCGATAAAGCTGAAGACCGCTCTCGTTTTGATAAAGCAATGAAATCGATTGGTCTTGAGTGTCCAACGGCTGATACAGCGAAAACGATGGAAGAAGCTTACAAAGTTCAAGAAATGGTTGGTTTCCCTTGTATCATTCGTCCATCGTTTACGATGGGTGGTACAGGCGGTGGTATCGCTTATAACAAAGAAGAATTTGAAGAAATCTGTCGTCGTGGTTTGGACCTATCTCCAACCAACGAACTTCTTATCGATGAATCACTTATCGGTTGGAAAGAGTACGAGATGGAAGTGGTTCGCGACAAGAACGACAACTGCATCATCGTATGTGCGATTGAAAACTTTGACCCAATGGGTATTCACACTGGTGACTCGATCACAGTGGCTCCGGCTCAAACGCTGACAGACAAAGAATACCAACTAATGCGTAACGCTTCTCTAGCGGTACTGCGTGAGATTGGTGTTGAAACAGGTGGTTCAAACGTACAGTTTGGTATCAACCCGAAAGATGGCCGTATGGTTATTATCGAGATGAACCCACGTGTATCTCGTTCTTCTGCACTTGCTTCTAAAGCAACAGGTTTCCCAATCGCTAAGATTGCAGCGAAACTGGCTGTTGGCTTTACGCTAGATGAGCTAATGAATGACATCACTGGCGGCGCAACGCCAGCATCATTCGAACCAACAATCGACTACGTAGTAACTAAGATTCCTCGTTTTAACTTCGAGAAATTTGCAGGTGCTAACGACCGTCTAACGACGCAAATGAAGTCGGTTGGTGAAGTTATGGCTATCGGCCGTAACCAACAAGAATCTCTACAGAAAGCACTTCGCGGTCTAGAAGTTGGCGCAACTGGTTTTGACGAAATGGTCGACCTAGATGCACCTGACGCTCTAACGACGATTCGCCATGAGCTTAAAGAAGCTGGTTCTGACCGTATTTGGTACATCGCAGACGCTTTCCGTGCTGGTATGTCAGTTGATGGTGTATTCAACCTAACGCAAATTGACCGCTGGTTCCTAGTTCAAATCGAAGACATCGTAAAACTAGAGCAAGAACTTAAAGCGAAAGGCTTTGCTGGTCTGAATAAAGACGAGCTAATGAAGCTTAAGCGTAAAGGTTTTGCTGATGCTCGCCTGTCTAAGATTCTAGGTGTAGCAGAAAGTGAAATTCGTCGTCTACGTGACCAATACGATATTCACCCAGTATATAAGCGCGTAGATACGTGTGCGGCTGAGTTCTCTTCTGATACGGCTTACATGTACTCATCTTACGATGACGAATGTGAATCGAACCCAACAGACAAAGAGAAAATCATGATCTTAGGCGGCGGTCCAAACCGTATCGGCCAAGGTATTGAATTTGACTACTGTTGTGTACACGCATCTCTAGCACTACGTGAAGATGGCTACGAAACAATCATGGTTAACTGTAACCCTGAGACAGTTTCGACAGACTACGATACGTCTGACCGTCTGTACTTTGAACCAGTAACACTGGAAGACGTACTAGCAATCGTTCGTGTTGAGAAGCCAAAAGGCGTTATCGTTCAGTACGGTGGTCAAACACCACTGAAACTGGCTCGTGAGCTTGAAGCTGCTGGCGTACCAATCATTGGTACTAGCCCAGACGCAATCGACCGTGC
This sequence comes from Vibrio sp. OPT20, assembly GCF_963889365.1. Taxonomy (NCBI): domain Bacteria; kingdom Pseudomonadati; phylum Pseudomonadota; class Gammaproteobacteria; order Vibrionales; family Vibrionaceae; genus Vibrio; species Vibrio sp. OPT20. The sequence continues at coordinate 106,800 of NZ_CAWPOA010000106.1, read as the reverse complement.
AGAAGACCGTGAGCGTTTCCAAGTTGCTGTTGACCGTCTTGGTCTTCTACAACCAGAAAACGCGACAGTAACAACAATGGAGCAAGCGGTAGAGAAATCTCGCGAAATCGGCTTCCCATTAGTTGTTCGTCCTTCTTATGTTCTTGGTGGTCGTGCGATGGAAATCGTATACGACGAGCAAGACTTACGTCGCTACTTCAACGAAGCAGTCAGTGTTTCAAACGAATCTCCAGTACTACTTGATAGCTTCCTAGATGATGCAATTGAAGTCGACGTTGATGCGATTTGTGACGGTGAGCGCGTTGTTATTGCGGGTATCATGGAGCATATCGAACAAGCGGGTGTTCACTCAGGTGACTCAGCATGTTCTCTTCCTGCTTACACGCTAAGCCAAGAAATCCAAGACGTAATGCGTGAGCAAGTTGAAAAGCTAGCGTTCGAGTTGGGTGTTCGTGGTCTAATGAATACGCAGTTTGCTGTTAAGAACAACGAAGTGTACCTAATCGAGGTTAACCCTCGTGCAGCACGTACAGTACCGTTCGTATCGAAAGCAACAGGTGCAGCAGTCGCTAAGATTGCAGCTCGTGTTATGGCGGGTCAATCGCTAGAGTCTCAAGGCTTTACGAAAGAAATCATCCCACCATACTACTCAGTGAAAGAAGTTGTTCTTCCGTTCAACAAATTCCCTGGTGTTGACCCACTATTAGGCCCAGAAATGCGCTCTACTGGTGAAGTTATGGGTGTTGGTGCAACGTTTGCTGAAGCATACTCTAAAGCTGAATTGGGTTGTGGCAACATCTACCCAGAAGGTGGCCGTGCACTTCTTTCTGTTCGCGAAGGCGACAAAGAGCGCGTTGTTGACCTAGCATCTAAGCTATCTAAGCTTGGTTACCAGCTAGACGCAACACACGGTACTGCAGTTATCCTTGGCGAAGCGGGTATTAACCCACGTCTAGTAAACAAGGTACACGAAGGTCGTCCTCACATTCTTGACCGTATCAAGAACAATGAGTACACGTACATCGTGAACACTGCGGCTGGCCGTCAAGCGATTGAAGATTCTAAAGTTCTTCGTCGTGGCGCACTGGCTGAGAAAGTGAACTACACGACTACGCTAAACGCTGCATTCGCGACTTGTATGGCGCACACTGCAGACGCGAAAACGTCAGTAACTTCAGTTCAAGAGCTACACGCACAAGTTAAAGCTTCTCAAGCTTAATTGACTCACGTGTATCGCTGTTAAGCGGATATAAATGCTCAAAGCCCACTCTTCGGAGTGGGCTTTTTTATGTCTGTCATCTGGTGTCGGTTAAATAGTGAAAATTTGGTGATGGCTAAATGATGAAAAATTGGAATAGGTTACAATCTTGTGTTTCGTTGTTGATTGTTTGCTCACGGTGGTAAGTTGTCGCTACACGAGAATTTAAGGCGTTGGGTATATGGAAATCACTCTAGAAATATTGGCTATCTTGTTTGTTGTTGCAACGGCGGCAGGCTTTATTGATGCAATGGCTGGCGGCGGTGGATTGTTGACTCTACCTGCATTGCTAGCGGCAGGAGTACCACCAACGCAAGCACTGGCAACCAATAAACTTCAAAGCTCATTTGGTAGTTTTTCTGCCAGTTGGTATTTCGTGCGCAACGGCATCGTTAGTATTAAAGAGATGCGCCTCGCGATCTTTTGTACTTTTATTGGCTCTGCAATTGGCGCCGAGTTAGTCCAGCACATTGATGCGAGTTTACTGACTAGTGTGATACCGCTGCTGCTTATCGCTATCTCTCTCTATTTCCTGTTAGCACCCCAAACAAGAGCGTCTGAAGGAAAACAGAAGATCTCTGAGGCGATGTTTGCTTTGTGTATTGGTGGCGGTGTTGGCTTCTACGATGGCTTTTTTGGCCCAGGAACAGGTTCAATTTTCACGGTATGTTTTGTCGCTATCGGCCACTTCTCTTTAGTGGATGCAACGGCACGCACCAAGATACTTAACTTCACATCGAATATAGCCGCATTGATCTTCTTTATTTTGGCTGGCTTGCCAATTTGGGAATTAGGATTAGTGATGGCAGTTGGTGGTTTTATGGGCGCTCAACTTGGCGCTAAAGTAGTGGTGACAAAAGGGCAGAAATGGATTCGCCCTCTTGTGATCGTGATGTCGATGTTAATGGCGTCTAAACTGCTTTGGGAACAGCATCAACAATGGATTCTATCAGTATTTTAACTCGCGGAGATTGATAGCTGTTCGGCCTTACACAGATATGAATAGGTCGAATTAATCCCTCTAACTCTGGAAAGCTAAACAGGTATTGAGGCTCAATATTGAGTGTTTTTACGATAGAGAGCGGGATCAAAGCCGGCCCTGTCCCACCCAACGCTAGCTGAGCAGCTGCGGTGTAGGCATCCATCTCCATTAAGGGTTTGATGCCGAACTTTTCAAGCACAGATAACTGATACGAGTTTGCCGGATTGGTCATGTCGTTAGTGATGACCCTTGGAGGAAGCTCCGTTAACTGCGACTTACTTACTATGTAAAACGGCTCATCAAACAGGTGGAATGTCATCAATCCATGATGCGGCGGCAGTAAACCAGCACACAACCCCAAGGTCGCCTTACCAGACTGCACTCGCTCGATAATTCTTGGTGTATGGTTAGTGGTGATGGTGATGTATTTATCTTGCTGGATAAATTTCCCCATCATTTCACCTAGATAACCTGCGATCAAAGATTTAGAGCTATCTAAGGTAATGAGAGTGGTATCTTCCAACTCTTGCTGTTCATAAATAAGCCCTCTAAGTTCATTGAATGCTGGGCCAATATTTTCGATGAGCGCGATCGCATCCGGCGTCAGTTTTATCTGTCGGCCACTCGGTTCTATGAGTTTCTTACCTAACTTCTTTTCTAAATTCGCAATCCGTTTGCTGACCGCTGATTGGCTGATATAAAGCAAACTGCCGGTGCGGCTCATGGTCTTTGCTTTGCTCAACACCAATAGAGTTTCGATTCCTTCGAGTAACATTGAGTGATATTCATGAAAGTTGGGAATGATTGAACCAAGTTACCTTAAACGCCATTCATTCTCTAGTCTGAGCTCATAGATATTAAGTAAGCTAGGTTCTTTTAACTAGACTCGCGATGCGTTGGCCAAAATAGAAAGCGGTTTTAAGATCATTACTATTGATGTGATTATTGGTGATCTCAGCTGTCTGATCATCACTGGCGACCAAACCAATACTAGAACCGGTGCGATTCAAGCCTAAGTCATCGATATGCTTTGATATATCAAGCCCTGCCCAAACCATGCCATGCTGACAAGCCAGAGTGAAAAAGCTTAACAAGGTTTGTTGCTGCTCACCGTTTAGGCTACCACCAGTAGTGAAACCTGCAGCGAGCTTATTTCGCCATGCTTTCTTACAGTAGGTATCACTGCTCGCATCCATAAAGCTTTTAAACTGTGCGGCTGGTGAGCCCATGTATGTTGGCGCGCCAAAGATAATCGCATCACAATTGTTTAATGCGCTGAGCTTGTCGTCATTGTCATATCTTCCTTCGACTATTTCAGAAGAGAGCACCTCGATGAGCAGTGCTGAGTTAGATTGTTGAGTGTTAATGCCTTCAGCGATTGTCTCTGCGACTTGCTTAGTCGCTCCATTCTTAGAGAAGAAAACAATGCCTACTTTATTGATACTCATCTTGAACTCCCTTTTGCCAATGTTAGTAAATAAATAGATTTATAAAGTTATTTGTTTATTAATATAGCCTGTGAACTGGATAAGTAAACAAAAAACATTACTAACCTAGTGATGAATGAGTTAATGAGCTAACTAGAGTGTTAAGAAAGGAGGGGGACCTTTGAATAATGGAAATAGAGGAGATAAGTGATTTGAAAGCGAATTAAAAAAGGCTCCTTTGCGGAGCCTCTTAGTCATCGTTCTATCTATTTGATCGCGAAGGTTGGCAATGACAAGTGCCAGCGAATAGCGCCAAGCCTAATTAATAATGTTGTGAACACACCGGCTAAAAATGCGGTTTCTGAATCGTGCCCCATGAGAATCGCCATGGTATGGAAAGCACCACCAATGATACAAGCCGTGGCGTAGACTTCACTTCTTAAGATCATCGGCACTTCACGGGCAAGCACGTCACGGATAATACCGCCACCACAGCCTGTGATAACACCCATGATAATAGCCACTAATGCCGAGTCTTGATAATTCAGCGCTTTCTCAACACCAATGCCAACAAATACGGCTAAGCCTATCGCATCACATACCGGCAATATCCACCAAGCCAGACGTTTAGGACGTCTTACAATAATCATGGTCAGCAAACAGGTAGTGATAATGACCCAAAGGTAGGTGGTATCGGTGATCCAAAACACGGGAGTCGCACCCAATGCCATGTCACGGATAGTGCCGCCGCCAATCGCGGTCACGCTGCCTAGAACGGCTACGCCAAAGGGGTCCATCTTAAGACGGCCAGCGACAAATACGCCTGAGACAGCAAAAATGGCAGTGCCAAATAAATCGATAATATAAAGCAGCATGGAGTCCATGATACTGGTGCTCTTATAGTTAAAATTGTAGGGACAGGTCGGTGGCGAATTGTACGAAAAAACGCAGCAAATAGTTAGTGATTTTGCCTAGCTCTATCGAAGAAATCGCATACTTGTTGGATCGCTTTCAAAGTTCTCGTTGTCGGGCGATTAATCCAGTCAGAATTGAGTGACCAAATCTGATTTTGAGCGACTGCTGGGATCTCGTCCTCCCAAGTTTGCCACATGGTTCCATTCTCAATTGCGTGCTGAGAAGTGAAGATCACTTGCGGTTTCCTTAATACAACTTGTTCAATACCAACTTGTGGATAAGGGGAAGCATTGTCTTCGAAAATATTGTGGCCGCCACAAAATTCAAACACCTCACTTGGCCAGTGCCCTTGAGCGACGGTGATGATCGGCTTTTCACTTAGCTGATAAAAGTAGTTTACGGGCTCAGCATCTTTATATTTTAGTCTTAATGCGTTGAGTTGTTCTTTGTATTGCTTGGCATTGTTTTCCCCAATACTCGGATCACTGGAGTATTGGCTGAGTTGTTCAATATTGGTCGCAATGCTATCTAGGCTTTTGGTTTTCGAGTAGTAAATATTAAACCCAAATTGCTCTAGTTTCGCGAGTTCTCTGGGCGGGTTTCCCGCTGGCCACGCAAGAATTAAATCAGGTTGCAGTGCGATGATCTTCTCTACCTTGATGCCTTGATAGTTTGCCACTTTTTCAAGCTGGTCTGCTTGTGGTGGGTAATCACTCCGCTCACTTACTGCAACAAGGTTACCACCTAAGCCAGCACTGTACGCGAGTTCAGTGGCGTGAGGAGCAAGGCTTACTACGCGTTGAGCTGGCAGTACTTTTTCTGGAGTCAGCGATGTTTCTTCCGCAAATGATAAAGGCAGCCATAAGCTGGAAGACAAAAGAGTAAGGCTTGTAACAAGTGCTGAAGGTTTCACTCTAAATCCCTTGGTGAACAAATAGTAAGATTAGGCTTTGTAAAAATATCCAGATAGCAATACGACCAAACAGCAGCTTCTGAACCTGAGATAGATGCAGAGCTGATGGGACGATTCTTCCCCCCAATTTTGCGCGAATAGCTTTGGTGTTGTTGTAAATAGCAGGGCCACCCAATGATAATTCCAGCTTGTTGCCAACGGCCGTGATCAACCAAGCAGGCCCAGGCAGTGGCCAAGAACGGCTTTGGGCAAGCATCATCTTGAATGTGTGCATTGCTTTATCACCACATACGATCATCAAAGCAAACAAACGCATCGGTATGAATTCGAGGATCGCGACTATCTTGATAGCCGTTGAGCCGAACGGAGAAAATTGCTTGCGACTTGGCGACCAAGCTCGAGCTAACTCGACTACAAGGTGATACATTAAAGCCGCAATTCCACCACCAATGGCGTACCAGAATAAAACACATACCACATTGCGAGCGTAACCCATGATGATGGTTTCAGCAGCGGCTTTGCCAAGCCCAAGTGATGACAGTGATTCAGTTTGACGATTTACAACCGGAGCCAGTAACTGACGAGCGGCAGCTTTATCTTCTCGACCAAGCGCTTTGATCAGATGATTTGCTAGCTTTTCATTATTGCGCCAATCAATCGCCAGTAATAACAGCGCTAATTCAAACAGTTGAGATTGCCAAACCAATGGTTGCAGTGCCAATAGAATTACCAGAGTCGGCAGTACCATTACGCCCCAGGCTAATGTGCCCGAGATTAAGCTTTGGGAATAGTTTTGGTTGTTATTAACCTTGCTTGCTAAAAGCTCAGCAAACTTATGCCATAAGGTCGTGGGATGTGCGGCATGGGGGATAGGTAAAATCAAATGAAAAAGCAGTGCTCCCCACATTACAAGGAGCACGCCATTTGCAAATACCTGATCAAACAGTGTTTGCATGTCTAGTCGCTTACTTTAGTAGGGCAACCATCTTGATAACCATCTCAGAAGAGCTTTGTGCTGCTAGTGGCAGGAACTCTTCGAAGCTCATTGGTGATTCTTTGTCTGCAACGTCAGAGATTGCACGAACGACCACGAATGGTACTTGGAATTGGTGACAAGCTTGAGCGATAGCAGATGCTTCCATCTCTACAGCAACGACAGATGGGAAGTGCTTGCGGATGAACGCTTGGCGTTCTGCTGTGCAAACAAATGCGTCGCCAGTACAGATAAGACCGCGAACGGCGTGCTTATCTTCCATTTGTGCTAGTGCTTGTTCAGCAACAGCCATCAGTTTGTCGTCCGCTTTGAACGCTGCAGGTTGACCTGCCATTTGACCGATTTCGTAACCGAAAGCTGTAACATCTGCATCGTGGTGACGAACTTCAGTTGAGATAACCACATCGCCAAGGTTCAGTGTTGAATCAAAACCGCCAGCAGAGCCCGTGTTCAGTACTACGTCTGGTTGGTATTCGCTTAGTAGGATTGAAGTACCCACTGCAGCAGCTACTTTACCAATGCCTGATTGAAGCAAAACAACGTCAACACCATTTATCTGACCAGAGAAAAAGGTACAACCGCCTTTATTAACTTCAGTAATGTCTGAAATTGCTGCCTTTAGGATCACAACTTCTTGCTCCATTGCGCCAATGATGCCGATTTTCATGTGTAGTCTCTTAATAAATAATATTTAAACAGTAGAGCGAAATTGTAGCATGGATAAGAAGTGTCGAGCGACTGCCCAGAGGCACTTCTCATCCGAATAGCAGCGATTTATCTGCGTATTCTTTTATCTATTTGATCAGGCCTTCGCTTTTTAAGCTAGCGCGAAGTTGTTCAGCACGCTTTCGGTTTACGCCAAAATCAGAGTGACCAGTACGAGACTCTGAACGCACGATCAGTTTGCCATCAGTGATCTTAAGTTCTAAGTCATCGACAAAGCGCATGATGCGAGAAGTACATTCAACACGCAGGTAATCTTCTGTTTTACTCGCGGTTTTCGATCCCGGTAAGGTTAGCGCAACCTGCTCAATCGCATCTAAGTTTGCTGAATCTGATAACTCAAACGCGGCCAATGTATGCTGTTCACGGTCATCTTGAGTTGATACGCAGTTTGGTTTGTCTCCACAAGGTGATGAAGTTCTGTCTTTCATGTCCGTGATTCCTTGGCTGCAAGCGGTTAAAGTCAAAAGAGATAGAGAAAGGAGAGCGGCTTTTTTCATAGTGTTTCCTATGGCGTTGTTTTAGTTTTAATTCTAGTTATCGGTATTGGCTTATTTGCGATTGTTTTACGTATTTTCGTTATGCTTGTGATAAACGTATCTAATTCAAAAAAGGATCCATCATTGGATCCCTTTTTTTATAGTAACGAACTGAGTAATAAAGGAAACCCAATCACACTTCTAGGTAGTCCAAGATCCCTTCTGCGGCTTTACGGCCTTCATCGATAGCGGTCACCACTAAGTCAGAGCCTCGAACCGCATCACCACCGGCAAATATCTTGCTGTTGGTGGTTTGGTATTGAAACTCTTGTTTGCCGGGAGCCTTGATGCGACCCCATTGGTCGAGCTCTACACCGAATGGTTCTAGCCACTCCATTGCATGAGGTTGGAAACCAAATGCCATGATAACGGCGTCTGCTTCAAGAACATGCTCACTGCCTTCTACGGGTTCTGGGCGACGACGACCTGCGTCATCGGGTTCACCTAGCGCCGTTTTCACCACTTTGACGCCAGTAACATGACCAGATGAATCGGTTTCCAATGCTAATGGCTGAAGGTTGAACATGAACTTCACGCCTTCTTCTTTTGCATTCTTCACCTCACGGCGAGAGCCTGGCATGTTGGCCTCATCACGACGATAAGCACAGACGACGTTAGCAGCATGCTGGCGAATAGACGTTCGTACACAGTCCATCGCGGTATCACCACCACCAAGCACAACCACTTTTTTGCCCTTCATGTCGATGAATGGCGTTGGGTTATCCAGTTCCATGACCTTGTAAGTATTGGAAACAAGGAAGGGTAGGGCATCATAAACGCCCGGCGCTTCTTCGTTGTCTAACCCTGCTCGCATGTTTTTATAGGTACCGACCCCTAAGAAAACAGCATCATAGTCATCGACAAGTTGTTGTAGTTGAACGTCTTTACCGACTTCGGTATTCATCTTAAATTCAACGCCCATCCCACTAAAGATACGGCGACGATTTTCCATGATGCTTTTCTCGAGTTTGAACGATGGGATACCAAACGTTAGCAGGCCACCGATCTCCGGGTAGCGGTCAAACACCACGGCCTTCACACCGTTTCGAACTAAGATATCAGCTGCAGCAAGACCTGCGGGGCCAGCGCCAATGATCGCGACCTTTTTGTCAGTCCATTCAACGTGAGACATGTCTGGTTTCCAGCCCATCTCAAAGGCTTTGTCATTGATGTATTTTTCAATGTTGCCGATGGTTACTGCGCCGAAATCGTCGTTGAGGGTACAAGAGCCTTCACATAGACGATCTTGAGGACAAACTCGTCCGCAAACCTCAGGCAAGCTGTTGGTTTGATGGGACAGTTCAGCCGCTTCGATAATGCGCCCCTCATTGGCAAGTTTGAGCCATTGAGGGATGTAGTTATGGACTGGGCACTTCCATTCACAGTAGGGGTTACCACAGTCTAAACAGCGGTCGGCTTGTGCCTTAGCTTGTTGCTTCGTGAAAGGTTCGTAGATCTCTACAAACTCAATCTTACGTATCTTGATTGGTTTCTTCGCTGGGTCTACGCGATTCACATCAATAAATTGGTATACATTCTGGCTCATGATTGGCTCCTTCCAATTATTGCGCTTGAACACGAAGTTCAGCAGAGCTGCGGCTTTGGTGACCGAGCAAGGTGTTGAGATCCGCCGTCTTCGGCTTCACTAGGTAGAACTTTGGAATCCATTCATCAAAGTTCGCCAGAATAGCTTCAGCGTGTACTGAGCCAGTCTCTTCTAAGTGCTCCGCAATCAAGCCGCGCAGGTGTTCTTGGTGGATAAATAGGTCCGACAGAGAAAGTGCTTCGACCGATTCGTTGTTTACACGGCCTTGGAAGTCTTCATTCTTATCCATCACATAAGCAAACCCACCTGTCATACCGGCGCCGAAGTTCACTCCGGTTGCGCCAAGAATGGCAACAATACCACCGGTCATGTATTCACAGGCATTGTCACCTGCACCTTCAATCACGGCAACGGTGCCTGAGTTACGCACGCCAAATCGTTCGCCTGCAGTACCAGCTGCAAATAGCTTGCCTCCGGTCGCACCATACAAACAAGTGTTACCTATGATGGTCGCTTCGTTACAAACAAATGCAGTGCCTTGGTGAGGTTTGATAACCACCTTACCGCCTGCCATGCCTTTGCCGACATAGTCATTGGCATCGCCTGTCAGATATAGCTCAACGCCGCCAGCGTTCCAAACCGCAAAGGATTGGCCTGCTGTGCCATCGAGATACAACTTAATTGGTGACCCCGCCATACCTTGGTTCCCGTAACGTTTGGCAATTTCGCCAGAGATACGAGCGCCAATCGAGCGATCGGTGTTGATTACGTTGTAGTAAAGGCTGGTGGATTGACGTTTCTCAATCGCATCAATGGCATCATCAAGGATCTGTTGGTTGAGTTGCGCTTTATCAAATGGTGCGTTTGGCTCGGTCCAAAACAGTGGGTGACCTTCTGGAGATACCGGAGCTTCGAGTATTGAAGAGAGATCGAGTTTACTCTGTTTCGCAGTGAGGCCTTGAACGGCTTCAAGCAAGTCAGTACGACCAATCAGATCAGTAAGTTTTTCGACGCCAAGTTCTGCAAGGTACTGGCGAACTTCGTCGGCTAGGCCGGTAAAGTAGTTTACTACCATGTCTGGCAGGCCTTTGAAGTATTCACGGCGTAGTGTTTCATCTTGAGTCGCCACACCCGTTGCACAGTTGTTTAGGTGACAAATTCGTAAGAACTTACACCCCATTGCGACCATTGGCGCGGTACCGAAACCAAAGCTTTCAGCACCGAGAATCGCGCCCTTGATAACATCGAGTCCGGTTTTTAAACCACCATCGACTTGCAAGCGGATCTTATGGCGTAGGCCGTTGGCGACTAGTGCTTGTTGAGTCTCCGCTAAGCCAAGCTCCCAAGGGCAACCTGCGTATTTTACCGAGGTCAGCGGGCTTGCCGCGGTACCACCGTCGTAACCGGAGATCGTAATCAAGTCGGCATAGGCTTTCGCTACACCTGTGGCAATGGTGCCTACACCCGGTTCCGATACTAACTTCACTGAAACTAAGGCTTTAGGGTTCACTTGTTTAAGGTCGAAAATAAGCTGCGCCAGATCCTCGATAGAATAAATATCGTGGTGCGGAGGAGGGGAGATCAGTGTCACGCCTTGAACTGAGTATCTCAGTTTGGCGATTTCTGCGGTGACTTTATGCCCTGGTAGTTGGCCACCTTCGCCCGGCTTCGCACCTTGTGCGACTTTGATTTGCAGAACATCCGCATTGGTTAAGTAATGTGGCGTCACACCAAAACGGCCGGAAGCTATCTGCTTGATACGAGAATTACGATCAGTACCGAAGCGTCTTGGATCTTCACCACCTTCACCAGAGTTGGAGTAGCCTCCTAATCGGTTCATCGCCATGGCCAATGCTTCATGAGCTTCAGGGCTCAAGGCACCAATCGACATCGCTGCAGAGTCGAAGCGTTTAAAGAGATCACTGCTCGGTTCGACTTTTTCTAATGCTAGAGGTTGAGCTGCTTTTTTAAGGCTCATTAAGTCACGCAGCATGGCAGCAGGACGAGCATTAACTTGCTTCGCAAAAGATTGATAATCTGATGTTTCGCCTGTCTTTACGGCTGTTTGTAAGGTACTGACTACGTCTGGGTTGTAGGCGTGGTATTCACCGCCATGTACGTATTTGAGCAAGCCACCATGTTCCAGTGGTTTACGCTTAGTCCATGCTTTACGAGATAGGTTATAGATATCTTGTTGGAAGTCGCTAAAGCTAGCGCCTTGGATACGAGTCGTTACGCCTCGGAAACACAAGTCAACGACATCGGTATGCAAACCGACCGCCTCAAATAATTGCGAGCAGCGATAAGAAGCAATCGTCGAGATACCCATCTTCGACATGATCTTATACAGACCTTTGTTGATGCCGTTTTGGTAATTTTGCAATGCAGTGCGATAGTCTTTATTTAAAGAACCATCGTCCAACATTTTGCCCAATGCTTCATAAGCGAGATATGGATAAACTGCGGTTGCACCGAAGCCAAGCAGAACTGCAAATTGGTGCGGGTCACGTGCGGTTGCTGTCTCAACCACGATGTTGGCATCACAACGTAGGTTGTTGTCTGCGAGTCGAGTTTGCACGGCACCGACAGCCATCGCTGCTGGAACCGGGAGCTTGCCTTTCTCTAAGTGCTTGTCTGAAAGTACAATCAAAACAGCACCATCACGGACCTCTTGCACCGCACGATCACACAAGTCATTAATGGCTTGTTCGAGATCTTTATCAGCAGGATCATAGTGCATGCTAAGAATCGCATGGCCATAGTGTTTTTGGTTTAACTGCAGAAGTTGCTGCATGTCAGAGTAGACCAGAACTGGCGAATTAAATGTCACACGGTAGGCGTGACCGTCTGTTTCGCAGAACACGTTCATCTCTTGGCCGATACTGGTGGCTAAAGACATAACATGCTTTTCACGCAGTGGATCAATCGGTGGGTTGGTGACCTGTGCAAACATTTGACGGAAATAGTCAGTGACGAGACGTTCTTTCGAAGAGAGCACAGCCATCGGCGTATCATCGCCCATCGAGCCTACGGCCTCTTGTCCCATATCACCAAGCACACGCAGTACTTGGTCCGACTCTTCGTTGCTCATCGCAAACTGTTTTTGGTAGGTCTTGAGCGTGTCATCGTCAAAGCTGCGCTTACCGACTTGCTCATCGGGCAGATCGGAAAACGGTGTGAGTTTGTGAACGTTCTTTTCCATCCACTCTTTATAAGGGTGGCGACCTTTAAGGTCATTGTCGATCTCGTTAGATTGCCACAATTTACCGCGGCGCGTATCTATGACGAGTAGTTCTCCCGGGCCGACACGCCCTTTCTCTGCCACTTCATCTGGAGCGTAATTCCAGATGCCCACTTCAGAGGCCAGCGTGATCAGGTTGTCTTTGGTAATCACATAACGCGCAGGGCGTAAGCCGTTTCTATCTAGGTTACACGCAGCGTAACGACCGTCAGAAAGGACGATACCTGCAGGGCCATCCCACGGTTCCATGTGCTTAGAGTTGAAGTCGTAGAATGCACGCAGATCGGGATCCATGTCTGGGTGGTTTTGCCAAGCGGGCGGCACGAGCATACGCATCGCTCGGAATACATCCATACCACCGGCAAGGAACAGGTCGAGCATGTTATCTAGGCTTGATGAATCTGAGCCTGTCTCATTCACAAAGGGTGCGGCCGTTTGTAAATCGGGCAGCAGCGGTGAAGAGAATTTATAGGCACGAGCTTTAGCCCACTGACGGTTACCTTCGATGGTATTGATCTCACCATTGTGCGCCAAATAGCGGAATGGCTGAGCCAGTGGCCAACGCGGTTGAGTATTGGTTGAGAAGCGCTGGTGGAACAGGCATATCGCCGATTCCATACGTAAGTCAGCAAGATCGAGGTAAAATCGCGGAAGATCGGCCGGCATACACAAGCCTTTGTAAACCATGACTTGTGTCGAAAGGCTACAAATATAGAAATCTTTGTCTTCGGTGATCTGCTTTTCAATTCGACGACGAGCGATATAAAGGCGTCGTTCAATATCGCGTTCACGCCACCCCGCAGGTGCTGAGATAAACACTTGCTGAATATTAGGAACGGAATCTTTTGCGATTGGACCTAATACGTCGGTGTTGGTCGGCACGACACGCCAACCTGCAACGGTTAACGTTTCTTGAGCGAGTTCTTTATTGACGATGTCTTGCGCGGATTGCGCTTTGATTGGGTCTTGGCTGAAGAAAATCATGCCGACAGCGTATTGCTTGCCGAGCTTGAAGTTATTCTCTTCTGCAATAATTCTGAGATAAGAGTCTGGCTTCTGTAGCAATAAGCCACAGCCATCTCCTGTTTTACCATCCGCAGCAATACCACCACGGTGTGTCATGCGATCGAGGGCTGAAATAGCAGTTCGTACCAACTTATGACTCGGCTGGCCTTCCATTTGCGCTATTAAACCAAATCCACAGTTGTCTTTTTCAAGACTAGGATCATATAGAGCCATTGCAATTCTCCCTTTTGCTTCTCTGTCATCCAGACAGTAAATGACTAACTATTCATATACTTGTTATTTTTTATAAGCTTATAGTTTGTCTTTAGCTAGTTAAAACGTTATTGGTTGTGTTAACAAAACCGATTGGTTTTATTTTCACCAGCTTTACAACGTATAGCTAATTGTGTTTAAGGTCAAGTTCATGGTTAATTATCATGCGTAAACGCGATTAACCACGTAATAATCTAAAATAGTAGAATGATATCAAAGGGATATAAAAGGTAGATGTTAATGGGATTTAACATGTGCAACGAAGGGAATGTCCCAGGAGCCGTAAGGTAGATAGAAAAAAGGCTAGCATCGAGTGCTAGCCAAACATAAAAGTTAGGAAGGGTGTTGCTTTTCCTCTAGGCTAACGTCATCGACGTTAGCCCGAGAAATATTATGCGGAAAGCATGAGTGAATCAGCTTTCGCTTCTAAGTTTGAGTTACCCATTAAGAAGTCATCAATGGCAATTGCACATTCACGACCTTCATTAATACAACGTACAACCAGAGACTGACCAGTACGCATATCACCAGCAGCGAAAACGCCTTTCTGGTTCGTCGCAAAACCTTCAGAAGCGACGTTACCGCGCTCGTCCAGTTTAATGTCTAGTTGAGCAAGCACGCCTGTAGGCTCTGGGTGTAAGAAGCCCATTGCAAGGAATGCCATATCACATGGAATAACACGTTCAGAGTTCGCTACTTCATCAAAACCTGGACGTTCGCCTGGTTTTGCGTCTTGCCAAACGATGTCAGCGATACGTAGACCCGTTACTTGACCTTGATCGTCGCTAATGAACTCTTTGGTTAAGATGTTCCAATGACGTTCACAACCTTCTTCGTGAGAAGTGGTGGTTTTCATGATCATTGGGTATTGAGGCCAAGGCATATTTGCAGGGCGTTTCTCTGGTGGGATCGGCATGATCTCAACTTGAGTAATGCTTGCTGCTTTATGACGGTTTGATGTGCCTACACAGTCAGAGCCTGTATCACCACCACCGATAACCACAATGTGTTTATCTTTAGCGTGAAGCTCTTCTGTCTTAAGATCTAAGTCGTTGGCACGGCGGTTGTTTTGACCAAGGAATTCCATGGCAAAATGAACGCCTTTAAGCTCACGACCTGGGATTGGTAAGTCGCGTGGAACTGTAGAACCACCCGTTAGCAATACCACATCAAACTCTTGTCGTAACTGTTGAGCATTAACATCAACACCGATGTGTTGGTTAACTTTAAATTCAACGCCAGCTTCAGCCATTAGGTTGATCTTACGATCAATTACGTCCATACCCAGTTTGAAATCTGGGATACCGAAGCGAAGTAGACCACCCACTTTCTCGTCACGTTCAAATACCGTTACCGAGTGACCGGCACTGTTTAGCTGTTCAGCTGCGGCTAAGCCTGCTGGGCCTGAACCGATAACTGCGACAGTTTTACCTGTGCGAGAGCGTGGCGTTTTAGGCTTTGCGTACCCTTCACGGTACGCAGTTTCTACAATCGTTTTCTCGATATTACAGATAGTGATTGGGTCTTGGTTGATGCCAAGAACACAGGCACTTTCACAAGGAGCAGGACAAACACGACCTGTAAACTCAGGGAAGTTATTGGTAGAGCTAAGAATGTTCCAAGCCTCTTCCCAGCTGTCGCGATAAACAGCGTCATTGAATTCTGGGATGATGTTACCAATCGGACAGCCGTTGTGACAGAAAGGTACGCCACAGTCCATACAACGAGATGCTTGAGTATTGATCTTTTCACCAAACTCTTCGTTAAGTACGAACTCTTTGTTGTCTTCAATTCGAACTGACGGGTCGAGCTTCTTTGGAAGCTCACGACCGTGTTCTAAAAATCCAGTAGGCTTACCCATTATACTGCCTCCACTTCTTCCGTTTGTGCCTGTTGTGCTTCAGCTTTACGCTTTTGAAGAACCGCTTTGTAGTCGCGTGGCATTACTTTAACTAGCGATGCAACACTTGCTTCAAAGTTGTCTAGGAAAGACTGAGCAACTTCACTTCCTGTGAATTCAACATGCTTAGTTAGCATATCTAGTAGAAGATCTTTATCTTCTTGTTCAATTGGATCTAGGTCTACAAGTTCTGCGTTGAGCTTAGTCTCGAAGTCACCTGCTTTATCCCAAACATAAGCGACACCGCCACTCATACCTGCAGCAAAGTTACGACCCGTTGAACCAAGGATAATTGCCGCACCGCCAGTCATGTATTCACAACCGTGGTCACCAACACCCTCAACAACAACCTTCGCACCAGAGTTACGAACACAGAAACGTTCGCCGGCCATACCGCGAATGAAAGATTCACCAGAGGTTGCACCGTAGAAACATACGTTACCTACCACGATGTTATCTTCAGCAACGATAGTAGATCTTGCATCTGGGTACAGTACCAACGTACCGCCAGACAGACCTTTACCCCAGTAATCGTTCGCGTCGCCTTCTACTTCGAACTTAACGCCTTTCGCAAGGAACGCACCGAAAGATTGACCTGCACTACCGTGGAACTTAACGTTCATTGGCTGTGGTAAACCTTGGTCTTTGTAAACCTTCGAGATTTCGTTCGACAGCATCGTGCCTGCTGAACGGTCCGTGTTGATGATAGGGAACTGAGCGGTAACCGCTTCACCTTTCTCAAGCGCTGGGATTGCAGCCTGAATCAACTTACGGTCTAGAACGTCTTCAAGATTATGATTCTGTGTTGTCTGGTTGTAGATACCATCTTCTGCACGAGCCTGCTCAATGTGCAGTACCGGTGTTAGATCTAGGTTCTTGTACTTCCAGTGACCGATGTCATCACGAACTTTAAGTTTGTGTGATTGACCAACCATCTCATCGATAGAACGGAAGCCAAGTTCAGCCATTACTTCACGTAGACCTTCAGCCATGTATTGGAAGAAAGTGACTACGTCTTCTACGCGGCCGTCGAAACGCTCACGAAGAGTTTTGTTCTGTGTTGCGATACCAACAGGACATGTATTCTTGTGACACTTACGCATCATGATACAGCCTTCAACAACTAGAGCAGCTGTAGCTACGCCCCATTCTTCAGCGCCAAGTAAGGTTGCGACTGCAAGGTCACGTGGTGTTTTCATCTGACCATCAGACTGAACAACGATACGGTTACGTAGGCCGTTTTTCAGTAGTGTTTGGTGCGTTTCCGCTAGACCCAGCTCCCAAGGCAGACCGGTGTGACGGATAGAAGACATCGGAGATGCACCCGTACCACCATCAAAACCTGCGATAAGTACCACGTCAGCTTTCGCTTTCGCTACACCAGATGCAATCGTACCTACGCCTGCTTCTGATACTAGCTTCACGTTGACACGGCCATTACGGTTCGCGTTTTTCAGATCGTAGATCAGCTGAGCCAAATCTTCGATTGAGTAGATATCGTGGTGTGGCGGTGGAGAGATAAGACCTACGCCCGGAGTCGAGTGACGCGTTGCGCCGATCCAGTCATCAACCTTATCACCAGGTAGTTGACCACCTTCGCCAGGTTTCGCACCTTGAGCCATCTTGATTTGCAGCTCATCAGCGTTAGATAGGTAGTAAGACGTTACACCAAAGCGACCAGAAGCCACCTGTTTGATTGCTGAACGTTCCCAGTCGCCATTTTCTTTACGCTCGAAACGTGCTGGATCTTCACCACCTTCGCCTGAGTTTGATTTCGCGCCAATGCGGTTCATCGCGACAGCCAGTGTTGAGTGAGCCTCATGCGAGATTGAACCGAAGCTCATTGCGCCTGTTGCGAAACGCTTAAGGATTTTCTCAATAGGTTCTACTTCTGCTAGAGGAATAGAGCCTGCTGGGTTCTTGATGAAATCAAGTTGGCTACGTAGTGTTGCTGCGTTGTCGCCTTGAGCATCAACGGCGTTCGCGTACTTCTTGAATTGACCGTAATCTTTGTTACGCGTCGATTCTTGAAGTAGAGAAATGGTTTCAGGGTTGAATAAGTGCTTCTCACCACGTTGTTTCCACTGGTAAACACCGCCAACATCAAGAACTTGAGCTGGGATTTCACGAGCAGGGTAACCGACACGGTGACGAACTAATACTTCTCGTGCGATATCGTCGATCGTTAGACCTTGGATACGAGAAACAGTACCAGTGAAGTATTTTTCAACCACTGATTTGCTAACACCAAGTGCTTCAAAGATTTGAGCGCCGTGGTAAGACTGCAGCGTAGAGATACCCATCTTCGAGAAGATCTTCAATAGACCACCGTTAACACCTTTACGGTAGTTATCGAATAACTCACGTGGATGAACGTTTGGATCTAGCTTCTTAGTACGTTGCAGTTCAACAATCGTTTCGATAACTAGGTATGGGTTAACTGCGTTTGCACCGTAACCAATTAAGGTTGCAAAGTGGTGTGTCTCACGAGCATCGCCCGTTTCAACAACGATGTCACACTTAGCACGTAGCCCTTTACGGATTAGGTGGTGGTGAACTGCGCCAACCGCCAGCATTGCTGGAATCGCGGCATGGTTAGAGTTAACCGCACGGTCAGTTAGTAGGATGATAGAGTAGCCATCAATAACCGCATCTTCTGCATATTGGCAGATACGTTTAAGTGCGCGCTCTAACTTACCTTGGTCTCCGTTTGCTTGGAATACGATATCCAGCGTCTTCGATTGAAGGTGCTCATTATCGATTGCACGCAGTTTCTCTAACTCTGAGTTAGAAAGAACAGGAGACTCAAGTTCCACTTTTTGACAGTGTTCAGGCGTTTCAGCAAGTAGGTTCTGATCTTTACCTAGGTAAGTGTTCAGAGACATAACCATACGCTCACGAATCGGGTCGATTGGCGGGTTAGTTACTTGTGCAAACAACTGCTTAAAGTAGTTTGAAAGGTGCTGCGATTGATGAGAAAGAATCGCTAGCGGCCAGTCAGCACCCATTGCAGAAAGTGGCTCGTAGCCTGTTTTTGCAAGAGGGAGAATGATTTCGTTTACTTCTTCAGAGCTCACACCAAACGATTGTTGTTTGTGAAGCAGTTTCTCTGGAGAAGGTTGGTTAAATTCGTTGCTCGCATCGGGTAGCTTTTTCAAGCTCAGAAGGTTCTCTTCAACCCATTTTTCGTAGGGTTGCGACTTAGCGATACCGTCTTTCACTTCTTCATCAGAAATGATGCGGCCTTGCTCAAGGTCAGCAACGAAGATACGACCAGGCTGTAGACGACCACGATATTCAACGTTTTCAGGTGCGATCTCAACAACACCAGACTCAGAAGCCATCACTAGGAAGTCGTCTTTAGTTACTGTGTAGCGAGAAGGACGCAGACCGTTACGGTCAAGAGTTGCACCAACTTGAACACCATCGGTGAAACATACTGACGCTGGGCCATCCCATGGTTCCATTACGTTCGCGTGGTACTGGTAGAACGCACGACGAGTTGGATCCATGTTTTTGTTTTCTTGCCATGCTTCCGGGATCATCATCATCAACGCATGTGGCAGAGTACGACCTGAAAGAACAAGTAGCTCAAGCGCCATATCGAAGTTTGATGAGTCTGAGCTACCTTCTTGACAGATAGGAAGCAGCATGTCGATTTCAGCTTGTGTAAACAGATCCGATTCTAGGATTGCTTCACGTGCTTTCATCCAGTTCAGGTTGCCGCGAACCGTATTGATTTCGCCATTATGCGCGATGTAACGGAAAGGCTGAGCTAGACGCCAACGAGGGAATGTATTGGTAGAAAAGCGAGAGTGTACAAGTGCTAGAGCTGTCACCATGGTTGGGTTTTGCAGATCTAGGAAGTACTGAGGAACTTGTTCAGTTGTTAGCTGACCTTTGTACACCAATGTCTTGTAAGACATTGAGTTGATGTAGAAGTCATCACCGATATTTGAAACGCTTTCTAGGCATACACGAACCGTGTAGTTACGTAGAACATACAGTTTACGCTCAAGCTCTTCTGGTGTGATACCAGGGCCGCCAGAAATAAATACGTGTTCAAATTGAGGTTCAGTACTTAATGGGTCAGCACCAATCATTGAATTGTCAGTTGGAAGTTCACGGTAGCCGATAACTTCTAACTCAAGGCGTTGTGCATTGCGTTCTAGAATGTCACGACACTGTGCACGTTTGTATTCATCTTTAGGGAAAAGTACAACACCAACACCATATTTTTCAAAAGATGGCAGTTTAATTCCAAGCTTTACGGCTTCTTCTAGTAAGAATTCGTGCGGCTTCTGTAGCAGGATACCTGCACCATCACCAGAACACGGATCGCAGCCTTGGCCGCCACGGTGTTCCATACGTGCAAGCATATCGAGTGCTTGAGTTACTACATCATGAGATTTGCGATTCTTTAGATGCGCAACAAAACCGATACCACAAGCGTCATGCTCCAATTCAGGAGTATACAGACCCTGTGAGTTCTGCTCTTGATCTACCATAGATACATCCTTCCAGTTAAATCTAGGCGCAACTTATTTGTATTAAGTTAGCCTTGTCCTTTTATATTTATGGGTCTAAACCTGCCTATGCTGGCGGTTTGAATCCTTTCCGTATCTCGCAGGAAAAGTATTGCGAGAAAAACAATCCTTAGTGATATCCGTTTATTTTTAGCCACAAACTAGTGGTTTATATAGGTGGGATATGGGTATCACCGACTTATTGGCAAGTTTTAGATGTAAGTAAATACTCAAAAATAGCCAATATGTGTAAGTATCCTACAATTTTGTCTAGGCGAATTGCAATGAAAGTTGGTCCATGTAGACCATTTTTTTCGTTTTATTTTGAATTTAATGTCTAACAAATGTGCAACATTAGGCAAATAGAGCCGATTTTTTGCATGTTTATTGATATTTGATAGGTTGCTCGCAAAAAGCCTTGCGTAAACTAATTGGTCGAATTTTGCAGGGATGTAATTTTTTTTCAGAAAAAGACTGAGATTCATTTTTATTTACTTGAGCACTTTGAAAATATGCAATTACACGAGTTGGTTAATACTATCGGCCAAGACCTTCAACGTCGTTATGGCGAAAAGGTTCACAAGCTGACACTTCATGGTGGTTTTAGCTGCCCAAATCGAGACGGCACAATCGGTCGCGGTGGTTGCACTTTTTGCAATGTGGCGTCTTTTTCCGACGAACAAACTCAGATTCAAAGTATTGCCGATCAATTAAAAGACCGTGCGGGTGAGATTGCCCGTGCTAAGAAGTATCTTGCTTACTTTCAGGCATACACCAGCACTTATGCTGAAGTGCTGGTGCTCAAGAACATGTACGAAGAAGCCCTTAAAGCTACGGGTGCCAATATTGTTGGCCTTTGCGTTGGTACAAGACCCGATTGCGTGCCTGATTCTGTATTGGAACTGCTGTCGGGCTACGTGAAACAAGGCTATGAGATTTGGCTAGAGCTCGGGCTACAAACGGCCAATGATAAAACCCTCAAGCGAATTAACCGTGGCCACGATTTCGCGGTGTATGAAACGATCACTCGGCGTGCTCGTGCTTTGGGGATCAAGATATGTACTCACCTTATTGTTGGCCTGCCCAAAGAAACCAAAGCGGATAACCTTGAAACTTTAGATAAGGTATTAGCCGTTGGCACCGACGGTATTAAGCTGCACGGGCTCCATATAGTAGAGGGCAGTACCATGGCTAAGGCGTGGAAGGCCGGAAAGCTAGAAGCACCAAGCCTTGAGGAGTACATTGATATCGCGACTGAGGTGATTCAACGTACTCCAGCAAACGTGGTTTATCACCGAGTATCTTCTGCGGCGAGACGCCCAACGTTACTCTCTCCTTTGTGGTGTGAGAACCGTTGGTTGGCGATGACTGAGATTGGCCGTTCGCTTGATAGAACTGGCGCACAAGGCATCAAAACTGGCTCTGCATTCGAGTACACACTGCCCGTTTTAAACGCGGTCAATTGATAGAAAATGGTGACTGTCGGTAACAGCAGATAAAACCAACAAATAGTGGTAACATTTCCCTCACAGATTTTATGGTATAGATTGAGAGTAAATGGAACTGGTAATGACTTGGTTGTGGGACAGGGCGTATGGCTACGGTATTTATATCGTTGTTGTATTGCTGATTGCTCTCAT